>JBNKKR010000024.1:0-54638 GCA_050291935.1 Desulfocapsaceae bacterium | reverse complement strand
TGAATCCCTTGTGGAACAAGGGGTGCTTGCAGAAGAATATTTTTGTGCAACTACCGGAGGTCTGGCAGGAGATGAAAATGATTATATCATTTATAACACCACCTCAGGGGCTCTGTTGTACGATAGTGATGGCAATGGAGCAGGAGTAGCAGTGGAATTTGCCCAACTCACCTCAAAACCAACAATCAGTTCTGAAGATATTCTTGTTGTTTCGTGATGGAACCATCGGTACTTCTGATATAATCTTCGTTATTGATATTTATGAAAATCAGAGTATTCTTTTTGCATATATATGGGCCTGAGAAGGATATTCAATGTATTAGGAATGTAGGTCGGGTCAGCTTCGGTTCAGACACTAAAAGCAGTATGAAATTGTATTGATGACTGAGTGAGCTGTATTGGCAAAGTGTATAGTGGTGTCGCACAAGAAAGAAGTTGGATAGATAATTATGGATAGAATCTTGCGTTGTATATGCATACTGTTGGTGTTTTTGTGCAAAAATGCCATTGCCGGGACGAATGTCGATTTATCCTATACGTATCAAAATGAAAATTCACAGGTAACGGTTTATAGCGGCGTAGTGCAGTTACCTTTTCAAGGCGTTTGGCGATTGCAGGAGAGTCAAGCGTTATCCCAAGTTCAAGAAATGTATTTGCGTGTTGACTATGGCAATATTCCACAAGAGGATCTGAATTTTCTTAGAAGCAAACTATCTTTGCAAATGGAGAGGGAACAAAAAATAAATATTGGTTCCTCGGTGCTGCGGTCGTTGTATTATCCTTTGCAGCGTTATGCAAAAGATCATAGTTCGGTCGGTCCGGCTTCTTTTGCCGATCTTGATTTGAATAAGAAGAAGGATAACCTGTCTATTGAATTAAATAAAAAGAGGTGGCAAAAGCGATATAATGAACAAGTGTCAGGTGATTTTGCTTTTTTGATTCCCAAGGTATCTTTTGGCTCCGAAAAAAACGCAAACCAGCGAATGGTGCGGAGTAGAAAAAATAAACTGATGGTCGAAATGCACCCATATGTTGAAGATGGTAAACAGTGGGTGTTGTATACTGACGGATCAGTTGAGAGAGAAGAGATCGATCCTGAACTGATTACGCAATATGGCTTAAAAATAACCCCCATTGTTCCAAAAGATCAGCCAAAAAGAAAAGCACCAGAATTAAAACAATGTGTCGTCAGTATGGTGTGTCAAAAAGGTTTTGACGGGCCACTTTCCTTTACTGTGGAGAATGTATCGACGGGTGAGCGTAAAACCATTCAATGGGATTTTTCTAACGCCCAACAAGATAAAAAGAAAGCTAAGAATGAACTTGCTGATGCCAGATGTTCACATTGGTTATCATATGCCAGAAACATCACTACTCCGGTGTTAAGCGCATGGTATGATTTTTACAAAGAGGCGGGGAGAGGTTTAGTCGCCAGAGAACGTGGCCGAAACAGGCAGACAAGGGAGTTGACAGTATATAAAGTTCTTGGCGGCAGGGCTGCGGTGGCAGAGACCTTACAAATGCAATCCATCGAAAGCGCTTCTCAAAAGGGTGCAGAAAACACAATTCCCATCGACACGGTACAAGGTGTTGAGGTGGAGTCACACCCGTTTGCGAAAATGTTACAGGAAAGTGGAGGGAGTGGCCCGGATTTGCCATTAGCAAACGTTGCTCCCCACGATCATTTTTTTGTCCATGTTGGCAAGCCTCAAACATTGCTTTCCTTTCTTGATAAGGGAGTAGATTTTCTATCCCAGTCTTTTGGGATGGTGCAGTCCAATGCTATTCACTATGACTTGGCCACAAAATACCTTGCCCGTTTGGGATTGGACAAGAGATGGCTGCGCATGTTTCTTGGGTCTGGCGAGGTTGAGGAGATGGCACTGCTGTTTCCGGATCTGTTTTTTATTGATGGTACGGAAATAACAGTCGTTGCTCGTCTTGCCCATCCCAAACCTGTTCAATTACTGTTGCCATCAGTTGGGGTGACAGGTCTTGGTCAGGGACTTGTCAGGGAACATGCATTGGCAGATGGTGATACGGTTTTTTGGGCTCTTTTTGATAATCTTCTGCTTTGTAGCAGCTCTCGGGAAGAGGTGGAGAAGGTTATTGCCTTACACAGAGCAAGAGGGAAAGGGAGTTTGGGGCAGAGTGATGAGTTTCGGTATATGCTGACAAAACTTGCCCCTGAGAAGAAGAGTCGTTTTTTTGCGTATCTTTCCGATCCTTTTATCAGACAGCTGGTTGGACCAGAAACTAAAATTGCCCAACTTCGTCGGCTTACAGCTCGTCAAGAGATGGAATGGCTTTCGTCCAGGGCTTTATTGGCCAAAATGGATGGTTTTGGCGATCAACTCTCTCTTAATAAGCTGGCCAATATGGGGTATGTGCCAAAACACTTTATAGACCAGGGTTATACCATTGATTCAAATTATAGAGTGCATTCTGCTCAGTATGGGACAGTAGCTTTTATGCGAAGTCTTGGGCAAAATCCTGTTTCGATGATCAGCAAAAGTGAGCAACAATCCTACAAAAGATACGTGGATAATTACAATCGCTATTGGAGACGCTATTTTGATCCCATCGCCATCAGGGTAAATGATACAGAAGATGGAGGGTTGGAGATGACTACTTTTATCCTGCCCCTTGTCGATAATACGATTTACAATAGTCTGCGTCAGACACTGCTCCACGCTGGGCAAGGTTCCGAGCTTACTGTCCCCCAACTGTCCATTATCCCGACAATGATGCTTTCTCTGCATTTGCAGGAAAGGAGTTTGATACAATTAGCGAAGAAGCTTAAGCGCTTTGTTCCTCCCACTCTCTTGGATACCCTTGGTTCCGAGGTCCATCTTGCCGTCTACGATTCAAATCCGGTGATAGCCACAGGTAGTGGAGATATTTTAGGGGCTTTTAACGGCAATTTTTTCTCAGGAGGGAGAGGTGGCTTGACTTTGTATCTGCCAATGGCTTTGTCGGTTTTAACGAGGCCATGCACCATGTTTATTGAGACGTCAAATCCCCAAGATACATTGGCTGCGCTACGGAATATATCGAAAGCAGGAAAGGAGCAAAGGGAAAGACGTTTTACAACGGATATCTGCCAGATAACAGGAGAGAACAGATGGCTGATGAACGTGGATATATTCGGTGTAATCACACTTCGCTATGAAATGGAAGTTCAGGGCGACTACCTCCTCGTACGAAATATACCCTGGGAAAAGAGGGAAACGATTACGGGTGTGAAAAAGGTTCCGTTACAAAGTGCTTTTCTCCAGGTCTTTCCAACGGCGTGCAAAAAACAGTTACCTGCTTTGTTTACTGTTGCCAGTGATACCATGAGGAGTGCTGCGCTGAAGAATATGGCTTACTTGTATCCACTTCTTGCCAGCGGTTATGCAAAAACCAATGATGTGGAACAAAAACATTTTGAGTTGTTTGGTTTTAAACCAGTGCATCCCGGAAAGGGAGCATGGCAATGGAATGGACAGCATATAGCAAGCCCTTTGTATGGTGCTGTGGCCGGGCAAAAACAACCTGGGTACAGAGAAGATGGGGAGAGAATGGGGCTGCTGCGTAATATTGATTGGAGTAGCCTGAATATGCAGTTTGAAGATGCTGGACTGAGGGCGAGCCTTCGCTTAAAGAATGTACCTTAAAGAGTGGATGGTTGGGGTGCTTTTGTCAGATCAGCATCTGAGCTGTAATAATTGCACCGTCCGGGATGTTGGTCTGCCCCTCAGGGATTTTCACTATTGCCTGAGCCTCGGCCATGGAGCGTAAGCGGCTGCCATGATATATTGGGGAAAATTGCGGGAAATCCAAGTTTGAGGGGCCGTCGAGTGTGCCGAAAACAAACTGTATCCAATCTATATGACGCCCATTTAGTTCACCGTTGAGCTTTACTCGAATTTCCGGCAGCCCCAGCTCAGAGCTGCCTGCACATTTGAGCAGCCCGGGCAGTGCAATCTGTAAAAATCCCATAAGATTGGATGGCGGCCCGCCAGGCAGGACAAAAACGGGTTTATTGTCAACCAGGCCGCACCCCACTGCTTTCCCAGGCCCGATACGAATACGATGAAACAGCTTCTGCCAGCCGAGTCGATCAAGGATCTTAGCCACCAGATCCCGGTCCCCGGTCCAGGCACCGCCACTGGTGATGACCGCATCGCAGGAGGCAAAACTGTGACTAAGACCATCTTCAATGGTGGTAGGATCATCCGGTACAATCAGCAGGTGCGGTATAAAACCATATTGTCTGCACCATGCCGACAGGGTGATAATATTTGAGGCGTATAACTTTCCTTCAGGAAGGGGCATGCCGGGGGCCACGATCTCGTCTCCTGTTGCCAGGATGGCAACCTCAGGTCTGCGGACGACTTCAATGCGGCTGTGACCTGCTGCGGCAAGAAGTCCGAGGGTGCCAGGCCCGATTGTCGTACCTTTTTGTACAACGATGTCCCCCATACGGACGTCGCTTCCCCGTGGCAGGACATTTCTGCCCGGCTTAGCATCTATCCGGACATTGACCATGCCGCCGGTGACAGTGGTAAACTCTTCAGCGACAACGGCGTCGCAGCCCTGCGGGATCTTTGCGCCGGTCAGAAGACGTACTGTAGATCCGGATGCAACTTCCACCGAACGGGCATCACCTGCTGCCACACTCTCTGTCAACTGCAGTGCAACCGGTTTTTCAGGAGTTGCCCTGCTGATATCAGTTGAAACAACCCCAAACCCATCTTTCATCGAAGCATCGATTGACGGAGAATCGACAAGGGCATAAAGAGCATCTGCGGCAATCCGCCCGGCTGCCTCAATGAGATCAACTTGTTCAGCAGCAAGTGTAGTAATAGTGCTGACAGTTAGAGAAAGGGCCTCATCAAGCCCCATGGTAACTTTTTTTCCTGTTGAGTCAGACATGCTATACACCTTTTATTGTATACAATCAACTTAACAGGAGGGAGTCGTTGGCCAGCTCCTCACCCTGTGATTTATAGAACTGGGCCAGTAAATCCTCCACGGTAAGCTTTGCTTTTTCATCACCTTGCAGGTCAAGAATAATCCTGCCCTGATGCAGCATGATCAGACGGTTCCCAAAGGCAATGGCGTGTTTCATATTGTGGGTGATCATCAGCGTGGTCAGGTGCTGTTCACGTACGATATCCCTGGTCAGGTTGAGGATCTGGGTGGCCGTTTTTGGATCGAGGGCTGCAATATGTTCATCAAGTAGCAGGACTTCAGGACGAAGGGTGGTGGCCATCAGCATGGTCAATGCCTGACGCTGCCCGCCGGACAACAGGCCGACGATATCGTTAAGTCTCTCTTCAAGCCCCAGGCCCAGATGGCTAAGCTGCTCACGAAAAAGGGCAAGATCCCCGTTCTTGACACCTGCAGCCAGGCCCCGCTTCATGCCGCGTCGTATGGCCAGAGCCATGTTCTGCTTTATGGTGGCGGATGGGCAGGTGCCAAGGAGCGGATCCTGGAACACCCGGCTGATAAACTTCGCACGTTTATATTCGGGCCAGTTTGTCACATCACAGTTATTAATAACAATGGAACCATTGTCCGGGAAGAAGGAACCGGCGATACAGTTTAACAGGGTCGATTTGCCTGCACCGTTGGAACCGATAACCGTGATAAAATCCCCTTCTCTGATCTGCAGGCTGATATCGTTTAGGGCAAAAACCTCATTAACACTGCCTTTGTGGAAATGTTTATTGATATGTTTCAGACGAATCATTTCTGCACCAGCCTCTTTTTGAGATTAGGCGCAATTAATGCACTGATCACCAGGATCGCGGTAATCAGATTGAGATCGCTGGGATTAAAGCTAAAGTTACCGAACTTAAGGCCAAGTGCCAAGGCAATGGCCAGACGGTACAAAACTGAACCGAGTACCGCTGCCGTAAAGGCCCTGGCAATGGTTTTAGAGCCAAAGACTGTTTCTCCGATGATGACAGAGGCCAGGCCGGCCACAATGGTACCGATACCCATGCCCACATCAGCCGCCCCCTGGTTCTGGGCAACAAGAGCGCCGCTGAGGGCGACAAGCCCGTTGGACATGCCGACACCAAGGATAATGATAAAATGGGTATTGACGCCAAGGCTGGTTATCATTTGTGGGTTATCACCGGTGGCAAGGAGTGCCTGGCCAAGTTCAGTGGAAAGAAACCAGATGATACCAATCACTACCAGAATAGCGAACAGGCCAAAAAGAAGAATACCGGCATACTGGGACGGCACCCCCATATTGATAAGGGAGTCAAACACCGTATCCGCACCAAGCAGGGCGATATTAGGTCCATCCATAATGCGTATATTGATGGAGTAAAGCGCGATCATGGTCAGGATGGAAGCCAGTAAATGCAGGATCTTGAACTTCGTATTCAAGATGGCGGTGACCATTCCGGCACAGAATCCACCTGCCAGGGCAAAAAGGAGGGAAAGATACGGGTTCACCCCATGGGTGATGGCAACTGCCGAGATGGCTGCGCCGAGCGGCAGGCTGCCGTCAACGGTAAGATCAGGAAAATCGAGAATCCGAAACGTCAGGTACACCCCGATTACCATAATGCCGTAGACAAATCCCTGCTCTACGGCACCAAGCGCTGCATACAGTGTCATATCCGGGTCCGCCCGTTACTCGTAAATCTTCGTTGCCTTGTCCACAAGCTCCTGGGGCGGAGTTAGCCCCATCTTTTCGGAGTAGATTCGGTTGATATGAAGCTGCAGGTCTTTTTGGAATTCCACGGCTATTCCGGCCGGATCTTCACCGTTTAGTATCCGCTGCACCATGGCTCCGGTCTGGTAACCGTGTTTATAGTAATCAAAACCCATTGCAGCGATGGCTCCCCGTTTCACAGAATCGACATCGGCACAGAATATCGGCAGCTTATTCTGAACACCAATCTTGATTACCGATTCCAGGGCAGAGACGATGGTGTTATCGGTTGGGACAAACACCACATCGACCCGCCCGACCAGACTTTTTGCGGCCTGGAAGACATCGGCTGTCTTTGAGGCGGTTGCCTCCACGACCTCAAAACCCATTTTTTTACCAATCTCTTTGATACCGGCAAGGTTGGCCTTTGAATTGGCTTCTCCTGCATTGTACAATAGTCCAAGTTTTTTAATACCCGGTCTGTAGGTGCTAAGCATCTTGATATGTTCAGCCAGGGGCAGAAGGTCGGAAACTCCCGTGGTCAAACCACCGGGTGTATTGATGTCCTTTACCAGCCCGGCGGCGACCGGATCGGTTACGGCGGTGAAGAGGAACGGTCGTTTCATATCGTCTGGTGCTTTGCTGTTTGCCTGGGCAACGGCCTGGGCTGAAGGGGTCGCGATGGCAAGCAGCAGGTCCGGTTGTTCACCGATCATCTGCTTGGCGATTTGGGTGGCAGTTCCCATATTGGCCTGGGCATTGTGGAGGTTGAATTTCACGTCAACCTTGTTGTCCTGTAAATAATCTTGCAAACCCTTCAGGACCGCATCCAGAGCCGGGTGCTCAACAAACTGATTGACGGAAATCGTGTAGGTCTGCCCTAATGCATTCTGCGTTGTAACCAGGGCGATTGTCAAAATAACGGCCAGTATAAATCGCTTCATGGAACTTCTCCTGTCGATGGGGTGAGTTTAATTACCGGAATTTCTCCTGCTCTACGTAGATTCTCCCAAGAAAATCCAGATTTAAACAGATAGCAAATACGCACAGACATCTATCCGATTATTCAGGGCAGGTCAACGATGCTTTTCGGGTGTGCCCAGAAAATGGGAACTGCCACTATTCGGTGCAACTGTTCAAGGGTCAAAGTGACTCATTTGCATACTCTTGTTGTTTCATTTCGTCCCCATCCTTGTAACCGCCCTCTTTTGCGTGCTTTTCACCCTATTACCTCCGTTGTTTGTCCGCATTTGTATGTGCCGGCAGTGTGAAGAAGAGGGCAGAATATCCCCAAGAATGGGTGACAATAGTGATAATATCTTGAATATATTGTTAATTTTATGTTGGCATGCTTGTTGCTGCAGAGGTGGAGACGATGTTTGGATGTAGAGTGTATGGCGCAAGAAGCGATGGTTTTACGGTGCGTGTTTTACAACAGCAGTCACGTGTTGTTACTGCAAGTGAATCCGTCAAATGTATTTCAACAATTTATAAAGAGGAAGGTGTGTCATGGCGGTTCAAGAACAAGTGTATGGATATTTTATCCCAAGTGTAACCCTGATAGGGATTGGAGCTCATAAGGAAATTCCAGCAAAAATCAAAGCACTGGGTGGGAGTAAACCATTGGTGGTTACGGACAAAGGTATTACTGGAGCAGGTATTACTAAGCAGATAACTGAACTTTTAGATGCGAATGATATGGCATACGTCGTCTATGACGATACCATTCCCAACCCCACCGATCAAAACGTGCATGATGGGGTAAAGATCTATCAGGATAATAACTGTGACAGTCTTATCACCTTGGGCGGGGGAAGTTCCCATGATTGCGGTAAAGGTGTTGGCCTGGTTATTGCCAATGGAGGCAAAATTCATGACTATGAAGGAGTGGACAAGTCAAGTAGTCCAATGCCTCCCTATGTCGCGGTGAATACCACTGCCGGCACGGCTTCTGAAATGACCCGTTTCTGTATTATTACTGATACCAGTCGCAAAGTGAAAATGGCCATTGTGGATTGGCGGGTAACCCCAGGCATTGCCCTTGATGATCCGCTTTTGATGATGGGCATGCCTCCGGCACTGACGGCAGCAACTGGAATGGACGCCTTGACCCACGCCGTAGAGGCTTACGTTTCAACCATCGCCACGCCGATGACAGATTCATCTGCAGAAAAGGCCATTGAACTGGTGGCTAAACATCTTCGTCCCGCGGTGGCCAATGGGAACGATATTGAGGCCCGTGAAGGAATGTGTTTTGCCCAGTATCTTGCCGGAATGGCATTTAACAATGCAAGTCTTGGTCATGTGCACGCCATGGCCCATCAACTGGGTGGTTTTTATGATTTACCCCATGGCGAATGTAATGCCATCCTCCTTCCCCATGTTGAAAAATTTAATTTGATCGCCAAGGTGGATCGGTTTGTAAAAATTGCCAAGCTTATGGGAGAGAATGTTGAGGGGCTGTCTCCACGGGATGCCGCTGAAAAGGCCTTGGAAGCCATTAAGAAACTTTCAACCGACATTGGTATTCCGTCAGGGCTCGTTGAACTTGGTAAACGCTATGGCAAAGAGGTGAAAGAAGCGGATATCGATGTGATGACAGGCAATGCGCAAAAGGACGCCTGTGGACTGACCAATCCAAGGGTTCCAAAGGATATGGATGTTGCGGCTATCTATAAGGCGGCAATGTAGAAAATAGCGATGACTGGTCCTGGGCGTGGGTGTGAATCTCACCTACGCCCTTTTCTATGCGATGCTGAACCATAGCATAAGGTGATTTGAATCGAAATGAAAGTGATCAATATTAATACGTCCTATGATGCGGATTTTGTCCGTGAGGTTGAAGAAGAGAGCGGCCAGCAGATTAATCTTTGTTATCAATGCGGAAAGTGTACCGCGGGATGCCCCTATGCCGCCGATTATGACCTTGCGGTAAGTCAACTTATGCGTCTGACCCAGGCAGGGCAAAAAGAAAAGGTTTTACAGTCAAAATCGTTGTGGCTGTGTGCCACCTGTGAATCATGTACCGCAAGATGTCCGAACAGTATAGATGTGGCACGAATTATGGACGTGCTGCGTCATATGGCCAGACGTCAGGGATATGGCGGAGTGCATACGGTACGGACATTCTGCGATTCATTTTTGGGGTCGGTGAAAAATAACGGCAGGCTTTTTGAGATGGGATTGCTCACCAGATACATATATAAAACGGGGCGATTTTGGACAGATATAAGCCTGGGCCATAAAGTTCTTCCCAAAGGAAAGGTGCATTTTAAACCGGCAAAAATGAAAGGGAGGAAGGAAGTGGCCAAAATTTTTAATCGTTTTCAACAGGAGTCGCGTCAATGAAAAAGGCTCTGCGATACGCCTATTATCCAGGCTGCTCCAGTACAGGGACATCAAAGGAGTATGATATGTCAAGCCGGGCAGTTTGTATGGCGTTGGGTATTGATTTGGTGGAAGTTGTCGACTGGAGCTGTTGTGGTTCCACACCTGCTCACACCGTGGATCACAGTTTGTCTTCGGCCTTGTCAGCAAGAAATCTTGATCAAGTGGCTTCCATGGGAATGGACTCCTGTGTCAGCACATGTCCATCTTGCGTTGCCAATTTGAAGACGGCAAAACAACGAATGGAAGAGGTGAGTTTCAGGGATAAGGTGAATACTCTTCTTGATAAGCCAGCCAATACAAAGGTGGAAACAAAGTCCTTGCTGCAGATAATCGCCGAGGAATATGGGATTGAAAAGATACGGGAAAGGGTGGTGAAGCCTCTAAGTGGTCTGGTGGTTTGCGCCTATTACGGTTGCATTCTTAACAGACCGGCCGGGTTGATGCAATTTGATGATCATGAACATCCCATGGCAATGGATAATATTATGGAGGCCCTTGGGGCAACCGTCGTTCCCTTTCCCCTAAAGGTTGAGTGTTGTGGCGCTTCTTTTGGTATTCCCCGTCGCGATGTGGTTATGCGATTATCCGGTAAGCTGCTTGATAAGGCAAATGAGATTGGAGCAAAGGCCATGGTGACTGCCTGTCCCCTGTGCCAGATGAATCTTGATATGCGGCAAAAGCAGATCAATAAGGCAAATGGCTCCACACATGCCCTTCCCATTTTCTATTTCACCCAACTCCTGGGTCTGGCATTGGGTATTTCAGAAAAACAATTGGGCATAAAGAAACTCTGCGTAAGCCCTCGTCCACTGCTTGATGCAATGGGGATACATTATAAGGAGAAGGCGGCATGAAGATAGGAGTGTTTATCTGTCATTGTGGCAGTAATATTGCGGCCACAGTGGATACCGCCGCCGTGGCAGAGGCGGCAAGAACATTTCCGGGTGTGGTTTTTGCCACCGATACCATGTACACCTGTTCCGAACCGGGGCAGGATGAGATCGTTGATGCCATAAAAGACCATAATTTAAGAGGTGTTGTTGTCGCTTCCTGTACCCCCCGAATGCATGAGCAGACCTTTAGAAGAACCGTCGAACGGGCAGGACTCAATCCCTATCTTTTTGAGATGGCCAATATCCGGGAACATGTTTCCTGGATAGGTAAGGATACGGTGGCCAATACCAATAAGTCCATTGATTTGGTACGGATGGCAACAGAGAAGCTATTGCGTAATCGCCCCCTCTACTCAAAAAAGTTTTCCATTAATAAAAGGGTGTTGGTCATTGGTGGTGGTGTTGCCGGAATCCAGGCGGCTCTGGACTGCGCCGATGGCGGCCTTGAAGTTGTATTGGTGGAAAAGACTGCTTCCATTGGTGGGAAGATGGCCAAACTGGATAAAACTTTTCCCACGGTGGATTGCTCCAGTTGCATCCTGGGACCGCAGATGGTTGATGTGGCCCAACATCCTAATATTACACTCTATGCCTATTCAGAAATTGAAGAAGTAAACGGATATGTGGGGAATTTTGATATTAAGATCAAAAAGAAAGCAACATATGTGGACTGGAGTCGTTGTACAGGTTGCGGAATATGTATGGAAAAATGTCCCAGTAGAAAGGCAAGGGATAGTTTCAATGAGGAGATTGGCACCACAACGGCCATAAACATACCCTTTCCCCAGGCCATACCCAAAAAGGCGAAGATTGACCCCGATTTTTGTTTTCAGATAAAAAAGGGGAAGTGTGGCATCTGCGCCAAGGTATGCCCCACCGCTTGTATTGATTATGGGATGAAAGATGAAGTGGTGAGCGAAAAGGTGGGCGCCATTGTAACGGCCACCGGCTTTGATCTTTTTGACTGGAGTATTTATGGAGAGTATGGAGCCGGTCGCTATCCTGATGTGATTACTTCTTTGCAGTATGAACGGATGTTGTCTGCCTCAGGGCCAACGGGCGGGCATATTAAGCGACCATCGGATGGTAAAGAACCCAAAAATGTAGTTTTTATCCAGTGTGTCGGTTCCCGTGATAAGTCTGTAGGGCGTCCATATTGCAGTGGCTTTTGCTGCATGTATACCGCAAAACAGGCAATTCTTACCAAAGATCATTTGCCCCAGTCGCAAAGCTATGTCTTTTATATGGATATTCGGTCTGTTGGCAAACTCTATGATGAGTTTACCAGGCGGGCCATGGAAGAATATGACACCAAATATATTCGAGGCAGGGTCTCCATGATCTACCCACAGGGTGAGAGATTACTGGTAAAAGGTGCCGATACGCTGATGGGGGCACAGGTGGAAGTGGATGCGGATCTCGTGGTGCTGGCCGTGGGTGCTGAAGCTGCTGTGGGTGCAGGTGAACTTGCCGAAAAACTACGGATTTCCTACGATTCCTATGGTTTTTATATGGAAGGGCATCCAAAACTTAAGCCCGTTGAGACCAATACCGCTGGTGTCTATCTTGCCGGTGCCTGTCAGGGGCCAAAAGATATTCCCTCTTCGGTGGCACAGGGGAGCGCTGCCGCGGCCAAGGTTTTGGGTCTGTTTGCAAAGGATCAGCTTGAAAGTGATCCACAGGTCTCTGTGGTTGATATAAAACGTTGCATTGGGTGTGGTAAATGCACGCAAACCTGTCCTTTTGGCGCCATTAAAGAAGTTGATTTTCGGGGAATGGCCAAAGCGGAAGTTATTGAAACCATATGCCAGGGATGCGGAATCTGCACATCAACCTGCCCGCAAGGTGCCATTCAGCTCCAACATTTTACAGATAACCAAATCCTCTCGGAGGTGAATGCGCTATGCCAGTTTTAGATGGAAAGGAATTACGGATTGTTGGTTTTCTCTGCAACTGGTGCTCCTATGGTGGTGCCGATACAGCAGGTGTAGGCCGCTTTACGCAGCCAACGGATTTGCGAATTATCCGGGTTCCCTGTTCCGGTCGGATTGATCCCATGTTTGTTGTCAAGGCCTTACTCAATGGCGCCGATGGCGTTTTGGTCTCAGGATGTCACCCAAGGGATTGTCACTATGCAGAAGGGAACTTTTATGCTCGCAGAAGACTTGAGATCCTGAAACGTTTTCTTCCCATTCTTGGGTATGAAGAACAACGATTTGCCTATACCTGGGTCTCGGCTTCAGAGGGGCAGCGTTGGCAGCAGGTGGTATCCTCTTTTACCAAGCAGATCCACGAGCTTGGGCAAGCACCAAAGATTTTGGGGCCAAAGGCTGTGGATACCCTCAAAGAAATGGAGGCGCAGTTGTAAGATTATGTCGCACAAAAAAAAGTCTTTGAATTTCCAAGAAGAAATAAAGGAGAGTATTATCAAAGTTCTGCCTGATTTGGAGGTGGTCCTTGGCTGGACGAGCGGTTTTGATCCACTCCATGGGAGTCCGCTTTTTATGTATGGTAAAGAAGATGTTGAGTCATTGCAGGTGGGGCCACTGTCCGTTCATAACCTGGCAACGTATCTTCCCGGCCTGCGCGGAAAAAAGGTGGGCATAGTGGTAAAAGGTTGCGACAGTCGGTCGGTGATTGAGTTGTTGCAGGAAAGCCTGATTAACCGAGAGGAGATTACGCTTTTTGCGTTTTCTTGCGGTGGGGTTGTGGATTACACAAAGATTAGTAAACACATTGGAAATACAACACATATTCTTGCCTGCGACATTACAGATCAGGAACTTGTTATTGAGACAGATGAGAAAAGCCATAATCTTCAGCTTAGTGAGGTGCTTGCGGACAAATGCAAAGATTGCAGGTATCCGGATGCGCTGATAAGTGACTATTTTTTTGGTGAGCAAAGTGAAATATCGGTTTCTCCGCCGGTTGTAAACGATATTTTCGAATCTTTTGCTGCACTTTCTGTTTCCGAGCGGTTTGGCTTTTGGATCCAGGAGATGGATCGTTGCATACGTTGTTATGCTTGTCGCAGCGCTTGTCCTCTCTGCGTCTGCCGTGATCATTGTGCGGCAGAGAGTCGTGATCCCCATTGGCTGTCCCAGGAAGACCACGTGCGTGACAAGTTGATGTTCCAGGTGATGCATGCCTATCATATGGCAGGTCGATGTACCGAGTGCGGAGAATGCCAGCGTGCTTGTCCGGTTGATATTCCGATCCTCCTTTTTAAACAGAAAATGAATAAGGAAGTGTTCGATATTTTTGGGTATGAGGCAGGAATTGATGAAAAAGCTGTCTCGCCTTTACTCTCTTTTGCAATGGAAGAAGAAAATATTGAGGAGAAGAAGTGGTGATGGAGCGCGCTAAATATTTACAAGATAACAATTTAAAGCCTTGGCTTGCTGAGCTTTCGCAAACAAATACGGTGTTTGCCCCTCGCTGGCAGGGAGATGTCCTGCTTTTTGTTCCATTTGATCCCAATAAGGATATGGCAATAGATGGCCAGGCAACTTTATCACCCAAAGAGACCCTTTTTCCCCGGAGTGAAACTTTATTCGATTTTACATACCGAAAAGATCCGGATGATTTGGGGAAAATGCTCATGGAAAACAGGGAAATACTCCCCGAAGAATCAGTGGTTGTATTTGGCGGACGTCCCTGTGACGCGCGGGGATTTACCATGTTTGACAGGGTCTATCTTTCTGGAAAAATAAAGGACATCTACTATCAATCACGCCGGGAAAAGACGATCCTTATTACCCTTGCCTGTGAAAAACCGGTATCAACATGCTTTTGTCACTGGGTCGGATGTGGGCCAGCGGATCATACTGGTTCTGATGTGTTGGCCACAGTGGTTGAAGGTGGTTTTCTTTTGGAAGCGGTGTCTACAAAAGGAGAAAAGCTTCTGGATTCTTCCTTGCTTACGGATGGGACGAAATGGATAGGAGAGGCGCAGGAATTACAAAAAAGAGCATTGGCGATGCTTGGAGAGGTGCCTGATATGGCAACGGTACCTGGAAAGCTAATGGAGATATTTGATGACCTTGGGTTTTGGGAGCGTGTCAGTGCTAAATGTTTGAGTTGTGGTGCCTGTGCCTATCTTTGCCCAAGTTGTTACTGTTTTACCATTAGCGATGAGAAGGTAGGATTGAAAGGGAGCCGGCTCAGGTCCTGGGATAATTGTATGTCTGCCCAGTTTACCATGGAGGCCAGTGGGCATAATCCAAGACCAACCAAGGCGCATCGCATGAGAAACCGGGTGGGGCATAAGTTCAGTTATTATCCTCAGGTTCATAACGGACATATCTCCTGCTGTGGCTGTGGGAGATGTATTAAGAGTTGTCCGGTGGGAATGGATATTCGTGAAATTGTGTTACAAGCTGTGAACCATGCACCTGTGGTCTGTGAGGAGTAAGGAGATGGATGCAAAAAATTGTTATTTACCGGAAATGGCAACAATCGATCAAGTCATTGAGGAGACACATAATATTATAACGTTTAGGGTGAAAATAAATAACCCTGATGCCATGCAAAATTTTCGCTTTGAACCGGGGCAGGTGGGGCAGCTTTCGTCCTTTGGTATCGGTGAGGCCACATTTGTCATTAATTCTCCTCCTACCCGCATGGACTATTTGCAGTTTAGTGTTATGCGAGCTGGTGAACTAACGACCCAGTTGCACACCCTAAAGGCTGGGGATCAGATCGGGGTTCGGGCACCGCTGGGGAATGCATTTCCGTATGAGGAGATGAAGGGCAAAGATATCCTTTTTATTGGCGGTGGGATTGGGATGGCCCCCCTGCGCACCTTGCTGCTCTATATGCTTGATAAGAGAGAAGAGTATGGTGATATTACCCTGCTTTATGGCGCACGCTCTCCCGTTGATATGGCCTTTCGTGATGAGGTGGAGTCATGGCTGCAACGAGATGATTTAAAGACCTATCTTACCATTGATGCTGAATATAAGGGGTGGAAGCATACGGTTGGGCTTATCCCAAATGTTTTACTCGATATCGCTCCAGCTGCGAAAAATTGTGTCGCTGTAACCTGCGGGCCTCCGATTATGATTAAATTCACCTTACAGGCACTAAAGAAACTTGGTTTTGCCGATGAACAGATTGTAACCACTTTGGAAAAAAGAATGAAATGTGGTGTGGGACTTTGCGGACGTTGTAATATA
The DNA here is from genome assembly GCA_050291935.1 of Desulfocapsaceae bacterium. Taxonomy (GTDB): domain Bacteria; phylum Desulfobacterota; class Desulfobulbia; order Desulfobulbales; family Desulfocapsaceae; genus Desulfocapsa. The sequence goes on along the minus strand of JBNKKR010000024.1, from coordinate 38,517 downwards.
GGCAGCAGTTACGTGTGTATGGACGGGCCCGTTTTTACCTATGCACAGTTAAAACAACTGCCCAATGAATTATAAAAGATGTCCTTTTCATATATTGATTGGCTTGCGCACAGCTCAATTTTGAAACAAAAGCCAATCAATAATATTGAGCACCTCAATATCCAGCCCCTGCCAGTGGATGGTTTCACTGGGATCCATAGTCAACACGAGGCAATGTGGGGCATCACTGAGCTCATCATAAGCGCATTTGAGGGCAGTCAACTCTCTTTTTCGTGTTTGCTCCTCTTGCATGGTGAAGCTGACCTGGATTAGTTCAGTTATAATCTGGCCCTTCTTGACTACAAAGTCGACCTCCCTTTCATTTTGGGTTTTATAATAGAAAACTTCTTGTTTGCGCCGATGTAGTTCGAGAAAGACTATGGTCTCAATATTTTGACCTTGCCGTGAGCCAACTTGAAATGAGACGCGGTTGGCAATACCGGTGTCGATGGCGTAAAATTTGCGCACATTGACCATCTGTTTTTTCAGTGACCAAGAAAAACGAGGTAGCTGAAAAATCAGGGATGCTTCCTCAAGAAATCCACAATAATCACGAGCTTTTTCGTAGGAGATACCAAGCATATTTTTTAATTTATTGGTCGAATTAAGAGAAGCAGTACCTGCCAGTAAAAAAGTGGACATCTCTTGTAACGCACGATAATTGCTTAGCTTGTGGCGAGCAATAATATCTCTTAAGAGGATGGAGTCAAAGTAGGTTTGCAAAAGGTCCTGCCTGGTCTCCTCATCATGTATTTCCACCATTTTAGGAAAGCCACCTTGGGTGATAAACTGCCGGAAGGCCTTGTTGACCTCAAATTTTTTGCTGATGCGATCACTTTTAGTGTTAATGGTAATGCCATTAAAATGTAAAAACTCAGGAAAACTTAATGGGTATACCTCAATGTCCAGATAACGTCCCGATACAGCAGTACCAATATCGTTACTAAGCAAGGATGAGCTGGATCCTGTTACATAGAGATGGCTTGACTTTGTGCCGTACTCTTTGAGTACCCATTTTTCCCATGCTTCAATGTGTTGTACTTCATCAAGAAAAATATGAGGTTTTCTTGTTTTGTCCGGGTTAACAAATTCACGGTAAGTCTCTTTGACCTGTTCCATAAGATCAAGGCTTAAATGGTTATTGAATCGGGCATCTTCAAAATTCACGTAGAGAAAATCTTTAGTTTCGCGTCCTTCGCTCAACAGTCTTTTCATCTCGTTGATGAGCAGAGTTGATTTGCCAGAGCGGCGTACACCCTTGAGAACAAGGATTTCTCCAACTGCTGCTTTTCTGGCAATTTCTTTCTCGTAAATGGGGCGGCTAATGGTCTGTGGAAGTTGTTTGTCCCAATAATTCCAGTCGGATAATGTTTCGAAAATTGCTTCTTTACTTAGCATTTGCTCCGGTCCCCTTGTGGATTTTTGAAAAGATTCTTATTAAGAATATATCATTATATCATGATAATTCAATAGGAAAGTTTATGATATTTTGATCGATTTTATTTGTGAAGGTCGACAGACCGCCATTGCGGTGGTGGGTAAGGGTGTGGAGAAAAACACTGAGGTGTTACCGATAGTTCTCAAGCCTTGCTATGGGGAAGGTTTTTTCCGCCTATAAAAGAGAGTTTTATTTTCAGGGCAAGGGGTTTGAATTTTTAAGGTGTTTTATTGCAGCCTCTTTTCCATGAGAGATGCAGCGATAGAGCCGATTTTCTGAGCCGATCATGTGTCTAATAGTTGGAAATGATTAGTTAACTATGGCATGCTTGTGCATCCTGTTATAAATAGTTTTTCTGGAGACCCCCAGCTCCCTTGCAACCTGGCTGACGTTTCCGGCATGGGCATTGAGCAGATGCAGCAGTTGGTTTTTCTCTCGTTCTTTTTGTCGTTGTTGGCGTTGACCGCGTGTTGATTGGCCGGGAGTGGTGGCAATGCTGTGATTGGTCACCTCTTGCCCGTGGTTATGTATAATTTCCAGTGGAAGTTGGTTCATTCCCACAACTCCGTTGATGGCCAAATTGGCGGCCCGTTCCACCACATTTTGCAGTTCGCGGACATTGCCGGGCCAAGGGTAGGAGTAGAGAAAATGCATAAGATCCTGGGCAACGGAGAGTTTTGCGCCTCTGTCTCGGCACAGTTTATCTAGAAAATGTTTAAAAAGAAGGGGAATATCCTCCTTTCGTTCCCGAAGGGGAGGAATGGTTATGGACATAACATTTAAACGGTAATACAGATCCTGACGAAAAGTCCCTTTTTGTACCCGCTCAAGGAGATTTTTGTGGGTTGCACATATAAGTCTAACGTTTACCGGAATCATTTTTAACCCACCGATCCGAGTCATACGCTTTTCCTGGATTACTCTTAGTAGCACAGCCTGGTGTTCCAGAGGCATATCTCCTATTTCATCAAGAAAGAGGGTCCCTCCCGAGGCCAGCTCAAATTTCCCGGGTTTTCCCCCTTTGCTTGCTCCGGTAAAGGCACCATCTTCATAACCAAAGAGTTCGCTGCCCACCAGTTCTCTTGGAATGGCACCACAGTTGAGTGGAATAAATGGGGCAGATCTACGGTTTCCCTGATTATGGATTGCCTGGGCGAATATCTCTTTTCCGGTTCCTGATTCACCTTGCAGCAAGACATTTGAGGAGCTTTGCGCGGATAATTTTGCAAGATCAATGGCTTCTTCCATTTCCACACTTCTGCCAATAATATCATTAAATTGAAGGGAGGCAAAGTAGCCGCTGTAGCGATGGATCAGATTCTGCACGGCTTTGACCGGGCGAAGCGTTATATAACTTCCGCTTATCTCCTCCTGTTCATCTTCAATGGGCTCAATGGAGGCCAGGCAAGAGCAGGTGCCGCCTGCTGTCTGCAGGCTGAGTTCTATTTCAGTACCGGAGTGTTGCCAGTCAAGAATAGGGGATTTTGTTTTTCTACCGGAAGAATCAACCAAGAGGCTGTCACTGTCAAGGCGGATGCCCGAGAGTTCCTCACGTGTTTTGCAAAAAATCTGCTCGGCTGCCGGATTTAACTCCGTAATTTTCCCGTGTTTGTCGAGGAGTAATACTCCATCAGACACCATATTGAAAAAATTGGTGAGGGTTTTATTGGCCACTGCCAATTGGTGATTTTTCAGGGTGATACGCAGTTGGGCAGTAATTGCCTTGGCGGCGGCCACGACCATCCCCAAAGTATGGCTGTGGGCGTTTTCGCAACCACCTGAAATATCCAGAATACCAATTAGCTTTCCATTCGGATCGATGATCGGTGCGGCCGAACAGGTGAGGGCGTGGTGTTTTTTGCAGAAATGTTCAGCTCCAGAGACTTGTACCGGAAATTTTTCTTCAATGGCGGTTCCTATGGCATTGGTTCCAGCTTCCTTTTCGTGCCAGCTGGCACCTCTGAAAAAGTCTTTAGTCATTGGAATGTCAGTCATTCCTTTGTCGCCAAAAAGTTTGAGGATATACCCTTCTTCATTGGTAAGCACCACCACAAATCCTGTACCTTTGACAATGGTGTACAAGTCTGTCATAAAAGGATGGGCAACACGGATAAGATTTGCTCGTTTTTGTAGGGCTGTTAAAAGAGCAGTTCCGTTCAGGCAGTGGTGTGATTTGTCGCTTAGTGGGTCAACAGCAGATTCAATACAGCGAAGCCATGAGTGATAGATAACCCTACGTACTCTATCTTGCTCACATTCGCCAGTATCGACAAATGTTTGCCAGTGTTTCCCGGTTTCTGTGGTGGGTGGTGATACATGTACGTTCATTACAGGATACTCCTTATCACTAGAAGATAGCGTATCTCTTTATATTTTTTTGCTTCTGAGTGCTACTGTACCAAGTGTGGTGTTTTTTCTCCAGCTTGCAATTTTATTTCATTCAATTGAGCAGGGACAATATCCTTACTCCCAGCTTTTCGTTTCGTTTTTTTTTTCTGCATGGTATTAATATTTGTAAATTCGATGGTTGGTATCGATAAATTCTATTTATTGCTTCAGGTCTGATAGGAAAAGGTGATTAATCATATACAATGAACGGAGAAAATAAAAATGAAGAGAAATAAAGGAACAATTATCTTAAACGCAATTCTTGCTGTATTGCTGTTGACAACTTTTGTTGCAGCTAAAGAACCGGAAAAAACGGACCTTACCTATGTCGAACCGGGTCGTTATCTGATTAAGTTGCCGGTGATCTTGGCTGGCGCAGCGGGTTATTTTGCAGAAGAAGGATTAAACATTGACATGAAGATTGCTCCGGGACAGAAAGTGTACGAAGCCTTACTTGCTGGTGACGCTGATCTCATTGCCGTGTCCTATGGATCAATGATGAAAATTAATCAGCAGGGAAAAGAAATCATTTCCGTTGCCAATATAACGAAAAATTGTCTGTTTCATCTGGTTGCACAGGAGGGTATCCATTCTCTCAGTGATCTGAAAGGCAAACGAATTGGGGTCCCGAAGGTGGGAGAAGAGGTAACGGCTGTAATTCGAGCTGCCCTGAAACGACAAGGTATTGATCCGGACAAAGATGTGAAGTGGGTATCCGTTGGTATTCAGGGCACTATGATTGCGGCGATGAAACGAGGGGAAATTGACGCGGTTGGTGCCGTTGGTGAATGGCGCGACCATCTGCTCCGGGCAGTTCCTGGCACCCACGTGCTGATAGATTATTCGAAAACTGCCGATCTGGATAAGTATCTTGGTGCAACTACATATCCACTGGCTCATGTGCAGATTACAGCGGAGTTTCGTGAGAAATATCCCGAAACAACGCAGCGGCTAGTCAATGCTGTGATGAAATCCCTGCATTTTATTGCAACCCACACCTCTGAAGAGTGCATCGATATTGTAAAAGAACAATATTGGCAAGAGGCTGACCGGGCTGTGTTGGTGAATTATATGAACGAGATCAAAAACGCTTTCAGCCCGGATGGTATAACGGAAAAGTCTGGGTATGATGTTGTGGTACAGGTAAACAGCGAAGCAACATTGCTGAAGACCCCCGCACCTGCATTTCAAAAAATAACTGATCTGAGCTTTGTCAAAAAGGCTGACGCGGCTTTAGGTATTCAATAACAGTGGAGTTGGAGAAAACGTCGATGCATTATCAAATCCCCAAACCCGTTATTGCCATTTCTAATAAAGTGTTTCCGGTGGTGGAAGAGTTGCTTACCTACTGCCGGGGGCACCATCTGCAAGGGGTGGATTATACGTTTAATACCAAAGCTCTTGTTGCTGCTGATTTGGAGAGTGATCGTCCAGCTATTGAAGCTATCCTGGCCCAAAATATGGAAATTCGCTATCATCTACAGTTTTATGCTATGGAGATCGCCAATGTGGATAAAGGTATAGCTGCTTCAGCTTTGCAACTCCACAAAGATAGCCTGGACAGGGTGGCGGAGTATCACGGTCGTTATGCTACTCTGCATATCGGTTTGGGGGTTAAATCGATGGATGCTATCGACTATGAAACTGCCCTCGAAAATTTAGGAAAACTTGTCCAATACGCAAAAGATCGCCAAATTTGCTTGTGTCTGGAAAATTTAACTAAAGCCTGGACCAATCATCCCGGGCAGTTACTTGAGATGCTTGAGAAGACTGGTGCCAAAACAACCTTTGATCTGGGACATGCCCGTTCCTGTCCCAGTGTATTGTCTGGTCAGATGACAAGCCTTGGATTTTTACGGGTGATGGCACCTTACGTGCACAATGCTCACGTCTATGAAATTGAGGAAGTTGATCAGAAAACCGGTATTCCCTATCATGTTGCATTGCAGAATCTTGATGGAATTCAGGACTTGCTGACCTGTCTGCTGGGTACTCCCTGTGACTGGTGGCTCATAGAGCTTACGAACCCTGAAGAAATGGATAAAGCGCGTCAGCTCTTACAGGCTTATCTTGCCAAAATGGTCGGTTAAGAAAAAGGCAACCGCAATACTGTGATTCGCATTAATCATTTGCAAAAATACTTCCAGACCAAAGACGGTCAACGTGTCAAAGCTGTGGAAGGAGTGGACCTTAAGATAGGAAAAGGAGAATTTATTGCCATCGTCGGCCCAAGCGGTTGTGGAAAAACCACCTTGCTAAAGATGATGTCTGGGTTATTACGGCCGGATGGTGGGAAAATCCTGATTGAGGGACAGGCTTTGCAGCAGCATTGCCATAGTATTGGGTATATGTCTCAGGTAAATGCACTCTTACCTTGGCGCACGGTACGTGAAAATATTCAGCTTGGTTTGGAAATCCGTGGAATGGCTGTGGCAAAGAGAAGAGCAATTGCCGATGAATTGATTCAACGGCTGGATTTGCAGGGTTTTGAGGACCGTTATCCGTTTGAACTCTCTGGAGGTATGCGGCAGCGGGTGGCGATTATGCGTGCACTGGCCTATAATCCTGATATCTTGTTTATGGATGAGCCGTTTGGTGCCCTTGATGTGCAGACCAGGGATCTTTTGGAAGATGATATCCTCCGCATCTGGAGCCAAACCCATAAGACCATCGTCTTTATTACCCATGATCTTGGAGAGGCGATTATCCTTGCTGATAGGGTAGTGTTAATGACGGCTAGACCGGGAAGGATCAAAAGGGAATATCGTATTGAGCTTCCCAGGCCGCGAGATACTGCATTCCGTCTGCGACCAGAATTTCAACAGACTTTGAGATCAATATGGTCAGAGCTTAGTGAAGAGGTGCAAAAGGCACGGGGTCTGGTTACAAAATGACTGAAAAAAGATTTAACGCTGTTATTGTAAGCGTGCGTTTTCTGGTAATCGGCACCTTTTTCCTCTTTTGGGAAATTGGAGCCCGTAAGGAACTACTTGATCCATTTTTTTTCAGTAGCCCTACAGTCATAGCCCAGGATCTTTTCCATCTGTTTGCAAGTGGAAAAATTTATGCCCATATTCTGATGACCATGAAAGAGGTCTTTTCCGGCCTTATCCTTGGCACTCTTACAGGTATCTTTACAGGGGTCCTGCTCGGTAAGTTTGAGATTCTTGCCCGCATTATGGACCCAGTTATAATGGGGTTGTATGCTATTCCCAAAATAGCAATTGCGCCACTTTTTATCCTTTGGTTTGGTCTTGGAATAGTTGGTAAGATCGTTTTTACCTGGGTGGTTGTTTTCTTTTTGATATTTTTCAACACCTATGCCGGCATGAAAAATATCGATACTGAAATGATTGATGCTGTGAAAACCATGGGCGCCAGTAATTGGCAGATCCTTACCAAAGTCTCCATTCCTTCCTGTATGCCCTGGATATTCGTCGGTCTGCGTTCCAGCCTTGGAGCAGCTTTGATTGCAGCAATTGTTGGCGAGTTCGTTGCAGCCGATACTGGTCTTGGGCATTTAATCATGGAAGGTTCAACGCTCTTTATGACCCAGCGCGTGTTGTCCGTTGTCCTTCTTCTTTCCTGCATTGTGATTCTCCTTGACATATGTCTTCGCAAGATAGAGAAACGGTGCTTGCGATGGAAACCCGAATCCACAAACTGATTGACCCAGTCCTATGGGATTTGGATGGCAATCGAACACCAGCATACTCGCAAAAAAGTGACCGGTGCTTCTGTACGTTTTGAAATCTTGCATCTCTTTTCCAGGTAGGGTAGATTTCAGAGCTGAATTATAAACCGTAAGACTTGGGGGTGCCGAGTTATGGCTGAGAATAAACCCCTGGAACCTGATACTTATAATGAAGTCGCAGGGAAAGTCTGGATGTGTCTTTATCGTGGATGCATTTGTGCTGTATCTGGCACAGTCTTTCCTTTGTCCTTCTGTACTGTCTAAAAATAGAGGTCTCCCATGGAAAGAGAAGAGCAACTTCCCCGCCCGGAAGCCATTACCCGTACACCTTTTGCAAGTTCGACAAAGGTGTATGTCCCTGGAAAATTACATGATATTCAAGTGGCGATGCGTGAGGTCAGTGTGGATGATCCCGCCATTAAAGGCCCCAATGGTTGTGGTTCTGTGGTTACCATTTATGATACCAGCGGGCCCTATAGTGATCCTGCCATTCCCATTGATGTCCATAAAGGTTTACCACGTCTTCGTGAACAGTGGATTCTTGATAGAGGAGATGTTGAACAGTTGTCGGAATTGAGTTCTGCCTTTGGCAAGGAACGGCTCTATAATTCTGATCTTGATCACCTTCGTTTTCAAGAGGTGAAGCCACCGCTTCGCGCTAAAAAGGGCAGCAATGTCACTCAGCTCCATTATGCCAGGCAGGGGATTGTAACTCCTGAGATGGAATATGTGGCCATCCGTGAGAATCAACGAATCGATGAACTCAATGAGGAACTTTCCCAGCATCCGGGCGAAAGTTTTGGAGCGGCAACGCCCACCACCCATATTACGCCTGAGTTTGTTCGTGATGAAATTGCAAGGGGCAGGGCGGTGCTTCCCTGCAATATCAACCACCCGGAAAGTGAGCCGATGATTATTGGGCGAAATTTTCTGGTGAAAATCAATGCCAATATCGGTAACTCAGCCATTACCTCAAGTATTGAGGAAGAGGTTGAAAAAATGGTATGGGCCACCAGATGGGGAGCCGATACGGTTATGGATCTGTCAACGGGCAAGAATATCCATGAAACCCGGGAGTGGATTTTACGAAACTCTCCGGTACCCATTGGGACGGTCCCCATCTATCAAGCCTTGGAGAAAGTTGATGGCAGGGCGGAGGAACTTACTTGGGAAATTTTTAAAGATACCCTGGTGGAACAGTGTGAACAGGGAGTGAGTTATTTTACCATCCATGCCGGATTGTTACTTCGCCATATTCCGATGACGGCGGGACGTACCACCGGTATTGTGAGCCGGGGTGGATCCATTTTGGCTAAATGGTGTCTGGCGCACCATAAGGAAAATTTTCTCTTTACTCACTTTGCCGAAATTTGCGAGTTGTTAAAACAGTATGATGTGGGTGTTTCCCTGGGTGATGGTTTGCGGCCGGGCTCTTTGCAGGATGCCAATGACGCTGCTCAGTTTGGTGAGCTTGAAGCCCTTGGTGTGCTAACTAAAATTGCCGGTGAGCATGATGTCCAGACCTTTATTGAAGGACCTGGCCATGTACCCATGCATATGATTAAAGCCAATATGGAAAAGCAACTTAAAGAGTGCGGCGAGGCCCCTTTCTATACCCTTGGCCCGCTTGTCACCGATATTGCTCCCGGTTATGATCATATTACCAGCGCCATCGGTGGCGCCATGATTGGGTGGTATGGCACCGCCATGCTCTGCTATGTAACCCCAAAAGAACACCTCGGCTTGCCGGATCGAGAAGATGTGCGGGAAGGTGTGGTCACCTATAAACTGGCGGCCCATGCGGCTGATTTGGCAAAAGGCCATCCCGGCGCCCAGTATAGGGATAATGCCCTGTCCCGGGCCAGGTTTGAATTCAGGTGGCAGGATCAGTTCAATCTCTCCCTTGATCCCGAAAAGGCTGTAGAATTTCATGATAAAACCCTTCCCCACTCCAATGCCAAAGTGGCCCATTTCTGTTCAATGTGTGGCCCAAAATTCTGTTCCATGAAGATATCCCATGAAGTGCGGGAATATGCCGAAAATCACAAGCAGGAAGAGAACGGTGCCATTGCCCAAGGTATGCAGGAAAAGGCGGAAGAGTTTACCAAGTCTGGGTGCCAGATCTACACCTCCAAGGTGTAAGCATGGAAAAGGTAAAGAAAAAGTGGTATCCGAGCGGGTGGGTGCGTTAGTTCTTTTATTTGACTTTAGTGCTTAAAAAACGTAGAATATCAATGTGATATCAAGCGCTGTCTGGGGAGCTGACCCGTCAAAAATACTAAACAAGAGCACTGATAATGGATGATCCGTCAAAAAAATTATATCAATCACTTTACGGCAAAGGTGCGATGCCGTTGGAACCCGAAGACCCTTACTACGTACCTATCCATGGGGCAAATCTAAGTAAAGACCCCATCCTGGCATTATGGAATCGGATTGATCTGGCAGAATCAGAAAGTGTCAATTTGCTAACTGGTTTCAGGGGGAACGGGAAAAGTACGGAATTAAAGCGTCTAAAAAAGGAGCTTGAAAAAAGCGGTTGCCAGGTATTTTTGGTTGATACCCTTGAATATGTCTATATGACCAAACCCGTAGCTTTATCCGATTTTGTCCTGTCTTTGATGGCGGCACTGGCGGGTAGCGTTGAAAAGGAGATTCCTGAACTTGCTCCCTTAAATAGTACGTATGGGGAACGGCTTAAAGCTTTTTTTACATCAGAAGTGAAGCTTGATAAGATCGGTCTTGATGTCAAAACTGGCCCAGTGGCTGTCAAATTGGGATTTCAACTCAAAACCGACCCTGAATTTAAAGCAAAGCTGCAAAACCATCTTGAAGGACACTTGACAACATTGGTCAACGATGCCCGGGAATTTGTAGATGGTTTGGTGACAGGGGTTCGAAAGTCGTTATCAGAGCCGGATAAGAAGGTAGTTCTGCTGGTTGATTCCATGGAACAGATCCGGGGGAGTGGTGAGGATGCGCAAAGCGTTTATGACAGCGTTGTGGAGCTGTTTTCCGGGCAGGCGGCAAATTTGTTTTTTCCTAAGTTGCATATTGTCTACACAGTACCACCATACCTGGGTATTTTGGCCCCTAACCTTAGCCGTGTTTTAGGCGGGCATCCCATAAGCCAATGGCCTAATATTCATGTAAGGAAAAAGAACAACGACCCGGATGATGATGGGCTTGCTCTGATGGTCAATATAATTGAAAAGAGGTTTGCTGATTGGGAAACAGTGATTTCAAAGGAAATCCTCCATAAACTTGCAATATCCTCCGGTGGGGACTTACGGGATTTTTTCCGCCTGGTACGCGAATGTGCCAGCAGTGTCAGGATTGTCCGAATGGAAAAGCAAGACGCTGTATTGGATCAGGTTGCAGTGGAACGGGTTATTCGCCAGCTCACCAATGATATGCTGCCGGTGTCAGATGAAGATGCAAAGTGGCTGGCCCAGATTCACACAACAAAAAAAGCGGCCCTGCCAAGCGTGAAAGATCTTCCTGCACTTGCCCGCTTTTTGGACTCCAATTTAGTGATGAATTATTTGAACGGTGAACCCTGGTACGATGTCCATCCGTTGTTGATCACGGAGATAGGAGAGATGAAAACACCAGGAAATGAGTAGTGCTGTGTTGGCAGAATATGACCAGGAATTGAGCCAGGAAGGAGAGCAGGCCTGGTTGAGGCTCAAACAGCATCTTGAGTGGTGTGATCAGTTTGCTCTTGGCTTTATTTTTACCCAACACCCGTTGGTTACGGCCGTGTTTAGGAATCGGCTCAGCGAAATTTTCAGGGCCCGGGTTACCCGCCTGGATATTTCTGTTCCGGATTCCCCCGATCAGTTGATCGATAATCTATTGCCGAACTTGATTCAACCGCCAGGCTATAGGCTCACAGTTTTTCAACCGTTCTGGATTGATCTAAGCAGTAAGACTGGAACGGATTGGGCAAAGGCCCGTCAATCTTTTTTAGTCAGGCTCAATGAACAGCGTGAATTGCTGCGTACCAAATTGCAAAGACCTGTGATCCTGCTGCTTCCCCAATCTGAAAAAGCATCCATTAAAGCAATGGTTCCGGATTTGTGGGCGATTCGGGATTTTAGTTTGGATACAAGAAATTGGTTGCAGACAAAAAAAATACCACCTGAGCCAGTTGTTTCCCCCCAAAGAAAAGCGTTTCCACCATCCGATTTCCATCGTTCAATAATCGAAGAATGGGAACGGGTGAAAAATAAAAAAGTAACAGATAGGGGAATTTTACTGGCTGGAGAACGGGCCTATTCAGCGTATATGGAAACTGGTCGTCTAGGAGATGCAATTGAGACTGCCCGTGATATGGTAAAATTTTCCAGGGAACTGGTAAAGCTCTCCAGAGAGACGCCAGAGTCGTTGCGTGATCTGTCAGTATCGCTAGATAATGTAGGTAACACAGCGGTGTCGCAAGGCGATCTGTCCTCCGGGCAGGACTATTTTAAGGAGAGCCTTGAGATCCGCCGTAAGCTCTTATCTCGAGTAGGCGAGACGCCAGAGTCGTTGCGTGATCTGTCCGTATCGTTGAACAATATGGGTAAAACAGCGGTGTCGCAAGGCGATCTGTCCTCCGGGCAGGACTATTTTCAAGAGGGATTACAGATCGCATCTGACTTGCTAAAAGCCTTTCCAAATAACCGGGAAATTTCAGGTTTGGTTCCCCATTTTAAGGAGCGTTTAAAAGACGTAAAAAAAGGGAGTAAAAGAGACCATTAAGTGATCTGTGTATCATCAGGTTTACCCAAATTAAGCTTGAAAAGCCTCAAGCAGATCCTTAAAGTTAAGCTTGGTTGCGCTGCCGTAAAGGGGGTGGTGGCTAAGTTTGTCGGCACGCTGGCTTGGTGAGGAGATGCCGCAAAAAAAGCAGGCCAGGCGGCGTGGGCTGTTGAGTGAATGTGGATATTCATTGGCCAGTTGTTTTGCCTGGACGAGAATTTCTTTGTCCACCTCCTGACGATGTTCACCAAAACCAAGACGGCTTTGCTGGTGCTTTAAGCAGGTGGCACAATGGCCGCAGTTGCCTTCCAGTTCATTCGAGCCGAAATGATCCAGTAGAAAGGCAGTCTTGCAGGACGGTTCATTGACCATTTCCACCACTTGTTGTAATCGGTCAATGTCGTTTTGTTCCCGAATGACAAAACGTTCGTTAAGTCGAGCAGTAAGCTCGAATTTCTCGTCATCGTCCACACTTTTCAGTAAACGATAGCCCTGTTTGAAACCTGTGGCCTGCAAGGTGAGATCCCCCTGTTCCTCAAGATAGCCAAGGGCGCTAATGATCCGGCCGCGGTCACTACCGGTTTTTTCCATGGCCTTATCAAGGTCCAAAGTAAACCAGGTCCTTTTTTTCAGGGCACAGGAGAAGAGGGCGCTTAGAAACTGGCGGCGCTCTTTATTAAAGGGCGCGAAAATTTCCGTCGAGCTGCGATAGGGGATAAACTTGTAAGAGGTGTGAAAAGGTGCAGTGGCTGCGATAAGGCCGTCCAGTTCCAGATAGGTCAGCAGGGTTTTGACCACCAGTGGCCGCATATCAAATTGACGGCTGAGTTCGTAGGTGCTGACGCTAAATGTTTCTTTCCTGGCCAGAATATATGCGGTGAGATCAGTTACCGCTTTTTTATCCGGGGTGTCGCCGTAGATAAAGTTTTCGAGCACGATCAGATCGTCTGGACTACCCAGCATCTCACAAATGGCCGGCTGGCCGTCACGCCCGGCCCGGCCAATTTCCTGGGCATAGTTCTCTAAACTTTTCGGTAAATTATAATGATACACATAGCGGATATTGCTTTTGTCAATCCCCATGCCAAAGGCAATGGTGGCTACCACGATCCCGGCTTGCGAGGCCATAAACCAGTCCTGTATTTCCTTGCGTAGTGCATCTTTAAGTCCGGCATGGTAGGGTTTTGCGTCGTGACCGTTGTTTGTCAGGGAATTGGCCACTTCTTCTGCTGTTTTTTGGAGGGTAACGTAAACAATGGTTGGTCCAGCCGGTCGCTTACGTAAACGCTTGAACAAGACTCCCAAAGCGTCATCGGAGGGGGAAAATTCCAGGGTTAGATTGGGTCGGTGAAATCCGGTACTGATAAGATTTTCCGGTTCAATGTTGAAGCTGTGGCAGATATCATTTGCTACTTCAGGGGTGGCTGTGGCCGTAAGCCCCAGTATGGCAGGGACCTCAAGATCGGTGGCGATCTGTTGCAGCTTTAGATAATCGGGCCGGAAATTATGCCCCCATTCCGAGATACAATGGGCTTCATCAATGACCAAAAGTGAGATTGTTATCTGTTTGAGCAAGGCAAGGAAACGTTCGTTATTAAATCGTTCCGGGGCCACAAAGAGAATTTTCAGTTTGTTGTTTCGTATATTTTCATAAACGGCGCGGTTTTCCTCAGCGGTGAGCGATGAATCAAGTCTTGCGGCACCAATATTTTTTGTTTGTAGAAAATCCTGCTGATCTTTCATAAGCGCCATAAGCGGCGATACCACCAGCGTGAGGTGTGGCAATAATAAGGCAGGGAGTTGGTAGCATAGACTTTTTCCTTGGCCGGTGGGGAAGATGGCCAGGGTAGAGTGGCCTTCAAGTAATCGATCAATAACATCTTCTTGGCCGTGTTTAAACGCACTAAACCCAAAGGTATCTTGTAAGCATTTTGTCGCCTGTTGTTTATGGGTCATGAAAAGTCCGCTACTCTTGTTTGATGTTCTTGATACGTTTTGCGATATTGCGCTTTAACTGTTGACAATGTTGTAGTGGTACTCCAGCTTTGTCAAATGATAACTCCCACCTAGCAAGTTTTTGGCAGACATCAGTCACAGTTCTGACGACCGTTGGTCTGGGCAAGCCAAAACAAATCCCTTCGTTGATTAAATCATCATGGCAGATATTTTCATGTTTGTTGTTGACTTGGATGATTTGCCCAAGTTGGTAAATGTTGGGTACAATGTCATAGGAAGGTGAAAGACGCCAACCGTCCTTGGTATTGATCATTGCAAAATTTTGCAGGTGATCGTCAGTGTTAATCAGCAACACATTCACCACCATTTGACGAAATAATAGTTCAAGATCTCTTTTTGCTTTGGTAGAGTAAAGACGAATGATTTCGGCAAGGTCGGCGTATCTGGCTCCGTATGGGTCATTGATACCTGTCAGTGTTTTAAAACTTGCTATCTGATTTCTTCCTCCGTTATCGGTCACGTCAAAACGTTTTATAAGCAGTAAATCTCTTTGGTTAACAGAGATTTTCTGAAATTTTGGAACATCCAGTCCTGCTCGTTTCGCAAGGGAAAGCCCTGCTTCTTCCAGGGCAACAAAAAGGGAGGGGTGGGGGTCATTTTTGCTGGAAAATTTGGCGATCCAATGAATACCATTTTTAACGGTTAAAACTTTTGGACGAGCACCGCCTGCCGATGTTCCACAGGCCAGAATATGCTGAAGCTCGGAGGTTTTGGTGTCTATGGAAGATTCTAATTTTCCCGCTTCTGCCAATGCTTTGGAAATGTTATCAAACTTGATGCTGGTGTCTGTTTTTTGAGGGATATTTTCTTTGGTAGAATAGAGAAATCTTCCCAAACCGCCATTGGCCATCGCCTGCAATAGATGGATTGGAGCATATCTTTCTCTGTGAATCCCAACCTTTCTGGCAAGAAGTTGTTCACCCCATGCGTCAGGCAGTGAGTCGGAAAAAACGCCATGTAAGCCTGTTTCTTTGTCATCGGCTTCAAAGGTTTTTTGCTCAAGGGGTAATCTTTTGGGATCGAGTGGATAGGCGAGCGGATGGCTAAGGAAAAAATCAGAATAACGGAAATAGCCTTCCAGTCGGCCGGGGTTTTGCAGATTTGTTGATAGAATTCTGCCGGTTTGCACAGTTTCGCCATTAGGCATAACTGAATATAAATAGAGGTTGACCGTTGAATCAAGCATTGACTTTTCTTACCCTTGTTTTCTTGAGATTCGCTTGTTGTTGTTGCTCACGATCAAATTTTTCAAAAGGATCTTCTTCTATAACAAGGATATTTTGCCATTTTTCAAGTAGACCTAAGACAAAAGCGGCTTTTAGCCATGTATGCAGCGGTGCTTTTCCTTCACCACTTTCCATACGCATAATGACCTGCCTGGATACGCCAATTTTTATACCCAAATCATTTTGGGTGAGGTGGTTGACTATCCTGGCTTTTCGTAAATCCAAACCGATCTTTTTTAATATGGTATCTGTTGACTGTTTCATTGTAAAACTCCAAAAAGCCATTTATTGTAAGAATAAAGTATTATAGTTATCACCTTATGTGGGTTCAAGCTTTTTAGTGTTTTGTTTGTGATGCTTTATGTTTTCTTGATAGAAGAAAGGTTTGAAGTGCAAATTTGTTTATTAAAGCAGTTGGGTACTATTTCAGGCGGATGGCCTTTGAACTGAGCCCTTCTTCACTGGAGTAGCAAAACAGGTTTGCTCCCGGAAAATTCTCATCGCCTGTTTTTTCCGGTTGAAGGAGCCAGCCGCCGGTATTGTGAAGGGTTACCCGTGTCCCCGCCATCTCTTGATGGACGCTTGTATCGGCAAGGGAGGTGGGTTGATGGGTATGACCAAAAATCAGTTTTGTGGGATTAGCTGGAGGCGAGGATAATTGCAGGTCCCTGGAAATTTTTTCAAGTTCAAGCAAGCTTCCCTGGTAATAGTTTTCAACGCGAAGGCGTACCGATTCCTCGTTCATAAATTCGTCGTTGAATCGTGCGGTATAACCCTTTTCTGCTTGTTTTTTCAGCTCCCGCTTAATAAGTGGCAAGATGCATTTAATCAGGCAGCAGAGATACCACGGTACAGACCTGGTGATGGAATCGGCCAGACGATCTATGTAGGTGAGCAACTTGCTAATATCCTGTTTGCTGAAATCTTGTTGTATTGTACGAATAATATCACTTAGTTTTCCGGCCTGTCCTGCCCCCGATGAACCAAGGGTATTAAACGGCGAGTTTATGGTCACAACTTCACGCATATCAAGGGCTGCGCCCTTTGTTTTGCCTAGAGCATCATAGGCAATATTGCTCATAAATTCCCCCAGCATGGCCCAGAAGAGTTCAAAGTATTGTCCATGGGTGAAGAGGATGGTTTCTCCAGTTTTGGTGAAAAGATAGGCGTTGGGGTAAGCGATGATAAACTCTGTGGCTGGTTCGGTGAGATTATTTAAAAATACATCTGTATAGGGCTGATTAGCTCCAGTAGTGTTGGGCGAGGATGTACCGTAGTAATCATCAAAAACACAAGGCGCAGCCCATTTGAAATCCCGCGGTTGATGTCCCTTACGAATTGGGTTGATAATGTTTTTTTGGTTCTCCACCGCCTGCCAGAAATTAAAGTCGTGGTTTCCAGGGACGTAGATAATTTTTTTGCTAGCAACCCCGTCTTCCTTAAGACGGTCGAAAAAACAGGTGGCGGCTTTATAGGCCTCCGTATATTTTGATTCACCAAAGTCTATAACATCCCCTAAAATCATAAGATATTCGTTATCTGTTGGGATGGCATCTATCAGTGCCTGGTAATAGGCGGTGGGGCTAAAGGTATCCCCTTCTTTTTTGAGCAAACTGCAGTCGGGATGGCCTAAATGGGTATCAGAAAGTATGGCAAGTCTCACCTGTTCTCCTTGTGCTTACGAGCTTCTGTTATGCCGGTACGGCACTTGTTTCTTCCGTTTTCTTCTGTACTGATGTAGTAGATTTTTTTCTGTCCCAGGAATAGACGTCTTCTGCCAGATTCTCGCTGATATTGCCTGCGCTATCTGTCAGCATGGTGGGGGTAAAATAACCGGCGTATCGACTTTCCACGGGAAAGGATGGAGTATAGGTGCTTTCAAGACGCTCGCTGCTGCTGATATGTGTCCAGTTTGCGGGAGCGGAAAACTTGCGAAGGGATGTGGAAGTCATAATCTGATTCATGGTTAACAGACCATTGCTGGCAAGGGCATAGACCATTTTTTCCAGATTGAGTTTGTGGCGATAGCGTCGAAAAAAGGATAAGGCGTGTTTCATGATGCGTTTTCGATGTTTTTTCAGGTGCTGGGCATCATGGATAAAATTAACTGTTTCTTCAAGGGGGCTAAATGGTTCCATACACAGGGTAACCCCGTCAAGATGGCGAAGCGCTGTCCGAGGGAAGAAGTGTGAATTTTTAAGACATTCCACAAAAAAGGGTGTTCCCGGCAATGGAATGGGAATGGTAAGAAAACCGGGGAGGGTAATTTCAGAATTCCCGAAAATAAAGGTCATTTCCCGTTCAATATCTTCGATACTACGATTATAAACGTCCATAAACAGGCCGTACCAGAATACTATTCCGTGGTTGAGACAGCGCTGTATCAGCTCAACCTGGGGAAGCTTCATGTTCTGCATCTTGTTGTATTTGCGAAGTGACGCGGCATCAAAGGATTCGACCCCTGAAAAGAGTGCGGTACAACCACTTTCCGCGGCCAGCTTCAGGTTTTCCTCCTTGTAGAAGAAATCACCGCTGACCAGCGCCGACCAGTATTTAAAATGGCCTTTGCGTCGATAGCTGTCAATAAGGTCAAGACGTGCCAAAAAAAAGTCCCGGTCGTTGCCGTAAAAGTTGTTGTCAATAAAGTGTACGGTACGCCGTTTTCCCATCAGATGGAATTGTTTTTCGATATAACTCAGATCATATTTTTGGTACCGGGTCTTTTCGCCGGTGAGGGCGCAAAAGTTACAGTTGAAGTTGCAATACCTGCTGGATTCCACATGACCATGGATACCTGTCCAGTGGGCCAGATCCAACCGGGGGATCATCTCCTCAGCAACATATTCTTCCCCAAAGGCGTCACGTATTACTTCCTGAAGCTGCTCGATATCGCCGGTGCAACAGTAGTCAAAGAAGGGCTTGGTGAAATGGGGGAAATTACGTACGGGTGGGCCGCCGGCAACGATGATAACTTTTGGATTTTTCGTTTTGGCATAGGCCGTGATATGGAGCATTCTGTCCAAACAGTTACTTACTCCTGTAAGCACGATCATATCGGGCCAGGAAAGGAGCTGCTCATCATCCAAAGGGCCGCTGTAAATTTCACTGTAGGTTTGTATCTGGCAATGGACAGAAGAGAAGGCACCAGCCAAAAAAGCTGCACCCATCCCCTGAGGAACCTTGTGTTTTCGTTTTACTGGGAGATGGATTTCATCAAAATGTAAACTGACGGTGAGGATTTTCTTTTGTGGAATGGAAAAGCTTGTTGATTTGATGGCGGATACGGGAGCTGCGGATCGTGTTTGTTGGAATTCTAGCATGGTCACCTGTACTGTTTATTTGAAAGGAGTGTAATAGAAATCAATGAGATCCGTCTGATGACGGGCAAAGAAATCCGGAAGGTATGTTTTGGTAGCATCGGATTGCAAAAATGCAATGGCATTACTACTTTCCATCAAAGAAAAACGCAGTGGGCTCAGAACTTTTTGGAAGGAGTGGTAGTAGTCGGAAAGAGAACATTGGGCCCTTGACATGTACCAGTCGGTACCAAAGAGAATTTTGTCTTCTATTCCGTTGATAGTCTCATTTAATAGTTTGGCGTAAAGTGCTGAAAAGCGGGTATGGGGTAGGCCATTGAAGGAAATATCCGTGTACACGTTCTCGTATTGCCTGATCAGTTCACAGATGGTTTCGCTCCAGACTTCATCCGGTTGAATGTTGCGTGAGAGTGCCTCCCATTCGCCTAATCCCCCAAAATGGGCAAGATTGACTTTTAGACGGGGAAATTGTTGCAGCACATCTTTCCAATATTTGGGGTGGGCAAGGTCCCGGTAATATTTTTTCTTGTTCGTTTCACCGGTGGGGGTGGGAAGACTGGAATAGGCGCCGGCACACCAGCTACAATGGACGGTGATGGGGATGGGATGGGCACGTTGATTACCCTCTTTATCAACACAGCAAAAGGTGTAGAGTTTTTGCAGGACGCCATCTATTACGGGGTCATAATTGTGTATCGGGGCATAGCCAAGGGAGGGGTAGAGTTTGATTCCTGCAAAACCTTGCTCTTCTATGGCTTTTCTTGCGCTCTGAATTTGGTCATCCAGCAGGAGATCCGCCCTTGGATCAAAGGCGAAAAAGGGCATAATCCGTCCTTTTTCCGCAAGGGTGAGCTTGATCATGGTGTCACGTTGCTGGGTAAATGAAATCTTGGGAATACTTTTCTGATATGCATGATCAAAATTCATCATCAGCGGGACACAGATATCCACCTCGCTTTTTTCAAGTAAGCGTTTTGCTATATCTTCCATGGGGAGCTTGCTGATTTGCAGCTCGGCATAATAGTTGACAATATGGCTGAGAATAAAGGCGATATTGTCTTTATCTTGATGATCAAATGCCGAACCCCAATACAGCTCACGAAAACGGTTTTTCAGCATGCCCCAGAAAGGGGTCTGGTCCTTACTAAAAACGTGACAGTGGCAATCTATTCGCATGGAATACCGCTCTTTGGAAAAGTTAGAAATAAATATTTATATCGTGGAGGACGAGGGAAGTCAAGGTGTTGCTTGTCTGTTTGTTCGTGAAAACAATAAGATGTGCGGAAGTGTTGGGTGAAGGTTTGTGTGATATGGGGGGCTTCAGCTCATTTATCCCAATTTTTTAGCTGTGGATTTTTCTATCTTTTTGGCGACAATTGAAATGGAAAAGCAGAGCAGAAAATACATGCAGGAAATAGTTAGCCAGACTTCATTGCTGCGTCTGGTTGATGACATCACCTGCATCCCCTGGAAGGTGAGTTCCTGGATGGAGATAATGGAGACAATGGAAGAATATTTGATGGTATTAATGAACTCGTTGGTCAATGGAGGGAGTACTCGTCTTGCAGCCTGGGGAAGAACGATAAAGATCATCTGTTGGTACCAGTTAAGCCCCAGCGCAGCGGATGCTTCCCATTGCTCTCTATCAATGGATTGGATACCTGAGCGGACGATTTCGGTTATATATGCCCCTTGAAAAAGCGCCACCGTCAATACTCCTGAAATAAAAGAGCCAAAGAGTGATGGTGGCGCAAAGAGGAGGTTGAGCATGGTGGCAAGGAGGCCTGTCTGTTTGCGAAGCAACTCTTCTATTCCCCAAAACAGTAAAAGCTGATCGGAGATAAAAAAATAGAAGATAAAAACCAGTACCAGGGGAGGAATATTGCGTATGCATTCCACATAACTACGAGCAATAAGGCGGAAAAATAGACGCTTTCTGGTGCGTAGAATACCCATGGGGACGCCAATCAAAGTGGCAAAAAAAACCGCCCACACGCTAAGACGGATAGTGGTACAAAAGCCATCTAAGAGGATATTGCTTACCCACTTTTGTTGTTCGCTGTCCCATCGGACAAGATAGTTTGGGATAACGGACCAGTTCCAATGGTAGTTGAGGGTGGTGCTTAGCCGGTATATGACAAATGTTAGAAAGAAAAGAAGAGCAGCAGTGATAAGAGTATCAACAAGGATGCTGCTCTTTTTAAGAAGGTAAACACCGGTCATGGAAAAAGAGATGGGTTATTCCACTAGATGGGCCCACTCTTTGGTGCCAAACCAGTAGTGGTGCCGTTCTGCCAGCCAGCCCTCATGGCTGACGATGGTGATCCAGTTATTAAAGAAGGTAAGGCTGTCAAAATCACCTTTGCGAAGGGCAAAACCAATTGGTTCTTTTGTGAAATCAGACTGCAGGGGGAGAAACATGGTTTCTGGGTATTGCAGGGCTTCATATGCGGGGCGAGGTGAGGAACCCACAACCGCTGCCACATTGCCGTTACGTAGTTCCTGGTAGGCCTGGGCTTCGTCGTCAAAGAGACGAAGTTTTGCTTTGGGGATATATTTTTTTACCGCGACAACTGCAGTTGTACCTAATTTGCAAGCAATTTCAACGTCTTCTTTGTTGAAATCCGCAAGGCTTGAAAAACCGGCAGCTTTTTGTTTGTGGGCAACAATGTTCATCCCGGAATAGTCGTATGGAATGCTAAAGTTGACTTTCAGAGCCCTTTTTGTCTGAATCCCCATCCCGCCGATAACCGCATCAAATTTTCCGGTGAGAAGGGCTGGGATAATACCCGCCCACTTTGTGGGGACAAACTCCACCTCTACTCCCATATCTGCGGCCAGTCTTCTGGCGACATCAATTTCAAAACCGACCAGTTCGCCCTTTTTATCCTTCATTGCCCAGGGGACAAAAGTATCCATGCCAACTCGCAATACACCCCGGCGCATCACTTGCTCAATGGTTGATTCTTCGGTTAATTCCTGCTGGAGCTTTCCAGCGCAAACGGGCAGAGCGCTTAAGAGCAGAACTACTAAGATTCCAAAAAACAGTACTTTTCTGTTTTGTAATTTCATTTTTTCTCCTGTGTTACGTGCAACAGTTTTTTGCTAAGAAATGCGGGCCAATTGTTCAGATCATATATCATGCGTGTCAAAAAGACAAATCTGTCCTGTAGGGTGATGCCATCCGTTTTTCAAGGATACCAACCAGAAATGAAAGTACAACGGTGATAATAAGGTACATAAGAGCCACAGTGAACCAGAGTTCGAAGGTGAGATAGGTTTCAGCTATCAAGGATTGGGCAACCATGGTCAGGTCATATACGGCGATGGTGCTGACAAGGGCCGAATCCTTGAGGAGTGAAATGGCTTGGCTGGCAAGTGGGGGCAATACCCTGCGTATGGCTTGGGGGATAACAACAAAGCGATAGGCGTGAGCATAGCTTAATCCCAAACTGTGGCAGGCCTCCCACTGTCCTTTCTCAATGGAGATAATACCTGAGCGTAAAATCTCTTGGGTATAGGCACCTTCAAAGAGGCTTAGTGCCAGCACGGCTGCCCAGAATCTGTTGATTCCCAGGATGGGCCCCATAACAAAATAGATAAAAAACAGTTGGATGAGCAGAGGAGTGTTTCGGCTTATTTCCAGATAAAGCCGGGCAAGGGTTTTTCCCGGAATGGAATTTGAAAGACGTAAGATTGCAGTGAAGAGGCCGATTCCAAAGGCCAGCAGTAAAGAGGTGCATGATATCTTGATGGTGACTTGAAGTCCAGCAAGAAGGGGACCCGCAGTAAAACCGTGCTTATCCACATGGTAGAGGTAGCCAGGGATTCGATACCACTGCCAGTGATACCCCATATTCTCCATCACACGGGAGAAAAACCAGGAAAT
This sequence comes from Desulfocapsaceae bacterium, assembly GCA_050291935.1. GTDB lineage: Bacteria > Desulfobacterota > Desulfobulbia > Desulfobulbales > Desulfocapsaceae > Desulfocapsa. The sequence continues at coordinate 15,764 of JBNKKR010000024.1, read as the reverse complement.
TCCCATCAGCAGCAGTAGAAACTGGCCGATATCAAAAAACGGGGATTGTTGAATACACTGCCAGGACAGCCGTTTTGCTTTTTGCTTTTTTCTGGTGCTGTTCATAGGGTGTTGAGCAAGTATGGATCTGTTGGAATATATTGGTTCTCTTGATACTACTCAAATAATAAAGAGATGCCAGTAAAGAATCTTTATTAATCTGTCGATACGCACTGTACCGGAAATCTGTTTTTACAAAGCCCTTGTATTTGTGGGTGATTATTTTAAGGAGATGGTATGAGCGTAACTTCAGAGATTACTTCGACTTCCTCAACACTGCAAACTTCATCGGTCAGTGAGCAAAGCACTACTTCTGAAACTACAGCCGAACAGGTGTCGTTTGCTGATATTTTAAGCGACTTTGTTCCTTTAGATGCTTCTGAAGAGATCAATGAGGAGCAGCTTTTTTCGGCAATTGTTGCCGAACGGGTCGAAGGCTTAAAGGGAACAGAGGCGCTGGAACAGTACCAGGAGTCATTTGAGAGTTATCTCTCCAGTATGGAACAGTCCAACGGCTATGTGCCCGTGGAGGATGCGGCAAGGGCTGCGTTGGATGCACTTTATGAAGATGGTGTACTGAGCCTTGATGAAGCAGAATCCATCCATGCCGAGTCCTTTCAGGCGGCCCAACTTGATGATAATACAGACGCCTTGTATGATTCTTTAGGGTCCACCATTGCAGTGACCATGGTGGATATGGCACTGGAATCTTCTTCCGCCATGCTCGCTGCCTTTGATTCTGGAGAAATGGATGCCGGGCAGTTGTCCCTTGATTTTCAGCAGGGTGTTGATTCGAGTGGAGGGGTTGTTGAAGGAAGCAGCAGCCAAGCAGTGACAAATGCGACCATAGGAGATGGCTTTTTATTTAAACCCGTTTCTGAAAGTGATGGAAATTTAGCAATCTTGCTGCCTTCTTCCATGTCCGGGCAGGTAACCAGTCTCACCATCAGTGATAGCGATGGCACCGTCTTGGAAAGTGGTAATTCCATGGGAGACTATGACGATGGTCGTCCTCTCTATCGTTTTTCAGAACCGGGTGGCTCCTATCCGGATAATATTGTGGTAACCGCAACATTGTCTGACGGCACGGAATATACCTACAATATTGCATCTCCAGAGCAGCGCTACGAATAGATAGTGTTTGCTTGTGAAAAAAGGCCACTATGGTAATGCGCATTGGCATAATGGCCTTTTTTGTAATATACAGGAAAGAAGCAGTATAAATACGAACTGGGCGCGACTATTTGCATTTCCTGTATTTCCATGAAAAAAATTGTTTTCTCTTGTCTTTTTTTGCTCCTGTTTGTTGGGGCCTTTCCTGTTTATCAATACCTGCAGCGTGTAGATCAAGAGATTATAACGCGTTTTGAAGGTCGGCGCTGGAAGCTGCCGGCGAGGATATATGCTCGTCCTTTAGAGCTCTATTTGGGAAAAGAGCTCTCCAAACAACAATTGGATAAAGAACTCTCTCTTTTGCAATATAGCAGTGTGCAGGAGGTGAGGAAACCGGGTGAGTATTGTAGCACAGGTCATGTGTATACAATTTATTGTCGTGCCGTTCAGCATCTGGGCATTGAACAATCTCCAACACTTATCCAGCTGACTCTCAAACAGGATAAGATTTCCTGTCTGCAAGAGGGTAAAACCCAAAAGCCCCTTAGCCTTTTTCAACTTGAACCGCTTCTTTTTGCTTCAATTTATCCTAAAGACCATGAAGATCGGATAGTTGTTCGGTTGCAAGACATTCCCATATTGCTTCAGCAAACCTTGTTGCTCATTGAGGACAAGGCTTTTTATAAGCATAGGGGGGTCCGGCCGTTGGCCATTGTTCGTGCTTTATTTACCAATCTCCGTGCGGGAAAAACTGTACAGGGAGGGAGTACCCTAACCCAGCAGTTGGTAAAGAACTTTTTTCTGTCCAATGAACAAACCTTTGCCAGAAAGGGTAAGGAAGCCATTATGGCTATTCTGCTTGAGCTCCATTATGAAAAAGATGAGATCCTTGAGGTGTACTGCAACGAGATTTTTCTAGGGCAGTCTGGCAAACGTGCAATTCATGGCTTTGCCATGGCAAGTAAGTTTTATTTCGGAAGAAATATCGATGAATTGTCGCCGGATCAACTGGCATTGCTGGTAGGCCTTGCCAAAGGTGCGTCGTTTTATAACCCCCGAACACATAGTAAGCGCGCACAAAAGAGGCGTAATGTTATCCTGAATGAAATGGAATCTGCTGGTTTACTGGCAAAGGAGCAAACCCTTCGTTTAAAAAGCGAACTCCTTGGAGTGAGCGTAAAAGCGGATTCCGGTATTAGCCGTTATCCCGCTTTTGTTCATTTGGTCAGACAACAGCTGGAGCGCGACTATAAAGAAGCAGATTTGCAAAATGAAGGACTTGTTGTGTACACCACCTTTGATCCTATTGTCCAGGAGCAGGCTGAGGCGAGTATGCAACACATCCTGGCCGGTCTTGAAAAAGAACACCATCTGGAAAATGGATTACAGGGTGCCTTTGTGCTTTGTTCGGTGGATCAAGGAGAGGTTTTGGCGGTGGTGGGAGGGCGGTCGCCCAGACAATCCGGGTTTAATCGCGCCCTGGATATGAGACGGCCCATTGGATCTATTATCAAGCCTGCGGTATATTTGGAAGCCTTGCGTCATCCTCATCTCTATAATTTATTCACCACTGTTTCTGACATGCCTCTTTCCGTTTCCATGGGACGTTCGAAGTGGAAGCCCGAAAATTATGATAAGCATTTTCATGGTTCTGTGACTCTGTACCAGGCATTGATAGAGTCTCTCAATGTGGCCACAGTTCGATTGGGGCTTACGTTGGGAGTGGACGGTGTGGCTGCTACGTTAACAAATCTTGGCGTCAGCGAAGAGATACCCCGATTTCCTTCTCTGTTTCTTGGTTCTCTGGAACTGCCTCCCATTACAATCTTGCAGATGTATCAGACCATTGCCGCAGGTGGGTATCGGGCACCCCTTCGTGCCATTGTCGCGGTGACCGATAGAGATAAACATGTCTTGCAACGCTATCCTTTGACTGTAAAACAGGTGGTTGCTCCAGGTCCTGTATTTTGTTTGAAAACGGCTCTAAAAGGGGTATGTGATACAGGAACCGGTAAGAGAATAAGGCATCTGTTACCAAGTAATCTTGGTGTTGCCGGCAAGACTGGAACTACAAATAATCTACGGGATTCCTGGTTTGCAGGGTTTAGTGGATCCCATGTGGCGGTGGCTTGGGTTGGGCGAGATGATAATAATCCATGTAAGCTCACCGGTTCTTCCGGAGCAATGCGGGTATGGGCCCATGCCATGGCACACATCCAAAACAGCACTCTTGTACTCCAGCCACCTGAAAGCATAGATTTGTATTTTTCTGATTTTGAATCTGCCAAGCTTTACGGGGGGAAATGTCAGCAAGGAACGTTGGTGCCTTTTGTCCGTGGGGGGAGTTTGCCGCCGGTTATTCCTTGTTTGCAGGGGGAAAAGGGCGAGGGGAATGGAACGGAAAATCGTTTGCAAAAGGGCTTGCAACAGCTACTAAGGATTGTGCAATGATACGATACCTTTTTTGTCTTGTTTTGTGCGTCTTGGGGATGCAGGGCTGTGGTTTCGGAGAACGGTACCGGGCAACGCCCTATACCATGGTGCCAGAATCTTCGGCAAGACCATCTGCTTACGATATTCCAGAAGAAAAAACGCCAGGAGTTGTTGTAATAGATAACCCCGCGGTACAAGGACTTTCTGACTTAGCCAGCCGGCAGATACAAAATGGAATGTTAGGTGCTGCCGTCCAAACCCTTGAACGAGGACTTCGTATTGCGCCAAAAGAAGCAGTCTTGTGGTCCCAACTGGCCAGTGTTAAGTTAAGGCAACACCAGTATGAACAGGCAAGATCATTTGCTGCAAAGTCTAGCAGTCTTACCCACAATACTGCTCTTCTTCATCGAAATAGGGTAATTGTAGAGTCGGCGCAATGAGTAAGTGGTTTACTGTGGCGCAGTTTCGTCTTTATTTTTACCCCAAGTCAAAAATACTCATCTTTAATTTTGACTTGAGGTAAAAATAACAGCAGTTACGTTTATATCCATTGTCATATTTACTCTTATTGTGCGATAAATAAATATTCAAACTTTAAACTTCACCTTTTATATGGGGACACCTTGTTGTTTTGCTATACAACATATGGATATCGCTTCATATCATATGGCTTGTTTGGGTTAAAGCATGTGGACATCAGTCCATCAATATGTATGTATAGATCTGGGTCGATAGGGTTCCACATGGGATCAAGGATGAAATCAATTCCTTCTCTACAAGCAGTTTTTGCTGCTGGCACAAAATCGCTATCACCCGAGATTAAAATAATTTGTGAAACCATTTTCTTGATTGAAAGAGAAGCGATATCAAGGCCTATTTTCATATCCACTCCCTTTTGTCTCATGTCCAGTGTGATGTCACTTTCTTGTAAATCGTCGATCATAATTTTTTTACTTAAAAGGTCCTTCGTTTTTTGAGGTGCAATAGTCCAATTCTTTGATGACTTTAGGTGGCCGAGACGAAGTGCGAGTTTGCGTCGTTTTTTCAGTTCATTAAAGAAATATTGTCTATCTATAGCTTGTTGCGTTTTGGGAAAATTGATAAATTTTCCAGTGAGAGGATTGTGAACTCCTTTGTCAAAGGGAATACAATCATAGTAAAAAATTCGGTATAAGTTATGATGACCACTTTTTTGATAAAGATGACTCATAACCATTCGGTACATATTCTCAGCTTTTATTTTCGGCGTATGATTCCAGCCATTTTTAAAAACTTTTGGATATCGTTTGAGGAAAAAACCACCATCAACCAAAATAGCTGTATTCATTCGTATCCTTTTGCCAATAAACAAAAAAACCCTTGGCTGTAAATCTTCGCTATATTTTTAGGACGACCACACGACAAGCCGGTGATTGTCAATGAAGAAATACTACCAAGGGTGCTATTCTTACGCATTATGCGTATTTTTTTGAGATTGTCAATGCCCTTGTTGTTTTTTTAAGTGGTATCGCAGTTTTATTCCAGCGGAAACTCTGCTAAAACCTTTCATATTTTGAAATCTATTTTCATTTGACTGTTTGGCTGTAGGACCTTTATCTGTAATCATTTTTAGTTTGTAATGGCTTTTTACGAGTTTCATGTATGTACAAGTTTCGCTTAATAAACTGTCCCGTCCGAATAAAAAGCAGATAATTGATCGGCAACAGTATAAGGGTGCAGACGGTGGCAAACATAATGCCAAAGCCTAGAGAAATGGCCATGGGGATAAGGAACTGAGCCTGGGTTGATTTTTCAAAGATAAGAGGAGCAAGTCCTGCAAAAGTGGTTAGGGAAGTGAGTATTACAGCCCTGAAACGGGCTACCCCTGCTTGACTCACCGCTGTAAAGAGATCCACACCATTTCGTCGTTTCCGGTTGATAAAATCCACCAGTACCAGGCTGTCATTAACAACCACACCGGTGAGTGCCAACATGCCCATCATGCTCATAATGGTAAGTGATTTTCCCATTAACCAGTGACCGGCTATTGCTCCCACTGCACCAAATGGGATCATGGACATAACTATCAATGGGTGGGAGTATGAACGAAACGGGATGGCTAGTAGCGCATAAATAACGAATAATACTAAAATTAATCCGGTTTGCAGGCCCTGGAAGGATTGTCGTTGTTCCTTGGCCTCACCTTCTATGGTGTAGTGGATATTGGGAAATCCCAATAACAGCTCATCCATAAAGGTGGAAATCTCACGTTTTAGCGCTTCAATATTTGCTTTTTGTTTGTCTAAGTCTGCCTGTACATTAAGGGATCTTCGCTGGTCAATACGGGTTATTTGCGAAGGACTTTGACTGGCAACCAAGTTTGCAACTTCGATAAAGGGAATTTCTGCTCCTTCGGCGGTGCGGATAAGCATGGTATCCAGGTTATAAAGGGAGTTTCGCTCTTCTTCAGGATAGCGGAGATAGACTTTGACATCATCACGTCCCCGCAATATGCGTTGCACCTCATAGCCAAAAAAGGCTTGTCGCACCTGCCTTGCAAGATCAGTAAGTGTAAGCCCCAGGGCCTGGGCCTCCGGTTTGATCTGGAGTTGTAATTCCTGTTTTCCTCTGGAAAGTGAATCTTCAATATCAAATACTGCCGGAAACTCAGCAAGTTTTTGTTTCACCGATTTTGCAACTTGTTTGAGTTCTCCAAAGTCCTGGCCGGAAAGCTGAATATCGATTGGAGAACCACCTCTACCAATCTCTGCGCGCATGGTCAGACTTTCCATACCGGCTATGGGGCCAATCAACTTTCGCCATTCTTTTACAATATCAGTGCTTTTGATCGCGATGTGTCTGCTTTCAGGGGGCTCAAGCTCTAAAAGCACTCGGCCCTTATTGGGCTGTCCCGATCCGGTACCACCCGAAGAGCCTGTGGTTGCGAGAATGTTTTTTATAAGGCTTTCGCCACTTTTGCTGTCGCGGTATTTTTCCTGAAGTTTTGCTGCCTGGGTGACAATATGTTCGATGGCGTTATCAGTTATGGAAAAAGCGGTACCCGCAGGCATATTGAGTTTTAGGCGAACGGTTTCGCTTGGTACTTTTGGAAAAAAAACAAAACGGGTCCAGCCACTAAATGCCATGGAAGAGACAATAAGTAAAATGGCGGTGGCAGTTGCCAATGTGGTCAGTGGATTTCGCAGACATTTTTCAAGAAAGGGGCGATAATAACGAAGGATCGCATTTTCAAAACCGTTGGCAATAGCTTGTTGAACCTTTGAAAAGCTTCCAAGATCAGCTTCGGTCTGCCGTTTTAAATGTTTTAAGTGGGCGGGTAAAATCCATTTTGATTCGATTAAAGAGAAGAAAAGGACCGGTATAACAATGGCAGGAATTTGAGCAAAAAGCTGCCCCCTGGCACCCTCGATCTTCGTTAATGGGTAAAAGGCGGCCATGGTGGTGAGCACGCCGAAGGTCACGGGAAGCGAAACTTCCCTGGTACCGGTTATTGCCGCTTCCAAGGGGGCAGTGCCCTTTTGGAGATGGGTATAGATGTTTTCTCCGGTGACAATGGCATCGTCTACTAAGATACCAAGGACGGTGATAAAGGCGAAAAGGGAGATAAGATTAAGGGTCACTCCCTGGTAGGGCATGGCCCAGAGTCCTCCCAAAAAACTTACCGGGATACCGATACAAACCCAAAAAGCAATGGCTGGGCGTAGAAAAAGGGAGAGGAGTAAGGCGACCAGTAACCCACCCTGAACTGCGCTATTAGCAAGGGTTTTCAGCCTTGCTTTAACGACACGGGAGCGGTCTTTCCAAAAGTTGATATGGATGCCAGCAGGTAGTTTTGCACGTTTTTCGGTGATGTACGATTTGACTGTATTGGCCACCATAATCGCGTTTTGCTCACCGATGCGATAGACTTCAATGATAAGGGCATTTTGTTTGTTAAAACGAACTTTAATGGGTGTTTGGTCAAAACCATCTTTAATGGTGGCGATATCACCCAGTAACAATCTGGTGCCATCATTGCTGGTACGGATGGGGATTGCGGCGAATTCTTCTGTGGAGTAAGCCTGCCCCTTTGAACGAAGCAGGATCTCTCCACCTTGGGTTTTAATGGTGCCACCGGAAAGGTCAACGGAACTGAGTTTAACTGCCGCAGCAATTTGGGCCATGGTCATACTATAGCGGCGCAATGTTTGTTCTGAAATTTCTATTGAGATTTCAAAAGGTGGGGCGGATTCTAAAAACACCTGAGTGATACCTGGAAGGAGCAGTAATTCGTTTCGTATTTCAGTACCAAGAGCGCGCAGTTCTTTATCGTTGACATCTCCTGAAACGACGACGCTGATTACCTCTCGTCTGTGTTCGGCTTGGCTGACCACGGGCCTTTCTGCGTCTGCCGGTAGGGTATTAATGGCGTCCACCCGGGTCTTGACGTCACGTAAGAGTTTTTCGATATCGTGGCTGGCATCCACTTCCACCGAAACGGTGGTTCCGCCTTCGGAAGATCTGGAGGTGAGTTGTTCAATCCCTTCAAGGTCATAAACCGCTTCTTCTATGCGAACGGCCAAACTTTCTTCCGCTTCCTCGGGGGTTGCGCCTGGAAGGGAAACCCGCACATTGACGATATCAAGCTCAAAGTCCGGAAATACCTCTAAGGGAATGTGAAGCAGTACCGCGCGCAGGCCCAAAAAGACAATAAGCAGCATCAAGAGGTTGGCGGCCACATGATTTTTGGTGAACCACTCTATGGGATTAATCATTGCCCCTCACTTTTGCAGGTCTACGCTTTTTCTCAACAGCCTCCGTGCCACTACTGATGGCACCAAGGGGAGTAATCACCAGATGCTCGCCAGATTGCAAACCGGAATCGATAATGGCATGTTTTTCACTACGATTAATCACAGAAACCTGTCTGCGCATAAGCCGGCCATCATGTAAGATAATCACCTCATCATTGGTGTAGAGCGCATGGGAGGGAATAAGAAAGACCTCCTTAAATATTTTTCCGGGAATGGATACCCTGACAAACTGCCCAATCTTTGGAAGAGCGGGATGTCCCTCTTGTATATTATCACTGGCATTGATGCGGATAACTACGGTGAGTTGTTGGTTTTTGGTGTCGAGTATGGCTTCTGTGCGGGCAATATGGCCGAGCCATCTCTCTTCGTCTCTTCCATGGCCGCCACGAATTTCCACTGTGGAGATGGATAAGTCCCCTTGCTGGGGAATGGTTAAAAGGTTCTGTTGCCGATAGTTGAGGGGGACTCGTACCTCAAAGGTTTGGGTGGGATATATTGTGGCCAAGGTTTTTCCAACACCCACATATTGTCCAATGGCAACGTGTTTGGCTAGAATACGACCGGTGTAGGGGGCTGTGATACGGGTTCGTTCAAGGGCCAGTAGCGCCTGCTCCCTTTTTGCCTCTGCGCTGCGAACCACTGCTTTTGCCGTTTCCAGATATGGTTTTCGAAGAACTAAGGCACTGGCTTCCTCGCCATTGCCCAGTCGTTGCCAGTTCAGCAATGCCTGATTGGATCTGGCCTCTTCTTCCACAAGTTTTGCTTTTGCCTCGCTAAGCGCTGCTTCGGTGATATTAAGAGCTGCCAGATAATCGCGATCATCTATTTGAAAGAGCAGTTCTCCTTTTTGGAAAAAGGAACCGGCCTGCACATTGTCACCGATTTTAGTTATCAAGCCCTGAATCTGGCTGACCACTGATCCTTCACTTTCCGGTTGCACCGTCCCAAACCCATGGACGTTTACCTGGTATTCCTGTGGGGCGGTGGTGATGGTTTGCACGTTGAGGATTGGTCGTTTAGGGGCTCGTCCTTTTTTTTCTTTTGGTGGGTGGAGGAAGAGAAACCAGCTTATTGCAATTGCCAGCGATAAGATAGTAATGGGCAATAAAATGGTGACTCCTTTTCTGGGAGCTGATTGTTGAGTAAGGGGTTCTGGCATGGCCTGTTTATGGTAATTGGGGAAAGGATAGCTCTTTTTCCGATGCGGGAAAGTCGCCGCCAAGGGCCAAAAAGAGAGTTATTCGATTTTGAATACGTTCGTTATAAATAGTCAGAACACTACTTTGCGAGTCAAAGGCACGTCGTTCAGATTCAAGCACGGTGATATAGTCGACCAGCCCGTTTTGGTATTTTTCAAAGGCCAGTTTGTATGCCTGAGCAGAATCTTTTGCCGCCTCTTCAAGGAGTGTTTGCTGGGTTGCCAGCCGTTGTTCAGTCTCCAGGCTGTCTTCCACTTCCCTAAATGCGGTGAGAACTGTATCTGTGTAAAGTGCCGCTTCAACTTCAGCAAGGGCCATATTCCTTTCTTGTGTTGCCTGTAGTTTGCCTCCATTTATCAAGGGACTGACAACGCCTGCAAAAAGAGACCAGATAACTGAATCTACAGAAAGGAGCTGGTTCAGCTCATCGGTGGAAGTTCCATATTTGCCGGTGAGACTAAGGCTTGGGAAACGATTTTTATAGGCCTCTGCCACTCGCAGATTAGCAGCTGCCAGTGAATGCGCGGCAGCCAGAATGTCCGGGCGGCGGTTGAGAATGTCTGCTGGTAGGCCGGCTGGGATGGCATTCATTTTCTGGGGTAGTGTGCCTGCGGCAAGAAGCTCAGTCTTGGGGTATCTACCAAGGAGATATTCCATTTTGCGGGTGGCGGTTCGCAGCGTTTTTTTTCTGGCCTCTACCTTTGCTTTTATTGCCGAATAGTCTGCCCGTGCCAGATGGAGATCGAGGGAGGTGTTGAGGCCAAGTTGGTATCCCTCTTCAATAATCTTAACAATTTCTCCAAGGTTATTTTCTCGTTTTTGAATAAGATCCAACTGTTGGTAATGCTCTAAGAGAGTAAACCATTGGCCACTTATATCCGCAATGAGTTGTAGCCGTTTATCCCGAAAGGTTTCAATGCTCACGGCTGCATCGAGCAGGGCGGCTTGTTCGTGGTCATCAAGCTTTCCAAGTAGATCCAGTTCCCAGCTAAAATCTAGTCCTAAACTCAGGCTGTCAGTTGTGTTTCCACTGCTGCTTCGTTGTCTGCCACCCTTGAAAAAAGATGATATTTCCAGTGCCTGATCGCTTCCGGCAATGATGCTGCTCTGCAGGGCTGCCCCCACCCGAGCTGCCTGGGCCTGCAGTTGGGAGTTGTGTTGTAGAGATTCTTCGATAAGTTGTTTGATCAGTTCACGATTCTCTTCCGGGAGCCAAATAGCGGATACCGGGGTGTCAAGGTGTTTGTTGATCCAATGTTTTGGCAGAAGAGGAGGTGAGGCTTGTTTTGGAGAAGGTGATTGGAAAAGGCAACCCGAAAGAACGAGCAACGTATATGAGAAGACGGCGAAAGAGTAGAAACGGTGGAAAAAAAATTTCATGATAGTGCGTGGTAAAACACCATTTCGTATCCCTGAAATGGATTAGACAGAAAAAAGGTGTATCATATACCATAAGGGCATACGTTTTGTTTGAGCAGACAAGCTGCTCAACTTCGCCATAGAAGAATGGAAAAATGTAGCTGTAAATAGTATCTGTTCCATAAGCGTCTCTTACCGTATTTAAAAAGAGTTCGCCACAAAATAGCATTTCCCTGTCTTGAAAAAAGCTTGCAACGTGAGGGGTGGAAATGCGGGCTAACGCCAGGAGCCTAAAGCGAGACAAACCCAGCCCACGATAAAGGAAATTCCTCCAAAGGGAGTGATATAGCCAAGGCTTGTACCCGTAAAACTCATCACATAGAGACTGCCGGAGAAACAGATCGTACCAAGAAGGAAAAAGCTTCCAGCGGCCTTGAAAAAAAGGATGCCATTTGGCCAGTGAGTGTTGGCCCATGCCACAGCCAGTAATGCCAGGCCGTGGTACATCTGATATCGTGCAGCCTTTGCAATCCAACGTGCCTGTTCGGGGCCAAGTGTTGTTTCTCCGCCATGGGCGGCGTAAGCGCCTGCTGCAACAGCGATACCTGCTAATAACGATCCAATGCTAAAAAAGAGACGTTCCATATCTTCTATTCCTTATCCAAGTGTGTTTGCGTTTTATGAGCTAGGGGTGATATCGTGGAGATCTTGTTCAATTTTTTGAAATGTGGCAATAAATCTTCTGTCAATAAAATCCTTGAGCCAAAAGGCAAATCTCCCGGAAAAGATAATAGACCATTTATGGAAAATTCCCTTACTGCCGCCCAGGTTAAAAATAAGCAGGTATTCTCCACCGGGGCTAAAGTGTTGTAAGTTCCCTCCATCCAGAGCCACCTTCAAATTATGATAGAGAACCGGGTTTTCTCGCACCGCGTAGACACCAACTTTATTCAGTGGAGAAGACTGAAAAGAAATGCAGTCTCCGCCACCAAAAATATTGGGGTATGTTGTTGATTGAAGAAAGGAGTTGACCAGCAGGCCACCGTCTGCTCCGGTGGCTAAGCCGGAATCAGCAAATAGTGTTGACGGTTTTACGCCCATGGCAGCAAACAGTAGATCCGCTTTGTAGGCTGTTCCGTTGGCAAGGAGGATTTTTCCATCTCCCATTTCCTGCACATACGATCCCTCAATGATTTCAATTCCTCGCTCTTTACATATGCGAGTTGCTAATTTTCCGATCTTATCAGGAAGATGGGACAGGAGTTTGCTGCCTGCAAAAATTCTAATAGTTGGAGGGGTGAGCTTTTCCTGTTTGGCCAGTTGCCAGATATTCCCCCCTATTTCAAGGGAGGACGGGCCACCTCCAACGATGGCTATTTCAAGGGATTTTGTCCTCCCCCGTCTAACTATCTCGTGTCTGGCCTGGAGGAGCCTTTCTATGGGTTTTGACGTAAATAGTGTTTCATCTTCCTTAAGTCCCGTGTGAGGGACATATGATCCTGCATTGCAAGAGAGGACATCATAGCCGATTTCTTCTTCTGATTGTTCAAGGAGCACCACTTGCCGCAAAGGATCAATCAATCTGGCCTTGTCACGGATAAAACGGCCACCTTGCCCTTCCACCACCTTCCGTGTGTGGAAACGAATCTCTTCTGGGTCATAGGTCCCTCCCAACATCCCTGGCCCCATACCGGAATAGTAATGGTACTTAGACGGTTGGATAACGGTGACCCGATGTCCCTGTCTGGTAAATGAGCGTAAGTTTGCAAGGGTGACCATATGGGCATGGCCGCCACCGATGAGCAGTAGGTGTTTTTGTGCCATGTTTTTTCGATGCTCCTAGGCCACTTTCTGATCCATAAGTGTTGCCAGATACTGTAAATGCGCCCGTTCTTCATTGGCAATTGTTTGCAGTATCTCTTTTGATTGTATATCTTTTGTCCGATTGGCAGCCCTTTGATAAAGATCAAGTGCCTGTGCTTCGATGGACATGGCCAAGGATATAATATCTGTTACCGATTCCATATCAGGATGAAATCGCATGAGATACTCCTCCGTTGTCATTCCACCTTCAAGGGCGGGAGCGACGGTGGATGCGGAAAAGCTGGCACCATCGATTTTATCTCCCGTAATATCTTGATAGAGGCTTAAAAGACGTTCTTGATGAAGTACTTCGATCTCTGCAAGTTTGGTGAACACTTCTCTTGCTTCTTTGTCTGTGGTCTTTTGGCACAAATCAAGGTAAAAGTCGCGCAGCCCTTCTTCCAACCCATAGGCAACAATAATGGAATCTTTGACACTTTCTTTTCCCGTAAAAAGTTCCATTCCCTGATCTTCAGGACCAACGGCGGTAACGTTTTCCCATGCCTTGATGCCACCGCTTAGGTTATAGACCTTTGCAAAACCATTTCCCGCCAACATTTGCGCAGCTACCCGGCTACGTCCGCCAATGGCACAGTAGACCACCGTCGGTTGTTTGTGGTCGAGCTCGTCAAGGCGCTTATCAAGTTCCCCTAAAGGGATGAGTTTTGCGCTTGGCAGATGTCCCCTCTGGTATTCCTTGGGTTGGCGAACATCGAGGAAAAGGAGTTCACCTTGTCCTTTTTCGGCGGCAAGTTTTTGAGCAGCGTCACTACTTATTGAGCCTACCGGGGTGAGGAATTGTTTCCATTTCATCTGTAAACCTCTTTTGCAAACCAATAGTGCTGACGGTCCCTTTTGAGGTGCCGTCAGCGTTGCTGTGGTTAAATGGAGAATGCGTGAGTTGTCGGGAAGTTATTGATTGTCTTTACCAAAGACCAGTTGCCCACCTAAATGTCCTGCTATGCCTACTGCTGCCAGTAAAAAAAGTGCCCAGAACAAAAAGATAAAACGGTCCAGCGAACCATCACTTAATATATCAGGGCGGAGCGCCTTCCAGAGTACCAGGAGAAAAAGAATAGATGTTGCGACGCAACTTGCCGCAATCTTGATCTTAAAGAGTCGTGTCAGTGCACCTTTATATTTCTTTTTCCAGGTGAGATAGCCGGAAAGAAGGACCATTGGCATGGAAAGAAGAACAAAGAGCATGCTGAGATAGGCTGCATTGCCAAAATTTGGCGATTGAAAGAGCACTGCAATAGCCAAAAAGAGAACGGCCATGGGAATAATCCCATTAGGTCCATGTACGCTAATTGGATGTAGATGCTTAGCAAGCATAAGAGCCGTTATTTTTTCAAGAACGGTGGATGTGCTGTCTGCATTCTGCTTCGTACCTTCGTCTTGCAAATCTTGCTGGCTTATCCTGACAAACTTGTCCTTGTCTGCACCGCAAATGGGACATTTGTCAGGTGGCTCCTCACCTTCGTGGATGTATTGACAGACACTACATTGCCATTTTTTCATCGTTTTTTCTCCTTATCCGTTACCAGTTTTCTCCGAGGAGCTCGAAATGTGCCTTTGGATGATTACAGGCAGGACATTTTTCTGGAGCGTCACTTCCCTTGTGCAGATATCCACAATTGCGACATCTCCAGGTAACCTCCTCATCACGGTGAAAAACTTTATTGCCCTCAAGATTTGCTAACAGATCCTTGTAACGTTTTTCGTGCTGTTTTTCAGCAACTGCTATGGCTTCAAAGATGGCTGCTATCTGGTTAAACCCTTCTTCCCTGGCGGTTGCCGCAAATTCGGGATACATGGTGGTGTATTCATAATTCTCCCCATTGGCCGCTTCTTCCAGATTTTCTGAAGTTGTTCCCACTACTCCTGCTGGGAAAGATGCAGAGATCTCCACTTCTCCGCCTTCAAGCAGTTTAAAAAGACGTTTAGCATGTTCTTTTTCCTGGTCGGCAGTCTCCAGAAAGATATCTGCAATCTGAACAAAACCTTCTTTTTTTGCCTGGGAGGCAAAGTAGGTGTAACGGTTACGCGCCTGTGATTCGCCACAAAATGCGGTAAGAATGTTTTTTTCCGTTTGACTGTTTTGTAATGATCCCATGATAATCACCTCGCAATGGTTAAGGTTGAATTCCTTTTTGATAAGTGTAACAAAAAGATGATTGTAAATTCAAGAGGGCTACCTTTTTTGTGGTAATCGCCTTGGAAATTTCTGATATTTGATATTAATTGAGAATTTATATCGTTTAAAATTAAAAGTCAATAAGAATTATTGTCATTAAGAAAGAATTATATTGGAGATGAAAACCTATTTCACCATTGATGTTATACTTTCCACTCTGCGTATACAATTTCAAAGCAGAATCCATTGTTCACTGTTTATGGACCATATGATGCGATGTGGCTATAATGAATGCTTCATGAAGAGCAAAAAGAAAAAAACAGAGGATGGTTTTGCCGCAAGACTCTTGTCCCTGCGCAAACAGAAAAATCTTTCCCAAACAGAATTGGGGAAACTTGTAGGCGTCCATTATTCCCATATCGGACGCTATGAACTGGGAATATCCCGACCTGCAGCCGACACCTTAAAGAGAATGGCTGATGCCCTTGGTGTTTCCGGTGACTATCTCATCGAAGGGACGACGACGGATGCTGCGAAAGCGAAGTTTGAAGACAGAGAATTGCTACTGCAATTCCAAGAGGTTGATAAGCTTCAAGAGGAAGACAAACAAGTAGTGAAAAAGTTGATTGATGCTTTCCTGACCAAAAAACACATTCAGGAATTGGCATCTCGGTAGATGCTCAGGGGAATGCTTATGGAAAGGTTTATTAATATCCATGTCGAGAAATTGCCGGAAGGCGTCTATCTTGCCTGGAACCACCGTTCTACTTCCCAGCCATTTTCCCCGGCATATTTTTCCACATAACCACCGGCCAGAAAACCAGCCAT
>JBNKKR010000023.1:0-55055 GCA_050291935.1 Desulfocapsaceae bacterium | reverse complement strand
CATTACGCCAATAACACGTAACCAATTAATAATACATTTCATTTCAATTTATCAAAACACAACATATCTGCTATATTCTCCCGTTCGAACTCGGAGAAGGACCTGACTGTCAGCTTCCACATCCTGTAAAACAGCCCGCAACTCTTTTATATTGTGAATACGATGCCGATTTACCTCTTCAATCAGAAAACCAGGTTTGATACCTGCCCTTTCCGCCAAACTGCCAGAATCCACTCCGGCAACCAGGACACCCTGATCGTTTTTATAGCCAAATCGCTCGGCCAACTCTTCAGTAATATCCTGCAAAGACAACCCCTTGCTTCCCAAAAGTGAATTACCTGCACTTTTCGTATGTAATGCACCAAAATCATCGGGTTGTTCACCAATGGTCACAGCTATCGTTTTCTTTTTCCCATCACGACTGATGGTAAATGTAACCGTTGAGCCAGGCTTTGTCATTGCCACTCGGTTTCGTAAATCTGCAACCCCGGACAATTCCTTATCATCCATGGACAAAAGTACATCGCCCTGTTGCAATCCACCTGTGCCCGCTGGACTCTTTTCGCTAACCTCAGTCAACAATACCCCTTTTACATCCGTTAACTTAAACGAATGGGCAAGATCCTTATCGACATCCTGGATCCCAACACCAAGCCATCCCCTGGAAACCTTGCCATTTTGTAATAGCTGCTGTTGTATGCTTTTGGCCATATTGATGGGAATGGCAAAACCAATTCCCATATAGCCACCGGATCGTGAATAGATGGCGGTATTAATACCGATCACCTGACCATTAATATTGAGTAATGGACCACCGGAATTTCCAGGATTAATGGCAGCATCTGTTTGAATAAAATTTTCATAATCATTAATACCAACGCGGTTCCTTCCCTTGGCACTTACTATTCCCACCGTTACGGTCTGATTAAGCTCAAAAGGGCTTCCTATGGCAATGACCCATTCGCCCACATCGATTTTATCAGAGTCACCCAGCGGTACCGTTGGCAAATCCTTTGCGTCAATTTTAATAAGAGCCACATCGGATTGAGCATCAGCACCAATAACGTTTGCCTCAAACTCTCGCTTGTCATCAAGGAGTACAGTAATGGTGTCCGCATCTCCGACCACATGGTTATTTGTTAGAATATACCCATCACCTGAAACGATAAACCCGGAACCCGCCCCCACCTGTTTTGGCGATGACCCTCCCTTTTTATTAGGATTTGAACGACGAAAACCCTGGCCGAAGAAATGCTCAAAAAAGGGATCATTAAATAGCCCAAAAGGATCTTGCTGATAGCTCCCCCTTGAGCCCTGCAAGGCTTTCTCCACCCGAATATGGACCACTGCAGGAGCAACTTTTTTAGCCACCGAAGCAAAGGCTTTTCCCGTACGACCGAGAAGAGCCACACTCTCATCCCCACTTGCCTTTGCAATCCCACTACAAAGAGTGACACTGCACAACATAAAAACCGCTACTAAAACGTTACGATACCATTTAACTGCTACTATTTGTTGCATATCACACACCTCCATTATTGAACGTAAGCCTGTGGAAAATGATAACTCACAAACTTGTTTACAGGTGCATACTATACTCACCAAACATTACGGTAACATTTCAACCGTATTACAATGGTGTAATGGTACTTTTTTTATTCTTAAGGAAAATGAAGAGAAGGGAAGGAATGCAAATTCAGCATCTATTTTGCCCTGAAATCCTGGGCAACCAAGCCATAACGTCTTAAAAGACGCTGGAAAGCCTGGCGTTCCATGCCACTATTTTTGGCTGCAGCGGATACGTTCCCTTCAGTTTTTTGCAGGCTTTTGCTCAAATAATCAACGCTGAAGCGATTAATAAGCTCATTTTTTGCGATTTTATACGAAAGCGTTGTATCCGCATATGGGGATTCAATGTTCACTATGTCCTGATTATTGGGATCCTCGGTACTGAGATCCGCTACAGTTATTACCTGTTCAGGGGCAAGCAACACGGCTCGGTTGATGATATTTTGGAACTCCCGGACATTTCCTTGCCAAGTATGATGCATCAAAAATTGCAACGCTTCTGGACTAAAGGACATGCCTTCCCGCTTATATTCTTTTTGAAATAGATTAAGAAAATGAAGGGCTAGCAGTGGGATATCTTCCACCATTTCCGAAAGAGAGGGCAGAGATACCGTCATCACATTGAGTCGATAATAGAGGTCTTCACGAAATTCACCCTTTGCAATTTTCGCCTCAAGGTCTTGATTTGTGGAGGCAAGTACCCGTACATCAATCTGGATGGTGTTGGTCTGCCCCAGGGGTTGTATTTCTTTTTCCTGAAGGACTCGCAACAGTTTTGTCTGTACGGAAACCGGAATATCAGCAATCTCATCAAGGAGAATTGTTGATCCGTTGGCCTCGAGAAAAAGGCCATCTTTGTCCTGATCAGCACCAGTAAAGGCACCTTTGCAGTAGCCAAACAGCTCACTTTCCAAAATCTGCTCCGGAAGGGCCGGGCAGTTTACAGTGATCATCTTTCTATGGGCCCTCTTACTCGCCGCATGTACCGTACGCGCTGCCACTTCCTTTCCCGTTCCTGACTCCCCTCTGATAAGCAGTGTCGCATCACTTTGCCCAAAACGGGTAAGCAGATGCACGGCCCTGGTGATAGCTTTACTTTTACCAATAAATTCTGTTGGACTTGCATGCCTTGTGAGCTGGAGCTGTAACTGTTTATTTTCTCTTACCAGGCTGGTTCGCTCAAGGGCTCGCTTTACAACATTTGCTATCTTCTCATTATCAAAAGGTTTTTCAAAAAAATCGTAGGCACCACTCTTTAAGGCCTTAACGGCCATCTCCACGGTGCCATAGCCCGTCATGACCACGGTACTGATGGAAGGATCAACCTGGATTATATAGCGAAGCAACTCCAGACCATCACTATCTGGCATGATAATATCAGTGAGCACCACATCAGGCTTCCAGGTATCCACTAAATGTCTGGCATCTAGTCCATTTTCTGCAAGCGACACCTTGCAGTTACACGCTTTGGAAAGAACCTTTTTAAGAAGAATTAATAGATCCTTTTCATCATCAACTATAAGAAGGCGTTTTTTGTTGTTTTCTTCAGTATCCACTACTTTTGTACCGTTTGTTCAAGCATGGCCTGAAAATAATGTTGGACAAAGCGACCGGAAATAACATCATGCATGGGAAAGCGTAACCGGTCGGTGTCTAACGTAGAACCGGTGAGAACGGAAAACACATCCCTGGACAGTTTTTCGACACTCTCTTTATAGCCGGTAAAGTCTCCCTCTAAGGAAAAATGACAACGGAGTGGCCTATCTTCACCGATCTGGCATCGTCCATCCTTGACAAGTGGGCAATACCATTTTGCACCCTTCCAACTCTCTTCACGATTAGTAAGTTCAGCTTCATTTGCCGCACATTTTGATACTCCTGATTGTTTTGCAACATCTAAAGCCTGTTTTATTGCCTGCTGTCTGGCGGTGCTGCTCAGTTGCAAATTCATACTGGTGCTTACAAAAATTGCCTCGATGAACTGTAACTCAAAATATTGGGTGCAACAGGTATCAATATGAATCTTCTCTGTCTGTACCGCACCATCTTGTTTTGAGGCTTGGAGGAGTAAATTTTTATACGAGCTGAAGAACTGGCTTAAATCAACCGTTTGCGCATCCTGGATACTGGGCTCACGGGCCAACTTCCCGCCTTGTTTTTTGCCATACTGTTTTAACAGTTTCCACTGGCTGTAATTGGTGGGAAGCGCCCTTGTCGTCTTTAATGTCTTCTCGGCAGCCTTAAGGCCCAGTCCCCGCCGCAAAAGATACGCTGAGACAAACGTCCCTGTCCTGCCCATGCCATGTCTGCAATGCACCAGCACCTTTTTTTTAAGATACATGGCCTCATCAAACCATTGCAACGCTGCTTCCATCTTTTCCATATCAGGTGCACATTCGTCATGGATGGGAAGATAACACACTTCAAAACCCGCTTGCTCTTCAAGTTCATGCAGATCTGTAAACTCTGCACAAAGATTCACAATTGCTCGTATCCCATGGGATTTAATATCGTCAAAATCATCATATGACATGGGAGCCCTTCCCACGCACAAATACTCTGTCACCCAATTTATTTGATAACTCATTCGCCTGCAAAAAATTGTTCGATCTGCTCATTTGCTGCGGCAGCATCGTGTAAATGAATATCCATCTGTTTACTTAGAGCAAGAAGATGCCCCAGGGATTGTAAACGCTTTTTCAACACCTTCTGACCAACATGGGTTAAGCTGGCATCCAGCAAGTCACCCTGAATGGTCACCTCAAAGTCCAATCGCTTAAGGATATGCGATAAAACCTGAATTCTCAGCATCCGCCCTTCAAAATCTCCACCGCCACCGGCAAAACGTAAAGAGCAATAATTACTCTTTGAATCCGGCTCACAAAGGGCATCTACAATTGTAAAATGATAGCCAAACCGTATATTTATATTTACATAATGGGCTCCAACTATCGCATATGTGGCAGAATCATTTTTCGATTTAAAAGCAAAACCATCACTTATCGCCACCTGATCATAACTCTTCCAGTCATAATAGCTCTCTTTAGTCCATTCAATGTGCGGATGATGCAGTCCTGCCCAGAGAGGTAAAAATGGAACGGAGAGGACATCATCGATTGTTACCTCCCGTTTTGCTGCACATTCATCTCGAATCCCGCAATCAATATCAACCAAATAGATATCAAAAGGTAATTGGGTGATTAATTGTTTCTTTATCCCCCCGGTACGTCCAGCCTGATCTCCCACAGAAAACATGGTACTCACCGCCTTTTCATGGCAAAAGCGTATGATATCATGTAATGAACGACAAGCTTCCGGAACAAAATCATCCGCATTTGGATCGACAAGCTTTAAGGGGGTAACAAAATCCAGCAACGAGCTTAACTTTCTATAAAAAGGGAGATGTTTTTCCGTTTCATAGGCAGGGGTTAAGGTTTTGGG
The DNA here is from genome assembly GCA_050291935.1 of Desulfocapsaceae bacterium. Taxonomy (GTDB): domain Bacteria; phylum Desulfobacterota; class Desulfobulbia; order Desulfobulbales; family Desulfocapsaceae; genus Desulfocapsa. The sequence continues at coordinate 50,045 of JBNKKR010000023.1, read as the reverse complement.
AAGTTGCACCGCGCCCTCATACACCCTTTGCCCACCCGCATCAAGAGTGATGAGTGTTCCTTTTGTCACTGTTTTGATATCTTCCCCAATACCAAGCAGCAATGGAATCTTAAATTCCCGACATACTGTGGCAAAATGCCCTGCCTCACTCCCATACCGGGCAATTACCCCTGCAACATGGGGGAGAAACTTCACGAACCTTGGTTGGGTTTCTTTCAGTACTAAAATGATTTCTTGCTTTTCTTCCTTAGCTTTTGCAAATGACTGAGGATCATGGGCCACTCCAGCCGCCATTCCGGGAGATCCGCACGTCCCGGAACGCAATATGATTTGTTCTTCACAGGATGGTACATCTTCTGGTTCCAGTTCTTGTTCAGGTGCTGAAAAATGCGATAAGTCCCTCGTCTGCAATACAATCACATTTTCTTGTCCATCAATCGCCCATTCAATATCCTGGGGTGCCTGGAAATGTTTTTCAATTGTAAGACCCGTATCCAATAGTTCTTTAAACAGCTTCTCCGATAAAATTTCTTCGCTGCCGCCCCCATTTTCCCTTTGCGAGTCAACAAGAGCACCTGTTTTTTTATCAAGGGTATATACATCAGGCAGCAGTGTTCCACTAACAACCTGTTCTCCCAAGCCCTTCGTTGCATGAATGGATACGGTATCACACTTTTGTTCTGTCACATCTTTTGTGTACATAACACCAGCAACCAATGGATCAACCATGGGTAAAACCATTACCGCCATTGCCGCCTCAACATCATACAATCCCCTACTAATTCTGTATACCAAGGCCTCCGGGCTATATTTGCTACTCAAAACACGTTTGTAAGCTACCGCTATTGTATCACCTTGTACATTCAGACAGCTTTCATACTGACCGGCAAATGTACATTCGCCATCTTCGGCGACGGCACTGCTCCTCACAGCAAATTTCTCCACCCCCGTGCCTTCTTGCAACATATTGGTAAAATGTTCTATTTGAAGGAGGATATCTGCGGGAATCTCCATTTGCTCAATAAGCTTTCTCAGTGCCAAAGAAATCTCATCCAATTCGGCAAGCTCAGAGAGCTCAATCCGTGCAAGAAGCGCATCAATGGTCGATTGTAAATTATTGTACTCTATCAGATAGGAAAAACAATTTGTGGTGATAACAAAACCATCTGGGACATCACAGCCTAGAACCGCTCCCACTTCAATAAGTTTTGTTGTCTTAAAGCCAGCCAGTTCCGGAGTAATTTCCGAATTAGTAAAAGAAAGCACAAAATGGGGAGAAATATTAAGGGCAGGAGGTTCTAAAAAAAAACCTGCATAAAAATTAAATTTTCGAAAATAAGCGTGTAATTCCAGATAAGCGGTTGGGTTCATCCGCTCAAGGCATTCAACCATTCCTTCCACATGTTTTGCAAAGGAGTGATACGTCTGCGCAATTTTACAAAAGTCTTCCTTAATACCTTGGTAATAGTAACTTTCAAGTTTCGCCATCAGCTCATGACAGCGACTGTCGTGAGCAAGCAGATCCTGAAATGCACCGTAGGTATTGCGAAGCACTGTACCCGGTGCAAAAACCTTATAGGTTAGATGTTTAAAAAGGGAATTGACCCGCAGCAGCATGGAGTAGGCATGTACCCATTACGGTACATGCCACTATTCTTTCCTGTTAATCTTCAGTATGGCATGTGAGATCAGGGGTCATAAACCAAATTGCAGCCGGTTTACAGGACCACACTTTGTCCCCCTCTTCCACAACACATTCTCCAAACGTCCATCCAAACTTCTCCAAATGTTTTGTCAGTTGTTTTTTGGAGGCCTCATATACCGTGCGATCAAACCCTTCAAGATCAGAAACGCACACCATCTCAATCTCTTTTTTCATAATCAGCTCCGGTGAAAAGAGTTGTTCTGGAAAATTGATACAACGGACAGAAGAGGGTTATTTGCTCCATTCATACTATCTCACCCTCTCTGCCCATTATACTATTTTTTAAACTTCCTGCAAGGTTACAAACTTTAATGCATGTGTTGTACACTTTGTAACGCAAGCTGGTTTTAAGCCCTCATCCACCCGGTCCATACAATAATCGCATTTCACTGCCTTTTTGGTTTCCGGATTTAATTGGGGAATGGTCCATGGACAGGCACCGGCACAGGCCATGCAGCCAATACACAGCTCAGCATCAACATATACAATACCATCACTGCGCTTTATCATCGCCCCCGTTGGACAGATTGGTACGCAAAACGGTTCATCACAATGGTAACAGGAACGAAAAGAAAACTCCGTTTTGGGAACTCCTTTCACTGTGGTTAAAGGTTCATGGTCAATTTCACACAGATAGGGACCAACCGGTAGTCCTTTATTAGTTTTACAATGCACTTCACATCCGTGGCAGCCGATACACCGTCTCGAGTTGAGATAAATCATATATTTGTTCATAATTCAACCCTCCTCTTAGGATTTCGGACACTGCGGCGAACCCGAACAAAGGATTCGCAGAGACTAATGGCGCCACCCGCCTTATCCCAATCGTCGAGCTTTCCAACCATCAACTTCTGATCACTTATTCCAGCGTGATAGGAGCGGGATTGCAATGGAATCTGTTTTCCAAAACCATGGACCATATACACCGCTTCCGGATGGATAAAATCAACAACATGGGCATGCATCGGACCCGAATAACTTTCATCCTCAGATGCCACATTCACCAGATCCCCTTCGCCAATACCCAGTTTATTAGCAGCCCGTTTATTGATCCAAAGACTGTTTTCGGGCATCAATTCAGAGAGCAATGGGTTGTTGGTGGTATGGCCATGACTGTGGACCGCCGAGCGCCCATATACCAGCCGAAACATACCTTTTGGTGGCTTAATTGGAGATTCATACTCTTTTAAGGACGGCAAACCGGCATCACTGAGTTTTTTACTGATGATTTCTATCTTGCCGGAAGGGGTTTTAAACTGTCCATCAAGGTTTTGTGGATCAAACATGATCGCTTTATCGGTCAATGGAACAAATCCTTTCTCGTCAAAATCATCAATGGAAATACCGGTGGGTTCAAGCTGCCATTTCCAAAATTCTTCAATGGTGTTATAGGGAAAATATTCACTTATATCAACACGTTCTGCAAGTTGTCTAAAAATCCACCATCCGGGTTTTGTATCAAACGTAGGGTCAATAGCTCTCTTTCGTACAGCAAGACGGGGTTTTAGCCCCTTTTGCACACATACAGGGCTTTCACGTTCCAGATAGGTTGATTCCGGTAAAATAACATCCGCAAACCAGCCAAATTCACTGTAATGGGTATCAATGGATACCAATAAATCACAAAACTCAAAGGCCTGTTTCTGTTTTTTGGGATCTGGCATTCCGGAAAATGGATCATGACGCATGGCAATCCATGCCTTTACCGGATATGGATCTTCCTTTTCCATAGCATCGAAAAACAGGTGGGCAAGTCCAGGCCCTTTATCAAAATGGGTATACTTCCACCCAACACCATCTGCCCGTTTAATATCCGGCTTAGGACAGTCGAGCGCTCTTATCCCCTGAGCACCACAATCTCCCGGACCTTTTGGAATCAGAAGGCCACCTTTCTGCTCGATATTCCCCATCAACACATTGAGAATATGAAGCCCCCTTGAGGCATAAAAAGAATCCTTATAACGAGATAAGTTCCAACCAGGATGAAAAATAACCTTGGGCATTGCAGGAATAATTTCATCGATAAAGGCATGAATGGCTTTTTCTTTAATTCCACATTCTTTGGCAGCCCAAGTTGGAGAATATTGTTCAACAAACTCCGCAAGCTCATCAAATCCGGAAACATACTGTGATACAAAATCTGCATCATAGGCCTTGCGCTTGATCAATTCATGGATAAAACTCAAAATAAGCGCATAATCCGTCCCTGGTCGTACCTGAAAAAACCTGTCCGCCTTAATACCGGTCATGGTTTGGCGTACATCGACATAGGTGAGTTTACCGCCATTTTCCAGCATATCCATGGTTTGTAAATTTTCACCAATACGCAACGAGGCAAACATATTCCTACCAAAAAGGACCAGGTGATTGGCATTTTTGATATCATAAATAAAGCCTTTTCGACCAACGCCATTAATGGAAAGGCTGGCATGGTGTGTATTACGACCACAGGTACAGTCGTGATTGGTATAGTTGGGTGACCCAAAGGCATGGATAAAGGTCTTATAAATGTTCTGCCATGGCCCTCCTCTGGAGGACAGCACCACAGACTCCGGACCATACTCCGTTTTGATATCTTTTAATTTTTTACTTATATAATCAAGGGCTGTGGGCCAGCTCACCTTTTGCCAGCGTCCTTCACCCCGTGCACCCTCTCGAATCAGTGGCTGTTGGGGGCGCTCAGGATCTGTCACCAGAGCGGAACCCGCCGACCCTTTTGCACATAAAGCACCGCCAAGAATATGTTGATTCCCTTCTATCCACTTCACCTTATTATTTTCCGACTCCACACGAATCGGGCAGCGTACAGTACACATCCCGCATATGGAGTAAACAGATTTTGTCATTAGTAACCCTCCTCTACAAACCAGTTTAACTGGTAATAGGTTTTAGTGGTGTTGCTTTCGAATCTCTCCTCCTGCTTTCTACAGCCATGGTTTCAACTATCTTTTTCATCCGCCTTCGTTCAAGAACCTTCTTTGCTAACGACCACCCCAAATATGTGGTAAAGAGTACGCACAAATAAAAGAACAGGGAACCAACCAGCACAGGTTCACCGCTTGCATTGCCAAATTGAAAAAGATACTCTCTTCCAGTGAGTTCCAATAGACGATCAGGACGGTAAAACCTGTTAACGTAGGACAGAACCAACAACACAGGAAAATATGTATTGGCAAGGCTTAACAGCAAACCTTCAAAAAAATAGTCGTAATAACTTTTATTTAATTTTGCCTGGTCGATATTTCTCGCTAAGCGTTTCCCTTTTTCCAAATCCTCACACTGCAAGGCCTCTTCGCGAACACTGAGCCAATAATGAAACTCCTTTTCCAGTTTGACATGCCTTTTGGTACGAAAGGTCCGGCCCATAAACTTGGTTATACAAACTGTCGCCAGGGCGAGCAAAAATATCACGGCGGCAGGTCCAAGGTGTGTGTGAATTGGGGTCAGCAGAAGATCCAGTCTGGATGCAAAAACAAGAACAGCACCATACAGATAATCCCAGACAATATTTAGATAATATTCCATAACATAAACCCTTTTTCCAAAGGGGTCCGCACATGGTACGGCCCCCTTGGAGGCTTAAAAAAGCATCTTGTAATCGTTAGATCCAGTACTCAATCTTCAGGAAGCGGAAGAAGAGGAAAAACAGAGTACAGGCAAGAATAATCTTCAATGTCTTTTCACTGAACATTTTCTGACAACGACTACCAAGCATACCACCGGCAAAACCACCGATAATGATGGCGCCTGCAAGAACCATATCCGGAAGATATCCATTTATTACGTAGCCGATAAAGGATCCCACACTGGAAAAACATGTTCCGATAAGGGATATGGGAACTGCTACATACATTGGCAAAGCAGCAATGGTGGTCATCATGGGAACGAGTAAAAATCCACCACCAATACCGAAGGCTCTTGATGCAACACCAACAATGATACCCAAAACCGCGAAAAGCAGCGGATTAATGCGGAACTCCTCACCCCAGAACTTAAAGCGATAATCGGTAAGTCCTGATTTAACGGGCTCAATGGATCCCATTTCCACAGACCCACCGGTTTCTTTTGCTTTTTTTACAGCAGCATTGAATTTCTGGGTCATTGCTTTAATGTTTTTCCTCTTATTCATTGCCGCAGGGGTCATTTCCATAAGAGTTTTAATACCCATCAACACAACAAGCACTCCCAGCCACTCTTTATATGCCTTCATTGAGAGGTACTGGGTGACATAACTACCAAGCCATATGGACCCAATAAAAATACCTGCACCAAATGAAATTCCCACAGGCCATGCCACACGTCTTTCAACGACTGCAAAGCGGTAAAATGATCCCAGGGGAGAGAATAGAGTGAGAGCAATATTTGATGGACGAAGAACGTTAGCCGCATTGATACCCACAGGACCTGCAGTTTGAACAAACAACGCCTGGAACGCACCCATAAGCATACCACCTGCAGCACCAATCATTGAAAAATAGGTACCAACCAGGATTGCACCAATTACAACAATAATCGGATTCATATACCGATAGCCTTTGGCCAACCAAAATCCATTACCTTCGATTGCATAAGAACCACTTTTGGCACCATTTACATATACATCAAACTTTGTATCTGGAGCGGTATGACGAAATGAAGCAAAAGAAGCGGTAAACTTACCGGTTGCCTTGTCTAATTTGATCGAAGTCCCTTTATCCCAGTAATTTCCACTGGATTCATCGCCAATTACGGATCTTGCAAAAATAACAACCTTTCCTTTTTTATTTCCCTCTTTAACAACTGTATTAATGCCATACTTGTCTTCGTGGGCAAATCTTAAGAAATTCCACTGTTCCGCAGTCTTAATGGGGCCCATCATGTCGGCAGCAGTTACTTCTGAAAAATCTTTTTTGAGCTTGAACATGGTGGTGTTGTAGAGCCCCTGACCTTTTTTAAAGATAAATGAAGGTCCTCCAAACTTCTTGTCAATATCTTTTCCAAAGGCATCCCTATTGCTGGTAATCATATAATAGAGTGGAGGAATAGCAGTGTCTTTTCCAAATCCCGCCTTACCGCCTTTTTTTGGAAGTTTCTTTTTCTCAAATTTCCCGTCGGTATCACTTGGCTTAAACATATTCTGCTGAGCAACTGCTATATACAGATCCTGACCGGGTGTGATATCACCGGTTATGGTGACTGTATCACCGGCCTTGAACTTGGTACCTGAAATACTACTTGCTGCAAACGTCGTTGTTTGCCATGCAATTAGCCACAAACTTACGGTAAAGATGGAAATAAAAATTCGTCTACACTTCATTGTATTCTCCTCTTATTGAATTAGTTAATATTTCTTTAAATTAGAAATATTTCCCCACTCTTTAATTTCCTAAGTTTTTCTCCTCCTCTTCTAAAATTATGTGTTCTACTTTGTATCTCCCAATACTTTAGCGACCTTTTCCTCCAACTCGTCACGATCAATGGGTTTTACACAATACTCATCCGCTCCCAGGCTAATGGACTCCCGGGCAGTTTCAACGGTGGGATAGCCAGTGAGCATTATCACTTTTATCTTTGGATTTATTTTCTTTAAAATTCCAAGTACCTCAATCCCACTCATTTTCTTTAATTTGATATCTAAAATGGCCAAATCTATATGGTTCATCTCAGCGTGGCTAATAAGATCACTTTCCTCCGTAAAGGTCTGAACACTATGCCCTTTTTTGCGTAGAATTTTTCCAATCAGCACCGTTGCATCCAAAACATCATCTAAAGAAACTATATTGGCCATACCCTTCTCCCGTTACTCCTTGGTTCACTTTACGAAAGCACACTTTCCTGTTCTTTACTCACTGCTGGTAAAATGACATGAAACGCTGCGCCAACACCGTTTTTCCCTGTTTCTGTTACCTCAATGGGACTCTCAACTTCTATGGTCCCACCATGTTCCTGTACGATTCCATACGACACCGATAACCCAAGCCCCGTTCCTTTACCCACCGGTTTAGTGGTAAAAAATGGATCAAATATGGAGCCTTTTATTTCTTCGGTGATTCCATGCCCAGTATCACGGATCGTTGCGATAACGTAGTGTTGGTTGTCACTGTTCTTTGTTGAAATATAAAGTTTTCCATGTTCTATCTCTTCCATTGCGTGATGGGCATTATTGATAAAATTTATAAAAACCTGTTTTAATTTTTCAATATCACCCACAATGGGAGAAAGATTTTCCGACAAATTCTTGTGCACAGTAATACGATCCATATTTAAGGAATGTTCAGTCACCGCCAAAATATCGGTTAACATCTCGTTTAATGAAATGTTTTCCCGTTTGCTTTCTGACTGTCTGGAAAACTTCAGCAAGTCTGCAACAATTTTACGGCAGGCTTTGGTTTGGCGTTCTATCACCAATAAACTTTCCCCTTCTTCTGTCGTTTCCGGAAAATCATCTTTAAGGAGTTGGGCGTATCCCAGAATAACTCCAAGGGGTGTATTAATTTCATGGGCCACACCCGCAGCCATCTGTCCCACCGATGCCATTTTTTCACTTGAGGCAAGTTGGGCCATCATCGTTTTTACCCGGGTTAGATCTTTGGCTATACCTTCACAGCCTGAAAAATCTCCTTCCTCATTAAAAATCGCAGTTGCAGAAAGGAGGATGTGGATAACTGTGCCATCAGCTTTTACAAAATCGACCTCCCTGTCCTCCACAAAACCCATACGAAGAATATCCTCAAAATAGCTATCCTGATCATCTTCACTTAAAAAGATATCGCTAAGATTGAGTGCAGGCGGATTTTCAAAGGAATACCCAAGCATCTCCAGTCCTGAGGCATTCATATCAACAAGCCGATTGGTAGCATCGCAAAAATAGACCATATCCTTTGAATTAATAAAAAAATTCCTAAATTTCTTCTCAGATTTTGAAAGCTCTTTTGTCCGCTCCTCAACCATTTCTTCCAACTTCGTATTCATCCTATGAAGCTGAGCCGCCGTCTCTTGTAATTCCCTATTGGTCAATTTGAGACTGATTGCCTTTTTCTCAATCGCCTTGTATCCTTCAATTCCTTTGTGATAGTAAATCGTTACAGCAGCTAAGGAGGTCATTAACAGGGTATTAAAACCACCAGCGAAGGGGGCTAAGGTTTTCCACTGTTCATGCTTCCCTCCAAGCAGCAAAACCTGTTTTACTAAATGGCCCATCGCCCGTGAAATGGCAAAGGCGGCAAGGGTCATGCAGAAATAAAAAAGAAATCCCCAGAGAAAATTATCCGGTTGTTTTTTGGTAAGTTGAAAAGCGTATCTAAGGGAGAGAAAGGAAAAAATGATTATCAAGAGGGAACCTACCATATCAGTGATATGGGCAGGTAAGAGATACAGATTATTCACGTATCATCCCCCCCTTTGCATGATTCACGATAGAGGGATCGCATGCAAAGATACAAACAAACAAGGGCAGGTACACTAAGGAAGTGATCCAGCTTAGTAAAGAAATAAATGATTTTGGTGTAATTAATCGGAGCAGTTATTTTTGTCCCCAAATACCCTGATCCACTGAATATTTCCGATGTATGAATACTACCCGCAACCCAGTGTCCCGTAAAGGCGACAAGGTTCCATAACACCATAAAAACACAGAACAGTTGCAGAAATCTCCACCCTTTGCCAGTAAAGGAACTTCGTCGCACATCCCAAAACAGGTAGCAAAGAGCAGAGAGAAAGAAAATGTGGGCTAGCTGATGAACATAGATACCTTCCGGCTGGCCGTGGGATTGAAGAGCATGTGCTTGATCCGGGAAAATAAAAAGTACTGAAAGGAGGAGCAAACAGTACATTCTATTTACGCCATATTTTGGAATCATACATTTTCCACGCATGTTTTTGAAACAGAAGTGGCAGTCTGTTTCTGGTAAATACGTTCTCAGGTGAACCCCTCACCAATCAACTAGCCCACACTGGAATAAAAACATTGCACATGAAATGCCAATACCGTAATTCGCCCTAACAAAAAATATTAAAACTGCAGTATCAGTTAATTAAATCGTTTAGAGATATACTAAAATTCTTAATTTTCACGATTTTCAGCCCTAACATTCGACCAAAAACGAAACCTCTTTGTTTCAATGCAACCTTTATGTTGCAATTAGTTTCTGGGGGGGGAAAGCAAATAAATTTGCTTCGGTAGATATGCAAACACACACTTGAGAATATGCTTGTGACGACGGGGGAAAAAGCCCATTGGGAGGAAAACAAGATGGGGGAAAATGCAATATCCCCCATTTTTCAAGGTGGCCTTAAATTTATAATAACAACAACATACTCAGTTACATCAACCAACCTGATAACTTCGTTTTTTGAGCATATAATAAAGTACTGGAACAGCCATCCTGCTCACAAGAAGTGAAGCGACCTCACCAAACATAAGTGATATGGCTAAGCCCTGAAAGATTGGATCGGCAAGAATAACAGAGGCCCCAACCATTACCGCAAGGGCAGTAAGGAGCATTGGGCGGAAGCGTACAGCTCCCGCCTCAACCACCGCCTCTGCAAGGGGAAGGCCATGACTGATCCTAAGTTCTATAAAATCAACCAGGATAATGGAGTTTCTGACCACAATACCAGCCCCCGCCATAAAGCCGATCATGGAAGTGGCGGTGAAAAAGGCACCAAATCCCCAGTGGGCAGGCAACACTCCGATCAATGAAAAGGGGATGGCAGCCATTACCACCAGAGGAGTCAGGTAATCTTTAAACCAACCCACCATCAGCATATAGATAAGAACCATCACCACACAAAAGGCAAGGCCTAAGTCTCTGAATACCTCCAAAGTGATATGCCATTCCCCATCCCATTTCATCGCCGGTTGATTATTGGTGAAAGGCTGGTTGAGATTGTAGATCTTGATATCCTCCTCTGTGCCTCCATACGCTGCAGGATCAAGGGCGGCCAAACGCTTATTCATTGCAAAAATGGCATAAGCAGGGCTTGCAACTTGTCCAGCTACATCGCCAGTAACATAGATAACCGGTTTTAAATTTTTCCTGTATATGGGCTGGTCAACTGCAATATTATCCACCCGCACAAGCTCTCGAAGCGGCACAAGTGGTGCCCCAGGGTTCATGGAAGATCGAACTCCAATATTGAGCACTGTTTCAAGGGACGCGCGTTCTGATTCCGGAAGCTCCAGGATAACCTTGATCTCTTCCTTATCAAAGGGCTGATGGAAAAGATCTATGGATACCCCCTTCATACCAAACTGTATGGTCTGGGTAATCTCTTTTTCTGAGAGTTGATTTAATGCAGCTTTTTCTTTGTCAACGGTGATCAGCAAACGGCTTCGATCAGTTTCACGGTACCAATCCACGTCCACAACCCCGTCAGTAGTTTCAAATATCTCTTTTACAGCATGTGCGAGCTTCACCCGACTGGCATCGGTGGGACCATACACCTCAGCAACCAGTGTTTGTAGAACAGGTGGTCCTGGTGGGACTTCGGCAACGGCCACAGCTGCACCATATTTGGCAGCAATTGCAGCGATCGCAGGACGAACACGCACGGCAACATCATGGCTTTGTAAACTACGTTCAGCCTTGGGAAGAAGATTGACCTGAATATCGGCAACCGTTGGTCCTTGACGCATAAAATAATGCCTGACCAATCCATTAAAATTATAAGGAGAGGCTGCACCGGCATACACTTGATAATTCACCACCGTTGGATCTTTTTTAATTACCTTTGCCATCTCCAAAGCCACCCTGCTTGTCTGCTCAAGGGTAGAACCTTCCGGCATATCAAGAATCACTTGAAATTCAGATTTGTTATCAAAGGGTAACATTTTCACCTTCACCATGCCAAAATAGACCATGGAACAGGCTGCGAGCAACATAATGATAATTACGACAAAAAACACAAAACGAGCAAAGCCGGAGTTGAGTAAAGGGTCCATTATCCTGTGATAGAGGCGAGTAAACACATCATCAGGTGCATGGTCAATATCATCTTCTGCTTGTAAAGAAGATTCCTTCTTCGCTCCCTTCTTCTTCAGTATTTTAACCGCAGCCCAAGGCGTTACACTAAAAGCTATTACCACCGAAAAGAGCATGGCTGCAGATGCCCCAATGGGGATTGGGCGCATATAAGGACCCATAAGCCCACCAACAAAGGCCATGGGCAAAATAGCTGCTATAACGGCCCAGGTAGCAAGTAGTGTTGGGTTTCCAACCTCAATTACCGCTTCCACCGCAACTTGCACAAGAGAGCGCTTTGCGCTGCCAGGAAGACGCATATGGCGAACAATATTTTCAACAACCACAATCGCATCATCCACTAAAATACCGATGGAAAAGATAAGGGCAAAAAGTGTTATTCGATTCAGGGTGTAACCGTAGAGATAAAAAACCATTAGGGTAAGAGCCAAAGTGGATGGAATTGCAAGCATCACCACCGTGGACTCCCGCCATCCGAGAAAAAAGAGGATCAGTAGCGCAACGCCAAAAACCGCTATCCCCATATGCAAAAGGAGTTCATTGGATTTTTCAGAAGCTGTTTCTCCATAATCGCGGGTCACCGTCACTGACACATCAGCAGGAATCAGTGTACCCTTGAGGGTTTCAACTTTTTCCAGTACTTCATCCACTACGCTTACAGCATTGGAACCTGGGCGCTTTGCAATGGAAAGGGTTACCGCAGGATCTTCATCAACCCCTCCTTTTTCTCCGTATAATACGTAATTACTGGGCTCTTCAGGACCATCAAAAATGGTGGCAACTTCATCCAAATAGACGGGACTCCCACCATACACCCCAACTACGACCCGGCCGACCTCCCCCTTATCACGCAAAAATGTACCACTTTGCAGAAGAATCTCCTGGTTCATCACCCTCACCTTCCCGTTGTAAGTCTGGCGATTGGCCTGTTGCAAAGCGGGAACGAGTTGAGAGACTGTCAAATTACGAGATGCCAAAAGAAGAGGATCAAATTGAACGCGGATCTGCCTTCTCGTCCCACCAATAAGTGTGGTCTCAGCCACATTATGGATACTTTTCACCGCGTCATCTACCTCAGCCGCCAACCTGCGTAAGGTGAAATGATCATATTTTTTGGAATGCAGGGTTAATGCCAAAATAGGCACATCATCAATGGTATGTGGTTTAATAAGAGGAGGTGAAACTCCCTGTGGAATTCGATCAAAGTTTGTTTCGAGTTTTTGATTGAGCCTGACTATGGAATGTTCCAGATTCTCTCCCACATAAAACCGGACCACCAGCAAACATTGACCAGCCATTGAAGTTGAATAAATATATTCCACCCCAGGAAGTTCATAGAGTAATTTTTCCATGGGAATGGAGACTTGCGATTCAATTTCCTTGGGTGTCGCGCCTTCCATACTCACCATGACATCTATCATTGGAACTTTGATTTGTGGCTCTTCTTCACGGGGAAGCATTACAACTGCCAGAACCCCCAAAAGCATTGAGGCCAAAATACCCACAGCAGTAAGTTTGGAATCGACAAAAGCTGCCGCCATTCGACCTGCAAAGCCAGGATGTTCAAGTTGCGATTTTTGCTCTTTCATTTTCATATACTTACTGGACTACGAGGGGTTGGCCATCATGTAAATGGGCGACGTTGGAAACCACGACAAGCTCAGATGGCTCAAGGCCCGATAATATTTCTACTCGGTCACCATATACAGCACCTTTCTTAACAAGCCTCATGGTGGCCGTTTGAGAATGTTCACCCACCACAAACACCATATCCATCTGTCCTTTGGAAAGCAGCGCATCATTAGGGACCGACAGGGTGGTTTCCTTGTTTCCCTTTAGACCCACACGCGCAAACTGTCCAACTCGCAGGTTGGGATAGAATGGGATATTAATTTTCACAGGTGCCGTTCTGGACAATGGATTTGCAGCAGGAGCTACTTCGGCCACTATCCCTTCTATGGTGAGGGAAGCCGCTGGAACAGAAACAGAGAGTTTGTCCCCCTGTGTTACTTTTAAAACAAGAGATTCGGGAACCTGGGCAAGAACCTGTAGAGCATTGCCGTTTTCCATCTCCACAAGTACCATACCAGGTGATGCCAGATCGCCAACATTAGCTATTTTCTTGGTAATGGTACCTGAAAATGGGGCGGAAATTGTGGTATAGCCAAGCATGGTTTTTGCCTCTTTGAAGGCAGCTTCGGCAATACGGACACTATCCTGGAGGGTCTTTACCGTTTCTTCTGTGGAAGCACCTTGTTTTTGAAGTTTGGTTTCCCTGGTAAGATTTCGACGCGCCTGCGAGAGTTGTGCCTCAGCTTGCAAAAGCTTTGCAGATATCTCACCCGCGCCGATTTTCACCAAAAGATCGTCCTTTTGGATCGTCGACCCCAGTACGACGGGAAGCTCAATTATTTGACCCGATATTCTCGCCGCAATTGAAGCCCGCTCCACGGCCTCAATGGTTCCAACCACCTCTACCCTTGAAGGAGCAGTAAGTTGCTCTACTTTTTCAACACTCACCGGTTCAGTGGATAAATGTTGTTCCTCCACCTCACTTCTTTCTTTGTTTTTACAAGCTGACAAAACAGTTACACTCAAAATAAGGAGGCAGATTGTAATTTTGTATTTTCTAAACATTACTCTCTCACTATTGTTTATCGAACTGATCAAGCCCCATGGCCCGGCGTAAATCAGCAAGAGCAATCCTAACGTTTGCTTTTGCAACACTTCGATTCACCATGGCATCACTTAGACGAGTTTCCACATCAATTAAATCTGAAGACAGGATCACCCCTTCCTGAAAACGAGATCTTGAAAGACTGGCACTCTCTTTTGCCTGTTCAACCATCTTTTCGGTTACCTGCATCCGCTCCACTGCCTGGTGGTAGTTGAGTTCTGCCTGTTTAACCTCAAGATCTATGGCAAGTTCCATTTTTTTGCGTTGTGCCCGAGTGGCGGCTAGGGACGCCTTTGCTTTTGCAATATCCGCAGATGTTTTAAAGCCTTCAAATATTCTGTAGTTTAGCTTTACTCCAGCCATCCACGAATCACCATCGCCATCATCAACAAAGCCCTTTTCGTACTGATAAGACATAAAACCATCCACTGTGGGCAAATTCCCAGATTGAGCTGTTCGCAAGTTGGCTAACACTGCTTCTTCAGCATGAATCAAGCTTTGTAATTCGCTCCTTGCACTAAAAGATCGATCAACTGGTAAAACCTGATCGTTTCCAGATTCCGGGTCTATTGCCACAGGTCCCTCCTTCAACCCAAGGAGGTTCAGAAATACTTTTTGTGAAAGTTCAAGATTGTGACCTGCAAGTATAAGATTTTCACGTGCCCGAGATTGCTGAACCTCTAAATTTAGAAGATCTACCTTAAGCAAATCCCCCGCCTTATACCTTGCCCCCGCCACAGAAAGTGAGCTTTCAATTGCTGTTAAGGCCGCTTTTCGAGCAGCCAGCATTTCCTGCGCCTGAATAATTGACTGAAAACTTCTTACCACCGCAAAAGCGAGTCTTGCATGCACCGACTGCAAGTCCATTTTTGAAGCAGCAAGACCAGCACTCGCTGCATCCACTCCATTTTGATCCCTTCCACCATTGTACAAACGATACTCAAGACCTGCGCGCATAGTCAGACTATCCGTCCGACCAGGATCATTAAAATCAATGCCAGATGTAAAATTGCCTTGATTTAAAATATTAGCAAAAGAATACATGGGGGTATTCGTTTGGACATACCCAATGGAAACATCCAAATGAGGATACAAGGCAGCCTGCGCCTGTCTTACTGTTCCCTCTGCCATCTCCATACGCTGCAAGGCAAGTTTGCTGTCAGGCGAGTTTTGTAAAGAAAACTCTATACTGTTCCTGGCATTCCAACAGGCGGGCACTTCCTGTCCAACAGCATTAACTGCTCCAGAAACAACAAGAATAAAAAAAACGATCAATCCACTTGCAATTCTCATCATAATTGTTTTATTATTTTAAATAACTTGCTAACTCTACGAAATTTTCTCCAACAGAAACTATTTAAGAAAAACCTTTATCATACAATTCTTTTTGCTTTCACACAAGGGTAAATGCAGAATTTTTCACGAATGCACAGTATCAATACAGTACAATCAGCAAGCAACGGGAAAAAACTACTACGAAATCGCCCTATCTCAAACAAGCCTGCATTTTGATAACTCTTGAGGGCAAAGACCGCTTTAAGGAGCTTGTCTCTCAAACAAAAACTCTTGCGTTGATGGTGTGAAAACAATATAACAGGATAAAAAATCACTACTTACAAGCGCCTATCATACTGGATTAATAACAAATCCCATACCACAACTCTAAATCCTTAGCAAGTTAAAACTTCTTGACGTCTTTATTAATACGATTACAATGTAACTCAACGGTGATACAAACTATTTCCTATCGACCATAGCCAAATACAGAGGTTTCTCTATGACTCCGACACGTAAAACTGCTTTACTTGCTACTGCTCTTTTTTCCAGTTTTCTTTTACTCACATCCGGGTGCAGTAAAAAGACGGTTGTTCCTCCCGATGCAACGCTTGCTGAAGAATCAGAGATAAACGGGGGAACCAACATCAATTACCCCGCTGCAGATGGTGCCTATTCAGAAGATGGTTTGGCAGCACCAGAATCAATGGATAGTACTGGGGATGCCTACGGTAACCTTTCTGTTAATAGTGATGAACAAAACCAAAGTGAAGAATACATGCGCGAACATGGTCGTTCGTCTGTTGTGTTCAGTCCCATCTTTTTTGATTTTGACCAAGCTGGTATAAATGCCCAGATGCGCCCCATTGTAACGGCAAACGCTACTTATATGAAGGAACATCTTGATATAGTCATTGTAATTGAGGGAAACAGTGACGAAAGAGGTACCAACGAATATAACCTGGCCCTTGGGGAAAGACGAGCCATTAACGTGAAAGAATATATGGTTAATCTTGGGGTGAATCCCATGCGTATTCGCACAGTGAGTTATGGTGAAGAACGTCCCCTCTTTACCGGCCAGAATGAGCTTGACTGGTCAATGAATCGTCGCACAGATTGTATTGTTGAGTGATATTGCAAATACAACCTTGAAGAGGTAGACATTTGTTATGATGTGCAGTCAATCTTTGCAAGCATTGCCTGCACAACCTCTTCAATAGTCAACTTACTGGTATCGATGGTGATGGCATCTTCCGCTTTACAAAGGGGGGCAATGCTACGGTTTTGATCATCATGGTCACGTTTAATTATCATCTCTAACAGCTCAGTCTCGTTTACTTCTTTTCCCAAGAGGCGTATCTGTAAAGCGCGTCTTCGCATACGTTCCTCTGGGGCCGCATCCAGATAAAATTTCCAGGCAGCTTTTGGGAAAACAACCGTTCCGGTATCGCGTCCTTCTGCCACAATATTGCCTTTACTTCCCAGTTGTTGCTGCATGGTAGTAAGTGTGCTTCGCACCACTGCAATGGCAGAAACCTTAGAGGCCAACATGGACATTTCAGGGCTACGGATAAGATGGCTTATATCTTCACCATCTACAATTACCCCAACCTCATCCGTTTCAGTGGCAGCCGGCAACAGCTGTAAGGAGGTGCTCTCAAGACATTTCTGTACAGATGCATCATCTTCTATATCCACATTCTCCTTTTGCAATTTATATCCAACCGCCCGGTACATCGCCCCCGTATCAAGATAAGTAAAAGATAAATTAGCAGCAATCCGTTTACTAATAGTAGACTTTCCGACCCCCGAAGGCCCATCAATGGTAACTATTTTGCTAAACCTACTTTCCATACGAAAGCTCTCTTAAACAATCAGACAGGGATGCCAATAAACGTTGATTTTCTTCACCTGTCCCAACGGTGATACGAATAACATTTTTATACCCATATGGTTTCATAGAACGAATTATCACCCCTTTGTGCAACATGGCTTCATAAAGTGTTGCCGCATCCCCTCCCACATCAACAAGAAAAAAATTCGTTTGGGACGGGTAACATGTACAACCTAAACTGGAAATTTCCCGTTGTAACAGTTCCATTCCTTCTTTGGTATTTTGCAAGGTTTTTTGATAAAAGTCTGTATCATCCAAAGCTGCAATAGCTGCCACTTGCGCTAACTTGTTGACATTAAAAGGTGATCGAACCCTATGCAAAAAACTGGCTACTTCAGCGGCCATCAAGCCATAGCCAACACGAACTCCTGCAAGTCCATACGCCTTTGAAAAGGTACGAAGAGATACTACCCCACAACGCCCCTTACTGTTTTTAATAAGGGAATACACATCGACCTGTAACTCAAAGTCCATAAAATCAACGTAGGCCTCATCAAGCACCACTATCACCGATTCGGGAACAGCACTTAAAAATTCATAGAGATCAACTGGCGCTATGGCAGTCGCTGTTGGATTGTTTGGGTTATCTAGAAAAATCAACCTGGTACGATCGGTAATATTATCCAGAATAGCTGTAAGATCGTGGGTCATCCCTTTTAGAGGAAGTACAATATTCACTCCCCCTCGTACCTGGACAACTTTTTGATACATCAAAAAAGAAGGGTGACTGGTGATAACCTCATCCCCATTTTGCACATACGCTTTAACCAGAAACTCTATGATTTCATCAGAGCCATTGCCGATAACAACCTCTTCTGGGGAAAAACCCAGTTTCCGGGCAATGGCCTGGACAAGATAAAAATTAGACCCATCCGGATAACGATGCATATCGTTTAGGCTTGCTGCCATTGCTTGAACAGCTTTAGGGGAGGCCCCCCATGCATTTTCATTGGAAGCTAGTTTTATAACGCTTGTTACACCATATTCCCGCTCCAGCTCATCCATTGGTTTCCCTGGTGGATAGGGAACAATGGACGCAATATTCTCAGGAACCGTATTTTTCACCCTCTTCTCCTTAAGCGTAGAGCTTTGTTAAAGTGCAGGACAACTATTGGCCAACCCAGTAGCACACTCAAGGTTATAGGCTGCTTTAAAAAGCACATCTTCACGAAAATGCGGCCCCATCAACTGAATACCTATGGGCAAACCGTCACTGCTAAAACCACCTGGTACAGAAATTCCCGGTATACCGGCTAAGTTTGCTGAAATTGTTAAAATATCTGATAAATACAGAGATAAAGGATCATCGGCATGGGCCCCTTTTTTCCAGGCAGGCATAGGTGTTACCGGGGAAATAATAAGATCACAAGCATCATAGGCCTTCTGAAAATCTTGTAATATCAATGTTCGTACTTGAGAGGCCTTTTTATAATACGCATCATAATACCCTGATGAAAGTGCATAGGTCCCTATGAGTATCCGACGCTTAACCTCATCACCAAAGCCTTCTGAGCGGCTTTTTCGGTACATATCATCCAGCGATTCCAAATCGTTCGCCCTATATCCATAAAGCACCCCGTCATATCTGGCCAGGTTAGAACTCGCCTCTGCAGGAGCAATAAGATAATAAACAGCAACACAATATTCGGTATGGGGAAGGGTGACATCGACTATTTCTGCCCCGGCATCTTTAAAAATCTGGATACCATTTTCCACTACCTTGGCCACATCTCCATCTAAACCTTCTCCAAAGTATTCTGCTGGAACACCAACTTTCATCCCTTGCATGCCCCTTTCCAAAGAAGCTGTAAAATCCGGCACTTCTTTTTCCACCGATGTGGAATCAAGTGGATCGTAACCTGAAATGGCATTCATCATAATGGCCGCATCATTTACGTTTCTGGCAATGGGACCAACTTGATCAAGGGATGAAGCAAAAGCGACCAAACCATACCTGGAGACACGCCCGTAAGTCGGTTTCATCCCCACAACACCACAGAGGGATGAAGGCTGTCTGATTGACCCCCCTGTATCGGAACCAAGCGAAGCAAAACATTCCATAGCTGAGACAGCTGATGCAGATCCTCCCGATGACCCCCCGGCTACATAATCCTCTTTCCACGGATTATCCGGAACCTCAAATGCGGAGTTTTCAGAGGTAGACCCCATGGCAAATTCATCCATATTGGTCTTTCCTATGAGAACAGCACCCTGTTTTTTAAGTTTTTCGATGACTGTTGCATTATATGGAGGCACAAAGTTTTCAAGAATCTTAGAACCACAAGTTGTTACAACCCCCTTTGTACAAAGAAGATCCTTTACTGCCAACGGAATACCACAAAGCGGAGATACCTCCCCCAAAGCTATAGCTTTATCAGCGGCATCCGCCTCTTCCAAAGCCTTATCTTTTGTAACAAGAAGAAATGATTTAATTTTCTTATCAACTGCCTCTATACGATCAAGACAACTTATTGTCAGTTCACGAGAAGAAAGTGTACCGCTGTCCAGTTCTTTACGTGCCTGAGCAATACTTAGTTCAAAAGGTTTCATTATATTTTCCAGTCCCTACTACTCTATATTTTTAGATAATCCTTGGCACAACAAAGGCTTCACCATTTTCATCGGGAGCATTGGCCAGTGCCTTCTCACGAGCAAGAGACGGGCTAACACTATCTTCTCGAAAAGCATTCTGATTGGAAAAGGCGTGTGTTGTTGGAATCACATCTTTTGTATCAAGCTCATCTAATTTTGCAGCATACCCGAGGATATTATCCAACTGTTGTGGAAATGTGGCCAACTCTTCTTTACTAAGACTCAAGCGTGCAAGCTTTGCCACGTGCTCAACTTCTTCAACTGTAATATTCATCTATCTTTTTTCTCCTGCTTGATTGTAAATCTTTCCAAATACTCCTGTGAAAAGACTTCACTGGAAGCATCAAAATCCACAAGTGCCTCCTGAAACGCTTCAACACATAAAGGATCAAACTGGGTTCCGGAACAGACATCAAGTTCCGCCAGTGCTTCATCCATACTCAAGTTGCGTCGATAGTTTCGTTTTGACGTCATGGCATCATAACTATCAACTACAATCAAAATCTTTGTTAAAATATCCAACTCATCATGACCAAGTCCATCTGGATAGCCTTTTCCATCCATACGTTCATGATGATGCCTGATAATAAAATACTCTTTTTCCATAAAGCCCAGCGGTTTTATGATATTTGCCCCAACAACAGGATGTTTTTTTATAAGCTGCCACTCTTCTTCATTGAGTTTTCCTGGTTTTTGAATACAGGATAGATCTATAACCAACTTCCCAATATCGTGAAACTGCGCCGCACGACGCAAGATAACTAAATCATTTTCGGAAAGATTAAGGGCAAGTCCTAATAAAACGGCATATTCCGTCACTCGCATGGTATGCCCTGCGGTATAAAAATCTTTTTCCTCCATGGCATTCTGGAGGCTTGTCATCAGTTGTACAGTTGCATTTTCTAGACTATGGCTGTAGGTAAGCAGCAATTCATTGGTCTTTTCAAGCTCCGCCGCCTTTAAACGAACATCTTCTTCCAGCTCTTTTTTATAATGATATTCACGACGGATAAACATCCGTTTTTCGATAGCCCTTCGGATCTTTACATTGAACATTTCAAGATCTTCAATGGGTTTTGTAAGAAAATCATACGCTCCAAGATTAATCGCTTTTACCGCATAATCCATGGAACCGGCACCTGTTAGAAAAATAACAGGAATATCAATATCCAGCTTGGCCATGGCACTAATGGTTTCAAAGCCATCCATTCCTGGCATATTAATATCTAATAAAACCACATCAAAAGAGTCGTCCAACACTTCGCAAACATATTTACCATCCGTTACGGATGTGACAATATAGCCAAACATTTCAAGTATTTTTGAAATTGTCGTTCGGACCATATCGTCGTCATCAGCGACTAATATTTTTGCTCGTTCTCCCTGCACAACCCTTCCTTTGATATTCTACAGATTATCTTCTTATTTTTTTGAGAAAATTTCTGTAACTCTCTTATGTAGCACCGGTTTTTAATCTAATATTTGCCAAGAAAAACTCTACAATTTCCACATTCTTTTTGCAACATTCATCGCTTGTTCAACAGCCGTGTATGTTTCTTGATTTGCACTTAATTGCGCAGCGTAATCATCACTTAAATCAACCGGAAATGGAGATTGTAATTGTTTTCCGCAAAGTTCTGAAATAACAGCCAAAGCGCCATCACGTTGACCTGTAAGATCATATCCCCCTTCCAGGGTAACTAGTATCTTTCCTGTACACATCTCTTCTGCCAACGAAACAAGAGATCGGGTTAAATATGCAAATCCAGGAGCTGTAACCTGCATCAAGCCTAAAGGATCATCTTTATAGATATCAAAACCGCAGGATACAAGAATAAGTTCCGGTTTATATTCCCTTGCTATGGGTACAACTATGTTATTAAAAATAGAAGCATATTCCATATCCCCCTGGTAACCGGGAAGTGGAATATTTACAGTGAATCCTTTCCCTTTACCTTTTCCCGTTTCTTCCACATTTCCAGTACCGGGATAATATGGATACTGATGGGTAGAAACATAGAGGACCTTATCCGTTTCATAAAACGCATTTTGGGTCCCATTACCATGGTGTAAATCCCAATCAACAATCATTATTCTCTTTATACCGTACTGCTTAATGGCATATCGAGCAGCAATGGCAACATTATTAAATAAACAAAAGCCCATGGATTGTTTTTTCTCAGCATGATGTCCCGGAGGCCGTATCATTGCAAAACCATTGTCAATATCCTTGTTCTGTAACAGATCAATCCCTGTTGTCAGCGCACCCACAGCCAACATCGCTGCTGCATAAGAATCGGGTGATGTTTTTGTATCAGGATCGAGAGAATCAAATATTTTGCCTGCTGTTTCAGCAACACGGTTTACAAGCTCTGTACTATGATTTAATGCTACGGTTTTATAAGCGGCCGCAGTAAATTCAGGATATACAAAATTCGTTTTTATCTTTGGATCATCTAACACCTCATGGATAACCTTTAAGCGATTGGGTGATTCCGGATGATCAAAGCCCGGATCATGACAAATAAACAATGGATCCATAAAAAGTGCTGTCTTTCGCATACTATTTTCCTGTGCTATTATTTGCCGGAAGAATGGGAAAAAGAAATAACTCGTTGTTCTGTAACTATCATATCCATAAACTCATCATGGGGTTTAAGGGGAGCCTTTTCTACCATTTGTAACTCAAAACAAAACCCAATTCGTATCGCCTGGGGTGCCCGTTTTGACACAAACCTGTCATAAAAACCTCCTCCATATCCCATTCTCCCACCATTTTCATCAAAAACAGAGCCTGGTAAAACTATTATATCAATGGCTTCAGGTGCTATGGACTGGGAACCACGAATCCCTTCCACGGGTTCTAAAATAGATGCATATCCAGGGGAAAGATCATCTTCAATATTACTTATTTTAACGGCTAGTAACTCTTTTTCCTGAAAAAGAGTTACAGGTACAACAACCGTTTTTCCCTGTTCGAGTAAAATCTTAATCAGGTTTTTTGTCTGTACTTCTGAGCGGAAATCCACATAGATAAAAACAACTTCTGCCTTTTTCAACGAATCAATTGCTAAAAAACGGTTGGTAATCATTTGACTATAGTGCTGCCTGTCCGTGGTTGCCAAATAATCACGTCGTTGCAATATCTCTTGTTTACTAACTTTACGGGTATCATTCATTGGATTTTCTAGTAGTATTCATTGCCCCAGATAAAAGCATAGCAGTTGCGATTGATTTTTCCAAATTTCTCAAAAAAAAAGTCGTAGCCTCCGGGACATCCAGAAACTACGACTCTAATCGCTTTTACTTATAGGTGTGAAATAACCAGTCTTTATACCATGGGAGCAGTATACGTTTTTATCAAGCAGACAAACTGCTCCTCATGTTATTACATTGGTACTATAAGTTTATTGGTATCTTCATTCCAGGTTACAACCAAATACCAGACCATCATGACAACAGCAATAAACAACAGGGTTCCACCATAGCCCATCACATCCGGAAGATACACATACGAGCCAAGTGCTCCGCTCTTCTCAAGATTTATTTCGTCTGGTCCAAAATTTTTGAACCATGTATTCATTAACGAGTTGGCTATTCCAAAAAATGGTACAACCATAATCAGTTTTACTTGCCCCTCTCCAACACGCCATAAGGTTCCGGATCCGCAACCACCGGCAAGCATTGCACCTAAACCAAAAATAAATCCACCAACAACAGAGCCCCAACCAAATGTTCCACGAACATAATTAATTGGATTTAAGACAGCTTCACCACCATGGGCAACGGGTACTGCATATTTTACAACTGCGCCGCCAATGGCCAACAACAAGATTGAAAGGGCAACAGATTTAGCAAGGGTACAATCACCGGTCATATGCGGCTCTCTAAATCCTTGAACCATACACCAACGACCACGTTGCATGGTATAACCAAGACCCGCAGCAATCAAAAGAATTCCCGAAAGAGAGGCTATATAATCGCTATCCTCATTTCCTGCGTAGGTGTATGCCCCCCAAACAAGCACTCCAATTCCCGCAACTGCAAGAATATTTTGCAAGGCTCCTGGAAGATTTATGGTTGCTGAACCTCCATTTCCCCAGGTTATATATTCCATTTCCATGTAGAGAAGTTTCAGCCCCAACAGCACACCAGCAACCAGACCAATCCACATGGTAAAACCATTTGCCGCAAGGTTGCCAATGGCATTATACATACCGCCAACATTACAACCACCGGCAAGGGCTGCACCTACTCCCATAAATATTCCTGCAATTACCCCTTTTACCATTTCGCGGTATGGTGGAATACGAAAGGCAAAATCTTTTCCAAGACAAGCTGAGATAAAGGCGCCCGCCACAAAACCAAGACCGATTACGGAACCGGAACCGGAGAATATTCCCTTTGGAGCTTCATCGTAATACCCAAGGATACCGTTTTCAGCTCCTATGATGGTGTTTAGTCCATAAATGATCCATTCTCCCCAATTCCGAATAGCACCCACTGCTCCCCATGGTCGCCACCAGACCATGATTAACAGTGAAAGAAATGCTACTATTGCCCCAGCTACAGTTGCATTCCATTCGGACTTACAACATATTTTGTAAAGATCTTTCACCTTACTGCCCATCACGCTTTCTTCACTCATACCCCTCCTCCTTGAAGTCAATAGATTGCAAATAGCGATTTTATTGTTTAATTAAATGTTTCCTCTTTACCCCTGCCCACCGATTTTGTCAAGGTTTCATGGTCAAAACTCACTTTTAAAAAATCGGTAAAACTTTAAAATAAATACACATAACAACAGCTTATATCTCAAGCAAACACTTGAATAGCCATTCATTTTCAACTTGACATAATGTACTGGCTAAAGTATAGCTTTGACAGTTATGGAGTGAGTGAAGGATTATTACACTTAAAAAACCCCCTTTTTAGACAGAAAACAATTACGTTTCTCGGTCTAGTGAAACAACATTTCCAGGAGGAAAACAGAATGAGTGATCTTAAAGTTGCTGAGGATGGAATTGAAGTAGCAAGTACCCTTGATGCGAAAGGTTTGAGTTGTCCGATGCCTCTTCTGCGCACCAAAAAAGAAATCGGCAAAATTGCCTCTGGCGAGGTTCTTCAGATTGACGGTACTGATCCAGGTTCCAGAAACGACCTTCCTGGTTGGTGTGCCCGTGCAGGACATGAGTATCTTGGAGAAAAAGAAGGTTCGGGTTTTATCAGCTTTTACGTGAAAAAAGGGTAATTACCTCAGCTTTTCTTATATTACAAAAAAATACCCTGATCTTTCAGGGCATTTTTTTGTAAAAATGTGTTAGTAATAACTTAAATAATAAATAGCAATTCCCGGAGAATATTATGTCCAAAAGTCTCGGAATATTTGTAACCAACCCAAACCAATTTAAACACGTTATGGGTATTACCAAAGCTGCAAAAGCCAAGGGCTCCAGTGTTAAGGTGTTTTTCACCTGGGATGCAACCCATAATGCCAAAAAAGAACCAGGTTTTCCTGAGCTTTGTAAGATTGCCGATGATGTATCCATCTGCGTTGATAGCTATAAAAACATGGGATATGACATTAATGATGTTCCTGAGGGACTTGAGCCAACTAAAATGGCTACTCAGGCACAACATGGTATAATCATTGAAGATTACGACTGCTACTTTAGTTTATAGGAGATTCCCATGGAGTATAAAAAAGTATGTTTAATGTACCGCTCTAAAGATTGCTGCGTTGACGGTATTCGTTCTGCTCTTGGATTGGCTGTTGAGAATATGTATGCTTACGGCTGTGTTTTAGATGACGTTGAAATGGATAAACTTGATGAGCACAATACAGAATCCATAGAGATGTTACGCGATATGGAAGGTGAAATTTATTCAACCAAAGATTCCAACTGCGAACTCAATGATCTTGAGAAGATGTCACTTGAAGAACTTGGTGAGAAACTTCGCGATATGACACATGTTATTCCTTATGGAATTGTCAAATAAACTCAGGAGAAATCAATGAAAGTCCTTAATGTATATCGTTCAGAACCTGATGAGACCACTAAAAAACTTGTGGAAATTGTAAGTAGAGATCGTGAAGTTGATACCTTTGATCTTAATGTTGACGATCCCGATTACGATACGCTTGTTGATAAAATTTTTGCTGCTGATCAAGCCATTTGCTGGTGGTAAGCCCCATTACTTTTACAGCAAATATTGATTAAGAGGGTATATGGTAATTTGTTTACCATATACCCTTTTTTTAATTACGGTAGTAGCTTTTTGTTCTTCACTCTTTACCGATAGTAGTTGCTATTTTTCATCAATATATTGTGAAAATTTATCCGAAAATTTTTAATACTCTCTCTATCTTCAGAAAAAAATACTCTATTTGTTAATAATACGGCTATACATTGTTTTTCCGGGTCAATCCAAAACGACGTTCCCGTATAACCTAAATGCCCGACACTTCGATTAGAAAAATAGTTTCCTGCACTAGATCCTTTTTTTGATACCATATCAAAACCAAGGGTTCGTCCAAAACGCTTAACAGGTTCTAGAATCTCTTGTAAAAGCGCATTTCTATAATTTGGATGTTCATGCCTTCCCATCCATTGATCAAGGAAATATTCACACATTGTAAGGACTCCTCGCTGAGTTCCAAACAAACCGGCATGACCAGCATTTCCACCAAGGGCTCTACAATTTTCATCATGTACAAACCCGTTTAACGATTTACCCGACCATGTACATTTCCCAGTGCTTACAAAATTTTTCTGTTCCTTTTCATTCCCAACAGCAAAAAAAAGGTCCTTCTCTAGTTTTAGGGGTTTATAGAGTTGCTGCATTGCAAATAGTCCAAGCTCTGTATCACTTATTTTCTCGATAAGTAAACCAAGAAGCATAAAACCAAGATCACTGTAACAACACTTTGTTCCTGGACGATATTGTAGTTCCTCTTTTGCTATGGTCTTCAATAAATAGTTTTTTCTCTCTTGAAGAGGAAGTTGTAACAAATGGGGAAAATAGTTTCTATGAGCTGCAAAACCAGCGCTATGTGACAAAAGCTGCGATATTGTTATTCTAGCTGAGTCACCATCAAAAAGAGGGCATATTTCGCCAATTTCCGTATTAAATTTAATTTTATTTTGTTGTATCAATATGAGGATTAACGGTGCAGTTGCCAACGCTTTTGTACAAGATGCCAGGTCAAATACAGAATCATTTGTAACTTTTTTTTGATGCTCATATTCTGCATAACCGTAGCAGTTACTTTTTTTTCCATACGCACCATTTTCAAATGTTGAATATGAAAAAACTGCACCGGTGAAAAGCCTATTATTTAAAGCTGTTAAAAATAAATCTTCTAATTTCTTTTCCCAATCCTTTTTTTTCATTTTTTTCTTTTATCAAAACAGCAATTATGCGGGATTTTCTTAGCGAAAATTCTTGTATTTTTAACCAGTTTGCACTACAATCTGTATAATCTTAAGCATTGGGAATACCGATCATTTTTAATAAAAAAGAAAAATTTTTTTCACTTTTTCAACACCCTTTGAACAGTCTTTGTTAATGAACTTATCACAAACATGTTAATAGACTGTTCGTAACCGGATCTTAACAAAATTTCAGTTTTTCCAACAACTCTATGTTTATAAAATAATATTTTAATATTAACGTGTTATAGTATATATAAACATACTAACACCCTTAATAACAATAATAAAAAGATTATTTAATAAAGGGATTTACCCATGACATTGCACTGTAGCATTTTACAAAGTGATTTTATTGATGGCCTTGGCAAATTACAGAATATCACCAATAAACGTGTTACTCTGGCAATATTATCAAATATCCTGATAGAGACAACAAATGACTCTTTGATTCTTACAGGGACTGATTTAGAAGTTGGTTTACGGCTTGAGATCCCTGCTGAGATCCATGATCAAGGGACAATAACTCTTCCCTGCAAAAAAATATTTGAAATTGTCCGTGAATCGGACTCAGAAACTATTTCCATTCAAGAAACAGAAAATAGCTGGGTCGTTATATCCGCTGGTCACAGTACATACAATTTAGCAGGTATGGCCAGCGATGAGTATCCGGAATTTCCAAAATATAATGAGGATACTTTTGCTCCTTTTGAGGCAGGAACATTTAGTGAACTTATTGAAAAAGTAATTTTTTCTGTGGCGAACGAAGAAGAGAATTCTTATTCCCTAACGAATGTTCTTTTTGAAACTGAAAAGCGAGAAGAAAGATCTTTTCTTCGAATGATATCTTCTGATGGACATCGTCTTTCGATAATGGAAAAAGATGTGGCCACAGATGTTGATCTATTACATCTTGAAATAGGTACCCTTATTCCTAAAAAAGGAATTCAAGAATTAAAAAAATTCTGTGATAGCAAAGATGGTGTTGAAATTTCCTTTGAAGAAAAGCAGATGATAGCAAGAGACGAAAGTTCCATTATGGTTATTCGTCTGAAAAAAGGAGATTTCCCCCAATACAACGCAATAGTTGATGCCATTGTACTTGAAAACAGAATAGGTATTGAACGACAACCATTTCTTAACTCCTTAAAACGTATCAACTTATTTACAGAAGATATTTTTCATACCATTCAAATTGAAATAAATAATGGAAAAATGATTCTTACTTCTCAAAATGTTGATCTTGGTAATGCAGAAGATATTCAAGAGGTGCAATACGATGGAGAACCTCTTACCCTGGGATTTAATTGCCGTTACTTTATTGACGCGCTGCAGGCTATGGAATGTGAAACGGTAGATGCTTATATTAATTCAAATAATTCTCCATGCTTATTAAAATCAGATGTGGATGAAGGCTTCTTAGGAATAATAATGCCAATGCAATTATAACGTAACTTTATATATATAAAGTTGAGATGAGCAGCTTGTCTGCTTGTACGAAACTTATCCCCTTTCGGTATAAGTTGTTTATTTTAAAAAGGAAAAACGTGTGAGTGAAGAAAATAAAGATTATGGTGCTGATCAAATAAAGGTCCTCGATGGTCTTGAAGCTGTTCGAAAGCGTCCATCGATGTACATTGGAAATACTGCTGAAACGGGTCTTCATCATCTTATCTGGGAAATTGTAGACAACAGTATAGATGAAGCTTTAGCCGGATATTGTGAGCGTATTCATGTAACTATTCATGAGGATAATTCTGTAGAAGTACAAGATGACGGTCGGGGTATTCCCGTTGAGCACCATGCAAGTGAAAATATGTCAGCCCTTGAGCTTGTCATGACAACTCTACACGCAGGAGGAAAATTTGATCATTCAACCTATAAGGTTTCAGGCGGTCTGCATGGTGTAGGAGTTTCCGTTGTCAATGCCCTTTCTGTAAAAGCTGTGGCAAAAATTAAAAGGGACGGAAAGATATATAGACAAGAATACAGCTATGGAGAGCGAGTTGGTGATCTAGAAGTTGTAGGAACAAGTGAAAAAACAGGTACTTCAATTACTTTTCTTCCAGATCCTGAAATTTTTACGGAAACAACCGTTTATAACTATGATACCGTTAGGACCCGTTTGCAGGAACTGGCCTTCTTAAATAAAAATGTTCGTATTTATTTAAAAGATAAACGAACAGGTGCGGAAGATAAATTCCACGCTGAAGGAGGTATTGTTTCATATGTGGAATACCTCAACAGAAATCGTACCGCAGTAACCACTCCAGTGTTTGTATCCGGAGAAAAAGACATGGTAAAAGTCGAAATAAGTTTTCAATATTTCGATGGTTATTCTGAACGTTTATTTTCTTTTGTAAATAATATCAATACAAAAGAAGGTGGAACGCATGTTTCTGGATTTAGAAGATCACTTACCAAATGCATCAATCGTTACGCCAATGATGATAGCATCCCCAAAAAAATGCAGAAAAAGATGGGGGGTGACGATGTTCGTGAAGGACTAACCTGTGTAATTTCTGTTCATGTCCCTGATCCTCAATTTGAAGGGCAGACAAAAACAAAGCTGGGAAATTCCGAAGTAACTTCCATTGTTGATCAAATCTGTACTGAAAAGTTAACCCAATTTCTTGAACAAAATCCACAGGAAGCAAAGAAAATTTTACTAAAAGCCGTGGAAGCGGCACGTGCGAGGGAAGCTGCAAAAAGGGCACGAGAACTCTCTCGTAAAAAAGGATCCACATCGCTTTTAATGGCAGGAAAGCTTGCGGAGTGCCAAGAAAAAGATCCTGAAAAACGGGAAATTTTTATTGTTGAGGGCGATTCAGCCGGTGGTTCAGCAAAACAGGGACGAGACAGATCCATACAGGCTATTCTTCCCCTTCGCGGAAAGATTTTAAATGTTGAAAAAGCACGTTTTGAAAAGGTGCTTGGGTCAGAAGAAATTAAACAAATTATTGCTGCCCTTGGTTGTGGTATCGGTAAAGATGAATTTGATCCTGAAAAATTACGGTATCATAAAGTAATTATTATGACTGATGCCGATGTCGATGGAGCCCATATTCGAACATTACTTCTCACCTTTTTTTATAGACAAATGTTACCACTGGTTGAAGGAGGGTACATCTACATTGGTCAACCGCCCCTTTATCGTCTTGGAAAAGGAAAGAAGGAAAAGTATTTTTTAGAAGATGATAATTTAAATAGCCATCTTTTCAATGAAGCAGCCTTGAATTTTAAGGTTCATACGGTGGGAAACGTAACGGAAGTTTTAGAAAATGATCTTCTTATTAAACAGTTACGAAAACTTTCTGTATATGAGCGTGTGGTTAGCTATCTTGGAAGGATGAATATTTGGGAAGAGATGCTCTACTTTCTATTGACCAATAATGTGCATTCAGCCGATCAATTTATGGATGAAACGTTTGTTCAGAATTTAATAGATAAACTTAATCCAGAGAAACATATAATAGGCAATATTCGTCCGTGTAGATGGAGACCAAGCTGTTACGAGGCCGATGTGGCCATTAAAGGTCAGGCCCATATAATGATGACCCTCGGGCCGCAAATTCCTCTTATAAATGAGTATAGAACTGCCTTAAATCTTTTTGCAGATATACAATCATTACTCAACTGTTCCTTTTCCATCATTAAAGAAAGCGTAGAAAGTGAAATTGTAGCGGAAAATTGGAACAGGATGATAAAAATTATCCGAAAAGAGACGTTAAAGGGAAGTCATTTACAGCGTTATAAAGGTTTGGGAGAAATGAATCCGGAACAGCTATGGGATACAACGATGAATCCGGAGAACCGCAGTTTACTTCAAGTAACTGTAGCAGATGCCGAACAGGCTGATGATATTTTTACAACGCTTATGGGTGATAAAGTCGAACCTAGAAGGGATTTTATTCAAAATCACGCCCTGGAAGTAACGGATCTGGATATATAAAATACTACTTTAAATTATTATTATAATTAATAATTTAAAGATTATGGAAAAAATACTATGAGTAGAGAAGAGCAAGAAATAAAACCCACCATATCCATTGAACAGGAACTTAAAAAATCCTATCTTGATTACGCAATGAGCGTAATTGTTGGAAGGGCATTACCTGATGTTCGTGATGGACTAAAACCAGTCCATAGACGTTCTCTTTTTGCGATGCGGGAATTGGGGGTACATTTTAACAGACCGTATGTAAAATCAGCCAGGATTGTGGGTGATGTAATAGGTAAATACCATCCCCATGGTGATACAGCAGCATATGATACCATAGTGAGAATGGCGCAGGATTTTTCAATGCGCTATCCCTTGGTAGATGGTCAGGGAAACTTTGGATCCATGGATGGTGATTCGCCAGCTGCCATGCGATATACCGAAGCACGAATGACCAAAATTGATCGTGAAATAATAGCTGATATCGAAAAGGAAACTGTTGATTTTATACCTAATTACGATAATTCAATGATAGAGCCGGCCGTAATGCCGAGCAAAATTCCCAACCTCTTAATAAACGGTTCTGCAGGAATAGCTGTGGGAATGGCCACCAATATTCCACCCCATAATTTAACGGAAGTTATGGATGGGTTAATAGCCATGGTGGACAATGTAAATATTACCGTCCATGAATTAATAACAATAATTACCGGCCCAGATTTTCCAACAGGTGCATTTATCTGTGGTCGAGCCGGTATTCGAGAGGCATACGAAACGGGTCGTGGCAGCGTGCTTATGCGTTCACGCAGCCATGTGGAGGAAATTAAGGGAAGTTCAAACCGAGAAGCCATAATAGTCACCGAAATACCCTATCAGCAAAACAAGGCAACACTTATTACGAAAATAGCTCAACTTGTTAAAGATAAAAGGATTTCAGGTATCTCTGAAGTTCGTGATGAGTCTGATAGACATGGTTTACGTATCGTTATTGAATTAAAAAAAGATGAGATTGCAGACGTGATTATAAATCAACTCTACAAAATGAGTCCTCTGCAACGCTCTTTTGGTATCATCTTTTTGGCAATTGTAAATAACAAGCCTGAAATACTTAATATTAAGCAGATTCTTGAACATTTTATTTTACATCGAAAAGTAGTTGTTTATCGACGTACCGCCTTTGAGTTGGGAAAAGCGGAAGAAAAAGCACATCTTTTAGAAGGTTTAAAAATTGCCATTTCAAATCTTGATGATGTGGTTCAACTTATCCGCGAAGCAAAAAATCCGGTTGAAGCCAAATCACAACTTATTGCTCGTTTTGATCTTTCAGATGTTCAGGCTCAATCCATCCTTGATATGCGTTTGCAACGTTTAACAGGCCTTGAGCGTGATAAAATAATTCAAGATTACAAAGAGATAATGGAAGTTATCTCTGATCTTAAAAAAATTCTTAGTGATGAAAGACTCGTTATGGAAATTATCCGTAACGAGTTTGTTGAAATAAAGGAAACCTACGGTGATGAAAGACGAACAGAAATTATAGATGCGGTGGATGAGATACTTCCTGAGGATATGATAACCCAGGAAGATATGGCAGTAACCGTAACCCATACCGGATACATAAAACGAAATCCGGTATCCATCTATAGATCTCAACATCGTGGTGGAAAAGGTGTGGTTGGAGTTAAAAATATTGAAGAAGATTTTGTTTCAAATCTTTTTGTGGCATCAACCCATGATACCTTCCTTTTCTTTACCAATTTAGGAAAGGTCTTTTGGCGTAAAGTATATCAATTACCCCTTGCCGGTCGCACTGCCAGAGGAAAAGCGGTGGTTAACCTTTTAGAACTTGCTGAAGAGGAACGAGTTGCAGCAATCTTACCGGTGACTGATCTTGAAAATGTTGGAAATAATAATACCATTCTTATGGTTACAAAACTTGGTCGGGTGAAGAAAACATCCCTTCAAGAATTTGTAAAACCCCTTAAACGTGGAAAAAAAGCTTTAACCATCAATGAAGACGATGAGATAATATCGGCGCATATTTTAAACGGAGATGATACCATCTTTCTTCTTTCTAAAAATGGTTCCTCCATTCATTTTCATGAAGATGATGTTCGCTGTATGGGTCGTAGCGCTGCTGGTGTTCGCGGTATACGATTAAAAGATGGGGATTTAGTGGTTGGATCAATTGTCATTAATTCAGATGCTTCCATTTTAACGGTAACTGAAAATGGTTTTGGCAAACGTAGTCCTGTGGAGGATTATAGAATTCAAAAGCGTGGTGGCCTTGGTATTATGGCCATTAAAGCAAGTAAGCGTAATGGCAAAGTAGTGGGTGCCATGCAGGTGGATGATGATTCCGAAGTAATCCTTATTGCCAATTCAGGAAAAATGATCCGTATGCCCATGGAGAATGTGCGGGTAATAGGTCGGACCACCCAGGGAGTTAGTCTTATAAAACTTGCCCAAGATGAGCAAGTGGTTGCCATGGATAGAGTAGCTCCTGAGAGTGACTCAGACGATGAAATTGAATCTGACGCAGAAGAATAATAGAGAAGAGATAAAAAGAGATGGACCAAATACAAAAAATTGGAGTTATTGGTGCTGGTTCCTGGGGGACAGCCATCGCCATGGTTCTCTCGAAAAAAGGTATTCCCACATTTCTTTGGGGACATAATGAAAAGGAGCAATCTTTTTTAGAAAGAGATCGCGAAAATAAAAGATATCTACCGGGTTTTTCTTTTCCGGAATCGTTGCAAATAGTGACTGATCTTAAAGAAACAGTTACAGATTGCGATGTGATTTGTATGGTGGTGCCATCACATGGATACCGGACGATACTCATAAAAATGCTCCCTTTTTTAAAAAAAGGTGTATGTATAGTTTCCGCAGTAAAAGGTATAGAAAATACAACATTGATGACCATGACTCAGGTCATGGAGGATGTATTACAAGAACAGCTTACCCAAAAAAAAATTATCCTTTCAGTACTTTCAGGGCCATCTTTTGCAAAAGAGGTGGCGGCTGATCTTCCCACCTTAGTAACCATTGGATGTAAATCCATTGACGACGCTATACTTTTACAAAACGTTTTTGGTACTAAACTGTTTAGGGTTTATGCTGCCGAAGATATGATAGGCCTTGAAATAAGTGCCGCACTAAAAAATATTGTAGCCATTGCTGCAGGAATAAGCGATGGTTTAGGATATGGCTCCAATAGCAGGGCTGCGTTAATTACCAGAGGGCTTACTGAAATTACCCGAATGGGGGTGGCCATGAAGGCAGATCCGAATACTTTTTCGGGATTATCCGGACTTGGAGATTTGGTGTTAACCTGTACGGGAGATCTTAGTCGAAATCGCACTGTTGGTCTGGAGCTTGGGAGAGGAAAAAAACTTCCTCAAATTTTAGATGAAATGAACATGGTGGCAGAAGGGGTAAAAACAACCAAATCAGTGCATGATCTTATGCAAAAAATGGGTATAGATATGCCTATTTTAGAACAGGTCTATCAGATTCTTTATAAAAATAAAGATTGTTCTACAGCAGTTACAGACTTATTAACCCGGGAATTAAAAGTGGAATAGTAATGAAAGAACAAACGGAAGAAGGTATAAAGTTTCTCTCATATTTGACTCTTTTCCTCCTTGCTGCTTCTTTATATATTTTTTCATCATATCTCCACTATATTTTAGTAGCGGCGGTGTTATCACTCTG
This sequence comes from Desulfocapsaceae bacterium, assembly GCA_050291935.1. GTDB lineage: Bacteria > Desulfobacterota > Desulfobulbia > Desulfobulbales > Desulfocapsaceae > Desulfocapsa. The sequence goes on along the minus strand of JBNKKR010000023.1, from coordinate 14,850 downwards.
CACAAGCCATGGTTATATCGCTTTAAATAGCTTTCTTTCAAAGCCTGATATCCCTAAATATATTCAAAAAAAGAGTTCCCTTATCTCTGCTTCTCTTCTTACCTGTTTTTTTCTTTGTCTTCTTTTTGCTCCCCTGGTCTACTTTATCTCAGAGACCTACAATCAGTTATCTGGTGTTGATATCGACCATGTCAAAAACGTGACCATGCAAATGGTGAATAAAGTAGTGGCCTATACCGATTCAATATCTGTTGTTCATGATTTTCTGGTTTCTTTAAAAACAGAGGGGTTTTCCGCCTTAAAAGGGATCTCCATGGAAGCAGTGTATAAAATGGTAAATGGAATTGCATCTGGGGCTGGTGGATTAGCAGTTCAGATCGCATGGATAATGATATTTTACTTTTTATTTACTTTAAATGGCCGTGCAATATTGGCCTTTGCAGCCCGGGTTATGCCCACAACATTTGAACATGAAAAGTATCTTTACCGAGAATGTGCGGGTACTGTTGCCGTTGTTTTTTACGGAACACTTTTCAATATGCTTGCCCAAGGTCTTACTTTTGGAATAGTAATGGTTTTTATAGGTGGGTATAATGCCTTTTACCTTGGGGTTCTTGCTGGGTTTTGTTCAGTAATACCAGTGGTGGGAGCGGCACTTGTTTATATACCAATTGTAGCACTTGAACTGCTTGCTGGAAATTACATCCATGTTGTTGTTATTTTGATAGTTACTTGGGGTGTGATGGGATTTTTTATTGATAATATTTTACGCATTATTTTTATCAGCTATTTGAAAAAGATATTTGGTTTTGAATATACAATGAATGAAATTCTTATCTTGCTCTCTATTTTGGCTGGTATAGCAAGTTTTGGTTTTTGGGGGATAATTATTGGTCCTTCTGTAATTGCATTAACCTTAGCAGCAGCAAATTTATATAGCTCACAAGTTTCTCATACAGGGTTTCCTGATGAATAAGTAGGATACTTTCTATTCTTTATGTTTTCAAAAAAAACCATCCAGCAACTTTGTCAAGACAAGATAAAGGGAATAGTTGCCACCGTCGTAGATCGTGATGGTTTGGGACCTGCTCAGGTGGGCGATTGCCTTTTTTGGGCTGAAGGGCACCTGATTGCCGGAACAGTTGGTGGAGGGAGCAATGAAAAACAGGTGCTGGAAGCGTGTGAGAAGCTTATTGAAGATGAACAAATTATCGAGGTAAGTGATACCACATCCACCTTTCTTAATTCTTGTGGTGGTTCTTTACGCGTTCAACTAAAGCGTTTAGACTTACGTACAAAAGAGGATATTTTCTTTCTTGAGAATAAACGAAGAGAGATACATAACAGACGCATATTTCTCTTTGGTGCCGGGCATGTTGTCCGTGAGGTCTGTTGGTTAGCCACAAGAAATCAATTTGATTGTACTGTTGTTGATCTGCGCAAAGAGTTGCTGCAACCTTCTTTTTTTCCAGAATCTGTCACATTGGTATGTGATACAATTGAAGATTGGACACAGAGTGAAACCATCCAAGCAAACGATTTTTTGGTTATAGCAGGTCCTGATCATGCAACAGATCTCACCGTTTTAGAACAACTTGCAAAAACAGAAGCATCATATATAGGAGTGGTGGGGAGTAATAAAAAAATAGGAACATTTAAAAAAATTCTTATCCAAAAAGATTGCTATCAATCTGTGGAAAAGAGGCTTTATGCTCCAATTGGAATTAAGATTTCATCGAAAAGGCCCTCTGAAGTTGCAGTATCAATAGTTGCTGAATTGATTACTATCCGTGCCCAATCCTCTCATTGAATAGAGTAAACCTTCAATGAAAAACTCCTCACCTCATCGCTTCCCCGAATTAAGTCCGGAAAACGTACTTACCTTAGCGGAAAAGGAACTCAAAATCTGCTGTTCTAATCTTTGCAGGCAGTTAAGTAGTTATATAAATAGAGTTTTTGAACTACAGACCGTTGATGGCAAGGGATTAATAGTAAAATTTTATAGGCCTGATCGTTGGTCATTGAAAGCTATTCAGGATGAACATGATTTTTTAACCGAACTGCATCTTCAGGAAATACCGGTAATACCACCAAAACAACTAGCAGATGGTAACACCATAGCAAGTTATAATAATGTATTTTTTAGCATTTTTCCCTATTGTGGGGGGAGAAGTTTTGATGAATTTTCAGAGGAGCAATGGCTTGAAATTGGTCGTTTGCTAGGTCGTTGTCATGCGGTGGGAGACGTTCATCCGCCGCAAGATAGAATGACCTTAGCACCACTTCATTCCACAAAAAATCAAGTGAAGTATATCCTTGATAGTGGAATTATCCGCTATCCCGAACTTGCTGCTAAATTCTCCAGGCTTTGCAACGATTTTATCAGTGAAATATCTCCATTATTTTCCAGTTGTAACTATAGTCGAATCCATGGCGATTGCCATTTTGCCAATATAATTTATAGACCGGGCAAATCATTTTTTTTAATCGATTTTGATGATATGGTAGTGGGTCCTGCCATACAGGATCTATGGATGTTGCTTCCTGGACCGGTAAAGGACTCTTTAGCGGAAATTGATCTTTTTTTAGAGGGATATGAAACCTTTTATCCCTTTGACCGCCGTACATTTCGTTTGGTTGAACCCCTTCGCGGTATGCGTTTTATCCACTTTATCGCTTGGCTTACCCATCAATTTTTGGCCGATGGAATCACCCCGATAGTCCCAGGTTTTGCATCCAAAGAGTATTGGATTGTTGAAATAGCTGATCTTCAGGATCAGCTAGAGCGCATAAAACAAGAAGATCAAGATATTGAAATGTATTTTTGATTTCCCACACAAACAAAAACCAAAAGTATTCCCATCCCTCTTGACAATTTTTTTATTGCTTTATATATCGTCATATGACGATATGTGAATATATAAATATTTGGTGAATAATGAAATCATTTATCCGAACAATGAAGGCACTATCTGACCCAAACCGGGTACGGGTTTTAAAACTGTTACAAAAAAATGGGCTGTGTGTTTGTGAAATACAGGATTTTCTACAACTTGCCCAATCTACAGTCTCCAAACATATGAAAATTCTTGAGGATGCAGAGCTTGTTGACCGTCATCGCGAAGGGAGTTGGATTAGGTATTCGCTCCCTGAAAAACATAGTTCAATATATGGTAAGGAACTGTCGATTCTTCTTGAAAATTGGCTAGATGATGATCTTGTTTTGCAGCAGATGCTTCTTCATTGGGAAACGGTAATGGAGAATAATAGAAGTTGTAGTAACACGAACTTAGAAAGTGCCCAACCATAAACAAATATAAAGAAACTACTATGAAAACCCTACCCATGGCAAAACAAAGTGATTGTGGCTGTGATTGTGCTAAAACAAAAACAGAACAACATAAAAAACAGACACTGCCCCTTAAATGGCAGATACTTCTACTTATTGTAGGAGGGGGACTATGGATTTTTATATACAGTCAACTCTCGCTATTTTCTAAAATTTTCACCTATAATGTCTTACAATTAAACCCTAATGGACATCTTGCAGAGTCCGTTAGTTTTTTTGTATACGATACTCCAAAAGTTCTTTTGTTGCTGACCCTTGTGGTATTTATCACTGGAATTTTAAGAACATTTTTTACGCCGGAACGTACTCGCAAAGTCCTTGTCGGAAAACAGGAATATATCGCAAATGTTTTTGCGGCAATGCTTGGTATTGTAACCCCTTTTTGCTCCTGTTCCGCGGTACCACTGTTTTTAGGGTTTGTTCAGGCCGGTGTACCACTGGGAGTGACTTTTTCTTTTCTTATAGCGGCTCCCCTGGTAAATGAAATCGCTCTCATATTACTTTACGGATTATTGGGATGGAAAATTGCGGCACTCTACCTTTTCAGTGGTCTGGCTATTGCCATTGTTTGTGGCTGGTTTATTGGGAAGATGAATATGGAAAAACATATTGAATCGTGGGTGCAGGAAATGCGAAGCGGTGAACAGTTAATTTTAGATCAAAAGTTTACCTGGGTAGATAGAATTCAATTTGGAAAAGAAGCAGTTGTTGAAATTGTAGGAAAAATTTGGCTGTATATTGTGGCAGGAATAACCATTGGTGCTGTTATACATGGCTATGTTCCCGAAAATTTCATGGCTACTCTGATGGGAAAAGAAAATTGGTGGTCCGTCCCTGTTGCGGTTTTGATGGGAATTCCGATGTATTCAAGTGCTGCCGGAACAGTTCCGGTGATAGAAGCATTACTTGGAAAAGGAGCTGCTCTGGGTACAGTTCTTGCCTTTATGATGAGTGTTATAGCCTTGTCTTTACCGGAAATGGTTATTTTGCGAAAAGTATTACGGCCAAGATTAATAGCAACATTTATTGCAGTTGTTGGTGGCGGCATATTGTTTACTGGTTTTTTATTTAATCTGGTTATTTAAATCCTTACCTACCGGTGTAAAATGAAAAAGAAAAAACTTCTCTTTCTTTGTACTGGAAATTCTTGTCGGAGTCAGATGGCTGAAGGCTGGGCTAGATTTCTCCACGGTGACCGCTTTGACGTCTGGTCTGCTGGAGTTGAAAAACATGGTCTTGATCCTCTAGCTGTTAAGGTAATGAAAGAAGCAGGGGTGGATATTTCCACACATCATTCTAAGCTTGTTGATGAATTAACAGATGTAAAGTTTGACCTGGTAATAACAGTTTGCGGTGATGCGAATGAAAACTGTCCCATATTTAGAGAACCGACAAAGGTTCTTCACCATGGATTTAAAGACCCTCCGTCATCTTGTGGAAAACAGATGAAGCATGAAGAACAGCTTGATTGTTATAGGGAAGTGTGTGAAGATATTCGTCAGTTTGTCTCTACCCTTTAATTTGCTCTTTCTTCATCTATTTTATTTTCCTATCAAAGTTATTACTACCGTTCCAAATACTTCTGGTTTACAATACAAGGAGTTATCTTCCCTCAACTCTAAGGAGCTTAAAAATGAAAAAGTGGTTTTTTTTTCTCTGTTGTGTCTTTTTGCTCACCTCTTGTGCCGATCCTTCAGAGGATGTCAAAGAACACTTTACGGTGAGTGGTCCAGACATAGTTACTGATATTGATACAAATTTAATGTGGGCCGCAAGGGACAACGGTCAAAACATAACCTGGCAAGAAGCTGTTGACTATTGTGAACAATACAGCGGTGGTGGATATAATGATTGGCGAATGCCAACCCAGGTTGAACTCGCAGCATTATTCTTGTCCGGCATAAAAAAGAACGGGGAATTTATTAGCGTCAGCGGAGAACGCATATGGGCTCAAGAAACCGACGACAGCAAGGGAGGGTTTTGTCATTTTAAACGTGAAGGGTGTGGATGGGGAGAAAAGTTAATGTCCATTACCTTACGCGCCTTACCGGTAAGAGATGGCGCAGCAACCGATGCCATACCAACTTCATCCACCCAGGAAGAACCTCCTAAGACCATAGAAGAACGTCTTCAAGTGTTACAGATGTTTCATAAGCAGGGACTAATCAACGAAGAAGAGTATAGCAGGAAAAAAGAGCAAATTTTAAAAGAATTGTAGATCATATCATTGCTCCTGCGACCTTTGATCGTAGAAAAATAGTAAAAAAATTGTACGATATTTTTCGCATACCATATGTGGTGGTGCAGTTTTGTAGGACACAAAAAGCACGCTTCTATGGATAAATATTAAGGCAAATACTTATATTTAGTTGACATCCAAAGATAAATAAGATACTAGGACATATTGGAGTAAAAAATTTTGTACGCCTTGTTTCAAACAGATAAACAAGACGTAAGTGGAAGTCCTTACAGTTTCGTCTTTTTAGGGTTAGGAGATAGAGATGCTGGACGATGGTTTTGGTCTATTCAGGAGGGCCTGAACCACAAAATTCAATTGAGGAAGGAGGAATCACGATGGTGAAAAAATTTTCCATGTTGGCTCTTGCTGGATTGATAGCGTTACCTGCCGTGGCAAGTGCCAGTGGTGGAGCCAAAGCTAATGATCTGGAGAGGAAAATTGAAGAGTTAAGCATGCAGCTTGATCAACTGAAAGCCCAGATGGCAGAGGGTGCCGGGGCAGTGAGTAAGGAAGATTTTGATGATCTTGCTGATACCGTTAGCGGTCTTGAGGATCGTTCAGAGGCCTGGGATCTTGCAGCCCGTTTCAAATTCTATGGTGATTTCCGCGCTCGTATGGATTCTTATGGTTACGAGACCGTTTCTGGTGAAAAATATCACAACGATACCCTTTGGACCAACCGTTTCAGGTTGAATATGCGTGTAAAAGCCACAGACAGTGTTGAGTTTAAGGCACGTCTTGCCATGTATAAGGCTTGGGGTACCGAAACAACGGTTCGTGGTGCTGGAGCAAATGGACTGAGTCAGGTTTTCCCCATGTGGGATGGAAACTCAACTCGTAATCCATCAGACAATGCGCTTCGTGTTGACCGTGCCTTCGTGAACTGGAACAACATTGGTGGCGCACCGGTATGGTTCTCCATAGGACGTCGTCCAACAACCGATGGACCTCCTGCACAGATTCGCATGGGTGCCGATAGTCGTATGGCTACACCTGTTGCCTTTATGGACTGGCCATTTGATGGTGTTTCCATGGGATATGCCTATCGCTGGGGCAGTGAAGCCATGGGAACCGGTCGTATCCGTTTCTGTTACGGACGTGGTTTTGAGGATGGAATTGAAGCAGATTCTAATAACCACTTAGATGATATGGACTTTGGTGGATTTAGCTGGGATGTTATGAAGAAGGGGGACCGTTTTGTCAATCTCCAATCTTTTATGGCATTCAACGTCTTTAACTATCCTGATTTCCAAGATCCAGTCATTAATCAAATGGCTGATCTTCCCATGTCCGAAGGTGGTTACGGTGGTCGTCATCAGTTAGGAAACATTTGGCATACTTCTGCAGTTTTTCAGGACAAGATCGCCGTTAAATTTTCTCAGGACAAGAAGATCGCCGATGTTAACTTTTTCGTTGCAGGTGGTTGGTCTCAAACTCAGCCAAACGACAACGGTATGTTTAACGACATGATCGGAATGATGGCTGCACAGAGCATGGCCGCTTCTGGTTATAGCCAGGCACAGATTGCCGGTGCTCTTGATATGATGGGACTTGAAGGAACGTACCATACAGACAATGAAGATGGTTACTCCATCTATGTTGGTGCACGGTTCGACATAGATTCCATTGGTCTTAAACTGGGCTTAGAGTACAACTATGGATCTCAGTACTGGATTTCCATGAGCCCTGGTCATGATGATATGTATCAAAGCAAACTTGCTACCCGTGGTAGTGTTTATGAGGCATATGGTATCTATGATCTGCCCACAGGTGATGCTATTTCAAAGTATGCGAAAACATTTGTTCGCTTTGGATATCAACATTACGAGTATGATTATTCCGGATCAATGGATTGGAACGTAATGCCTTATGATCTCAGTGACTCCACCATTATGGCAATGGCCCAGGCTGGTGGTATGGATTTTGTTGAATCTGCTGATCAGATTTATGTAACTTTTGAGGCATATTTCTAAAAATAGCAGTTTTTAGCATTTCACACTGTTGCATGGGGAAAGTCCTTTAGGGGGCTTTCCCCATTTTTTTTGTATTTGATGTGAGGTTCTAAAGGTCATGCGCGTAGTGAGCACTGATCGATATGGAGGTGTTAGCCAGGCTCCCTATGACTCAATGAATTTGAGTTTTGGGGTTGGTGATACAGATTCTTTGGTTAAGGCTAACCGTGACAGGGTCAAAAAGCACTATTCAATACCCCTGCTTCTTTCTGCTCAGCAAGTACATGGGGATTCAATTTTTATCCTGGAAGAACCCTTAACCGAAGATAAAGAAGTAGAAGGCTATGATGCCTTGGTATGCACTCAGGTTGGAGTGGGACTGTTGATTCAACAGGCTGATTGTCAGGCTATCACCTTATATGATCCGGTTACTTCTGTTATTGCTAATATCCATTGTGGGTGGAAGGGAAGCGTTCTTAATATTGCTGCAAAAACAATCCATTATCTTAATAAGCGTTACGGTTCTAATCCACAAAATATACAGGCCTATATAAGTCCTTCGCTTGGCCCCTGTTGTGCTGAGTTTATCCATCATAGTAAAGAGTTACCACCATCGTTTTTGGCTTTTGAGACGTCAAAAAACCATTTCAATTTCTGGAAGATAAGTATTGATCAGTTGCTTACAGCAGGGATCGTACTGGAAAATATTCAATGCGAAGGTGTTTGCACTTCTTGTTCCAATGATTATTTTTCATATCGACGTGCATGTCGTATGGCTAATAGTGGCGGCGTGACAGGACGTTTTGGAACAATTATTGTACTCTAACCTCGATATTTTCATGCGAATACTTGTTGTCGAAGATGATAAAAAAATAGCTTCTTTTCTTGAAAAAGGTCTTCAGGAAGCTGGTTTTAGCGTTGATGTTTCCCATAGTGGCCTTGATGGTTTGAGCCTTGCCCTGAGTGAACCGTATCAACTTGCCGTTGTTGATCTTATGTTGCCGGGTCTTGATGGCTTGAGTTTGATTGAAAAACTTCGTGAAAAAAAAATTGACTATCCTGTACTTATTCTCAGTGCCAAACAATCTGTGGATGATCGAATAGAAGGCTTACAACGCGGTGGGGATGATTATATGGTAAAACCTTTCTCGTTTAACGAACTTCTTGCTCGTATCCAGGCCCTATTAAGACGTGGTCAAAAATCAAGCGAAGCAGCAACCCTTCATGTGGGAGAATTGCAACTGGATCCATTAAAACGAGAGGTTTTACGAGGCGGAGTAAAAATAGAGTTACCTGCAAAAGAGTATTCACTGCTTGAACTGCTAATACGAAATCCCGGTAGAGTTATCTCTAAGACATCAATCTTAGAAAGAATTTATGAGTATAATTTTGACCCGCAGACCAATGTGGTAGATGTACTGGTTTGCCGTTTACGTAACAGTGTTGATAAAGATTTTGAGACAAAAATGATCCACACAGTTAGAGGCATGGGATATGTCCTTCGTGGGGAGTAGTTTTTTTTCTTCCTCATCATATACCGTTAAAAGGTTTTGCATTGTTTTCAGCCTGCTGTTTTCTTTTTCCTGTGGGGTAGAGTTTGCTGCTCTTATTTTGCTTAAAGTTGTTCTGCAAGGCCATGCCCACTTCCAAGTCGGTCAGTCATTAAACGCGTATCTACAGAAAAACCAACTCTCTTCCGGATCCTTTACCCTCTCCCCTCCTCCACCAGATCTTGATTTTATCCGACTTCAACAGGGAGACGAACAGTTATTGGTATCAAATGGCCATCATTTTGAATTTGATAAATTGGTGAATCTTCCCTCAAATAGCTCTGGTAAATGGATAGAGCTCTCTAATCCTGCAAAACGTGGAGAATGGGTGATTGTTTCGATGGTTCTTAAAAGCGGAACGCAAATCCAGGCTGGCAAAAATGTTCAATTGCAGGGTATTGCGCTTTATGAAAATTTTTACCGTGGAGTGAAATGGATTGTTCTTTCCTCGCTCCTTCTTTCGATTCTGCTTGCATGTTTTTTCGTGTATCTACATGAAATACCACTACGAAAATTAAAAAGTTACCTTGAAAAAACCCTTTTAACTAAAGGTGTTCCGGAATCTCTTCCAGAAGGAACACTTTCTCCTCTTTACAAGTTATTGGAAAAAATCTTTGCGCAAAATAAAAGTTTAATCAGTGAAATGCAGTCATCACTGGATAATGTAGCCCATGATTTACGTACTCCAATGACTCGTTTACGTGCCGTTGCGGAGTATGCATTACAGTCCCATAGTGATAAACCTGAAATATACAGAGATGCCCTTTCAGACTGTCTTGAGGAGTCTGATCGTGTTCTCTCTACGCTGAAGGTCATGATGAGTGTTGCAGAGGCTGAGGCGGGCACCATGCGCCTTGATTTACAACCCGTGGATATAGTTGCAATGGTGGATGATATTATAGGACTGTATCAATATGTTGCTGAGGAGGCTCAGGTACTTTTGTCTTGTGAGGGTGAAAAATCGTTGCTGGTGATGGCGGATACAACTCGTTTAAGTCAAGTTTGGTCCAATTTGCTTGATAACGCAATAAAATACAGTAACCATTCAGGGAAGGTGAAAATATACTGCAGGCAAAAAGATGGTAATGCGGCGGTCTCTTTTGTGGATAATGGAATGGGAATTTCCAAGACCGAAATAGGAAGGATATGGGATCGTTTGTATCGTGGTGATCGTAGTAGAAGTACGCAGGGTTTAGGTTTGGGGCTCAACTATGTAAAAGCGGTGGTGGAGGCCCATCATGGAATGGTTCAGGTAACAAGCCGTTTAGGTGAGGGGTCCTGTTTTAAGGTTACCTTGCCACTATATAGCAAAATCACAGACTAAGGGAGCATGATCAGAGAGCTGCACATCGGGGATAGAAAAGTTGAGAACCTTGAGTTGTGGGTCGTGAAATATAAAATCTAGATGCTTTTTGGGGGCATGGCTTGGATAGGATGGAAGGTTTTCTAGGTTGGCATTTATAAGGCCTGTGGCAGCAAGGAAGAGATTTATCTCTTTTTCTCCACCAAACGTATTGAAATCCCCCGCTACAATTGCTGGCTTTTTACGTGTTGCGACAATTCTGTGCAGATGTTCCAGTTGTTGTTGCCGGTGTTTGAAATTTAAAGAGAGGTGAACGATAAAAATCGTTACCTCACGCAGTTCCACTTCAATAACTAAACGTTTTACTCCCTTCTCAAAATAGTGAAACCGGTGGCTGATAATTGTCTTTCGGCTAATTACCCCATTACCCTGTTTGTTTAAAAGTGGTACTTTACTTGCTACAGAGTTTTCACCATACTTACTTTTGACCACGTGGTAATGGTCAAGTTCGCGTGCGATTGCTGCCACTTGGCATGTTTTTTGGCTGCGATACGAACCGGCATCAACTTCCACCAGTCCCATAATATCTGGTTGTACAGAATGGATAAATGCAACAATCTGTTCCAGATTACCGGCTGTTTTCTTAAAAAAACCACTATAAGGAAATGGAACATGATAGCCAGGGCCGTGACCGGTACAGTAACGAATATTGTAAAAGAGAAATCGCATGCCATATAATAGCTGTTACCATTGCCGTTTGCAATCTTCCCCGTTTGGTATTAAGCTCCGCTCCTGCGTTTTTATCTTTGAAAAAAAAGTAACTCATTGGAAAATAGATATCCTTACAAAGTGGAAAAGCTATGACAACTATATCGATTGGTTCCAGGAAAAGTAAACTTGCCATGTGGCAGACAAATAAAGTGGCGGATCTGCTTAATACAAATGGTTTGACAACGAAGATTAGTTCCATGGAAACAAAAGGGGATAAAATTTTAGATGTTTCCATTGCCAAAATTGGTTCAAAAGGGGTGTTTACTGAAGAGTTGGAGGAGCAGCTCAGCAGTGGAAGTACGGATATTGCTGTGCATAGTGCAAAGGATATGCAATCGATTCTTCCAGATGGTTTTGAGTTAATAGCATTTACCGATAGAGAAAAGCCCAACGATGTACTGTTATCACGTGACTCATCCATCTCAATAGCTGATTCCAAACGCTCCATAAGGATTGGGACTTCTTCTGTTCGTCGGATAGCGCTTTTACGACACTTTTATCCCCACGTTGAGACGGTTGAAATGCGTGGGAACCTGCAGACCAGAATTGCAAAAATGGATGATGGCGCTTGTGACGCCCTTATGCTTGCCTATGCTGGGGTAAAGCGTATGGGCTACGAAGATATGATAGTAAAATTTTTTCCGGAAGATATGTTTATTCCACCTGTGGGACAAGGCTGTATAGCCATTGAGAGTGCTATCACACTGGATGCCGTAAAACGGAAAAAGATTCGTGAATGCCTTAATAATAGCGATTCTGAAGCATGTTTATTGGCTGAGCGTGCGTTTTTACGTGTAATGGAAGGTGGCTGCTCAATACCGGCATTTGGCCTGGCAGTTGTTGATGGCGACAGGCTTGAAATACGTGGTGGTTTGGCAAGTCTTGACGGTTCCACTCTACTGGTTCATACCGAAAAGGGAGAGCGGGGAGAGGCTGAGCTGGTGGGTTCACGTCTTGGACGCTATATTCTGGCCAATGGAGGTCAAGCGATCTTGGCTGAGATTCAGGCAAAACAATAATCGATACATTCTTTATAAAAAAATGGCTACGTGGCATATCCACGTAGCCTTTATCGTTCTCCCGACCGGGAGAAAAACGACTATCAGCCACAGGTATCAGCATCGTTGGGATCGTAGGTGTCATTGGCATTTCTATATAAATAGTCATTAACCATTAACAGTTCCTGTTTTGTCAAGACATCCCACGAACCATCTGTTGCGCACTGTATTTTCCGTTTGGCAAAAACGTTATTCCATCCCTTGGATCCATAGGATTCCATATACAAGAACGGGGCTCCAGATGCATTGTCCCTTGAGTGGCAACTTTTGCACACCGATTTAAATTTTTGCGCCCCTATTCCCCAATGATCACTCTCCCAATCCAGTTTCCCACTGTCAAGTATTCTACATGTATTGGTTCTCGCATCGTATCGTTTTCCGGGTCTTGCGTGAACAGTACTGATAATGGCAAGGCTTATGATACTGATAACAAAATAAATAGTGATTTTACCCATGGCGTATCTCCTTGAATGGGGTGAGTAAAGGTGCTCCTAAAAAAACAACTTCTTGCATAAATATACTACAATGCGTTACTCTTGCTGAACAGTGTCGCATGCGACATATAGCAAGGGGATATCGTCATGCAAAACAAACTTGTTCGAACTCAGCAGGTAGCAGTTCTCGCCTGTAACGGCGCAGTTGCCACCACCATCGTTGGCCCTCAAGACGTTTTTTCAATGACAGGGGTGCTCTATGAAATGACGCAATGTTTGGATCCGACGCACTATTTTAGGGTGCAAATCGTAACGGCGGACGGAAAGCCTGTTCGTTGCTATAACAATCTGTTGATTACTCCAGATTGTTCTATTCGGGAGTGCGACCCAGATATTGTTGTTGTTCCGGCGGTTCTTGACCTGGAAAAGGTATTACAACAACACGGTGATATTGTCCCCTGGTTACAGGAATTATATTCTAATCAAAGGAGTCTTGTGGCTGTGTGTTCCGGGTCACTTCTTCTCGCCGCGACCGGTCTTTTGGATGATAAAATAGCAACCACTCACTGGGCCATGGCTAATCTGTTTCGCAAACACTTCCCCAAGGTGCGACTCAGGCCCGATGAAATTATCACCGATGATTCTGGAATTATCTGTTCCGGTGGGTATGATTCGTATTTAGATGTGTGTATCTATGTGATTGAAAAATGCTTTGGTGCTGCTGTGGCTCTGCAATGTTCTAAAATTTTTGTGAAAAGTATGGGGCAACGCTCACAGGCTCCGTATACAATTTTCACCCCCCCAAGGGATCATGGTGACGAGCAGATTTTACATGTCCAACAGACAATCAGTAGTGAGTATGATAAGAATTTTGATTTTGATAAACTGGCTCAGGAATCTGGCATGAGTAGACGCACCCTGGAGCGCCGCTTTAAAAAGGCCACGGGGATGAGCCCTCTTATTTATCAGCAGCGGACACGGGTGGAACGTGCCAAAACATTGCTGGAGTCCAGCAGTGCAAGCTTTGATGAGATAAGCTACAGGGTGGGATATATGGATAACAGCTTTTTTCGAAAGCTCTTTATCAAATATACCACCCTTCGTCCCCGTGAATATCGTACCCTGTTTGCTTAAAACGTGGTGTTATTTTTTGCAAATAGTTTTGAGGTAGTCAATCCATTGTTCCATCCCCTCTCCTGTAACGGCCGAGAGATCTATAACTTGCAGGTCCGGATTAAGTTGTAAACCATCCCGTTTTGCATCTTCAACCTTAAAGTCAAAATAGGGTAAGAGATCTGTCTTGGTAATAACAAAGAGCTGTGAACTGTGAAAGGCCTTGGGGTATTTTGCCGGTTTATCGGGGCCTTCCGGTACAGAAACCAACACGATTCTATGATGCTCACCAAGATCAAAGGTTGCAGGACAAACAAGATTTCCCACATTTTCAATCACCAATAGATCAAGGGTATCTCCGCCCTGCTCTTTTTCCAGAAGATGAAGCCCTTTATGGATTTGAGCTGCGTCCAGATGACAAGCTCCGCCGGTGGTGAGCTGAACCACAGGCACCCCTTTTTTCCGTATTCTTTCAGCGTCCCGTTCGGTTTCAATATCTCCCTCAATAACACCAATGCGCAAGCTATCCCCCACCGCTTCTATGGTTTTTTCAAGAAGGGTTGTTTTTCCAGATCCCGGGCTTGAGATCATATTAATGACCACCGTTCCCATTTGCTCAAAGTGTTCCCTGTTGCTGTTTGCCATGGCAGTGTTGGCTGCAAGCAGGCTCCTATGCACGTCAACAACTTTTGTATCGTGGTCGTGCTCATGGTGTAGATCGCATCCGCAAGTATCACACATAGGTCTGGTATCCTTATTCCATTTCCACCTGAAGGAGTATGAGGTCATCGCTTCCTTCGGGGGTGAAGAGTGTTTCTGAGCAGCGGGGACAAGAGTCCGGACGCTGCGCTTCTTGTATTGTTGTCCCGCAGCCACAACAGCGATAGGTGGCTGGAGGATTTATAATGGTAAGATCAGCTTTTTCGGTGAGAGGGTTTTCTTTTGCAAGGATATCAAAGCCAAACTGAAAGGAGTCCACAACCACCCCTGAAAAGGGACCTATCTCCATACTAACACTTACTACTTTGCTTTTATTATGTTTTGCTGCAAGCGTTTGCAGTTCTTCGAGCATTCCCTGAAC
>JBNKKR010000022.1:0-57085 GCA_050291935.1 Desulfocapsaceae bacterium | reverse complement strand
AATCATCGTTCGCGCACAGGTGGAGGCAGGAGTAGTAAATCCCCAAGTAGAGCATTGGCTTCCCCTGAACTCTCATAACGTTGACCCCCAATAAGACAGCACATCCTGAGAGTAACGACTCTTGCTGCCCTCTCATGACATGGGCGGACACCTCTTCCTCCATGGCCGCGGCCTAGGCCATTTCCATTTACATTTGGAGAATCAGGCAATAACTCTGGAGTATCTGTCTAACGGATTGTTCTTTGTATGTTTATAATGAACAAGTTCAATCAGAAGATTTGATCGTTAATTTACAAAGGAGAATAGAATGAATTTCGAATTTCATAATCCAACTCGGCTTATTTTTGGTGCAGGGAGTCTTGCCCGTCTTGGCGAGGTGGTAAAAACAAAAGGGAATCGTGCGTTGCTGGCGATCGGTGGTGGAAGTGTTAAGAAAAATGGAACCTTTGACCGTGCTGTGGCATCACTTGAGCAGGCTGGGGTAAGTTGGGTTGAGTGTGGTGGAATTGAACCTAACCCGAAGGTAACATCGGTTGCCCGTGGGGCACAGATGGTACGTGATGAACAATGTGATGTTGTTGTCGCGCTGGGTGGTGGGTCAACGATGGATGCAGCAAAAGTTATTGCGGCGGCAGCCCTGTATGATGGAGATCCTTGGGATCTTATCGGTCATGGGCAGGAAAATTGGGCAATCCCAACAATAGCCTTACCCATTGTTACTGTTCCTACCCTTGCCGCCACCGGTTCTGAAATGAACTGTGGTGCAGTTATCAGCAATGAAGAAGAAAAAATCAAATCTTTTGTACAAACTGATTCACTATATCCTGTAGCCGCAGTGGTTGATCCCAAATTGACGATTAGCGTTCCCAAAGATCATACTGCCTATGGTGTTTGCGATATCATAGTGCATGTGACCGAAGCATACTTTAACGGGGTTGATAATACACCGATTCAGGATAGTTTTGCCGAGGGTATCATTATAAACACCATTGAATACGGGAAAAGGGCTGTTGCTGATGGCAATGATCTGGAAGCCCGTGCGCAGCTCCAGTGGGCATCCATATTGGCGTTGAATGGATTTATGGCGGCTGGAATGAATCCTGCCGGTTTTCCAGTGCATATGATTGAACATGCCATCTCTGCCCATCACGATATCAGCCATGGCGCAGGCTTGGCAATTGTAAATCCTGCCTGGATGCGTTTTGCGGCCAAGGTTCGTCCAGCAAAGTTTGTACAGTTTGCCGAACGGATTTTTGGTCTTCAGGCCAAAGATGGCGAGGATCTCGATTGTGCCCTTGCGGGTATCGAAGCGTATGAGAATTTTCTCAAATCCATTGGCTGTCCAACACGTTTGCAGGATGTCGGGATTGATGATGCCTTGCTTGGGCAGTATGCGGAAGATTCTGCTCTTGTCCTCCGGGATCAAGAAGGAAAACTGCTTGGACGTCCGGCTATGAGTAAAGAAGATATCGTGGAAGTACTAAGAACAGTGCTATAGGGTGAAGTCTGGCAGCAGGCTTGATCGTAAGAAACGTATGTTCTAACGGTCTAGGTGCTATGTTGCCGTACATTAAATAAAGGAATTGGAGTTAGAATGAAAAAAACAATAGTAAATATAGTTGGAGTTTTCTCGGTCGTGCTGTCCTGTTCACTGTTTTTATTCCCAGAGTATACGTATTCAGGGGAGAGTGAATCATGGGATAAAACATTTGCATTAAGTGAAAAGGTCAGCCATGAAAAGGTGTCCTATCCAAACAGATATGGGATTGTATTGTCTGCTGATTTGTATGCGCCTAAAAATATTGATAAATCAAAGAAATATGCTGGCATTGTCGTTGGTACACCATATGGTGGAGTAAAGGAACAGGGTGCAGGCATTTACGCACAGTCAATGGCCGAGAGAGGATTTGTTGCCATTGCATTTGATGAATCGTTTAATGGTGAGAGCGGTGGCGAGCCAAGACATGTTTCATCACCGGATATCTTTGTGGAAGATTTCAGTGCTGGAGTCGATTTTCTAGGAACTCTTTCCTATGTCGACAGGAGTAAAATCGGTGTTATTGGTATTTGTGGTAGCGGGGCTTTTTCCCTTACGGCTGCGCAGGTAGATCATCGCATTGGCGCTGTCGCAACGGTAAGTATGTATGATATGAGCCGGGTGATACGTAATGGGTGGAAGGATTCCATGACGGATGAGCAACGCAGCCAAGCCCTTGATCAGCTCAGTGAACAGCGTTGGAAGGATTTTGAAAGTAAAAACCCGATGTTACCTGATGGATTTCCCAAAGAGGCTGCAGCTGCAGTTCCAGAAGGGTTAGATCCAATTTCAAGTGAGTTTTTTGAATATTATGGAATGGCACGTGGGCACCATCCGCGGTCACATGGCCCATTCACAATGACCAGCAATATGGCATTTATGAACTTCCCCCTGTTGAGTTACATCGGGTCCATTTCACCAAGACCGATTTTATTTGTCATGGGTGAGAATGCACACTCAAGGTACTTTACGGAAGATGCCTACGCAATGGCAGCAGAGCCAAAGGAACTTGTAATTGTGCCCAAAGCCAGGCATATCGATCTTTATGACAGAGTAGATATGATTCCATTTGACAAGCTAGCCTCGTTTTTTAATGAGCATTTGAAATAGTAACAATCTGGAAGGGGCGTCTTGAAAAAGATGCCCCTTTTATTCATCATTTTTTTGGTGTCCAGGTTTTGGATATTTTGCCAAAAGATTTAAAATATCAATTTGTTGAACTGTTGAGGAGTCGTTTGATATCCCTTGACGGTGGAGCTCCAAAGAGGCGGCTATATTCACGGCTAAATTGTGAAGGACTTTCATAACCGACGGTAAATGCAGCTGTTGTCACATCTTCTTGGTGCAGGAGCATGAGTTGTCTTGCTTCATGTAAGCGCAGTCTTTTCTGGTATTGTAGTGGGCTCATCGCTGTAATGGATCGAAAATGATGGTGCAGGCTTGATGGACTCATACCACTATAAGCTGCAAGGTCTTCAACTTTAAATGACTGGTCATAGTTCTTTTTCAACCATTCAATTGCCCGGGCGATTTTGTCGCTGTGGCTGCCATGAATTGAAATTTGCTGTAGATGCCACCCCTGTTCACCAATAAGAAGCCGATAGAGTATTTCCTGGTGGATAAGAGGCGCGAGTACAGGGATATTTGTTGGATCTTCGAGGAGCTCCATTAGACGTAACATCGCCTGGACAATGGGGAGTTCGATCTTGCTTACAATCAAACCCCGCTTGGAATCATGGTGCTTGCTAATGGACACATGATTGTCAAGAAGCATCTTAGCAATCTGCTTTTTTTCAAACTTCAGGGTGAGTCCCAGATACGGCTGCTCTTCACTCGCCTCAAAAATTTGGGCGATAAGCGGGAGATCAATGGCTGTTATCAAGTAGTGATCTTTATCATAATGGTAGGTTTCTTCGTTAAGCAGCACACGTTTTTTGCCTTGAACGATCAGGCAAAGGGAAGGCTCCTGGACATAGCTTATCAGTTCTGTGGGAGCTTCATGCCGATAGATTGCCAATGGTGCATACGGGGTCGTTGGTTCGTTACCACGTGCCAAGGTCCACTGATCAATTTTTTGTGCCAAAATGGCCATTGGTTCAGTTATCAGTTTCATGGGCTACTCTTTACGCCTTGTGAGGATAGTATGATTCAATATATTTGTAGAATAAAAGAATGGAGTAATTCTACATTACATAATAAAGAGTAATACGGAGGACAAGATGGAAATTACAAAAAATGGTTCACAGCCATCAATCACAGGACCAGAAGATTGGTTTACCGGGGCAGTTCGAATAGACCCCCTGTTTCTTCAGCCAGTATCGCCAGCCAGGACAACCGGTGGCCTGGTTACCTTTGAGCCTGGAGCCCGTACTGCCTGGCATACACATCCACTTGGGCAGACGCTTATCATAACAGCCGGTAGTGGTCTTGTCCAGCGTGATGGCGGAACAATTGAGAAGGTGGAACCTGGTGATATCGTCTGGTTCCCTCCCGGTGAGAAACATTGGCATGGGGCAGGACCAATGACTGGAATGAGCCATATTGCGATCCAGGAAGTAGTTGACGGATCTGCTGTTGAGTGGTTGGAAAAAGTCAGTGATAAACAATATAAAAATGGCAATGGGGAATAATGCGGTTGGAAATTCCCCAATTGCAACGAGGAATATCAAAATTTATGAAAATTTTACATACCTCAGACTGGCATTTAGGTCGTTCTCTTTATGGTCGAAAGCGTTATGAAGAGTTTTCTAAATTTCTCGGTTGGCTAATTGACGTAATTGAAAAAGAAAAAATCGATGCATTGCTAATTGCCGGGGATATTTTCGATACTACTACTCCAGGCAATAAAGCCCAGGAACTCTATTACCAGTTTCTCTGTCATGTCTCTGCCTCGTGTTGCCGGCACATTATAGTTGTTGGGGGGAACCACGATTCTCCATCATTTCTAAATGCACCAAAAGAAGTTCTGCGAACGCTTAATGTGTATGTAGTTGGGGCGATGGCAGAAGATCCAGCAGATGAAGTGTTTGTCTTGCGAGATGATGATCAACTTCCCCAGGCCATTGTTTGTGCAATACCCTACCTGAGGGATAAAGATATTCGTACTGTTGAACCAGGTGAAACTATTGATGATAAAAATGCTAAGCTTGTTGAAGGGCTAAAGGTGCATTATGAAGAGGTTTGCTCCATTGCCGAGGAAAAGAAGGGCGAGCTGGAAAAGGAGAAACAAGAAACCGTGCCCATCATTGCAATGGGGCATCTCTTTACCGCTGGTGGGAGAACCGTCGATGGCGATGGTGTTCGGGAACTTTATGTGGGTTCTTTGGCCCATGTGGGGCAAGAACTATTTCCCGTATCCGTTGACTATCTCGCTTTAGGGCATTTGCATGTTCCCCAGATAGTTGACAAGAAAGAGCATATTCGCTATAGCGGCTCTCCTCTTCCCATGGGCTATGGAGAGGCGAACCAGGAGAAAAAGGTTGTAGTTGTTGAATTCAATGCAGGAGTTCCAAATATCAATGAAATTACGGTCCCCTGTTTTCAGGAACTAGTCCGTATTGTCGGTACCCTTGATGCTATTCAGGCAACAATTGCACAATTGAAAAATGGTGCAAGCAGCGCTTGGCTTGAAATTGAATACACCGGCCAAGAGATAGTCTCTAACCTTCGTGAAATTCTGGATGAGGCAGTGGCCGGATCTGCCATGGAAATTCGTCGCGTTATAAACAAACGAATGATGGAACGTTTTATCAGCTCAGCAAAGGAGGAAGAAACCCTTGATGATCTGGATAGTAGTGATGTGTTTGTTCGTTGCTTAGACGTCTTCGAGGTTTCAGAAGAGGATCGGCCAGAATTGACCGCATCGTATAATGAAATATTGCAGTCCATTGCTGAAGAAGACGTGAATGTTGAATAGAGGGGCCGGAGATGAAAATACTCGAACTCAGGTTTAAGAATCTCAACTCCCTTTATGGAGAATGGTGCATTGATTTTACAGACCCCGAATATGTCGCGGGAGGGATTTTCGCTCTGACCGGCCCGACTGGTGCCGGTAAATCCACCATTCTTGATGCCATTTGTCTTGCTTTGTATGGGATGACACCTCGCCTGAGAAGAATCAACAAAAGCGGAAACGAAATACTGTCTCGACAGACCGGAGAGTGCTATGCCGAGGTGTTGTTCGAGTCTCAAGCCGGTCGATTTCGTTGCCATTGGGAACAACGGCGCGCTCGGAAAAAAGCTGATGGGAATCTACAGGACCAGGAACATCAGATTGTGGATGGTGATACAGGCAGGCCCATTGAAAGCAAAAAGAGTCTCGTTGCTAAAGTCATAGAAGAAAAGACCGGGATGGACTTTGACCGATTCACCAGGTCTATCATGCTGGCACAAGGCGGTTTTGATACCTTTTTGAAGGCTGATATTGAACAGAAATCGAAGATTCTTGAGCAGATTACCGGAACAGAAATTTATTCGCAAATTTCACAACGTGTCCATGAACGTCAGCGTGATGAACGGGAGAAGCTTACGCTATTACATGCCGAAAGCTCCGGAATTGTAATTCTGGAACCGGAACAGGAAAAGGATATTCAACAAGAGCTTGCGGTAAAACAGAAAGAGGAAACTGAGCTTGCCATACAAACAACTCAAATCGGTAAAGCCATCACATGGCTACAGGCCATTGACGGTTTGAAAAAGGAAATTCTTGGCTTGACAGATGAAACTGTAAAGCTGAAGTCCGATTTTGAACTTTTTAAGCCGGAGAGAGCCAAACTTGAGTGGGCCCTCAAAGCGACTTCCTTGGACGGGACATACGCAACACTAGTTGCTCTTCGTACACAGCAAGTTGAGGACCGAGTTGCACTGGAAAAGCAGGAAACAGCGCTTTCTGAACTGAAGAGCAATGTGAGCACCTATGCTAAATTGCTGCATTCCGCTGAGCAGCACAGCCTTAAAAGCAAAGAAGACCTAAAGGCAGCAGCGCCACTGCTCCTGAAAATCAGATCCCTTGACCAGAAGCTTTCTGAGCAGGCTAAGGTTCTCTTGGACCTCAATGAAAGTTGCAGAAAAGAAGCGGAAAAGATTGATGTGGACAAATTGGCCCGGATGGAAAAACAAAAGAAAAGGGCTGATACTGAAAAATCTCTGGAAACCGTAGACGAATATCTTACAAAACATGCAAGTGATAAATGGTTGATCAGCGGATTGACCGGTATTGAAGAGCAATTCGGTTATTTATTAGCCAGGGAAAAGGAGGTCGTCCAAAAAGAAAAGGATCTCAAGAAAGCTGACACAGGTGTAGCAAAAGCAAATAAACAGTTGGATGGCAGCAAAAAACAAAGTGTCATCCACAGAGCGGAGGCGGATGCGGTAAGTAAGAATATTGAGCAGGAAAAGAAACGTTTAGGTGAATTATTGGGTGAGCGTTTGCTACGGGAGTATCGCGTTGAAAAGGAAAATCTGCTTCAGGAAATGGTCTATATTCGAAAAATTGAGGAACTTGAAGATCACCGGGCAAAGTTGGAAGATGGGGTGGCATGTCCACTTTGCGGCTCAAAAACACACCCTTATGCTGTTGGTAATGTCCCTGTACCTGATGCAGTAGAGCAGAAGATCAAATTGCTGAGTGAGTTAATCCATAAGGCAGAAGAGCAGGAAGGCCTAATCAGAAAACTGGAAGAAACAGAAAGCGCTGCACGCAAGAAATTAACGGAGAGTGAAAGGCTGGAAAACAATGCTGCCAATGATAAAAAAACCGCCGAAAAAACGTTTACAGAATTACAGGGTGATCTGGAAAGGCTTCGAAATGACTTTGATGAACGTAAGCTCGCAGTGGTAAAGAAACTTCAACCGCTGGGGATTGCGCAAATACCAGAATCATCCATTGCAACGGTGCTTGCGTCCCTTCAAACACGGTTAACTGCATGGCAGGGTCAGGAGGCTAAAAAGGGTTTGCTGGAAAAACAGGCTACTGCCATGGAAAGTGAAATACAACGTCTGGACGGGATGATTGAAACAAGAGCTAAGGCGCTGATAGAAAAACAGGACGCCCTTGGAGTGCTGAAAAAGGAGCATGACGACGGTATTTGTGAGCGGAGAAAACTATTTGGTGACAAAAATCCAGAGAGTGAGGAGGAACTTCTCAGGAAAGCTGTTGAAGGTGCTGAAGAGGCAGAAAAGAAGGCGAGAAAAGTGCATGGTGAAATGCATCAGCAATTGACCTCTGTAAAAACACATGTTGACACCCTGGAAAAACGGATTGAACAGCGAAAACCGGATCTTAAAGAGAAAGAAAGTGATCTGCTGGTTGATTTGCAATCTGCAGGGTTTGTGGATGAAAAACAATTCGTTGAAGCCAGATTGACAGATGAGAAGCGCAACGTTTTATCTGCAAAAGCAAAAGCGCTTGATGATGCACAAACGGATTTGAAAGCCAGACAAAAAGATAGAGAAACACGCTTGTCTAACGAAATCACAAAAAAAGTTACAGATAAAAGCCTTGATGAGCTTACACCACAGTGCAAAGAATATGAAGCGTCTTTGAAAAAAGTGCGTGAGACCATCGTTAGTCACACACATACGTTGCGTGAAAATAAAGCGGCCAAAGAGCGTATAAGGGAAAAACAGCATATCATTGAAGCCCAGGAAAAAGAATGTCATCGCTGGGGAAAATTGCATGCTCTTATTGGTTCGGCTGATGGGAAAAAATATCGCAATTTTGCGCAGGGACTGACCTTTGAGCTAATGGTTTGTCATGCTAATCTGCAGCTGAAAAAAATGACCGATCGTTATTTACTTATTCGCGATGGACAGCAAGCTCTTGAGTTGAATGTTGTCGATAATTATCAGGCGGGGGAAAGTAGATCGGTTAAAAACTTATCAGGTGGTGAGAGTTTTCTTGTCAGCTTGTCGTTGGCACTTGGCCTGTCGAAAATGGCCAGCAACAAGGTCCGGGTGGATTCTTTATTTCTAGATGAAGGTTTTGGGAGTTTGGATGAGGACGCATTGGAAACGGCCCTTGAAACGTTGGCAGGTCTTCAGCAGGATGGAAAACTAATTGGCGTAATATCCCATGTGTCTCAGTTAAAAGAGCGAATCAGGGTCCAGATCAACGTGAAGCCACTATCCGGTGGTCGTAGTGTATTGTCCGGACCTGGTTGTCAAAAATTATAATTTTATTTTGGGACCATTGAACCGGTCTATTATTTCCTGATTTGTAAAGGCATTGCCATTTGTGGCGCTACTGTTTGGAATCGTTTATGATTTGCCCCTGGGGTGCGTTGTATTTGGCCACCTCAACCAAGGTTTCCAGCCGGACAACCCGTTTGTCGATATCAGCCACGTGTGACTGGAGTTTATCAATGTCCTGATTGAGACGTTTGGTAACGTCTGTAAGTTTAAGTACGTCAATGAGCAACTCTTTCCAACCAGACATCACTTCTCTTCCAATGCGGCAAGGGTTTTTTGCAGACGTGTGTGCGTTGCGACAGTATCGTTTATTGCGTCCTTTACCCGAGAGGATACTAATTCAAACAGTTCTGACTCGCTTAGGTCTGTCGGTAGGTCCGGATTAAAAGCATCAATGGCCATCCGTACAACTTCAGCGGCGGAAGTCTTTTGTTTTTTTGCCAGGAGCTGGAGTTTTTCCACCTGACGTGGAGCTATTAAATATTGCTTGCGAACCAAGTTTTTTGCAGCTTGCATACCATGCCCTCCTTTATGCTCTACGGATAAATTCCTTGCATTTTCCACAGAAAATTGATGATAAATTGTTTTGTGGCAGATTGTCATTTCACCAAGTGTACTCATGGAAGTATCAATCCATCTTATTACATTATACACATACACAACAACATGTGCAATGTTCAGATGGGTTGTGCTAGGGAATGTAAAATCGTTTTAATGGATAAGAAGATAGTCTTAATAAAGGTAACATGTTGATATTATATGCAGTCTACTAAGCCATATAAAATATTAATCTTCCCCTGTTTGTTTGTCGCCTTATTGTTTGGTTTCCAGGTGTACAGGGTCAGCAAGTCAATGGTGCTTTCATCGCTGAGGGAAACTGGAATGGCCCGTTTGAATCTTTATTCGGGGATCTTGCTTGGGGCATTGGAAAAGTACAGGTATTTACCGTTTATATTGGCGAAAAATCAAAAGATCCAAAATCTCCTTCTTGGCAAAGGCGATACAAAAGAGGTAAGCCACTATTTGGAAATTGTAAATGAACAGGCGGGTTCAGCGGCATTGTTTGTTATGAATGGTGAAGGATTGACCATATGTTCGAGTAATTGGCGAGAGAAGTTAAGTTTTGTAGGGAAGAATTATGGTTTTCGCCCCTATTTTAAACAGGCCATGCAGGGGAAGAGTTTTGGTTTTTTTGCCATTGGGGTAACTACCAATCGTCCAGGATATTTTATTTCGTCACCCGTGTATGGTCCAAATGCGGATAAGGTGATTGGGGTGGCCGTTGTAAAGATTGATCTTACTCCACTTGAAAAGAGCTGGCTGGAAGGTGGTGAGATGGTACTGGTGGGGGATCAAAATGGGGTGATTTTTCTTTCTTCTTTGGCAAGCTATAAATATCAGAGTTTCCAGCCTCTAAGTCCGAAAACAATGGAAAAAATTGTCCAGGAAAAACAGTACCATGATGTGAAAATCACAATCCTGCCGGTGAAGAAAGCAGTGTCTTTTTCTAAGGATGCTTTTGTCCTTTCAGACGCAACATATTTTCTTAGTTCCAGGAAGATTCCACAGTTTCAATGGAATGTGTATTATCTGGCTTCCCTTGGTGAAGCAAAGCAATTGATTTATGGGACGGTCGCCATTGCGGTGGGTTCACTTTTTTTGCTTCTTTTTCTATTCCTGTTTTTTAGAGAAAGGAGGCTGAAGAGGATTTCAAATCGAAAAGCGCGAAATGCGGAGGCATTGGAAGCAATAAATAAGCGTTTGCAGCTGGAGATAGTTGAACATAGCCAAACCGAGAAAGAACTGAGAGAAACGCAGCAGGAGGTTTTACAGGCAGGGAAACTGGCAGCACTTGGGAAGATGTCTGCGGCCGTTTCCCATGAATTGAATCAGCCCATTGCTGCAATTCGCACATATGCGGCAAGTTGTAGAAAGTTTTATGAAAAAAATAGACAAGAGATGGCCTTTGAGGCCCTTGACAATATAAATGATCTGGCAGAACATATGGGATCTGTAACCTCGCAGCTGAAAACATTTGCCAGGAAAAGCGATTTGGTGGTTGAACCGGTTGTCTTGCAAGACAGGATCACAAGGGTTTTGTACATGCTCGATAACCAAATTCAACACAATGGGGTTTTGGTGTGTACCGGACTTTGTGAGTCACAGGTAACGGTTGCCGCTGATCCAGTGAGAGTCGATCAAGTATTGGTGAATCTGATTAAAAATGCCATTGATGCCATGGAACAAACGCAAGTAAAACGGTTATCAATCACTCTTTCAAGTGATGATGGGAATGCCAAATTATCTGTAATGGATAATGGGATTGGTATTGCTCCTGAGCTGAAAGAACATCTTTTTGAACCGTTTTTTACTACGAAAAATGTGGGTGAAGGAGTGGGGCTCGGACTATCAATTTCCTATGGTATTGTTAGTGAGATTGGGGGTAGTATTGAGGCAAAAGAAAATGAGAATGGTGGTGCTGTTTTTGTAGTTTCTTTTCCTGTAAAAGAGATTGGATAAAGCGTGAGATAGATGTGAGCGTGAAAGATGAAAGAGACGAATAAAGTATATATTGTTGATGATAACGATAATATGCGAAAAGCAGTGGGGCAGTGGTTTGAGCTTGCGGACTATGAGGTGACTGAGTTTTCTCACGCTGAACAGGCATTGCAACTTATAGATGCATCTTTTGCCGGTGTTTTGGTTTCTGATGTGAAAATGCCTGGTATGGATGGGTTACAGTTGCAGCAGGAAATTGCCATGATTGATAAGGAACTTCCCATTGTTCTAGTGACCGGGCATGGTGATGTGTCCATGGCAGTACAGGCGATTCGCAATGGCGCCTATGAGTTTATAGAAAAACCGTTTGAACCTGATCATTTATTGGATGTGGTCCGTCGAGCCAGTGAAAAGAGACACCTTATTCTGGAAAATAGAGCGCTCCATGAAAAATTGATGGGGGAGCCCCATATTGAACAGAAATTGATAGGTAACTCTGAGATAATACGAAAGCTGCGCCAGGAGATTTTGGAGGTGGCTGATACCGATGTTAATGTGATGATAACTGGTGACACCGGAAGTGGTAAAGAGGTGGTGGCAAGGTGTTTGCATGAATTTGGGAGTCGGGCTAAAGGGAATTTTGTCCCCATCAATTGCGCTTCAATCCCTGAGACAATTTTTGAGAGTGAACTGTTTGGTCACGAACCAGGTGCTTTCACCGGCGCAATGAAACGCAGGGTGGGGAAAATTGAGCATGCCGATGGCGGAACACTTTTCTTAGATGAAATCACCTGTATGCCCATGCATCTCCAGGTGAAAATTCTGCGAGCATTTCAGGAAAGGGAAATTGAGCGACTGGGTGCCAATAGTTTGATCCCGGTTGATTTACGTGTGGTGAGTGCGAGTAACACCAGTCCGGAGCAGGGGATTGAAGAGGGTACCTTCCGCAGTGACCTCTATTTTCGTCTCAATGTTATCCATATCCATGTCCCTCCGTTAAATCAAAGGGAAGATGACATCATTCTTCTTTTTGAATATTTTGTAAACAGGGCTGCCGCCACTTTTGACAGGGAGTATCCACCGTTGAGCAGTGCTACAATCAGCGCTCTTCTTTCCTATCCGTGGCCGGGTAATGTGAGAGAATTACGAAATGTAGCTCAACGATACGTTCTGAGTTCAATCCCAGCCAATAAGAGAGTGGAAATGCTGCTCACCAGACAAAATATGGTATTTTCCCAGGAACCGTCCACTCTTGCCGAGCAGATGAAAAATGTTGAGCGGCATCTCATTGATCAGGCGTTAAAGCGCCACCAGGGAAATATTCAAGAGGTAATGGCGTCTCTGGACCTACCGAGAAGGACTCTGAATCAGAAAATGGCCAACCATGGTCTTGATCGTAAGAATTATCTATAACTAATTAAAATAAAAATAATAAAGTTGAAGTGTAACGTTCCGCACACTTGAGAGCGCACATCTTATCGGCAAAATCTTGCCGATAAGATGTGTGCTGCCGGCAAAATCTTGCCGATTTCTGTCTTCCGCGTTTGTATTGACTGTGGGGTCCCTGGTTGATTTTATTGTTGTATACTAAAAGTTTTGTGGGACCATTGTAAATGGTTTGTTTTTTGCTACTACCTGCTGGAGGAAGATACATAGAACCGATTTTTTAACAGGAGGATGATAAAAATGAAAAGAAGTGTCTTGTTGGCATGCTTGATAATTGTAGGTTTTGGGCTTTCAGAAGCAAAAGCTGCCACAGAATGGAATGTTTCCCTTTGGGGAAAAAGAAGGGCTTTTACCGAGCATGTTGAAAAAATTGCCGAACTGGTTGAGAAGAAAACCAACGGTGAATTTAAGATGAAGATTTCCTATGGAGGGTTGTCGAAATCCAAGGAAAATCTTGATGGAATTTCCATGGGTGCTTTTGAAATGGCCCAGTTCTGTTCCTTTTATCATCGTGATAAAAACCCCACAATCACTGTTACTGAGTTACCATTTAATAAAGAGTTGTCACTCAGCCGTGTTTCAGAGATTTACCAAGAGGTATTTAAGCATCCTGCCGTTGTCAAGGATCTTGCCCGTTGGAATGCTACGTTGTTGATGCCCACCCCTTTACCGCAGTATAACTTGGTGAGTAAAACTCCTCCGTTAAAAGAACTTGCTGATTTCAAAGGGCTTCGTGTTCGTGGTCCCGGTGGAATTATGGGAGTGTTGGGCAAACTTGGAGCAGTGAAAACAGGTGTTCCTTTCTCAGAAGTTCGTCAGTCCATGGATTCCGGCGTGATTGATGCGGCCGCTTTTGCGCCCCATGCCCATCTCGCCACCAAGACCTATAAAGTTGGCCAGTGGTATACAACCAACCTCAATCTTGGCTCGGCGAACTGTCCCGTGGTGGTAAATACAGATGCCCTTAATAGTTTGAGCAAGGAAAATAGAGAGGCACTTGAAAGCTCTGTTGATGAAGCGCTGAAATATTACGTTGAAAATTATGAAAGTAATACCATCGGAAACTATGAAAAAGCAGTGGAAGAGGATGGTTTAACCAAAGTTTGTTTTACCCCGGAGCAGACCGTTGAATTGAATCAATTGTCAGAGTCGGTTCGTGAGGAATGGGTTAAAAAATATGAGGGACAGTTTGCGGCAAAAGATCTGTATGAATTTACCACAACGCTCTTTAATAAATAGATGATGCATTGTCGTTGATCGTCATTATCGTCAACTTCTCCTCTGTGTCGAGTAAATACTATTATTGGGCGCAGAGGGTTAACCCTTTTTTACAATTGTAGTAAATATTATGGCTGGTTCTCATACTGTTCTTGAAGATGATTCAACCCTTAGTCGCATTGACACGCTGTTTTACAAACTAGAATCAAAATTAACCTTGATTGGCGGGGTTGTCATACTCCTTCTGGTACTTTTGGCAACGTGTAACGTCCTTGGCCGCTGGTTGTTTTCACTGCCCATATCTGGGTATATTGATTGGGTCGAACAAGCGATGCCGTTTCTTGCTTTCTTAGGTATTGCTTATACTGCTCGTGATGGTGGCCATATTCGGATGGATATCCTCGTTGGGCAAATTCGAGGACGGATGTTATGGGTGGTTGAGCTTTTTGCAACGCTATTGATGTTGGTGATAACCCTCGTTCTTATCTACGGTTCGTATCTGCATTTTTTTCGTGCCTATTCCATTGGGGATTCTTCCCTGGATATTAATCTGCCTACTTGGCCTGCCAAACTCGTTGTCCCTGTTGCTTTAACTATATTGGCTTTGCGGCTCCTCCTGCAAATTTGGGCATATTCAAGGGCTGTGCTTAGAGGTGGAGATAGTCCAGTTGGAGTGCCTTTGCCTGAAAAAATTGAGGATGTTGCAGCCGCTGAAGCAAAAGCGGTGATGGGAGAAAAATCCACGGAAGCTGATGGTGAGAAAATATGAGTATAATTAGCAGTATGGCTCAGGTGGATTCAGTTACAATCGGTTTGTGGATAACCGGTTTGATGATGTTTTTGGTGCTTATTGGCGTGCGAGTAGCTTTTGCCGCTGCCTTTTCTGGATTTGCCGGATTGGTATGGATTTTTTCCATTCGGATGGGTTTTGCAAAAGGGGTTTTGGTGGCTATGAAGATGGCAGGTTCTATTCCCCATTCAAAGATCTCATCACTTGCCCTATCTCTTATTCCAACGTTTATTCTCATTGGTTTTTTAGCCTACCACGCGGGCCTTACCAAGGCATTGTTTAGAGCAGCAAAACGGTGGTTTGGTTGGCTCCCGGGTGGAATGGGGGTGGCGACGGTGTTTTCTGCCGCGGGGTTTGCCGCTGTTTCAGGAGCATCGGTTGCGACATCAGCGGTATTTGGACGCATTGCAGTACCTGAGATGCTGCAACTTGGCTATAATAAACGTTTTGCATCTGGTGTCGTTGCCGCAAGTGGAACGTTGGCTTCCCTTATTCCTCCTTCAGCTATTCTTGTAATCTATGCAATCATTGTGGAACAAGATGTGGGGGCGCTGTTAATGGCAGGTTTTTTACCTGGTGCCTTTTCTGCGGCTATATACGGTGGGCTTGTGGTGATTTTAGCGATGACTCGCAAGAATTTTGGTCCTCCGGCGAGAAACTATAGCTGGGGAGAACGTTTTTCTTCTCTTCCCGGTGCGTTACCTATCTTTTTTGTGGTCGGCATTATCGTTGTTTGTATTTACGGCGGGGTAGGTACTCCAACAGAAGCAGGTTCCCTTGGCGCATTTATTATTTTATGCATGGCCTTGCAAAAAGGAATGCGGATGAAAGATCTACGTGATGCTTTGATGGAAACCGGTAAGCTTACGGTAATGATTTTCACAATTATTTGGGGAGTACTGCTCTATGTACGATTTTTAGGATTTGCGGACTTACCCAGTGCTTTTTCTGAGTGGATTACCGGCCTTGATCAGAGCCCGATGGTGACCCTCTTGGCTATCTTGGTTGCGTACGCCATTCTAGGGATGTTTATGGATGCCATTGGTATGTTGCTCTTGACTCTACCCGTTGTCTATCCTGCTGTTATGGCACTAAACGGTGGGGAGAGTGTTATGGCTGCGGATTCTGCCTTTGGTATTTCCGGTGCCGGCTGCTCCATCTGGTTTGGAATAATAGTTGTGAAAATGGCTGAGCTTTGCCTCATTACTCCCCCCATTGGATTAAACTGTTTTGTGGTCGCTGGGGTCAGGCCGGAATGCTCAGTTCAGGATGTGTTTCGGGGAGTAACCCCATTTTTTGTCGCTGATGTTTTAACCATAGCAGGTTTGATCGCCATGCCTAAAATTGTTCTATGGCTACCGATGTTAATGGGCTTTACCTGAAAAGCTCTTATAAAATATTTTCTTTGAAAAAACAGGAGAATATCCTGTAAGATTCTATTGAGGGAGTTGGGTATACAATAATCACTATGGTGCAGTATCTACTCATTGAGTAGCAGCTTGATTACCATGTTTGTGAAACGTCAATGTATGTTTGGTGAGTAGTTTATGCGAACGATTACTGCGCGATATTCATCAAGAAAAGCACTTTGTGAATTTATTACACAACACCATATAGTAGATTCTCCTTCCCTTTTAATACAAGTATTTACCTCTGAGTGTGATCTGCAATTTATCTCGCAATTGGCAGATTTTTTCAGAACACAATTTCCCCTTGCCTCTTTGATTGGCGCGACAACAGACGGGGAAATTTGCAACGGAGAAGTTTTAACGGATAGTACCGTAATAAGCTTTTCAATATTTGAAATCACAACATTACACACCTTTATATCCAATGAATGCCGAGATTTTTTTCAGGCTGGAGCACAACTTGCGAAATCCATAGTGGGAAAGGACACGAAAGTAATACTTTCCTTTATCGATGGGCTCTCTGGAAATGGTGAGGAGTTTTTAAAGGGAATTAGCTCAATTGAGAAGAAAGTGATTGTTGCGGGAGGGCTTGCCGGTGACAATGCAATGTTTACTAAAACCTATGTGTTTACCAAAGAGCAAATCGTTTCCTGCGGCGTTGTTGGTGTGTCTCTTAGTTCTCAATTTTTGCGAGTATTCACAGATTACAGCTTTGATTGGCAAATTGTCGGAAAAGTTTTAACTATCACAAAGGCTGAAAAGAACAGGGTCTTCACAATTGATGATAGAACTGCTGTTGAGGCATATAGTTATTATTTGGGGGAGGGGCTAAGTGAGCAATTGCCAAAAGTAGGTATTGAGTTCCCGCTGATTATTCAAAAAAAAGGATTGACTGTGGCCAGGGCACCAATAGCAAAAGAAGATGATGGGTCATTGATTTTTGCTGGTAATGTTAATACCGGAGACAAGGTGCAGTTTGGGTGTGGTGATTTTGATAGCATCCTCAATGAAACACAATCTCATATTGACAAATTATTTACCATTCCGGTGGAGACCCTTTTTATTTATTCATGTATGGCAAGAAGACGATTTATTCCCAATGAAATACACCATGAAACAATGGTTTATAATGAGATTGCTCCTACCAGTGGTTTTTATACCTATGGGGAGTTCTTTAGTTACCGAACCCAAAAGGAACTTTTGAATCAGAGCATGACAGTGCTGGCATTGAGTGAGTCGGAACGCTTGAGTAAAAAAAGAGTCAAAGTGAATGTGATAAAGCATCAAAACACAACGCTTCAGGCACTAACGCGTCTGATCAATGTCTCCACAAGAGAACATAGTATTACTCAAAAAAAATTAGAGTTAATGAGTATTACAGATCCCCTAACGAAGTTGTACAATAGAAGATACTTTGCGGAAGTATCTGAAAACATATATGAAATATCACATAGAGAGAGTTGTTCTCTTTCTATTATCATGCTTGATATCGATAAATTTAAACAAATCAATGATACGTATGGCCATAAAGTGGGAGATCAAGTCCTTATTCAATTTGCTGCTATTTTACAAAAAACGCAAAGAAAGAGCGATATAGCTTGCAGGTATGGTGGGGAAGAGTTTGTCCTTTTGCTCTTGCAAACAACCATCGAAGGTGCCTCTGTAGTGGCAGAAAATATACGTTACAAAACAGAGAGCAGTGGAATACAACTTGAGAATAAAAAAAAGGTGAATTTTACCGTGAGTGCGGGCGTTTCTGAAGTACACTTTGCCAAAGGTGATACCATAGAACAAGTTCTCAATCGGGCGGACGGAGCCCTGTATACTGCCAAAAATAACGGAAGAAATCAGATTGTGTGTTTGTGATCTGGTTTTTAACAGTGGGTTTTCGATCAAACTAACTGATTGAAAATAATAGTATTTGTCGGTTGTAAGAGGGCTTGGAAGTCTTTGTTGTAGTAAGATCCAGCCAGATTTTTTAAAAAAAAGTAGAACAATAGGTATATTTACCGATGCGAGAATGAAAACAGACATGTTATGGTCAGGACGTTTTTGTGGGTTGTTAAATCAGTTATCCATCGCCTTGAGCGTATTGAATTGATCATTTTTTTGTCAATGGAGGGCAAAGTGAAAAAGAAACTGGTGGTAGGACTATCCTCTGGGGTTGTTTTTTGTTGGGGATTGGTTGGTATTTGTCAAGCGACAACAATTTCGCTTACTGGAACAATTCGTGATTTTCAGTCGTCTCATCCTGATATGGAGAGTACAGTTGGCTATGATCCTGGTATTGTTGAAACGGTGCTGGGAGCAGACAAGAATCCTGTCTACGCTGGCCAGTCTGGAAATCCAACGACCCATGGAGATACTGCTTTTAATCAGTGGTATAACGATAGTGCAGTGAGCATGACAGGTAGCCATGTTATTGCGCTGGATAATGGAGGTTCAGGTAATGTGTATTCATACCAGAGCAGCAGTTTTTTCCCCATTGATGATATGTATTTTGGGAATGAGGGAAATCCACACAACTATCATTTTACCTATGAAATTCATACAGGATTTACCTATGAAGCTGGGCAATTTTTCAGTTTTACGGGGGATGATGATTTATGGGTCTATATAGATAACAAGCTGGCTATTGACCTCGGTGGCGTTCATGGGGCAATGAGTCAGAGTGTTAATTTGGATGATTTAGGTTTAGTAGAGGGACAGAATTATGATTTTGACCTTTTCTTTGCGGAAAGGCATACAACGCAATCAAATTTTAAAATCACCACTGCTATAAAACTTGAAGAAAATAATCCTGTGCCAGAACCGGCAACAATGCTTCTTTTTGGGGCTGGCTTAGCGGGCCTGGGAGGAACAAGGTTAAAAAAGAGAAGGACGAAATAAGACCTATCTTTTGACTATTGCTAAATGCAGAGTCACTGATTTGGTTCTGCATTTGCGTTAGATTGCATTTATCTAAATCTGGTTAAGAGGTTATTTGTTTGCTTTTTGCTTCTGCTTGAGAGCCTTTAGTTTGGAAATCACCTTTTGCGTTCGATCAATTTTTGCCTGTACTGCACTATGTTCGGGGACCAGTTCCAGAACGTGTTGCCACACTTTTAATGCTTGATCGTAGCGTCCTGCACGGTAAAAGGATTCACCCATTGCAAGTTCTTCTGCAACCTTTGCGGTTATTGTTTTATTGAGTCGTTCCTGCATAAGATCAATGGACGGCCGGTTACGAACAGATGCTGGCAGGCGAGCCAGTTGTTTTCTTGCTTCTTTGAGTTTACCTAAGGCCATTGCCTTGTTGAAGGCATCTATAATCTGTTTGTTTTTTTTCTTTTGAATTTTCTTGCTGCTTTCTTGTTTCTGTTCGTTTCGCTGATGTACTATTTTTTCCAGTTCTTCGACAATTGCCTTACCTTCAGGGCTGGGGTGAAGTGCGACGGACAGTGGTAAAAGACGCTGGGCCATGGCCAGATTATTGATTGCAAATTCTTCTTTTCCAAGCTCCAATAGTTCTTGGGCGGTTTCTTCGGCCTTGCTTTTGATGTTGGAGTATGACCATTCCTGACCAATATCTCCAGGGTCATTTTCGTGGAGACTTTGTTGGATGGGAAGAATTTCTTTAAGCCATTGACCTGTAAGGATAAGTTTCTCGCTTTCCAGCGTCTTCATAGTAAAATGAAAGCGTTCAAGCATTGCCTCCTGCTCTTTTTCTAAGATTTTAGAATGGTGAAGTTTTTTTAATGCGTCTTTATAGGTGTTTTTGGCCCCAAGCCAGTCACTGTTACGTTCTTGATTTAGGGCAGCACTTACCGTTTGGTGCTCAAATTCTTCAATTTGGATGAGGATTTCTTTATGGCGTTTGTTTAGCTCTGTGGCAAGGGGATCGTTGTCTGCTGTTGCGGCAATAAGGCTAAGGGCCTGACTAAATTCTTGTTTCTCGATATATGCATCAACTTGTGTAACTGGATCTGATGTCGGAAAGAGGGGGGAAAAGGTTGCGCAGCCATGCAGGAATAAGAAAATAAAGGGAAATATGTATTTCATGCTCTAATGGACCATATCAGAAGAAGAAATGTGTTCAGTATGGGGTGGGTCTAATACTTTTTTATGTCCTGCAACTTGCCAAATTTCGGTTGGCAATTTTTTGCCGCGCAACTGAGCGGTGGTAGAGTAGCTTGTTATAAATTGGGTGTTTAACCCAAGTGCATCATGTAGATCTTTGGTAAGAACGATCTGGCCGGCCATGGCAATGGAAGAAAGTCTTGAGGCGAGGTTGACAGCGTTACCAACAACCGTATATTCCATACGGTTTTCAGACCCCATATTTCCGGCAAGCATTGTGCCACTGTTTATTCCAATACAAAAATTGACAATAATTTCATTCTGTTTTTTTCTTTGGGCATTGCAAACCTGGATCATATGTTGAATTTCAACAGCACATTTTACTGCGTTTAGACCATGTTCTTTGTCTGGCGTGGGTGCCCCAAAGAGTATCATGGCACAGTCACCAATATATTTGTCAATGTGTCCGCCGTATTTCACCGCCACTTGATCAATTACCGTAAAATAATCGTTGAGAAGTTTGTTGATCATTTCAGGTTCCAATGTTTCACTAATGCTGGTAAATCCTGAAATATCGGCAAAAATCACACTAGCTTCAACATGATTTCCGCCAAGATGAATGGTCTCGGGATTGTCCATAAGATTACCCGCCACATTGGGAGAGACATAACGAGAGAAGGTTTGCTCAACGTGTTGCTTGCGAAGTAAGTCCCGGGTCATGGTGTTTAACGATCGCATGAGCTGTCCTAGCTCATCGGTGCGCTGCTCTTTGAATTGGAACTCATGGTTCCCTTGAACTATTTGTTGGCTGCCCTCAACTATTTCATTGATCGGTTTGGAGATACGCTTGCTTATAAAATATGCAGAAATAATACTTAGGGCCAGCATCAGTAAAGTGATTAAGGAAATGGTGCGAATGGTACTGCCAAGGGCTGCATTCATGGAAGAGCGATCAAAGGTGATTAAGTAGTAGCCAACGGTTAACTCACGAAAATTAATGGTTCCGGAATAGGATACCATCTCACTTCTCTTTGTGGCACCTGTCCGCCATTGCAGGTTCTTTTTCTCGATAATTTCTGCTGGAAAGAATTCAGGAATAAGGCCAACTGTTGAGAGTATTTCCGATTGATCTGAAAACAGGGCTACCCCTGTTATGCCTTGATTATCAACAAGGTTAAACGTCAGTTGCTCCAGTGCCTGATGGTCATCGGCCAAAATTGGTTCAATGGCAGCGGTTGCCAGTTGGTTGCCAAGGGCCTTTGCATAGGCGTCAGTTTGCTGGTTGAGAATTGCTGTCTGATTGCCCAGAATAAAGAGGCTGAGTAATCCCATGCCACTGATAACTACCGCTGCAATAATTAGTGCCAGTTTAATGGTAATACTTAACGAACCAATTTTGAACGAGGGGAGTTGCCCAATGTCTATTTTCGAGTGGATATTTGGGAGGAAACTTTTAGCCACTGTGGATTTACTCGCAGTTAATTGATTTAATAAAAATCCTATGTTGCAGAGGCCTTCAATGTCAGCAGGGCATAAAAACTAAACCCTACTTGTATTTATTGTAATCTCTATCGGTAAAATATTCAAATGGGCTTAGTATTTTCAGGCCCTTTAGAGAGAGGAGAAAGGTTGAAACAAGATCTGTTTGTTTTGCAGGAGGTGAGATGAAAGATGTTTATCCGAGAGGTTACGGAACTCCAACTACTCTGTTTCTTCCTTGGTGTTTTGCCTGGTATAGTCGTTTATCGGCAAGGGCAAGTAAGGTGTTCATCGAAATATCGTTTACATCTTCCGTGGACGCCACTCCAACGGATATGGTTATTCTGATATCGGTGTTATTGTGACAAAATATGTGATTTTCAACGTGTTGACGTATCCTTTCGGCAAATTCTGTTCCGCATTGGAGGTCACCCCTGCAAATTCCGTAAAATTCTTCGCCACCATAGCGACCAATATTTTCTTCTTTTCGCTTAATGGAAGTCATAATAGAGGCAATTTCTTTAAGAATATAATCACCGGTTTGGTGCCCATAGGTATCGTTTACTGCCTTAAAATGATCAATATCGATCATCAGAACAGAGAATTCCTGAAAATATCCCCGGTTTCTCTCCCCTGTTCTAATCTCAAAAAGTTTGCCAAGTATGGTTCTTTTGGGAAGATTGGTGAGATCGTCAAAGTAGCCTATTTTTTCAAGGAAGATTTTTTGTTCCATCTCTTTGGAAACATCAGTAAGGCAACCAAACGTAAGAGAGATGTTATCTTCTGGAAATATTTCTACATTTCCACTGTCTTTTAGCCAAATAGATTGCTTTGAAGGTAA
This sequence comes from Desulfocapsaceae bacterium, assembly GCA_050291935.1. Lineage (GTDB taxonomy): Bacteria > Desulfobacterota > Desulfobulbia > Desulfobulbales > Desulfocapsaceae > Desulfocapsa. The sequence continues at coordinate 34,619 of JBNKKR010000022.1, read as the reverse complement.
AATGACCTGATATACAGCTTCGATTTCTTTGCTTTGCTGTACGTCTTCACGTAGTGCACGACGGTTGTCGGAAAGCTGATTGCTTGTAAGGATCTTTTCTTCAACAGGGGACTGCGATTGTGTACTGTAATGAAATATGCGTTGGTTTTTGACCGAGTTTTTGAAAAGTGTTGAAATGTTTTTGCTTGTTGCTTGAAATAGGTCTATAAACCTTTGTCCTGCAAATTCGTACCAGATGTTGTTGTCTTGATGGTTCCAGGCCGTAATATAAGGCATAAGTGGAAAACTCACCTTATCAAATGCGTGCGAAGCCTGAATGGCTGAATATGTACGCTCTTGAAGTGTCTTGCTGTAGGGGCCAATCAGAATTTGACCATTATAGTTGGCAGGGAGCTGTGTCATATTGTAAGTATGTGACGGAAAACCAAGTCCTCTTATTACTTGGGGATGCGTTTTGTTTGATAGCAATGTTATCCTACATGCAGTTTTTCACAAATCTTGACGGAGTTCAAGAAATAATAGATGTCAACTCTTAGGGTAAAAGAATGTTAGTTTCTTGTTGGGTGTAAAAGCTAATGATCAGTAAATGTAACGTACTATGAAAAGAAAATTTGCCCTATTTCTCCCCTCCACGTGGGCTTTTATAAAAGAGGGATATCGTGTTAAAAATTATTCTTTGAAGAATTGGATACACGGATATATTTATTGTCGATGGGTTTTTCATTATATCGGTATTGGTACAGGTGAGCATATACTGGCTCGTAAATTTTCATTCCTTGCTGATATTCTCAGATATTTTTTTAGGCCAACCAACAAACAACTACCTCCCGAAAAATGTATTAGTTTTGCCGACACCTACCACGGAAAGGTCCTTTTACCAGTACAGGCAAGAGAAATTGTTACACTCAATAAGCCCATTGTGATTGATGATCTGGAACAGGTTATTCCTTATAAGCTAGCCCGGACCATCATCTTAGAAAATCCAGCACATATTGCGGTGATGGATTGCCCTTGTAGAAAAGTTCGCCCTAGCCCTTGCAAACCTATAGATGTTTGTATCATTGTTGGTAAGGTGTTTACCCAATTTCTCTTGGAACATCATCCTGAAGTATGTCGTACAATTTCCCAAAAAGAGGCCGAAGATATCCTTGAGGCTGAACATAAGAGGGGACATGTGCATCATGCCTTTTTTAAGGCCGATTTACTTGGGCGCTTTTATGCTATATGTAATTGCTGCAGTTGTTGTTGTGGCGCCATTCAGGCGTGGCGAAATGGTACTCCCATGCTTGCCTCTTCAGGATATGTCAGCCGAATGGACGAGAAGCTGTGTACGGTGTGTGGTGTTTGCGTTGCTTTCTGTCAGTTTGATGCCTTACAGGAACGGGATGGTGCTATCAAAATTGATGAATCCAAGTGTCTGGGGTGCGGAGTTTGTGTAAGTAAATGTAAAGAAAAGGCACGTTGGTTAGAGCGTGATCCATTGCGGGGTGAACCATTGGATATTAAATCCTTGGCGGAACAAAGAGGTCCTGAATAATATTGGAATTGCTATTTTGTGTGACGTAGGGCAATGGGTAATGGCGCTACTTCTCCTTGCTTAAAATGGTGTTCCTTGGCCTGTTGCCAGAGTCCGTTTATGCGCTCTATCGCCATTGGATGACTGGCAAAGTATTGTGTTACTTTAGTGTGAGAGCTCTTCTCTATTGGGGTAATAGCCTCAAAGAACTCCGATGCACCACCCACGTGTCCGTAGTAGCAATTAAGGGTTTGTAGCGCGGATGCGTCTGCAAGACTTTCCCTTGCCTGTGAATATTGAGAAAAACTTAAGTTAAGGGAAGGGGTAAAAACTTTGGTGATATCTGAGTCGGATCCGGTTAAGGCCGCTAAAATAGCAGTGAGCACTATACTACGTCCCATCCCACGTAGATGATCCCTGTTCTTAAAGTGTCCCAGCTCATGGGCAAGGACAAAGGCAAGGCCGTTTTCCGATGTAACTTCATCCAATAGGGCGCTAAAGACAATGATGCGGCCTCCAGGTACAGCCATGGCATTTGCTTCGTCGGATTCCATTAGATAGACCCGAACAGGGTACGTGATATCACTACATTTCCTTAAAGAGTCAAGCAAATGCTGCAGAGCTATTTCTTGTGGATCGTCCGTTGTTTTGGGCTCAAATTTTTTCCCAATGGAAGAGAAGATAGATGCTTCCACCTCAGGGGAGATAAAGTTAACCGCTTGATCAACGAATAGACCGATACTCCAAAAAATAATCAGAAAAAAGAGTGTTATTCCAATAAACAGAAGAAAAAACTCCCTTACCGGCTTGTCATGGGAGACATTGTCGTTGGCTTCCGGTAAGGAAGCTTTATACTCCATACCTATTTACTGCAATAGATTGCGGTGCCGTAAGCGAGAACTTCCACCGAGCCAATTTGCTTTCGCCGCCCTTTGGTGATAGAAGATGTCTCCAAGCGTAGATTAATAATCTGGTCAGCATCAGGACACGATTCCTTAAGACGCAGTACAGCTTCTCTTCTTGCCCTATCAACCAACGTTTCATACGATTGGACATTGCCACCAAAAAAACTGCGAAGTTTTGCAAGGATTCGTTTAAAGTAATCAACTGATACAACCATGCTGCCATTGACCAGTTGGCTATTAGTGATTGTGAGGTTGTCACCCATTACGTATTTGCTGGAAGTAGTGGGGAGTTGTAACCACTTTTTTTCCCGTTCTACAATGGATTTGTAGTGTCTTTTTTCCGCAAGGCGTCCAAAAATAAAGCCAAGGGAGAGTAGGACTGCAAAAATTATCAACTGTCCCATTGCATTACTCCACTGAAACTGCAGTGCCGTACACATATATTTCTGCGGCACCAGCAGCAACCGATGAGGTTGAAAAACGTACATTTACCACTGCATTGGCACCCAATTGTGTTGCTTGAGATTCCATGCGGCCGATGGCTTCATCACGGGATTCCTGCAAGAGTTCAGTGTAGCCTTTAAGCTCTCCGCCAAAAACGTTTTTAATGCCTGCCATCAAATCGCGTCCTGCGTGTTTGGCCCGGACTGTACTGCCGGAAACGACACCATATACAGCAGTAATTGTTTTTCCAGGTACTTCTTCGGTGTTTGTTAGAAACATCTTTTCTCCTCAAATTGATAGTGTTTGTTGTTAAGAAAGATAACTATTGCCAGTCTAGTCTCGTTCTCCTCTCGTTTCAAGGTGAATATAACGCAATAAATGATGAAGTTATTTGGGCCTAGCTTGGCGAAAAAAGATAGATTATATTTCTCCTCAAAGAAAAACAATAACTGATACTGGTGGGAACGATAATTGTGTCTACAGCATTGAAAGGTTGGACTGGAAAAATTCTTCGCATTGATCTTGATACAGCTTCGGCTGAGACAGTGCGTCCTTCGACTACAACCTATCATACCTTTATTGGTGGTAAAGGGTTGGCAGGGTATTATCTACGCCCTAAGATAACGTTGCCCTGGAATCACCCTCGTATGCCTCTACTTATTTTTACCGGCCCTTTAGTTGGTACGGCTGCGCCTACTTCCGGCAGGTCCTCAGTTATGTCGCGCTCTCCGTTGACCGGGGCGATTGCAGACACTTCGGTGGGGGGACGTCTTGGCTTTCAGCTCAAACGTGCCGGTTGGGATGGGATAATAATCACCGGAAAGTCAGAAGAGCCCTGCGGGATTAGAGTAGAAGATGACACAGTAAAGATTGTTTCTGCATCACAGCTTTGGGGAAAAGAAACAGCAAACGTTTATGATACAGTCGCAGATGGTGGAGCTTCTTTAGCGACTATTGGTCCCGCTGCGGAAAATGGGGTCTATTTTTCTTCCCTTGTAGTTGATAAACATCATGCCGCTGGAAGATCAGGTATTGGTCTTTGTTTTGCCGTTAAAAATGTCAAATATCTTCTTATAAGGGGAAAGCAGAAGATAAGGGTACATAGTAAAGAACAACTGAATGTCGCAAGGGAGGAGATTTTGCGGCTGACATCGGCTTCTCCCATTTTAATGGGGAGGCATGGGTTTTCTTGTTTTGGTACAGGCTCCATTTATGATTTGATGGATTCCAGGCGGATGATGCCAACGGATAACTTTCGTAAAACCCATTTTGATAGAGCTTCTAAGTTAAATGCCCATGCCTACAAAAAGAAGTATGAGCCGGGCAAGCATGGTTGCATGGGGTGCCATATTCGCTGCAAGAAGATAGGCCGAACTGAGGGGCATGTTGGCTCTTCCATGCCAGAGTTTGAAACCATGTCCCATTTCACAGCATTGATAGACAACACTGATATGGACTTGGTTATGCAAGCCAATGCCCTTTGCAATCGCTACGGAATGGATACCATTTCTGCCGCTGCAACCCTTGCCTGTTATAAAGAAATATTTGATATAAAGGATCTCTCCATCCAATTGATCCCATTACTGGAAGAGATCGCTTTAGGTACTACTGCACTTGGAAAAGAGCTAGCTGAAGGCTCTTTGCGTTATGCAAAACGTCACCAACAACAAAATAGTTCCATGAGTGTAAAAGGACTGGAGCTGCCAGCTTATGATCCAAGGGGTGCATATGGGATGTCCCTTGCCTATGCATTAGCAACTCGGGGAGGATGTCATTTGCGGGCCTATCCGATCAGTCATGAGGTGCTACGAAAGCCTGTCGCCACCGATAGGTTTAGCTTTAGCGGAAAGGCAAGAATCATTAAAATTGCTGAGGATCAGAATGCCATAGTTGATTCCCTTACGGCCTGTAAATTTATCTTCTTAGGTGCAGGACTTGAAGAGTATGCCGGGGCATTTAATGCTGTAACAGGGGAATCTGCCTCTGCGCAAGACTTATTGAAAGTGGGGGAACGTATTTATTACCATGAGCGTTTGATGAATGGTCTCAATGGATTTACTGCCACAGATGATGATCTACCAGCCAGATTTTTTGAGGAAACGGGAAGTAGTGGCAATGGTATTGATATTGCGCCCCTTGATCGGGAGGCGTTTTTCAAAGCTCGCGCACGTTACTATTCCATCCGTGGACTAGATAAAAATGGCTGTGTGACTAAAAAACAGACTGAGGCATTGGGGCTTGAATGGAACAACTCGTAAAAAAGTATGCTGATAAGCTTATTGCCGCAGGTCTTGCTGCTAGTCCCCTTGTCTGTGGATTGGATGATACGGTGGTTTGGAACCGGGAGGATGCTGATATTATAATCCTGGAAAAAGTTTTATCCGGGATGAGTATAAATGCATTGATCTGCATTGAACCAGAAGAGCCGTATCTTAGCATTTTCCAGTATCTTGTTAATCGATATCCTCAAATTATTACTCCAAGTGATTGTGAGACACGCACCTTTCTCCACGATGTGCCTGTGGTTGGAGAATTTTCTCCGGCATTGCTTTTGGATCGTCTGCGCAAACGAAAATGTGTAGTCGTTGCAGCAGAAAATCGTATCCGCTTACTAGCCTTTGGTGGGGTTGGTTCTGAACAGGCCTTTGTTACCATCAGTTCCGTCTGTTTTAGTGCATTTGTCCTTTTCTTTGCCGATTATCTGGCCGATTGTAGGCGGGGAGTCTCCACTTATGAACAACGCCATTCTTTTGAACGGGCTACTTCATTTCTGAAACCGATGCCGAAGAAAAGACCAATACTGCACGTTGGACCGTTGAGTAGCGAACAGGAAGTGTATGAGGCAATAATAGAAGCCGGTCGCTATACCGTTGAGTATGGGTTGGTGGATTCCTATTTTGGCAACGTCTCCTATCGTCTTGGGCGGACAATTTTTATTAGCCAAACCGGTTCATCCCTTGATGAACTGGCAGGTTGTATAGATCCCTGTCCCATGGATGATATATCCTGTGCGGGAATAACCGCCTCCAGTGAGTTGGTTGCCCATGATAGGATTTATAGAAATAGTATACATAACGCCATATTGCATGGCCATCCGAAGTTTGCGGTAATTTTATCCATGGACTGTGTTGACTATGGCTGTGTGAATCGTGGACGTTGTTTTAGCAAATGTGCTACTAAACGCTTTGTAGAGGATATCCCCATTGTACCCGGTGAGCTAGGGACCGGGCCCACAGGGCTGTGCAATACCTTACCGCCTGCAATCCAAGACAAAAGAGGAGTGATTGTCTGGGGGCATGGTTTGTTCACGGTGGCAACAGTGGATTTTAATGAGGCTTTTAACAGCCTGCTTGGTATTGAAAAAATGTGTAGAGACGCTTTTTTTGATCGGGTTGCCGATATGTGAAAACCGAAGTTCCCTCTGGCCGATTATTGAATCTTTCTGGGGTAGAGTAAATTTTTTTTAGGCCATTATCTTTTTGATACTGCAAATGATTCAATTGACGGAACAGCTATTCCCTTATTTATTGCTTGATTTTGATGATGACATCCTTACAATATAATAGATGGTGTAGATAAACTTGTCGTAAGGCAGGGAAGAAATATTGTGATGTAACGGTTTGCCGAACTGCCTTTGTACGGGTGGTTCGGTTTTTTTTGTGCAGATCTTTTTGTTAATATTTTGATCTGTTATGGGTCTTGTATCTCCTTTTTAGGAAAGCTGTGTCAATTGAAGAAGAGAAAAAGGGAGGAGAATAGCGTTTATCTGCGGAAGAGTACTTGTTGAGCAGGATGAAGTTATAAAGAATGGAGGTGAACCATGGCTATCAAAAAAGAAGCAGTAGAGCAAAGGATCCACGTTCGGCATAAATTACGAAAAGATTTTTTTGCAAATATCCGTGGCAATCTGTCTGCTGATCTTGCCACCGTAACTGATTTAAGCAAGGATGGCCTGGGACTGGAGTTGCAAGGGAAAAAACAAAAGCTTCAAGGGAAAGGGGTGCTGATAGATCTGGTATTTGACAAAGAGAGGACCATCCTCCGCTCTCTTTTATCACGGGTTGTTTTTAGTCATGACACAGAGAGATCCCAAAAAGGAAAGTGTAGATATGGAGTGAAGTTTGTGAACCTCTCCAGCCTTGAAAAACATCTGCTGGGTGTAGTGAGGAAAAAATATATTGCATCAGAATGAGCTGGTGTCGCTTACGTGAAAGTATCTTAGATATGGAAAAACTTTTTGAGATCAAGCTGTTTTTTCAGGAATATGTAGTAATAAAAGCCCATCAACGCCATTGAGATACAAATGCAGAAGGCCACCGGTGCCCATGCGAAAATGGTATCTTCCAGGTATCCTGCGATTATTAAACCGAGAATGGCGTAGTATAACGCTGCAAAAAGGCAGTTGAACGAAACAAACAGAATCATCCTCCTCTTTATCCCCATTAATATAAAATAGTTTATTATTCCGTAAAGGTAGATAAGTGCTATTGTCGGTACGCACACCTTGAAAAGCCAGTCTGGGGAATGTGAAAATTTATCAAAAATAACCAGTAGGGAAAGGCTGCCAAATCCGTACCAGGTGTACATAATAAAAAACTTGTTGGAAAAAAGAAAAATTGAGGAAATATACAGTATACCAGCTATCAAGGAAATGAGCGGATAGCGACTCCAGGTAAGAGAGTGGTTACTGAGGATATCTGAGCATAAAATTAAAAGAAATCCTATAAGAGAGATAAGGACCATAGGGAGCCATAGTAATAAGAGCTTGTTTTTGGTCGCAATGCCGGTTTTTTGTCTCACCGTTGGCCAAAGAGGAATGCGATGTTCATTTGCAGAGGTCGGAGAAGCAAGTGGTGTTTTACATAGCGGGCACACTTTCTCTTGGATATGCAATTTCACCGCACATTTTTCACAACATTGTGTTTTTCTCATATATTTGTTTCTACGGTGACGTCAATTCCCATCTTAGCAAGTGAGCTGAAAAAGTGCTTTTCGACGGATGTGTACTCGACTAAACTGCCAAAGGAGATGTGAAGTTTTTTGTTAAAACCAATCATCCCCGCGGTTATTTTTGTCACCGGATTGGGGTTAGGGATAAAATCCAGCCTTTCGATATGTTCTGCAAGCTGTTCCGGAAATGAGACAAGGTTTAGATTTGTGAGTAAACCTGAATGGTTAGATGTTGCAAATTTTCTGTAAATGACTTTTTCAAAAAGAATTTTTAAAGCAAGGGGGATAAAACGAATCAGGAAATTTTTCTCATTGCTAATATTCCTGGATATCTGCTGATTAATGTATTTATCGTTTATCTCCACGCGCATAAAATGGTAGACAGTTTTGAGAATCTCATCAAACTGAAAATGTCCCAGACGGGGATCTATACCTGGCAAAACGGTGAGAAAAAAGTTTCGCATGGTTTTACTTGGGTAGATGGTGCGGAGATTGACCGGAACCATGATACGGATGGGCTTTTGCTTTGTGGTGTTTGAACTAACATATTGAAGGGCTTCCAGGTAGATGGCCAGTAGGAACTCAGTTATCGTTACCTTCCTTTCCTGGCAGATCATCTTAAGAGCTGCAATATCTACAATTCCCGTGGTGATTTTGTAGGAGTTGCTGGGAATAAGTGGGCCAGGAAGATGGAAAGCGGGAGGGATATTGGCAGGTGGAGGAATATTTTTCTTGTAATAGCGAAGATAGGCGTCTTCCTGTTCTTCTTTATTTGAATCAGTAGTGATTGTATCCCATGAAAACGTATTGGAAAGGGATGTTGATAGTGTTTCGCTAAGGGCTAAATAGTGGGTGATCAGTGTCTTTAAAAAGTGCAATGCTCCGGTTCCATCTGTAAGAATATGTGAAAATTCCACAGAAATTCGTTTATGATGGACAAGGACCCTAAAGAGGAATTTATTGTTTGCGTTTCTATCAATTTTTCGGCAAGGATATTTGCTCTCAATTTCAGCAATTGGAACTGCTGTGTTTTCCTGGAGGTAATGCCAGAAAATACCTGATCTGAGTTTTACTCTGAAATATGGATAGCGGCATATGGTTGTTTCCAGGGCCTGTTGGAGAAATGCCGTGCTGATGATATTTCTCATTGTGGCTGAAATACGAAAGACACTTGTCATTCGTGAGCTTATAATAGCCGGATAGATTTTAGCGGCATTATCAAGACGTAACCAACTTTTTTTGTATTGTATTGTGTTTTTGTCGTTCACGTCACAGCGTCCTTAACAATATACTGATCTATGCACTTGTAAGTAAACTAAAATAGTAGCAATTTTTCTGTTGTTATCCGCCTTGTCTTTTCGGTAGCCATTTATTCAGGACTTAAGAAACAAAGAGAATTTATAAAACAGTTATAAATAAACGATATGTCAATACCACTAAAGCAGTTTCAGGAAGCAAGGAAGCGATTGCAAACCATTCTTAAGCCCACTTCATTGCTTTTTAGCGAGTTTCTCAGTGAAGAGTATAATGCAGAAATTTATATAAAGCCTGAAAATCTGCAGCGAACCGGTTCTTTTAAAATCCGTGGAGCGTTTAATCGAATTGCAGGATTATCATCCTCGCAGAGGAAAAACGGTATTGTTACTGCATCTGCTGGAAATCATGCCCAAGGGGTAGCTCTTGCTGCAAAGCTTTTTTGTGAACAAGATAAGGAGTGCTGTGCACGGGCAACAATTGTGATGCCTGAAACAACCCCATTAATCAAAGTAGAGGCCACAGAAAAGTTTGGTGGTGATGTTATCTTACATGGGGACACCTACGATGAGGCGTACGCCGAAGCAAGGCGTATTGAATCGAGGTATGGTTCTGTTTTTGTCCATCCCTTTAACGATCTTGAAGTGATTATTGGACAAGGAACAATTGGACTGGAGATACTTGAAGAGTGTCAGGATGTTGATATAGTTTTTGTTCCTGTGGGTGGCGGTGGTTTACTTGCGGGTGTTGCGGCGGCGATTACGTCAGTCCAACCTTCTGTACAGGTGATTGGCGTAGAGCCTGAAGGGGCAGCAGGGATTACTGAATCAAAACGTGTGGGAAGTATTGTAGCTTTAGATCACGTAGACACCATTGCCGATGGAGTTGCGGTGAAAACTTCGGGAGATCTCTGCCTGGAAATTATCCAAGACACTGTTGCTGGAATGGTCACAGCCCCTGACACTGGAATCATGCAGGCTCTATTACTATTAATGGAGCGCCAAAAGCTGGTGGCTGAAAATGCGGGAGCACTTTCTGTGGCTGGACTTGAACATTTTGATGTGGCTGGGAAAAAAATAGTGTGTTTGGTCAGCGGCGGAAATATTGATGTTCTTACTCTTTCTGAAATGATTAATCGCGGGCTCGTATCCCGTGGACGATTATTCAGTTTCACTGTAGAGCTACTGCATAAGCCAGGGGAACTATTAAAGATATCGTCTATTTTGGCAAAGCATAAGGCTAATGTGGTAAAACTTGATCACGATCAGTTTCACAATCCTTCGAGGTTTAAAAGTGTCCACCTGGAAGTAACCGTTGAAACGAATGGGCGAAAGCATGTGGACGAAATTGTGGCAGCCCTTTTAGGAGAGGGGTATGAGATATCTTTCTAATTAGTTTGATTTTACATGATTCTTATTATTTACATTCAGCTATAACATCCATTTCCACCAATACATCTTTTGGGAGTCTCGCTACTTCAAAGGTGGAACGTGCTGGCTTATTGACGAAATATTTTTCATATATTGCGTTTATTGTACCAAAATCATTCATATCTTTTAAATATATGGTCACCTTTACTGCTTCTTCAAGAGAAGAGCCTGAGGTTTTTAGTACAGCTGCTAAATTTTGCAGAACCTGCTCAGTCTGGGCCTCAATGCCGCCCCCTATAATCTCGTTGCTTTTCGGGTCTATGGGGATTTGGCCAGCGGTAAATACCATATTTCCTGATACAACAGCCTGACTATAAGGTCCCACTGCAGCCGGGGCTGTTTTTGTATTAATTGTTTTCATAGGTATAATCCCTATTAGTTATTGTAATAATATCTGTTTATATAACGAAAAATATATACCCTATGGATGGGGCTGAACTCCATTAAAAGAGTTCCCCAAGAATTTGCAAATTTCAAGGGGATCGTTGATAAAAAATTTTCCCGTTGACATGCTCTGTTGCGCATTGTCTGGTGGTGAGACGCCATCCTCTAAGACAAGGACGGGACAATCCTGATTTTCAATACCCAATAGTTCAATTACTTGGTTTCTGGGCCTTGGAAAATCGATGGAAAGGATACATATTTTGTCACGTATTGCTGGAGAATAATAGAAAAACCCTTCAACAATACCGCAATCAGGGCAGTAGTATGGGCCACTCTTATCTACTTCCTTCCAAGGGGTTAACATGAATAAAGTGTGCATGTTGATTGATTTGTGTATAGTATTTGAATTAAGAACTACTCGTCATAGCCGTATGATCCACGGTATAATAAGCATTTCACAATTCGGCAAGTGTTAGGATGAATGTTATATTGATAGTTCTTTTGAAATGTATATGCAAGAGCGGGAAAATGCTTTGGAGGAAAAACAAAAATGAAGCTTTTGGGAATAGCTGCAAGTGCACGATCGAAACAATCGACCTATTTTTTACTGCAGCAATGTCTAGAGGAGGCTAAATTAACAGGAGATCAACTTCATTTGGATCTTTCTGTACAGTTGATAGATCTTGAACCATTGAAATTTAGTGGTTGTCTATCCTGTGGAAAATGTAAGAAAGGTGCTTTTTGCTCCCAAGAAGATGACTTTCAGCAAATAATCCCTCAAATTGCAGATCCTGATCTCGTTGGAATAGTAATTGCCACTCCTGTATATATGGGGTGCATGTCGGCACAAGCAAAAACCTTTATCGACCGGACGGTACTGTTTAGACGAAATGGATTTATGTTAAAAAATAAGCTCGGTGGTGTGATAGCAGTGGGAGGGTCACGAAATGGTGGGCAAGAGTTGACAATTCAGGCAATACATGCCGGGATGTTGATCCATGATATGGTAATCGTAGGTGATGGCGATCATTTTGGTGGCACTGCCTGGGGTGGATATCCCAGTGGCATTAAAGAAGATGATGCTGGAATTGTTACGGCAAAAAATCTTGGAAGACGAATGATCGAAGTTGCAAATCTACTTCATAAATAAGGGATGATGTATGCATACTATACAGCCAATTGGAACTATCCATTCGCCTTTTCAGTCCATTGAAGATATGCCCATACAACCAAAAGGGGCAATGGGAGTTGAGGGGTATCTTTTGCTTGATAAAGCGTATGAAGTAGGCCTCCGCGATATTGAAGGATTTAGCCATTTGTATCTGTTGTATTCTTTTAATAAAGCTGTGCGAACAGAGTTATTGGTAACCCCCTTTATGGATACTGAAGAACGAGGTGTCTTTGCAACGAGGTCGCCACTACGTCCAAATCATATTGGAATCTCAATTGTTCCATTGATTCGTGTTGAGGGGCTAAAAGTTATTATTGGAAATATTGATGTGCTAAATGGTACTCCATTGCTAGATATTAAACCTTATATTCAGCAGTTTGATGCGGTTGAGAAAAGCAAATCAGGCTGGATGCAGGCAAGCGTTGAAGATGTACAAAAAACCCGATCAGATTTACGTTTTAAATGATCTGTATAGATCTATGCAAAAATTTCATTTGTTATTGGTGGGTTGAAATTGTCTAATGCGTAGATAATAGCATAAATAAATACCAAATGACTTGATTTGTTTGTGTGTCATGCATACTGTGGCATGGAATATTTTTTATTATTAGTATCAAAGCAACGGGAATAATCTGTTGTTCTGGTTGTTAATTAAATGAGAGAAAAGAGGGGAGCCAAAATGGCAGAAGAGCAAGCAGCAAAAGGCCCGGCAGAAAACCAACCGGTTTTCAGAATGCAGAAAATGTATATTAAGGATTTATCCTTTGAAAATCCAAATGCGCCAGCAGTATTTCAGGTACCCAATCAAGAACCGAAGGTAGAGGTGAATCTGAAATTAAATAATACTAAGCTGGACGATGACCATTACGAAGTAAGTCTACAGATTACTGCTAAAATTGTTGATAAAAACAATAACGATAGGACCATGTTTATCATGGAAATTGAACATGCTGCAGCATTTCTTATGAAAAATATACCTGCAGAACATCAGGAAATGGTTCTTGGCGTTGATTGTCCAACGTTACTCTTCCCGTTTACCAGACAGATTGTAAGTCAAATCTCCGTTGATGGAGGCTTTATCCCATTTCTAATGGAACCGATTAACTTTATGGCCTTGTATCAAAATTCAAAGAATGAGGCTTCTGAGACCAATTAAGGAATAGTTGGCTTTCCAGCTTATAAAAAGGTGCAATTCACTTAAGATTATGCGCTGAAAAAGAAAAGCCCGGCTAGCAATTGTGCCAGCCGGGCTTTTTAAACTGTAAGAAAAGAATAGCTCTATAGTCCAGTTGCTACAAAATTGTCTACCAAGGTATTTACACCCTTGGTAATGGCTGTATCGAAAAGCGCGTCATACTGACGATCTGCATAGACAGATTCGGGAGAAACTTTTACTTCAACCCTGTTGGTCCAGACAAGGTTACCGGTGGCAGCTTCCTGCACCCAAATACGGAGTTGAACTACAGCCTGATCAACTTGACCACCGTTTTTGCCCATTGCTCCAAGTCCAGTTCCCACAGCTCCCCAAAGAACGGCGTTTTCAAGCCCATCAAGTCCATCGGTGGAACCATGGTAACCTGCTATAGCGCCAATAGTGCCAGGTAACAACATGTGACCATAGGTATCATAGGTATCAGACCTGGCAAAACCATTGAGGGTTTGGCTGCTTAAGCCAAAGCAGAATGGTAGCAGACCTTTTTTCCGAATATCCCATGTCGTTTCTTCCCTGGTTTTAAACTCAAGGATTCGGCCGCGGACAATATAATCGGCGTTAAAATGCCTACCCATTTTAGCAAGGGCGTTTTGATCTAGGGCATGGGTACCTGGGCTTTCAGAAACGGTATGACCAGAGTGGACCTTTTGTTCCTGGATGTAACGACGCAAATAACTCTTCATAAGTTGAGACCAATCGTTATTCAATTCGTCAGAAAGGCTCGTGGTTGAAGTCTCATCATATGGGATTATAGCAATAATTTCTTCGTCAATAAGGTATCCAAAGACATCTTCCTGAACAGCGAGACTAAAACCATTAGCAACAACTCTATCAGTAAGTGCTTCAGTGACTGCTAGGTTTCGACGATATGCTCCGGCAATAGAATCCGCATACGTGTAATCGGCGAAAGGAAGAATAACCATGGTCATACCTTTACCGGGAGCATTGGGACCTGGATTGTCAGGTACATGGAGTTTCTCTACAACGGTCTGTCCGCACCCCATAAATAGAAGTGCTGTCAGTAAGTAGAGTAAATATTTGGACTTCATCATGATAACTCTCCCTGAAATTCGTTTGATTCTTGCGGGTAAAATTAAAGTTTAAATTCTAAAATCTAAGGCCTAGTTGATAATTCTGGGTTTCAAAAGGATAATTAACTCTCTTTTACGGCTAATTTTTTCTTCATATCCAAAAAGATATTTGAAAAAACCAAGTTTTCTTGTTCCAGGAACAAACGTTCCATTATCCTCATCAACATTGTTAATAAGTCCACCGATAACGAGCATCTCACCATCACGTACCTTAACAGTGGTACTCATCTCCCGAACATTAATGACCGGTAAGCCGACGGTACCTAAACCAACATCACGGTACTCGATCGGTTCCTCAAGTTCTGATGTTACCGGCACAAGGTTCAAGATTATTTGGTCATCATCTAAAATGTTTGCAGTCAATGCCATACCTACTCCAGATAGAACACGTTCAGTGTTTACTGTGTAAGAGATAGTGCCGGTATCATGGTCAACATCAGATTCAATGGAATCAATATAGGTGACATTGCGACCAACTGTTATTAATGAAGGTTGGCCATTTAAAACACTAATTTTAGGGTTAGATAATATCGTTGCTTGTCCCTGTTCCTGCACAGCGTTTAAAAATTTATCAAATGTAAATGACGCAAGTGAAACGGCAGCAGCTCCGGCATTTGTTATAACCTTAGCCATGTCTGCAGTACCTGATGCTGCTGATGTTAATGTATCTGCTAAACCATAAACGGTTGAAGTTGATCTGCTGTCTGTAGTAACTCTGTCATTAGGTAGAAGCGTATAGTCGGTTACACCAGTTCTGGTGTCAGTCGAATTATAGGTACGGGTACTAGATGATGAATTTGAAGAAGAGGTAGTATAATTTTTAGATTGACCTTCATAATACGAATATCCTGCATCATAAAGGGTAAGGTTCGATAAAATCGTATTCCAATCCAATCCAATTTCAGAAGAATCTTCCAATTGAACCTCTATAATCTTTGCTTCAATGGATACTTGCTTATAAAGTTCTTTCTTTAAATTATTGAAGTAAACTTCTAACTTATCAAGTAAAGGGCGTGGGGCATGTACAGTAATTAGGCCAATTGGTTTGTCAATCGTGTACTTGTTCCCAGAACTAGAAACCTGTCTGGTCGCTTTGGCGGTAGAGTCCTTTTCTTTGTCCGTCTTATCTGATTTGTCTTTTTCGTCGGAGGTGTCTTCAGTGGCTGCAACCGTTGACCAAGTGTCGAGAATAGCGTTCATATTATCTTGGATATTCTGCCAGACATCAAAATTATTCTCTCTAGAATCTATTTTAATGGTACCCTCAATATTACTGGCTTCTTCGTTGCTACCAAGAACGTTTCCACCTGTGGCAGTCTCAAATACAGATTTTGTAAAAGGCATTGCAACATGAAATTGTCTGGTCTCTTTGTATTTGACAACAATTGTTGAACCTTTCATTTCATGGTAATAGTCAACCTGACGAAGGAGATTATCTACAGCATCATAAAAATCATCTTCCGCATTAATGTCCACATCAACAAGAACGTTCTGATCAACATCACTGGCCCAAGACACATTCATCTTTTTTAGTGCGGCAAGACGCTTTAAAATATCCCATAAAGGTTGAGGCCCTTGAGTTGATCGAATTGACGCACCCACTTTAATGGCTACTTCTTCCGTTACTTCATTCAAACTTTCGTCACTACCAGTAGTAACTTTGTAAGATGGTTGTTGATAACGGACTGGAAGCTGGCTTTGCTTTTCTACCTTTTCAGTAGAAGAAGGCTGAGTAGCAGGAGGGTCAATATCTGTTTCATTCTCTTGAGGTACACAGGAAACAAAAAACAGCGAGAAGAATAAAAGGCAGCTTAATGTAACCGTTGAGATTGGATGCTTCATGGAAAACCCCTTGGGCAATAAAATAAATAGCGTATTAATTGGTCAATTGATCTGTGGCCATTGTTAAACGGCCACGAATATATTTTTTTACACCAGGATCCAACTGATATCCTGAATAGAGTAATGTTTTGTACTGCTCTGTTGCCATTGCTGTTTTCCCCATAGAGTCGTAAATACGAGCCTTGGAAATCAATGTATCCACGGTGTCACTATACGTCTCTGCATAACGATTGAGCAGCTTCAGCGCAGCCTCTGGTTGATTCTTCTTCTCGCTAAAAGCAGCGTAACTTATTAATGCTTCCTTCAGAGGTGGCTCACCCCCTATGCTCTGAGCGAAAAAATCCATAGCATCAGAATCCTTGTCCATATTGGCTGACGCTATTGCTGCATAGAGGGCAGCATGGGAATCGTTTTTGTTAAGAGATAGTGTCTCCTTGGCAAAATGAACTGCTTTAGCGTTGTTTCCTAAACTTACAAGATAGAGAGCGGCAAGCTTATTAGAGATTTTATCGTTGGTGGACCAAAGAGCGAAAGCTTCTTCATACATTGCCGCGGCATCTTCTATATCATTATTCTTTTCTTCAATAGTTGCACGGCGTAGGATTTCCTTCGCTTTCATAATTTCTGCTGGCTGAGAAGCGACACTCTGTATCAAAAGCGCATCTTGCTCAATTACTTCAACATCTGCTTCAAAGGTGAGGTTATCAGCTGCACGGTTCGGCCAAACAAACTCTTTTTTGGCAGGATAGATTACAATCGTGTTGTGCCGTTCCTCTTTTTTTAAGTTACTGAGATTCAAAATAATATCTAATGCAAAATCCCAAGGTACATCGTTTAAGGCTAGAGTGAGTGAGCCGTTGACTTCATCGTCAACTATCAAATTTACATCACTGATTTGTCTGAAGAGCCTGAAAACATTATGAAGGTCAATTTTAT
This sequence comes from Desulfocapsaceae bacterium, assembly GCA_050291935.1. Classification (GTDB taxonomy): domain Bacteria; phylum Desulfobacterota; class Desulfobulbia; order Desulfobulbales; family Desulfocapsaceae; genus Desulfocapsa. The sequence goes on along the minus strand of JBNKKR010000022.1, from coordinate 17,483 downwards.
AGAAATCAACGCTAATCCGTTTAGTTTTGTATCCAGCAAAACCAAATGAGTCCTCTAGTTCCTCAGCTGCCGTTTTAGCTTCAGGTATTGATGACCTCTCATTTATTGCTTCTTCAGAAGAACCAATTAAGGCGTCAAGGGTTGGATCAGATACTAAAGGAGCATTTTCAGCTGCTTGTGATTTTGTGAGAGCCTTGTCGTTTTCATTAGGAGTGGCGATAGATTTCTCATTGTCAACAGTGATGAGCAAACCTTTGTCATCAGGTTGCACATGATAAGAAAACAAATCTTTAGCTGAGGATACAAAGATAACCCTAACACCTGAACCTCTTGTGGCTACGCGTATTTTATCAACACTTGTACCAACAATTGTTTCCCTAACTAATTTTGAACCATCAATGTCATTAATATCAATGTACATCGAGTCATGAAGATTGTCTTGGCCGGTTACCGAATCATTTCTATATTTTTCGATCTTTCGGTCAGCTTGTAAAAGGATTTCAGTTTGAGTTGTATTCTTCTTGACGATTATGTCGTTTAGAGTGTTCTGTGCGGAATCATCTGCTGAAATGGCATTATTTTTCTCACCTTTTGGTTCCAAACGAACGATTAAGTTATTATCTTGTTTTTCGACCTTATAGGTGTGGCTATCAGCTATACCTATCTCAAACCTCATGATTTGAGGTGATTTATCCCTTAATATCGTTGCAGCTAATGTTGCAAAACTATTTTCAGGAAGTACCTCAGGAACAGTAATGCCCGGTGAAAGCGTTCCATCTGCAATATCAATTACCAATCTTGTTGGTGAGAATAACTCATACTGAGTGTATGCAGGTATACTGTCACCTTGAAGTTCGAGAACTAAAGTATCACCATGAAGAGTAGCATGCATATTGTGTATTGTATAAGCGTTTGCCAAACAATGATTCGAAAAAATTACAGCCGTGAACAACAGCAGAAATAATACCAAAAGTCTTTTTATTTTATGACTTGTATACATTGTTTACTCTTCTCCCTCTTTCTTTAGGAGCATAACTATATTATTCGTTATTTTTTTTCCAGCTCTGGTAAAAGCTGTTTCTTCTATAAGTACTTTATTGACTTGAATGTCAGTAATTATTCCACGCTTTCCAATTTCCATCCCTCTTTTGAGGATATAGCCTTTTCCGGTTGTATCCTCTGCCATGGCAAAATCACCATCTTTTGAAGATAAAATTGCAACCAAATTTAATTGCCCTGGTTCGAAAAGCTGCATACCCGACAATTCAGCATCGACAGGTATAATATCATCCATATTTGTCGATTGCGCCTTTTCTGATATAAAAGGAACAAACGGATCACTTCTTCCTTCAATTAAATACTCGAACAGCGACTTTCCATCAGCATTTACATCCGTTAATGCTTTTTCCAACTCGACTGACGATGCATTAAAATTGATCCCAAAACACATCAATATAGCGAGCAGTAAAATCCCGTTTTTTTTATTTTGTATCGTAAGCATCAGCACGTCCATCTAACAGCTATCTTCTCTTTTTTCCCTTTTTTCCTTTATTATCTTGGACAGGGCGTTTAATATTTGTGAATCTATAAGTAACCAACCTACAACTTGAATCCAACAACATATCATTAGCTTCCTGTTTAGGGCCACCCATATTAATGTCAGAGACAGTGACAATACGCTCCAATTTCGATACCTGATCAAGGAAAACACCCACGTTATGGTAAGGTCCTCGAAGTTTTATATCGATTGGAATTTCAGAATAAAAATCTTTTGGAATGTCTGCTTGGGGTTTGAAAGTGAGAAAATCTAGGCCAGCACCCCGGCCAAGTGCAGAAATATTTGTTAAAAGTGCCGGTATCTCTTTCTCTTTTGGTAACAACAAAGACGCTTCGTTAAATTTATTTTCAGTGTCGGCCAATTCAGCTCTCAGTGAATCTATATCCGCAGCTCTAGCTTTAGCTTTTTCTAACTCTGCTTCTAGTTTCGATCTCTGTGTAACTTGGAGATTATATTTTTTTGCCTGGGGATTATAGGAAAAGTAGTAAAAAGCAATAGTAGGCAAAAGAAATAAGATAATTGCTAGAATCAGCTTATATTTCTTGTCAAGCGGGATGTACTTATCATCAATGAATGTTGCTAGTGCGTTATTCTGTTTCATTTCTTAGTATGCTGTGTGATCGTTGTTTCATTCTTCTGCTGTGCCCGCACTTTTTCAGGACTTGTGACAGAACAAACTAATGTAAAACTTTTTAAGTTCCTTCCAGACACGACAGACAGTGAAGAATTTGAAAGATCCACGGTGCCAATATAAGGAGAACTTTCCAATGAATCCATAAACTGGGCAATACTTGAGTTATCTAAAGCAACCCCCTTCATAGAAAGGGAACTACCGGCTTGCTTGAGTGAGACGAGCCACATTCGTTTTGAATCGACTTTACTTGCAACTTCATCAAGAATATGTACTGTAATATAGGAATCCTGCTTAAGTTTTTTGATAATTAAGGTTTTACTTTCAAGATCTTTCTTCTTTTGTTCTAAGAGCGTGATCTCCTTTAGTACAGGGGCCAACTTATTTTTTTGATTTTTTAATTCGGTGATACGATCGTTCACAGTCGAAATTTTCGTACTCTGGTAAAAAGCAACTACCCCAAAGATACATAACAAAAACACCAATAAGGTTAGAAAAACAAAAATCTGATTACGAGCAGCTGCTCGTCTTTTCAATTGGCGTATGGGAAGAAGGTTGATTCTTAGCATTGTGCTACCTATATAACTGAGGGGCGAATTGCTATACCTGTAGCAATTGCCATCTCTGGGCCAATATTACTGAGATAGTTTGGATCAATCTTTTTCTGGTTCACATTCATATTGCTAAAAGGATTAAAAAGCTCAACAACCAACCCTGTTTCATCTGCTAAGTACTCTTGTAATCCTGCAACTTTTGACCCGCCTCCACTTAGAACTAGTCTACTGAGTGGCGAATCTTCATTGTTGGCATGATAGAGATCGATTGCTTTCTTTATTTCAAGAACCCATTGTGTACATGTGGAAGAAAAAATTTCCTCTATCTCTTCTTGCATTTCACCGGGCGGCGTATGTCCTAGTTTCAGCGCTTCTGCCTCTTCATACGTTAAATCAAAAGCAGCCTCGATTTGTTCGGTAAGTTGTTGACTACCGACAACAATGTCCCTAGCAACCACGGAGATACCATTTGATATTATGTTGATATTCATTTTGGAGGCACCGATGTCGACCAAAGCTACATTGGTGCTCTTCGGATAATTGTATTCGTAGGTGTTTTCCATGGCGAATCCATCAACATCCACAATTACCGGGACTAAACCAAGTCCGCCCAACATCTCAAGATACTCATCAACAACCTCTTTCTTCGCAGCAACAAGCATAACATCAGTTCTGTCCTCATCGCCCCGATTGGTCTTAAGATCTTGGAAATCTAGATAGACATCATCAATATCAAAGGGGATATATTGCTCAGCCTCGGACTGGATATGCTCTTCAAGTTCTTCTTCGCTCATAACCTGAAGGTTTACCTTTTTAACAATTACCGAATAACCAGAGATGGAGAAGCCAACTTTCTTCTTTTTGATTTTAAGATTCTTGAACAACTCTTTGATTGTCTGGCCAACCACTTCAGGATCATTTAATGTCCCGTCGTCAACTGCACCCTCAGGGAGAGTTGCGCTGCCAAGATTGACAACAGCGTAGGCCTTGTCTGTTCGTTTCAGCTGACAGACCTTAACTGCGTGGGTACCGATATCAATTCCCACAACAAGTTCTTCTTTAGAGAAAAAAGGCAGATTCATAAGTGTATTCTTGAAATATAGTAATCAAAAATTAATTAACTTCCACGGGCTATGGGATCACCCAGTAGTACAAACAACAACCCGCTTGACTCTATTAAGGACACAAAAAATTATGTTTGTCAAGGTTATGCACTGTAATTTTAAATTTTTATTTCTGATAAAACAGGTGGTTAAGAAGATGGTGGCTTATCGTTTTTATGGATTTGCACTATATATGGGATAAGGCTTGGTCTGTTCTACGCCATATGGTATGGTTCCGGCCAAGCTTTCTTTTCGTGATGAAGATGCTGAAATTATTTTGTTTCCAAGAAAAATTTCTGTGGAGTGCAGCTTGACTTTTCGCTCTTGCTTACATTTTTGTTACTCATAGGATGAGCTTTTTGAGGTGAAGAGTGATTTCTTGAAATTGCACTTTGTTTGGAGTAGGTTGCAAGCCACATTTCGCATAAAATGCAAAGAAGGTAAATTTTCTGACTGGAGTTGGAGTTGTGGCTGGAAGAAAAAACGAAAAATCTGTTGTTCGAGAATATGTAGAGGCAATACTTATTGCCATTGCCTTAGCACTTTTTATAAGAAGTTTTGTTATCCAAGCCTTTAAAATTCCCTCCGGCTCAATGCTCTCAACACTCCAGATTGGTGATCATCTACTGGTAAGTAAATTTATTTACGGAATAAAAATACCCATTAGCCAAAAGACTCTAGTACCGATCAAAACTCCAAAACGAGATGATGTGGTCGTTTTTCGTTTTCCAAAAGAGACGGGGATGAAATTTATTGAAGAACAACGTAAAGATCTATCAAGGGACCATGATTACAGAGTAGTGCGTGGCACTCCTTCTTCTACTGATTATATTAAACGTGTTGTTGGGGAACCAGGAGACACCATTGAGATCAAGAATAAACAGGTATATGTTAACGGGAAGGCTGTGCAAAATAGTCATATTCAGTATACCCTACCAAAAGCAATAAAAAACGCTGTCAACAGTCCTCGGGACAATATGGGACCAATACAGGTACCTAACGATGCACTATTTGTTATGGGAGACAATCGTGATAACAGTTTTGACAGCCGTTTCTGGGGCTTTGTACCGTTGGAAAATGTCCTTGGCAAGGCAATTATTTTGTATTGGTCCTGGGACCTGGAAAAACCGCTTCTGTCCCTTGATAGATTAACTTCCATTCGCTGGAAACGTATAGGGGATGTAGTCCATTAAACTTGCATTTATGAGGAAACGTGAAAAATTCTTATCAGTTTCAACATAGGCATATCCTAGGCATAAAGCAGTTGTCAGTTGCTGATATTGTACATATCCTCGATACTGCCCTTTCCTTTAAAGAGATCTCCAGTCGCCCCATTAAGAAGGTTCCTACCTTAAAAGGGAAGACGATAATCAATTTTTTTTTCGAGCCATCCACCAGAACTCGTCTTTCCTTTGAAATTGCTGCAAAGCGGATGAGTGCAGATACGTTTAATATTTCCGCCTCCACAAGCTCGGCCCAGAAAGGCGAAACCTTGATTGACACTGCCAGAAACCTTGAAGCCATGAATCCAGATATCATTATTTTGCGACATGGCAGTTCGGGGGCATCAAAACTTCTTTCAATGCATGTAAATGCTGGAATTATAAATGCGGGTGATGGAACTCACGAACATCCCAGTCAGGCTTTGCTTGATATGATGACGGTTCGTGAACATAAGAAAGATCTGGCGGGGCTCAAAATTGCCATTGTTGGAGATATTGCTCATAGCCGAGTGGCTCATTCCAATATCCTTGGCTTCACTAAGATGGGTGCAAAAGTGTATACAGCCGGGCCTGCCACTTTTATGCCTCCTCATCTTGAGAGTTTGGGCGCTTTTGTTGCAAGTTCAGTAGCAGAGGCGGTGGCCGATGCCGATGTGGTGATGGCCCTTCGTATTCAAAAGGAGCGTCAAGAGGATTCGCTGATTCCAACTTTGCGCGAATATGCAAGGTTTTATGGAATTAACAGGGCCTTACTCAAACATGCGCGGCCTGATGTACTCATTATGCACCCAGGACCCATTAATAGAGGGGTTGAAATGAATCCAGATGTCGCAGACGGACCAGGGTCAGTAATTTTGAATCAGGTGACCAATGGGGTGGCTGTTCGTATGGCCTTGCTTTACTTAGTTATGGGCGCGAGGGGGGCAGCAGCATGAGTGAAATATTGATTTTACAAAATGGACGTTTGCTTGATCCCAGTACAAAAATGGATAAAAAGGGTGCGTTGTGGATTAAAGATGGAGTATTTGTCCCGGCAGAAAGTTACATCCCAGAGAATAGTTGGGTGATTGATGTTGCTGGTAAATGGGTTGTCCCCGGGCTTATTGACATGCATGTCCATCTTCGGGAACCTGGTGAAGAGTATAAAGAGACTGTGGAATCGGGAACACGAGCAGCTGCAGCTGGTGGATTTACTGCGGTAGCCTGTATGCCAAACACGAAACCTGTAAATGATGATGCTTCGGTGACCCGGTTTTTACTTGATAGGGCAAGAAATCCCAGTGCAAGGGTCTATCCGGTGGCGGCAATCAGCCATGGAAGTAAGGGCGTTGAACTAGCTGAATACGGGGAATTGAAAAAGGCTGGTGCTGTTGCGGTGAGCGATGATGGTTTGCCGGTGATAAATAGTCAAATGATGCGTCGGGCCATGGAATATGCAGGAAGTCATGATTTACTTGTTATCTCTCACTCAGAGGAAATAGCTCTTAGTAAAAATGGTGCCATGAATGAAGGGGTGGTATCTACTCGGCTGGGTTTACGGGGCATTCCAGCAGCAGCGGAGGCGATAATGGTGTACCGTGAAATTGCACTGGCAGAACTCACCGGACAACGGACCCATATCGCCCATGTGAGCACCCGTGCCGCAACCGATCTTATCAGGCAGGCAAAAAGACGCGGTGTACATCTTACTGCTGAAACGGCGCCGCATTACTTCACCCTTACGGAAGAGGCGGTTGGCGAATATGATACCAATGCAAAAATGAATCCCCCCCTTCGTACCGAACAAGATAGGCAAGCAATTCGTGAAGGCTTACAAGATGGAACCTTTGATTGTATCGCAACAGATCATGCCCCCCATTCAGTATTGGAAAAGGAGTGTGAGTTTGATCAGGCGGCCAATGGGATCATCGGGCTTGAAACGGCTCTACCCCTTTCGTTAAATCTGGTCAGAGAGGGTATTGTTGAGCCCTTACGGTTGGTGGAATTGATGTCTTCTGGACCTGCAAAAATTTTGAAGATTGCGGGCGGAACATTGCAATCTGGTGAAATTGCTGATGTGACTGTCATTGATCCGGAAAAAGAATTTGTCTTTAGTGAAGATGCTATCTTTTCAAAGGGGACAAACTCACCTTTTCTCGGATGGAAATTACAGGGAAAGGCAGTGTTGACGGTTATGGGTGGTACTGTTACTCATGATGAACTGACATAATGGGTTGGATCTTTTACGCCTGCACTGGCAAAACCTTGTCGGCGTAATAAGCAGGCATCACATCTTCCGCACGCCTTTTCTTGCACTGGATCGTAACAACTGTGGGTTTTAGAGTAATCCACCCCGAGGCTAATGCCTTTTGTAATTATTTCCGCTTTTGTTAGCGTGATAAGGGGGGCGTGGATGGTAAATCCTTCTTCTGAGCTAACCCCCATCCTGGTGCCTACATTGGCCATCTTGCCAAAAGCTTCCAAAAATTCAGGTCTGCAATCGGGATATCCTGAATAATCGACTGCGTTGACACCAATAAAAATATCCTTTGCTCCCAGGACTTCCGCCCAGGCGACGGCATGGGAGAGAAAGATGGTGTTACGTGCCGGCACATAGGTTACCGGAATGGAGGTGTCGCTTGGGTCTCTGTCTTTGGGAACCGCAATGGAATCTGTTAGCGCGGAGCCACCAATCTTGTCCAGATCAAGACGGAGAATAAGATGTTTGGCAACGTTGTTTTTTTTTGCCAGTTGTTTGGCTTTGTCAAGCTCAACGGTTTGCTTTTGACCATATTGAAAACTGAGACAGTGACAATTGTAGCCAGCTTTTTGGGCAATGGCGAGGACAGTGGTGGAGTCAAGGCCACCGCTGAACAAAATAACAGCTTTTTTATTTGAAGATTGCATTATGATGTGAGTTCCGTATGGTAAACAGGTATGGCTTTGTCGATTGTAATAGACTTTGGTGTTAGCTCGGCCTGATACGCGAGCACTTGTACTCCTTTTTGAGCCACTTTAGCAAGCGTTTTGGCATAGAGTGGATCAATATGGTCTGCAGGCCTAAATCTTTGGGCGTCATTTCGTTGAATACAGAAAAACAGTACCGCCCGATGCCCTTGTTCCACAAGCATGGCGAGTTCGTTGAGATGTTTTGTCCCACGCGCAGTGACAGCGTCAGGAAACATTGCCCAACCGTCTTCAACCAAAGAACAGTTTTTTATTTCCACATAGATTTTTTCGTTTCCTCGTTCAAGAAGAAGGTCCAGACGGCTTGATTTTGATGTCTTGACTTCCCGGGTGATTTTATCGATGCCTGTGAGTTCCTGTATGCGTCCTTCCTGTATCGCTTCGCTCACTATTTGGTTGCTGAGCATGGTGTTAATGCCAATCCAGGTATTTCCTTCTTGAACCATTTCTAGTCCCTGTGGATATTTTCGTTTTGGATTTGCCGAAGTGGAAAGGAGTACTTTGCTCCCTGGGGTTGAACAACCACGCATTGAACCAGAATTTGGACAGTGGACGGTAATTATTTCGCCATTTTTGGTGCGGACATCTGCCAAAAAACGTTTGTAACGTTTTAGGAGTGTTGCCTCTTGTAACGGTCCAGGAAAAATCATAGTTAACGGTATGAAATGTAGAATAAATGGGTTAGTCTTTGAAGAATTGAACGAAATACAGTATAAGGAATGCAATTCAAAAGGGAAAGCGTAAATTTATCTTATAATAATTCAATTAATCCCCCTATAGGAGAAGCGTTGTTATGATTTTAGGGCTAAACGGTATGGGTCGCATTGGGAAACTTTCTTTATGGCATCATGTTTCCAGGAAGCACTTTTCAAAAATAGTGGTGAATGTTGGCCGGGAAATCGGTCAAGGTTTACATGATCTGGCAGCATCAGTGGAACGAGATTCTTCATTTGGACGTTTGGCAACATATCTCCACGGTCACAAAGGTGGCAGGGTGATTGAAGAACTCAATGAAGAAGCGGGTACCATGGTTGTAAATGGTGTCCCGGTCCAATTCTTACGCACTGCTCGAAATCCCAGAGATATTGCCTGGCAGGAAAACAATGTGAAGCTTGTGGTCGATACCACCGGGGTCTTTACTGATCCCACAGCGAATGTGGAAGACGCAAGAGGTGCTTTGCGTGGACATTTGCAGGCAGGTGCTGAAAAAGTGATGTTGTCTGCGCCATTTAAAATTAAAACCACTGGATTGGATATGCCGAGTGATGCGGTTACCACCGTGATGGGGATCAACGAGGAAGACTATGATCCTTCCAGGCATGCCCTGATTTCAGCGGCTTCTTGTACCACCACCTGCTTGTCGTATATGATCAAACCCCTAATGGAATCCATTGGTGCTGAAAACTTTCTGAGTGCTTCCATGGTCACTGTCCATGCAGCAACGGGGAGCCAAAAAGTATTGGATAGTTTGCCAAAAACAGGAGCTTCCGATTTACGTAAAAATCGCTCCATTCTTAATAATATTATCCTCACTACCACTGGTGCGGCAAAGGCTCTTGCGCTCGTTATTCCAGAGATGAAATCGATTGGATTTATTGCCGAATCTGTGAGAGTTCCAACATCCACCGGTTCCTTAATTGTTCTTGTACTTAATGTGCAGGACGATTTGGACTCACCTCTTAAACGAGATAAAATTAATTCTATTTACCGAGAGTACGCTGCAAACAGTCCCTATCTTGAATATTCTGAAGATCAGAATGTTTCTTCTGATATTGTAGGAACACCGGAGGCTGCGGCAGTTATTGAGGGGACTGAAACCCATACCCGCACCGCTTCTATTCCTGTAAATCTGAAAAAACTGAAAAGTTGTTCTTTGGATACAGGAGCTGAGCATATTCTCAATGTCCCTGTTACCCAGGCGGTTGTGTATGGATGGTATGACAATGAACTTGGAAGTTACACCAATATGCTGGGGGATTTAACAGTGGAAGTGGCGGGAAGCATGCTGTAAACGGTGCTGATACGTCCAATGCGCGCAGATGATGTGCCCATCGTTGCTGACATTGAAATTGAACATGTATCGCCTTGGACCGCAGAACAGATTGGCGGTGAGCAGCAAAAATCTGCTGCCATTTGTTTAGTTGCGGAAAACAAAGAGCAAGAGGTCATTGGTTGGTGCTGTGGTAGGCTGGTTGCCCCTGAGGCAGAGCTTTTGAAAATTGCTGTCTCAAAGGGTTGGCAACGGAAGGGGATAGCGAGTTTGTTGTTATTTCAATTTGCAGCGATTTGTACAGAAAGAGGTGCGAAGAAGTCTTTTTTGGAAGTACGAAGTGCTAATATGCCTGCCAGGAAATTGTATAAGCAGCACGGTTGGCATAGAGAAGGGATACGGAAGCAGTACTATACAAACCCTAGAGATGATGCGATCCTACTCAGTTGCAGTTTGGGAAAGTAACAGGTGAAAATATGAAGACAATCTATGATCTTGAATTAGGTGGGAAGCGTGTACTTGTTCGGGTAGATTTCAATGTTCCTCTTGATGAAAATAAGAGTATCACCGATGATATTCGTATACGCAGGGCTTTGCCCACCATCAATCATATCTTAGAAATGGGAGGAAAACTGATTTTATGCTCCCATATGGGACGTCCCAAGGGCCAGAAAAATATGGACTTTAGTCTGGCTCCTGTGGCAAAGCATTTGGCAGGTATCCTCGGGCGTGATGTGCAGCTTGCGCCCGATTGTATAGGAGAGGAAACAGAGGCTTTGGTTACGTCCATGGCTCCTGGTGATGTGTTACTGCTTGAAAATCTTCGTTTCTATAATGAAGAGACAGAAAATAATTCTGATTTTGCAAAAAAAATAGCTCGAATGGCGGATGTGTACGTAAATGACGCCTTTGCTGTATCCCATCGTGCCCATGCCTCCGTGGTCGGAATCCCAGCAAATGTTGCGGAAAAAGCAGCAGGAAATCTTTTACAGACTGAGATGCGTTTCTTTCATAAAGCTATGGATGCGCCGATTCGTCCCCTTGTGGCCCTTGTTGGTGGAGCAAAGGTGTCATCAAAGCTGGGAGCTCTGGAAAATATGTTAGATAAGGTCGACGCCATGATTATTGGTGGCGCCATGGCGAATACTTTCCTGAAGAGCCAGGGAGTTGATATGGGTGGCTCAAAAATAGAGGAAAATCTGCTTGCAACGGCCAAAGAATTTTTGCAAAAAGCAGAAGATAAAGGGGTGAAAGTCTATCTGCCGGTGGATTTTGTGGTGGCAGACCGTTTTGCCGCTGATGCGGTTTATAAAAATGTAACTTTTCGAGATATTCCTTCCAACTGGATGGCACTTGATATTGGCCCGGCCTCCACACTTTACTTCCAGGAAGCCCTGGCCGATGCCAGGACCATCGTCTGGAATGGCCCAATGGGTGCTTTTGAAATGGATGCATTTGCCAGGGGAACCATGGCCATTTGTGGGAGTGTTGCAGCTTCCCATGCTCTCTCTATAACTGGTGGTGGAGATTCCAATGCGGCTGTCAAAAAATCTGGTGAGTCTGATAATATTTCATATATGTCCACAGGTGGAGGTGCTTTTCTTACCCTGATGGAAGGAAAGACTTTACCAGGTGTTGATGCTTTGCAATAGCAAGACTGCTAAAAGGAGATAAAAATGCGAAAACCATTGCTTGCAGGTAACTGGAAAATGCATACCGGACTGGCTGAAGCTGTTGAGCTTGCAAGGGAAGTGGTGCAATGTTCTAAGGGACTTGAAGATAGAGATGTTTTGTTAGCTCCACCATTTACAGCCCTTCATGCCGTGGGGGAAACCCTTGCCGGCAGTAATGTACTCCTTGCTTCGCAGAATGTATGTTGGGAGAAAGAAGGGGCTTTCACAGCAGAAATTGCAGCAGATATGATCAAAGAAGCTGGTGGGGTAGCTGCTATTATTGGCCATTCCGAGAGGCGTCAAATCTTTCTTGAAAGTGATGAAATGATCAATAGGCGACTCCTGGGAGCCTTGCGCTTTGGCTTAACCCCAATATTTTGTATTGGTGAAACACTGGAAGAACGAGAGTCTGCTCAGACATTTTCTGTGTTGGAAGAACAGATGAGAAAGGGGCTATCTGGGGTGACGATAGAAGGAATGCAGAAAACAGTGATTGCCTATGAACCCGTTTGGGCCATTGGGACTGGAAAAACGGCGACAAAAGAACAGGCCCAGGAGGTTCATGGTTTTCTCCGCACTCTTTTAGCAAAAATATTTGAAAAAGCTGTTGCTGACTCAGTGAGAATATTGTATGGTGGCTCGGTCAAACCGGACAACGTTGACGAGCTTATGGCGCAGCCGGATATTGATGGCGCGTTAGTTGGCGGAGCGGCACTTGATGCAGGCTCATTTTGTCGGATAATAAATTTTACTTAAGATGTATTGATTAATGACAACTATAATTACAGTTGCTCATATTGTTGTTTGCCTTTTTTTGGTTGTTATTGTTCTTCTTCAACATGGGAAGGGTGCGGATGCCGGAGCAGCCTTCGGTGGCGGAGGTTCCAGTCAGTCACTTTTTGGAAGTGAAGGGCCGGTACCCTTGTTGAACAAGATTACTACATTGGCTGCCATTGTTTTTATGGTGACTTCCGTAAGTTTAGCGTATATATCTTCTAAAACATCGACGAGATCGGTTATGGACTCGGCGGTTACTATACCGGCTAAGGCGGTTGATCAGACTAGTTCTGAGACGCCAAAGGTAGTACCGATGCCAGAAGAAGCACCGGCAGAAGAGGCAGCAACAGCTCCTGAGGTCCCTGCAGCCAAGGAGTAAAAAAAGAACACACAAATTGTGTGCCGAAGTGGTGGAACTGGTAGACACGCTGTGTTGAGGGCGCAGTGAGCCACGCTCGTGCGAGTTCGATTCTCGCCTTCGGCACCATTTTTGAGGGATTTTTTGAGTAATTTAGGTTGCTTGAGAAATCCCTTTTTTTGTGTTTGTGGTAGTGAGACATAAACGTGAGGCACGCCACCATGAAAACTACCTCAAATCCTTCCTACCTGCATCAGTCCAGACATAGAATGTATTATTTTCGTACTCGTATTCCTCTTTCCATCAAATCACGATATAAATATCCCAAAACGAAATCAGGAGATCATTGAAGACTCGTAGTATCGTTGTTGCTAAAAAAGAAGCAAGACGATTATGGGTACAGATGAAATATACAGAATATACAATGAATAATTACGCACTGGAAAGATACATACAAGAGAGCAATGAAGGTCGAAAACTGTTTAAACGTTTTCTTGTTGCTCAAATAAAATCAAGAGAAACGGGTATTCTTGAAGGTGAAGAGGTTGATAACTTTTTTGTTGATTACGAGAATACAGAGAGTAAAGCCCAGTTTTTTTTGGAAGACTTAATTCCTATCATGAAGAGTTACTGAAAAAGCAGTTGGATTCAACTCAAGAGTAGGAGCATTTTGTTCATGTCAAAAAGTTTCATGTCTTCAGGGTTAATAGAATCCAAAAAGACTTTGGTTCTTTGGAACAATGTTTTCTTGACATGTACTGAAAAGATGCTAATCTATTCCCCAACCGTGCCCGGTCCCCTGGTGTAGACATGCTCTCCACTACGTCCGGGCCTTCTTGTTTCTACTCTATTCTCCCCGTGCCTGCCCAATCCTTACTAAAACCCCATAAGACATACGAAGAACTTGTCTCTTTGCTTAAAGATCGTGGAATGATAGTTTCTGATGAGGAAAGAGCCAAAAGAAAACTGTCACAGATCGGTTATTATAGACTGAGCGGTTTCTGGTATCCTTGTCGTAAGGGGAAACGTGACGAAAACGGTAATTATGTTAAAGATCCTAAAAGCAATCTTCCTGTCAGGGAAGATTCGTTTCAGAATGGAACTGAGTTTAATGCAATAACTGAATTGTATTTGTTCGACAAAAAGTTACGGCAATTAATGACAGATGCGATTGAGCGGATCGAGATCCACATTCGTTCTGTGATTGCTCATGAGATAGGACGGTTTGACCCTTTAGCTTATTTGGATACATCTTATGTTGAACCTAAAATAGTGTCAAAAACAATATGGTGTGATTGGCGTCAAAGGCAAGAAAGCCTCATTAATGGGAGCAAGGAAGACTGTATAATTTGGCATTTAAAAAATAAAAAACCTATACCATTCTGGGTTGTGGTCGAGACTTGGGATTTTGGGTTGATGTCGAAATATTTCGAAAATTTGAAAGGTCGGTACCAAAATGCTATTTGTAAGCGGTTGGATGTGACCAACAACTCTGGGGACCCCCAGAGAAAAGCACTCAAAAACTGGCTGCATGAGATAAACATTTTGAGAAACCAGTGTGCTCATCATTCCCGTATTTGGAACCGGGATGCGAGTAATGCTGTCACGTTGTTGAAAAATGACTATTTTAATAAACTCGACCTTGACGAAAAAGCCAGGAAGAAAATTTATAGCAAAATCTGCATACTCTGGTACTTGGTGAAAAGGATAGGCCCCAATTCTGCTTGGATTGAGCGTGTCGCAGATCTTATTGATTCTAAGCCAGATGTTGAATGTCTTCCCTATACCTCAATGGGATTTCCGGATAATAAAGGGTTCCCGAGAAGCCTGTTTGGGCTCGCCAATCTTTCCGGTGTTTAGTTGCTGAAGGAAGCGGGTTTTGATTTCATAAAGTCTTTTATCAGTCTCTGTGGTGATATTATTTTCTGGGAACTGGGGCTTGCGCAGCTTCTTGTGCAGTTATGTACCCATCACCATTTTTGTCAATATGAGAAAAATGTTGTGGTGGCCCATCAAATTCAGAGGAAGATACGCGATTGTCACCGTTTCTATCAAATCTTGCAATGAAATGGGATCCTCGGTTTGTATGTGCTTGTCCTGAAAAGTGTTGTGGTTGAGATGGCATTCTGTCTCTTCGATGATTGGTTGTCGGTATCTCTTGATTTGGAGTGCGCTGCATGGAGATATTGTTGTTATTAAGGATGTGGATGGTGTTGGGATAGGCGCTGTCAGGGCTTTGCCTTACTACATCTTTTTTGTCGACATCACCGCCACGTACAAGGCGGACAAAGTTGTTGATTCTGGTAGCGTCTCCCTGGGGACCATGACCAAGTTGTGCTTTTCCCACTTTAGGGTCACTTCTTTGTGCCCCAGCACCATGGACATCCATGATTATACCATTCATAAAACCGATGGCACGGCCAAAAGAGATGTATACGCCGTCAGACATTGGCCCGTCTTGATGGGTGGTGGAGGTCCAATAGTAAGGAAAATCTCGTTGTCCATCTTCATTTGTAATGGATGTGGAATAAAAGAGAGGATCAATGGCGGCTGAATCCGTGGTGTCCGGTGAACGACTGTAGTCGACCAGAGATTGTAACTCCTTGGCGTTGGGGAGGCGCCAGTCGCTATAACCCGCAAATGTTGTGTTTTCGGCGTAGGCGAGTGCCTGTTGCCAGCTCATGGGGTGGCCGGAATCTTTTTCCATCCACATGAGTCCGGTTGCCTTGTCGCTAATGGTACCATTGTTGTTGTTATTAAAGTGATTTATTCCATATGTGTTGCCTCGGACATAACGAACATAGAACTTCTTTTCTCCGTGTGGACCGTTATTCACACCGTTTGGATAACCTTTGATTCGGCCATCAGCAAAGTTGACCCCAAAAAGAGTACAGTTGCCATTCATGGTAGTGCTGACATAGCGCGTGGCCGAAAGCCATTGGGCATCAATATAACGCTCTCCTGTCGTTGTGTTTCCGTAACGGAAATCGAAAAAATCGGTATTAATATAGGGTATTGCAGAATTGGGAACATCTTTCATGTCCCGACGTTTTGGTATACCTGTTGAACCTCTAAAATCGATGAGCGAGTAGAGTTCTTTTATATTCGGTAGCCGCCAATCGTTATACCCGGCGAGATTCATTTTTTTTGCCTTTGTTGTTGCCTCTCTTAGATTCAGTTTAGTTGCATCAACACCTTTTGACCACATAAGACCAGTGACAAGATCAGTGACGGTGCCATCGCCATTATCTTGATAGTGTGGCTGATTCCCATGATATTGTGCGTCTTGTCCAAAAAAGAGCTCATCTTCAGATGGGCAGTTGGTCTGTTGAAAATTGTCGTAACAGACGTTTTGCCCGGTGTCGGTAATAGGACTAATGATAGAGGCTTGGGATAGATAAGGAAAAAGAAGAAGTACAATGAAACATACCAAAAAGAGGAAAGTGTTGTTTTGTTTGGTAGCTTTTAGGGTCGGTGTTGGGCTTATTACGATTGTCATGTCTTATTGTCCTTTTCAGTAAAAATATGGTGTATATCGGCGAAAGGGCCAATCTGCTGATTCTTATAATATTTATGATAGCTCAGAAATAAGGAGGAAATATGAAGAAGACGAGAAGAGCCTGTGAAGTATAAGCGAGTGTATAGGTGTTGGGAAAATAATTTTTCAGTATGGAGAAGATAAGGTGTAAGGAATATTACCTTACGGTGGATCAAATTTGTAACCGATACCATAGATAGAGGTGATAATCTCAGCATCAACATAAATTTCTGCCATTTTGCGACGTAAATTCTTGATATGGGTGTCCACGGTGCGATCTGTGACTATTCGGTGGTCATTGTATATTTTTTCGATAAGCTGGTCCCTTGAGAAGACACGGCCGGGATGATCAGAAAGGGTTTTTAACAGCCTAAATTCTACAGGAGTAAGGTCCATTAAAGTGTCCATAAACGTTGCAGTGAACTTTTCTTCGTCGATAAGAAGTATCGTGGAGGAATGTGGTGATACTGCCTTCATTGTAGATCTACGTAATACTGCTTTAACGCGAGCGACCACTTCTCGTGGACTGTAAGGTTTGCAGATGTAATCGTCTGCCCCAAGCTCAAGACCCAGCAGTTTGTCAATTTCTTCAACTTTGGCAGTAACCATGATAATTGGTACGGTAGAGAATGCTCTAATCTCTTTACAAATATCGATGCCATTTTTACCGGGGAGCATTAAATCGAGAAGAATAAGATCCGGTGGATTTGTTTGTACTCCACTGACAACTCCATTGCCTTCATGTTTTATTGAAACCGTATAGTTTGCGGCAATGAGGTATTCTGCCAACAGTTCAGCAAGGGTTTCTTCATCTTCGACAAGAAGGATTTTTTGCATCGTCGTCATATGTTATTCCTTGTTATGGAGCGGTAGGGTTACCGTTATCATTAGTCCTCCCAATGGGGAAGCAGAGGGGGTAATTGTACCGCCATGGTCCTTGATAATCGTTTTGCATAATGCAAGCCCAAGGCCTGAACCTCCGTGGGCTCTGCTCCTTGATTTATCAACACGGAAAAAACGAACAAATATGTCATTGAGATAGGTTGTGGGAACGCCCGGTTCAGAATCCATTATGGTAACGAAGAGTTGTTTGTCTTTAATTGACGCGGCTATTTTGACTTGTCCGGGAGAG
>JBNKKR010000021.1:0-61449 GCA_050291935.1 Desulfocapsaceae bacterium | reverse complement strand
AACCCTGACAAGTATATGCTTATTTGCGGAGGTTCAATTCCAGCTCAATAATTTCTAGGAAACTTCAGTTATAAATAAAGTACCTTACTTATTTCTTACATTCAGCTTCCTAGGCCACTGCAGGATACTTCAAGAGGTGGTAGCGAGGTACGGAATTGCCGGTCCTAAAATAAGTTATGGACCTGACACTCTTCCGTTCTTGTTACTTAATGCACTTAGAAAAATAGTCCCGTGACCATCATGACTCGTATCAAACCAACAGCTCCTCTTCATCTCGGCAAATATTTTCCACCCCAAATTCTTCCGGCAACCGTCCTTCAACGAACCAGGTTGCTTAAATCAATCCTGTCCACCCCCACACCTTGTCAATTTTATTTTTTGGAGGCCCAGGCCGGGCAGGGTAAAACAACCGTTGCCCTGCAACTCATGGAGCAATTAGCCTTACCAGCTGTTTGGTATCAAATGGGTCCAGAGGATCGCGATCCGGTGCTATTCCTGCTCTCCCTGCTCCAGGGTATACAGAAATCTTTGGATAACTTCAGTTCGCCTATCCCATTGGAGCAACTGGAAAACGGTCAGGTCGAGCTTGTCAATCTCCCGCATTTGGTACAGACCATCTGTGAAGACCTTGATGCCTATTTTGGACCAGGTGAATCTGCAGACTGTCAAAAAGCTCTACTGATCCTTGATGATGTACAATTTATTGAGGGTTCAAAATTTTCAATTGGTTTACTTGACGCCTTTCTAGACACTATTCCCGATACTCTTTTGGTAATCCTGCTCTCCAGAAGTCCCATTCCGCTCCGTTCAAAGCGGGTGCGTTTTGGTGGGAAAACATTGTTTCTTGGCAATCAAGAACTAGCGATGACCAGGGATGAGGGAGTGGACCTTATCGCGCTGCTCCTTGGTGATTTACCAGAACCAACAGTCTTAAATAATCTTTTACACCAAAGCGGCGGCTGGCCGATGGGAATCGTACTTGCCAGCCAAAACCACATGATTGGAGCTGAAGGTCAACAATGGCGTGAGGATACGGTAAGTAGCTACCTGGAACGGGAATTTCTAACAACTCTTGAACCATCACAATATTATACGGTGCTCAAGCTCGCACTACTTGATAAAATTCCGCAAGAGCTGGCACAGCAGGTCGCTCCCGACGAAGATGTGTCCGCTCTTCTCCATCTATTAGTAAAATGTAATTTTTTCCTCCGTATCCTCAACGACAA
This sequence comes from Desulfocapsaceae bacterium, assembly GCA_050291935.1. Classification (GTDB taxonomy): domain Bacteria; phylum Desulfobacterota; class Desulfobulbia; order Desulfobulbales; family Desulfocapsaceae; genus Desulfocapsa. The sequence continues at coordinate 60,223 of JBNKKR010000021.1, read as the reverse complement.
AAGCACGCTTTTTGGTTTTCATCACCTCGTTCTCTCCTTTCTGCAACATAAAGCGAAATTACGTTTAACCAAAGAAGAGCAAGTACAGGTCTATTCTCTTGCAGCAAACTATTATTTTGAACTGGACCGACCAGGAAAGGGCATGGAACATCAATTACATGCTCTTGATTTTCGGGAACTTGAAAAGAGTATGGAACAGTTCGGGCAAACATTACTGGCCAAAGGACGACATGTGACCCTTAATGCTCTACTTATGGCCATACCCGAAGAAATAATTCAGCAGTCCGCCTGGTTTTCCTATTGCCTCGGTTTGACTCTGCAAGTACACGATCCGCTCAATGCCCTGCAAGCCTTTCAGCGTGCCAGAACACTGTTCCATAAAAATGGACATGACAAAGGTGAACTACTCACCACATCGAATATACTCTACCTCTACATTATTCACTCGACCATCCTGCCCCGTTCGGAGGCAATTCATCCCGACATTGCCCACACGCTCTTTAAACGAGTTGGAACCGAACTTCCCCCATTTTGCAGGATAACCACAACCCACAATATTGCTTTGGGGTATCTCTATTTTCTTAATGATTTTGGAAAGACGAGGCATTACAACAATCTCACCCGAGAACTTGCCAGCCAAAGCAAACTCCCCAATATGCTCATCGCCTCAAAACTTGCAAGTGGTTGGGCGGACAACATGTCTGGTCAACTTGATAAGGCCATTGCTGTGGTGGAACAAAACTACAACCTGATAAACCGTAAAGAACTAGGCTTTCATAACCTAATGCAACTCTATCTGTTTCAACTCGATATCACCAGAACCATTGGAGGAAGCGATGATTTTTTTGAGCAACGGGATGAATTTATCAAACGTGTAGGTGAAGAAGCAATACACAACAGTTTTGTTGGACCATGGATCACCCTGTGGGAATTAGAGCTATCTTGCGAATGTGGTGACTATAAAAGAATGCAAAAAATTTTGGAAAACAGCCTGGATTCACCTCAATTCCAGATTTCAGGAAATTTTCGTGGCGAACTCCACGCCTGGTTCGCCTTGTATCTGTCCATCACTGGAGAAGAAATAAAGCGTATTGAATCGTTACTTCTTGAAAGTGAGAAATGCATAGATGGGCTTACTTCACCCAAACTCTTTATCCGTTTTGCCTTACTAAGCGGCCAAGTACTGCATCACCTTGGTCGGTCCTCTGAGGCCTTACAACGATTCAAACAAGCAAAATCGGCAGCCAGAAAGTGCGGAATGGATCATATGCTTGCCTGGCTCCTTTTACTGGAGGCGCTTGTTCACCACTCTTCTGACAATCAAGCCTTATGCGAGCAATCGTTGCAGGATGGATTTGATATTCTCGTACAAAAACAACGTTATTCTTTAATGACAGGATTTTTCCCTGAAGTTGCCTTGCGTATTTGCAGGCTTGCTTTTACAGGAGGCATTCACCCGGATTTTTGCCAAAAATATGCCTGGAACAACCTAAAAACAGCCTTTGTAGACAAACATGATATCCCCCTTCTCTCCATTCAAATTCTTGGCGGCTTTAGTTTTACGTTAGCCAACCACCAAACATGGGATATGTCTACAGTGTTAAGCCCCATACAAAGGAAATTTTTCGGTCTCTTGCTGATTCCCGAAGCCATGTCGGTCAGCCAAAAACAAATTCAGACCGAGCTCTGGCCAGACATTACTGAACAAAAGGCACGACAGCGATTTGACACCATGATGACCAGACTTCGGAAAACCCTTGCTCCATTTGTGTCTCCATACAACATCGAAAAGTATCTGCTGGTGGGAAAAGGGGTCGTTTCACTGAAACACTGTTTGGTGGATGCCAGAGAGTTTTGCACATTGGCGGATCTTGGCATACAGGAGATGGATCGTGATAAATGGTGGCAAGCGGGCAACTCTTTTACCCGAGCCCTGAAACTATGGAAAGGTGCACCTGCCATAGAATTGTTGGAACTCAATCATGACGAAATTAGCGATCGTCCCGCCCTGTGTTTAAGTAATATGGCCAAAACATGGTGCCCAGCATTATTACAACTTCAAAGACACAAACAGGCCCAGACTATCTGTCAAATCGCCTGGAAGGAAGATCAGGCCAGCCAAAGACTTACACGCATGCTCTATGAAATACTGGTCAGCCAAGGTGCCATAAGGGAAGGACGACAAGTAATAGACAGCTTTGCAAAGGCTTCACGTGAAATAGGAATTGATGAAGATGCCATCGACGAGCTGGTTACTCAGATTATTCATTCCTGAATATCCAAATCCTTTAGCTTTTTCCACAGCACTTTACGGCTGATGCCAAGTCGCTCTGCGGCGGCTACTTTTTTCCAGCCTGTTTCATTGAGTGCCTGCAGGATTCTTTGCCGCTCATAACACTTTACCCCTTCATCAAGGGACATCCCTTCATTAAAAAAGGGGACGCTTTCCGTTTGCGTTCTAAAGTCGGAAGGGAGATGCGCTATATGAATGCGCCCACCAGTGGAAAGCAGTACAGCCCGTTCTATGCCATTTTTCAACTCCCGCACATTCCCAGGATAATTATGGGCCAGAAGCCGTTCGTAGGCATTGGATGAAATTTCCAATCCTTCTTTCCCATATTTTGCCGCATAGCGTTTCAAAAAATGCTCGGTCAAATCCGCAATATCCTCACCCCTTTCACGCAGTGGAGGTATGGTAATGGGCACCACATTAATCCTATAGAAGAGATCTTCTCGAAATGTGCGCTCCCGGATGGCCTTTTTCAAGTCTTTAGCTGTGGCAAATATCATCCGCACATCTATTTTAATACTGGAATTGCTGCCAAGCCTGGTAATCTCCTGCTCCTCTAAAACACGCAGTAGTTTTGCCTGCAGGCTAAGGGCTAATTCACCGATTTCATCAAAGAAAATAGTACCATTATTGGCAACTTCAAATTTCCCCTTTTTGGATTGCACCGCACCGGTAAAGGCCCCCTTCTCATAGCCAAAGAGTTCCGATTCAAGAAGATCCTCGGGGATGGCGGCACAGTTTATTTTTAAGTATGGCTCTTCCTTGCGCCCACTCAAATTGTGCAGGGCCCTTGCCACAAGCTCCTTACCAGTCCCGCTCTCTCCCTGGATACGAACAGGAACATCAGTTGGGGCAACGGTTGTAAGACGATCAAAAACTGTTTTAATTGCCTGACTTTCACCTATAAATTCTACAGCTTGCTCTTTTTCACTAACCGCTTTTCTCAGTTGATCATTTTCAAGCTTAAGATTTCGGTAGCTAAAATATCGATCAACAACAATGAGGAGCGCATCGTTAGTAAACGGTTTACTCAGATAATCAAAGGCTCCTTTTTTTATGGCTTCCACAGCTGTATCAATCTCTGGATAACCGGTGATAATGATAACGCCTGTCCCCGGGCTCTTTTCCATGGAACCGTTCAAAATCTCCATTCCGCTCAGTCCCGGCAGGCGAAAATCGGTAATAATCAAATCAAAACTCTGCTCCTGCAAAGTCTTAAACCCTTCCGTACCGTCCCCACAGGCCGTAACCTTATACCCCGCACCGATCAGTGAGTGGCTGATTCCAAGCCGCATGGAGAGTTCATCTTCTATCAGTAGAATATTACCTGTCATATCTTCTACGATTCCTGCAAAGGAAGCGTTATGGTAAATTTTGCTCCCTGCCCTGCCGGAGAAGAAAGCGTAATTCGTCCACCATGTTGCTCAATGATAGATTTACACACCGCAAGACCAAGGCCTGTCCCTTCGCCGGGCTCTTTTGTGGTAAAAAAGGGATCAAAGACCCTCCCCTGTAAGGCCGTTTCTATCCCTGGACCGGTATCGCCTATGCTTAATTGGAACATGTCAGCCTCTATTTTTGCCACTAAAAAAAGAGTTCCGCCATCACCCATGGCATGTGCCGCGTTGATGATAATGTTCAGAAAGACCTGCTCAATTTTGACCGGATCCACCGAAACCAACGGCAGTCCCGCGCAGGATTCACGATGGACAACGATATGTTGTTTCTTTAAAAGAGTATCAACCAATTTAAGACACTCGTCAATAACGCCACAAATGGACGTGGGAACACTGACAATCGGTGTTTTTCTTGAAAAATCAAGTAATCCCTGGACAGTATTCTGAATTTTAAGCAGTCCTGAGTTGATCACTTCTATATGTGTCTTCTTTTCTTCTTCGTCCAAATCACCTTTGTTTAAATTGTGGAAGCAGAGAATCACCCCTCCAAGGGGATTATTGATCTCATGGGCAACACCTGCGGCCAGGTTTCCCACGGTGGCCATCTTATCTGTTTGACAAATAAGCTCCATGGTCTTCGCCCGTTCCCTATCAGCCTTACGCAGTTTATCAATCATCCAGGAAAAACTCACCTGCAACCGGCCGATTTCATCTTCACGCGCTTCAGGGACCGGGAAGGGACCGTCCAGATCCCCTTTTTCGGTAATCTGATCCATGGTTTTGGCAAGATTAATCAATGGATTAGCAAATGCCCTCCCAACAAAACCGATAATAAAGAGTGCTGCCAACAGCATCAAGGAAACGATGGTGAGTATCTCGTTTCGTAAAGTCCTTACCCCTTCATACACCTCCTTTAAAGAAAAACCGATTCGACAAACTCCCCAGCTTCTGGTACTGATTTTAAGGGGAACTGCCACATCAATGGAATCCATTTGATAGCCGTTTTTCACTCGTTGAACCAGTATCTCCGTTGCTTGCAGGGAATTTTTCGAAAGCGGATCATCATAGTGTTTGCCAAACTCCCGGATATCACTATGGGTGATAACCCGCCCTTCAGGGTCCAGAACCACCAAATAGAGAATCCTTTTTTCTTTGGCCAAAACATCCAGTACATAATAATCGAGATAATCGGTGAGCCCCACATTATCAACAAGTCCCAATTCTTTGTACACCAAGGCATTGGTAAAAATTACTCCTGAAATTTCAGCAATCATTTTTGCCTGATGGATCGTATCCTCTGTATACAATTTTTCTTCTCTTGTAATGATCAGATAGCTGAAAATAGCAGTAAAAAGAAAAATAAAAAAAGAGGCAATCGCAATAAACTTTGCCTGGACCCCGCGAAAAAGAATCAATTGCTTCCTCCCAGAAATACACCTCGTCCAGCCAGATAGTGCAGCATCTGTCGAATGGGATCATAACTCTTATCATCCGTTTTGGAAAAGCCATAGCGGATATTACTATCCCAACGATCCATAATCTCCCGATGTTCAGGATTTTCATAGTCCAAGGCCAAAAGAACATCTTGCAAAGACGCCTTCACCTGTGAATCTAGGCCTGGACGCAGCACAAAAAGAAATCCCGGCAGGGGCTCCGTTCGGCCAAGGATATGAATCCCTTTCCCCTGATACTTTCTGGCAACGGAATCAAGAACCACCCCTGCATCAAAATTGCCACGTAACACTTCCCGCGCCACAGAATCATGGTAGTCAAGGTTCTTGTACTCCGCAAAATCTGTACGCTTAATGCCACTTTTCGCATACAGGTGATAGAGGGGTGCCAGATTTCCGGAGGTGGAAAATTTTGAAGCAAAGGCAAAGCGTTTGCCTTTGATATCTTGAAAGGTATGCACCTTGGTATCCTGTTCCCTGGAAATAAAAGTCCCTTGATACACAGGTTTTTTCTGCCGATCAAGGGCTGCAAGAAAGGGAACACCACAAAAATGATCGGCCGCTTCAATATAGGTCAAACCGCCAAGCAGAGCAATATCGATATCGCCTTCGCAAAGCAGTTTGAGTATGGTTACATAATCCTGGGTGATTTTGAGTTCAAAATCATAAGGACTTGTTGCACTGATATAGTCCACAAAGGGCTGGTACTGCTTATACATTTCCAGCGGATGGTATAGGGTAATTACCCCTAGACGAATGGGCTCCTGGGTGTTATCCCGGCTGTCCACCGCCTTTGCAAAACTGGCGGTGGACAGTAACAACCAAAAGAAAAGAAGAAATATGGCACAACGATACTGCATAAATCAAAAGCTCCTGATAAAAGGCAAACCGTAAATACTTTTCTTATTACCTTATAAATACTTTTCCCTTTTTTTGAAAAGTATTTGATGGAGCTATGCTTAGATCTCACTCCCAGCATCTTTTGGAGGTATAGCAAACAGATCGCTCTCAAAAGAAAACAATTTTTCTGTAACCCGTGCCAGGAGAAGATATAATGTATGCGGATTTCTCCCCATCACCTCTTCTAAAAAGTGAGGAAGCCACTTTGCCAAATGATTTGTAAAAAACCTGTTCTCAGCCGCGAAAAAAGAGTCTTCAAAGAGCATGTCCTTTTCAATCAAACAGGCCATAAAATCTAATTCAAGCCCGATATGATCTGGAAGCAGATAGGCATGACCAGAATCAATCTTGAGACCATAATGGGTATATTGCGCCTCTACTTTCCGACTGCAGTTTCCCATAATGGTTCCTTCCAAATAGATGGATTCATAGGGGCTGACGGTCTTGGTATTGGGGTTATTGATAAACAGCATGGTATGCTCACAGCATATCAACTCAAAATCCAAAAAATGCAGTATGTTTTTTAACGCTGCAATCTCATTTTCAAGATCCAACGACAAGACTTCCGCCGCCTCGGAAAGAATTTCCGGGAAGGTAGAGCAAAAACGGGTCCAATCGATATCACCTGGATAGAGATAGGCAAGGCCCAGGACCTTATACAAGGCATATCGGGCCTGTGATACCTGCTCCATTGCTACCATTTGTTCCTGGGCCGCAGGTTGCCCACTGGCAATCTGGCCCGTATTGAAAACCGCAACATTCATCCTTTTCACCCCTACTATTTTTCACATTTGGTAAGTTTTTCAAACCAAAGCGGATGATGGGAAGCGACTTCTTTCGACTCCAGCTCACCATTGCCAAACATGGCCTTAAAACCCGCTCTATTTAACGGATGGACACCAAAGTAGATATGCCCCAGCAGGGTGGGAAGTAAAAGAGCAAAGCCTATGTCATGTAACGTTCTTGCAAGATCCCAGGTTGCCGGGGAAAAAAGACCACGGAACCAGAGAACAAAACCGGAAAACGCAAGCAAACAGATGGTAATAATAAAAATATAGGCCGCAATTTTCTGTCCGGCGTTATATTTTCCCTGCCTGGCCTGTTTAAAGTCTATATAACTGCTTTTCAATCCAGCCAGACCATCCGCTTCTGATTCCGGCCAGATATGCCATTTCCCGATCTGGAGTAACTGCATCCCGGCAAATGGTATTGAAATCAAAAAGAAGAGCAGTGCCGCCACCCTGTGGATCATTCTACACACCTGGATACCCAGGGTAAGCGCTGCTCCGTTCTGCTCACCGATAAAATCAAATGGAAGTCCAAAGCCGTAGGCAATCCAGTGAAATGAAGAAGAGATAATCGGAAGTCCTGTAAGAACAAAGAAGAACATCAAAACAATGATGGATTTATGATAAAAAATCTGGGCAGGACTAAATGCTATTATATTTTTATTCATGACTTTTCTCCTCTTCTTGTGCTGCAAGACTCTCTTTTCTATTGGCCAACCAGTAAAGAAAATGGGAACCGGCTCCAATTGCCACCGCTGCCGAAGCCCCAAGGCCGAATGTTTTTGTGGTCTGACGCAGAACCATACTGCTTCGTATGGGATTCTTTGGCAGGCCATATTTTTCCATCTCATCGGCAGCAACGATTGTCATCCAACCACACCTGCCCACATATTCATTTATTTTATCAGCTCCATAAACGATATACTCTTTGCCAAACTGCTCACTGTATTGCTTGGCCCGCGCCTTTGCTTTGGCCACCACCTCATCACGGCTCCCACTAAAGAGGGAATCACCAATACAGGATCCTACACAGGCGGGTTGCAAACCGGATTCCACCCGGTCATAACACATGATACACTTATAGGAGCTGTTGCTGGTTTTGTCATAAACAGGCACATCAAATGGGCAGGCGTCCTGGCAGGTCCGACACCCCACACAGCGATCCTGATGGATAACGACCTGGCCACCCGCCCTTCGCTCAATGGCCTTGCTGGGGCAATTGTTCGCACAAGGTGAGTTTTCACAATGCATACAGTGATGCAGCTCTGTAATCTTGTAACTCTTGGGATATTTTCCATATTCCCGCTGTATCGGATAGAGGTAATTGAGCTGCGGCAGAGCTGTATTCACCCCATTTTCAATGGCCATCGAATTGGTTTTGGCAAGCCGCACACGGTTCTCCACACTGCAACTCACCGCACAGGTAAAACAGCGCAGGCAGGCCTGCGAATCGTAACATATTGCATAGTCAAACATTATATCCTCCTCATTTTAATTACAAAATCATGCGCAGCATGTCCACCCACCAGAGGAGCGGAATGGTATGGTGCTGAGTGATTAGGATTGAAGCCGGTTTTCGGCGCATTGCTGTAAAAATTGTTCAGATTTGTAAACGCACCGGGTCCGGTACCATAATAACTGAACATGGCATCGGGGTGGACAAGTTCACTTAGGACCACCTTTGCTCGCTGTTCCATTTTGTTGTCGGGGTTCCAAATGGAGACTAAATCACCGGAGCGCAGTCCCATGGAACGACCCTTGGTGGCATTGATAAAAACCCCGTCCCAGGAAAGATGCTCACCGATATTTGCCAGCAACCTATTATCTTTGGTCTGCTGACCGGTAAATGAATTGAGTGGAAGAAAACCGGTTATTGGTACAAACTCATCTTTACCAAGCTTTTCTCTATGATCCATCCAGTTTGGAGTTTGCCAAACTGGAAGTGGACTTGCCACCAGTGCATTCTTGGCATCACCCTCAGCTGTAAAGTCTGCATACGCACCAGCTAAAAAGGTACTGAAGATTTCCAGCTTATGGGTTGGCGTTTTGGCCTTTGGCTTATTAGCCGCCGCTTTCCCGTTCCAAATGCCATTTTTTTTCAGATAATCGAGGGTAACTTTCTCTTTTTCTTCCTTGGAAACGCCTTTCAGCCCATCTAGTTGGGTCTTCCACAACAGCTCCATGCCACCTTCTTCAAAGGGTTTAAAATGGGTTGCATACTCATCAGCACTCAACAATCTGCGAGCCAGTTCCAGACTGATCCAGTAAGGATCTTTGGCCTCAAACAGTGGTTTAATGGCCTGCATATTGATTGTTACCCCGGGTACTTCATACTTATACTTCCCGTTAATGGCTTCATCCCGTTCAACAAAGGTTGCATCCGGGAGAATGACATCGGCGTAGAGGGATGTCTCATTAAAAAATGGGGTGATGCTAAGGATAAACTCTAGTTTTTCCAGGGCTTCCACAATCTCAGTCCCGCCAGCTGACCCTCCCAGCAGGTTGGAGCCATTAAATACCATGGCCTTAATGGGATATGGTTCGTCGGTAAGCAGGGTCTCAACGGCCTTATGGCGATAATATTTTGCATTTCCAAAACGATAGTTTGGATCATGCTTTAGATAATGTTTACCGATTGCATGGGCTTTTGCTTTTGGAGGATGAATGAGTGAGCCGGTCTTGGGGGAGTGGTTCCAGACAATACCACCCTCACGCCCAAATGCGCCGATCAGCGCGTTCATCATGCTGATAACTTGAATGGTTTTAAAGGAATTAAAATAGCGCTCACTGCGGTAGGTGGGATCAATAAAGGCATTGGAACGATTTTGATCAAGATTTTTTGCGACCTGCCTAATTTCATTTGCTGGAACGCTACATTGTTTTTCAGCCCATTCCGGGGTGTAGGTTTGTAGTTCAGCACGAATTCTGTCAAGCGCCGTTACAGCCTTACTGCTTATTCCTTCATACGTTGTCTCATACTCACCAAATAAGGCAGGTGTGGTGGCTTCACTTGCAAAGCGGACATCGTTGGAAGCCTTATCAAAAACCAGGTAATCAAGAATTTTGATTTTCTTTCCTTTTTTCTCCTTTTCAATTTCCCTGGTTCCGGCAGGCTGCAGGGTTTTAGCATCAACCAACATGGCAGCATTGGTATGTTCTCTTAAATATTCCTCTTCATAGGATTTATTTTTTACCAGCTCATGGAAAAGCCCCAACATAAATGCCAGATCAGCACCAGGTTTAATGGGAAGCCAGTGGACATTATCCTCTCCCGCTTCGGAAGGTTTTCGCGGATCTATGACGGTGAGTTTCAATCCACTTCGTTTTCCTTTACCAAAATTCATGGCCCAAGGGTAACACACCAGTCCCCCGGCAGGATTTCGCCCGGCAAGTACTCCATATTTTGCCTTTGCAAAATCAACACTTACTTTGCTTGGACTACAGCCTGGTAATCCCTTGGAAAACGGTCCACAAACGGCACCCATACCTATGGCACGGGAATTTCCCCAGCAGGTATCGGCATATCCTGGAAAATTGGGGGTACCAAACACCTTAAAAACCTCATTATCCACTCCCGGTGCCCCATGAAAACGAACGGCTACGGCTAGGGCTTCCGGAGTGCCCTGATCACGATACACCTTTAATTTGGCCGCAACATAATCCAACGCCTCGGACCAGGTTGCCCGACGAAATTTCCCTTCACCCCTTTTCCCTACCCGGATAAGTGGGGTCTGGATACGGTTCGGGTTGTACACCATACCCGCCGCAGCCACCGAACGTCCGCATACACCAGGAAGGATGGAATTAGGATTGGCCTCAATCCCCACAAAACGTCCATCCACCACTCGGGCAAGACCTGGACATTTCTGGGCACACATACGACAATTCACCGGGACCCGTTTTTCAAGACCATAATCCGGCAATTTTGACGCCCTTGCCCTACCTGGTATTGTTCCCGAAGCCACCAGCGGACCAGCCAGAGCTAATCCACCAAGCTTCAAAAAATCTCTTCTATTTGTTTTTTGCATCTCACAACTCCTCTAATAATTGTTACTGTTCAAATGCTTGCCGAACCTCCTGCTATTGTTCTTTTCCAGCAAGCTTGAAACGGTAAAATAATGACCGCCAGGGAGCCCAAAGCAAAATACCGGCCACCATTTACCTTGAGATGCAATTATTAAACATACCCCTGTTTTTTCTTATTATTCTATTATGTTAGAAACGACACTCTCCTCTTTAGAGAAAAGGATGCACATTAATGAACACTTACAAAGTGTTCCCATTTGGGAACGGGACGTCATCACATCGACCCATTTCTTGCTGTTTCGTCTTTCTTCGTGAGGGGGGGGAATAGTAAAGACAATACGAGAAAAGGATGGCGCCTGAAACGCATCCTCTAAAAACAAAAAACCACGGTACATTACCGTGGTATAGTCAAGAGTAGCCGTCTTATTTTTCGCCGGCAAAAAGCAATTATGAAGAGATCATTTTTTTCTCCGCCTGATTCCGATAAAGCCAACCAATCCTGATCCAAAAAGCAGCATAGTCGCTGGCTCAGGGATGGGTGCACTGGCAATTTCAAGTGAGATATTGTCGGCATAGTGTCCATCAAACTCATAGATTGGCCATGCTCCCGTATCGTTAAATATATTCTCATTTGTTTGTATTTTTATGGCCAGATAGCTTGTCTGGGTCGGTATCGTAAAAGAAACTGAGACCATTTCCCATGTGGACAGATCTGCATCGGCAAGAACTCCTCCACTTATTCTTTCTATATACCCGGTGGTGGTAAAATCACTCACGTTCCCACTATAAGCCATTATTGATAGGCCAAAAGATGAATCTGTTTGATCGTCAAGTTGCACACGATTAAAAAGTGCTGAAGCCGATGCAACAGCCGATCCCGACTGAATCATTCCCAGGTAATCAGAAACATCTATCAGTTGATATATCTCGGAGGCCGTAAGCGTTGACCCATACATGTTACCGGTACTTAAAAAACGCAGCATATTACTCCCTTCAGCAGGAGTGATTCCGTTTTCCGAGCTTACAATACCCGAATAGTCTCCGCCCCAATCACCATAATCATTGGGAACACCAGGGTGACCTGAAATATAGGTTACTTCATTCGTTTCAAATCCAGGGTTTGTAATCAGATTTGCGTTTGCGGATATAACACTCATCAGAAAAATCGATAGTGCCGCACCTAAAACAACCATTGCATTTTTCATGGTTCCTCCCATATGTCACTTTTATAGTATAAGCAAAGCAGCTACATTTATTCCCTAGAAGTAGACCACAATCATACCCCTTGCTCACCAAACAAACAATGACTGAAACCAGTCATTTTTACGGAAGCACTGCTAATTTCATCCTGATTTATCGTGCAAACAGTACTGGACATTTCCCACCACCAGGCAGATAGCATACTTGTCACAACGATCAAAAGAGGGTATGTTTGCTCATAGAAAAACAATGTCAGGAAAAGTAGAACAAGCACACCATATCCAAAAAAGAAAAGGGGTGCCCCATGTCAATCTCTTTATCGCACAAGGAGTTAGAATCTCTTCGCAAGCTGCGTCATGCTGTATCGGAATGCGAAAATGAAGATGAAATCAGAAGTGTCTCTTTGCAATTGCTTGAGGAGGTTATGCAGACCGAAGCCTCGAATTTCTACATAACAATACAGCAAGAGTGTGGCTGGAAAGTGGATGATTTTGTATCTCGCGGTTTAAGTGATGCAAAACACGATGAATACCTGCAACATTTCGTTCAGATGGATCCCTTCCAAAAACTGGGACCACATCCAAACCAAGTACTCATAGCTGAAAGAATAATTGATTGGGAAAAACATCTTGCAGGCGAATATTACAATGATTTTTTAAAGCCACAGGGTATTCACCATATGATGAACTCGTGGTTACACATCACCGACGATATCCACAGCGTCATGGCTTTCTTTCGGCCGGCCTCTAAGGCCCCCTTTTCACCCCGCGAACAAATTCTTTGTGAATTAACCGCTCCTCCCATCATCGCAGCTCTGCAAAAAACGCTTGTAGAGAATTACAAGAGAGAGGAAGCGCTGGAGAAAATAAAAGACAGTTTAAGGTGGAACTACCAGGATCATTTGGTCTAACGGATATTGAAGTGCGAATGATCACATTTACAGACGGTTTCTCCCTGTTTTTAATTTTGTTTGGAAACTACAATCTTGAAGACAACTGGGCCCAACGATTAAGAGCGTATCATATCAGCCGACGCGAGTTGGATGTGGTGCAATGTCTTTTGGATGGCTTAACCAACAGAGAGATTTCGCAAAAACTCTTTCTCAGCGAATATACGGTGGAAAATCACCTTAAATCCATTTACAAAAAAATGGGCGTGAAAAGCAGGGCTCATTTGGTCGGAATGGTGTTAAAACCATAGAATTTTCATTATTCAAATCGTAACGCATAGGAACAAAAAGATTTAAAAATAGTTATTCTGTCTATGGTTTATAAATGAGATAATGGTTAGCATATTCGGAAGTGGTGAAAGGCTTCAACTGGATAAGAAGCAGTTTTTATCATCTTTTTGAGAATAATTAATTATCTTATTTCTTTTTTGGGAAAATACGATACACTATCCAAAAGAGAATGGTTCCCAAAAAGCTCTTTCTTACTAGGAGAAAAACAATGTTGGACAGATTACATACCATTTTAAAAACATCTTGCTTAACAGCAGTTTGGATAGTTTTTTTTCTTTTGATGGGAGCTGGCGTTAGCCAGGCAACACTTACAGTATACGGCAACCAAAACGCTCCAACGCAATTACCTTTGATTGGTACCGGGGAAAAAGCTAACCCTAAAACGATCACAAGCCCTGATAGAAATGATTGGCTGGATTATGAGGAAAATGTTCAATATTTACTAAATGAGTTCTACGACACAGATGTGGACTTGCTTGGAATTGGCAAACTGGAACGTGACTGGGATGAAACAGACACTTTCACAAGTGACCCGACTCGGGTTGAGTGGAACTCTCTGTTTGACAGTCTTGTCTTGGGCGGATCAGGAGATGGTATCGATGGAACGTTCTGGGATGCTTCAACCGGCACTGGCACCCTTACATCAACCTTTGATTGGACAGGGCGTATCTGGTACACCATTAAAACCAAGACCGGTTTTGGACTCTATGATACTGGGCTAACAGGACTTGTTGCCGGACAAACATACAGTATAAATTTTGATATAACGGAGTGGGCCGGCAAAAATGGTCTCTCCCATTTTCGCCTTTGGACCGAGAGTACCCCTGTGCCCGAGCCCGCAACCATGTTTCTTTTCGGTGTCGGGCTTGCTGGAATAGCTGGGCTTAGTCAGAGAAAAAAATAAATTACTTACTGCTGGGAGTATAAAGGGGGAAGAACCATATTGGTTCTTCCCCCTTTTTTATTGTCATCAACGTCTGTACACTACAACTGTTTTATTCTTGAAGGAATGAGAAGATAAATCATGTTACTTCATGGCTAAAACGTGGTTTGTCCTCTACTCATTTCAGGGCAAAGAGTGGTGATATACGAATGAATTCAGTATAAGTATGTTATGGGTGAATTATCTGCGGAATACGAACAATAGGTGCATGGTGCAGAGGACGACCGTTTCCACTAAAAAACTTCGTGAATTATCACTAAAAGAGTTGCTGGCCAGGAGTTCGCCCCCAAGAACGGGCGACATGCTCGCTGGAATTGCAGCGGAAAATGAAGAAGAACGCGTTAGGGCACAGATGGTCCTGGCAGAAGTTCCGCTTACCCGTTTTTTAAGTGAGTGCGTTGTCCCATATGAAACAGACGAAATAAGTCGTCTTATTATTGATGAACATGATCGTGATGCCTTTGCACCAATCAGCTCATACACCGTAGGCGAATTTAGAGATTGGTTACTCACTGATCAGGCTGATACCCAAACACTTGCGGCATTAGCTCCAGGGATTACGCCGGAGATGGTTGCTGCTACCTCAAAACTTATGCGAGTTCAGGATCTTATCCTTGTCTCAGCAAAGTGCAGCGTACAGACAGCATTTCGCAATACAATCGGTACCCCTGGAACATTCTCCGTAAGGCTTCAGCCTAACCATCCAACAGACGATATGACAGGAATTGCGGCTTCCATTTTGGATGGACTCTGTTACGGATGCGGAGATGCAGTTATCGGTATAAACCCAGCCACAGACAGCATTCAAAACATCAGTCGATTGTTGAATTTGCTGGACGAACTTATTACAAAATATGCTATTCCCACCCAAAGCTGTGTCCTCACCCATATATCAACAACCATTGAATGTATTAACAATGGTGATCCGGTTGATCTTTGCTTTCAATCCATTGCGGGAACGGAAAAGGCAAACAGTAGTTTCGGTATTACTCTTTCGCTGCTACAGGAAGGATATGACGCCACCTTGTCCCTTAGACGAGGAACAATCGGCTCCAATGTCATGTATTTTGAAACGGGCCAGGGGAGCGCTCTCTCTGCAAATGCGCATCACGGAGTTGATCAACAAACCATTGAGGCACGGGCGTATGGGGTTGCCAGAACGTTCAATCCTCTCTTGGTAAATAGTGTGGTTGGTTTTATCGGGCCGGAATATCTCTTTGATGGTAAGCAGATCCAGCGTGCCGGACTGGAAGATCATTTTTGTGGCAAGTTACTTGGCTTGCCAATGGGGATTGATATCTGTTATACCAATCACGCAGAAGCTGACGGGGACGACATGGACACTTTGCTCACATTATTGGCCAATGCAGGATGCACATTTATCATGGGCATACCCGGGGCGGATGATATCATGCTCAATTACCAGTCCACATCATTTCATGATGCGGCATACATAAGAAAACTATTGAATCTTTCACCCGCTCCGGAGTTTAGCGATTGGCTGAAAAAACAATCTGTTTTTGACCATCAAGGCAAGCTGCTCCCCATTCAGGCCCAAAACGGACTCCTCAAACTCACCTAAGAGATTCTTTCTATGCCACACATTACTCCACCAATCATATCACAGGATCCGTGGGAGAGACTGAGGGAATATACTGAGGCCCGTATTGCCTTGGGACGCGCTGGTGTAAGTTTACCTCTGCATGAACATTTACAGTTCAAATTATCCCACGCAAAGGCCAAAGATGCAGTGTATCAACCTGTTCACAAAGCAAAAATCGCATCAGCAGTAGAACAGAAAGGACATAACGTACTGATGCTACAAAGTATGGCTGCCGCAAGACCAGAATATCTCTCAAGACCGGACAAAGGACGACTACTTGATACGCTCTCCCAGGAAATATTGCGTAAACAACAAAGAGAATTTGATCTTTGCCTTGTTATTTGTGATGGATTATCGGCACCTGCAGTAAATGAGAGCGGTGCTGCCGTTACCGTTGGCTTACTTGATCTCCTTGGAAAAACAACACTGACCGTTTCTCCCGTATGCCTGGTGACCAATGGTCGAGTGGCCATTGGCGATGAGATCGGGAGCTGTCTTGATGCGAAAATGGTTGTGACCCTTATAGGAGAGCGGCCGGGATTAAGTTCACCCAATTCCCTTGGAGCGTATCTAACGTATAATCCCGCGCCTGGAACCACAGATGAGAGGCGCAACTGCATCTCAAATATTCGCAACGGTGGGATAACGATTGCACAGGCGATCCAAAAAACCGCCTATCTTATTGAAAAGGCATTTTCCCTTGGCGAGACAGGGGTGATGCTCAAGGATACAATGAGTGATGGATACATACCGTTATTGAACTTCAAACCTACAGAAAAAAAAACAATGAATTAATCGGTCACCGACTCCGAAGCCGCTAGAGTTTCAGCCGCCCCAACCTCAAGGTAGTCCGTGTGGAACAGCTGCCTTTTATGTTTCCAACTACCACCAACAATATTGACAAAACACAGCAACTATGTCTATAAGTATAAGCTGACAATGTTGTCAATCAACTTATTCTGAGAATAACGTATGACAAAGATAAGAAAAACCACCGAGCAGATAAGGCGTTTTATTCTGTCTCACGTGCAGGAGAGCCCAGGTGATATTGCTAAAAGGGCCGCTGAACATTTCAGCATGAGCAGGCAGAGTATAAATAAACACATTAGGGCTCTTGTAGCGCAGGGTGATATCATAGCGGAGGGAAATACCTCTTCCAGAGCATACCATTTAGGCGGTGGCCGGGTTGGAAGTATGGAGCTTGAAATTAAACCTGGGCTTGAAGAGCATAAGATATGGTATCGATCAGTCAAGCCGTTACTGGATGACTTGCCGAGCAATATTTTGGAATTATGGGGATACTGTTTTCAAGAGATTCTCAACAATGCTATTGAGCACTCAGAAGGAACTAAGATTACCATTGATGTTATTCAGGCAGAAGAGAGCACTGAGATTATTATTGTTGATAACGGTAGGGGGATATTTAAAAAGCTCTGTGAAGAAAACGATTTTGATGATGAAAAGCATGCTGCTCTAGAGCTGTCTAAAGGTAAGTTGACGACTGATCCGGACAGCCACACCGGACAAGGAATTTTCTTCTCCTCAAGGATGGTTGATAACTTCTACATTAAATCAGGCAGGGCCTCGTTAATTCATGTGCAGGGTAATACCTTTGATTTCGTTTTTGAAGATGGTGATAGTGAGAAAGATGGCACGGTTGTCATAATGAAGCTGGAAAACAACAGCGCAAGGAGTGTCAATCAAGTCTTTAACATGTTTGAACTCCCAGGTGATGAGGATCACGGTTTTGTAAAAACGCTGATCCCCGTAAGGTTGGCTCAGTATGATCAGGAGATGATGGTTTCCCGCTCCCAAGCAAGAAGGGTGCTAGCACGTGTGAACAGATTCAAACATGTTGGACTTGATTTCCAAGGTGTAGACAAAATTGGCCAGCCATTTGCTGATGAAGTTTTTCGTGTATTCCGTAGGGAAAATCCAGATATTACAATTTACCCAACGAATGAAAGTGAACAAGTAAGTAATGCAATTAAAAAGGCTATAGCTGACGCTTTGGATATGGGAGGAGACAACAAATAAAAGCAAAGGTTCCCGGTAACGAGCACTTGTGCCTTAAACAACCCCATTCAATCGAAACTCTATGAAACCAGCAAGCTACCTAACCAACACCATAACACAACTTAGCAAACAGACACTTTTATATGCTATCGCTCTGTTTCTTTTCTACTCTTGTTTAGCAGGATGTGCCCCCTCTCCCCCATTTACCCTCACCATTGCCCATCTCAACGACACCCATTCCCACCTTGAAAGTGAGCCAATTGACCTGCTGCTTGGAGGAGAAAAAACGCGTACCCTCATCGGGGGATTTCCTGTAATTGCAAGTAAAGTGCAACAGCTCAAACAAGATAATAGTAACTTCCTGCTGCTGCATGGCGGTGATGCGCTCTCCGGCACCATCTATTACAGTCTCTTTAAAGGAGAGGCTGAAGCTCGCTTGATGAATATGCTGCCTTTTGACGGTTTTGTTATTGGCAATCACGAATTTGATGATGGTAATGGTGTTTTAGCTACCTTCTTACAGACACTTAAGGCACCGGCCATAAGTGCAAATATTATTGTCGCCGCAGATGATCCTTTATCTTCTCTACTCAAACCGTACCTTCTTTATACAATAGATGGTCAACAAATAGGTATAATAGGCATTACAGTCGCTAAAAAGACAAAGGAATCGTCAAGACCAGCACCATCGGTCTCCTTTAGCGATGAAGTGGCCACCACTAAGCACATGGTCTCTCTTTTACAAAAACAGGGTATCAATAAAATCATCGTGTTAAGTCATTATGGATACGACAACGATCTTGCTCTAGCATCAGCAGTAAGTGGAGTTGATGTTATTATTGGCGGCGATTCCCATTCCCTTTTGGGGGATTTTACTCCTTTTGGTTTAACCTCCTCCGGGCCATACCCCAGCCAAACCGTTTCGGCCACCAATGAACCGGTCTGCGTTGTTCAAGCCTGGCAGTATGGCAGGGCCATTGGCAGATTGGATATCCATTTTGATGGGGAAGGAATGGTTACATCCTGTGATGGAGAGACAACGCTTCTCTTACAGGATTCTTTTACGCGAAAAAATAGTGCGGGCAAACGGGTGGAAATTGAAGGAGAAGCTCGGCAAGCTGTGTATCAACAGCTAAAGGAAACAAAACTTGCAGAAATCATTGTACCGGATCCATCGGTGAGCCAACTATTACATGAGTATGCCGGCAAAATAGAGCCGCTTAAACAACAACCCATTGGCGAGGCCAAAGAAGCACTAATACATACACGTATCCCTGGCGTCCCCTATAACGGAGCAGCACTTCCCCTGGGTAGTAATGTGGCTCCCCTTGTTGCTAAAAGTTTTTATGAGTTGAGTCTTCGGGCAGATGCGGCCATCACCAACGCCGGTGGTGTTCGTACCAATATCGACCAAGGTACCATCACCGTTAATACGGCTTATACCCTATTACCCTTTTCCAATACCCTTGTGGAATTTACAATGTCTGGTAAACAGATACACGATGTTTTAGAAGATGCTGTTGACACCGCCATCCATGGTAAATCATCCGGCGCCTTTCCCTATGCATATGGGTTACGGTACATAGTTACATCACAAGCCAAAAAGGGAAAACGAGTAGGTGCAATGGAGATCAAAAATCGGACAACAGGTGACTGGTCAGCTTTGGATGACGCGCGACAATATGTGATTGTGACCAATTCCTATATCGCTTCCGGAAAGGATGGCTACACCACTTTTCAAAAGGTAAAAGAAAGTGGCGGTATGGTCGATACCTACCTGGATTATGCCATGTCCTTTATGGAGTACGTAAAGAAAAGAAATAAAGCTGGCCGATATGTTGTAAAACTGGATGAGAAAGAACATCCCATTAAATCTTTTGCCCCTTAAATTGGAGTATTTTATGGATGTTTTAAGAAGTTTTTGCGGTCTGTTTGGCTTTATGGTTTTGGCCTGGATCTGTTCCACCAGCCGCAAAAATATCAATTGGAAGGTTATCTTTTGGGGACTTATTCTTCAATTGTCGTTTGGCGCATTTATTTTTATGGTCCCTGCGGGCAAGAAGGTGTTTCTGTTTATCAATGAGATGGTCGTTCGTATCCTTGGCTGTGCTGCCCAGGGAAGCCAGTTTGTCTTCGGCAGCCTCGCCCTCCCTCCCGGCACCGAAGGATCACCCGGTTTTATCTTTGCCTTTCAGGCCCTCCCCACCATTATTTTCTTCTCCGCGCTACTATCGATCCTCTACTATTACAATATTATGCCGGTTATTATCAGGCTATTTGCAAAACTCTTCACCAAACTTATGCACATCTCTGGAGCCGAAGCCCTTGCCGCCTCCAGCAATATCTTTGTTGGCGTAGAATCTGCGTTTACCATTCGTCCCCACATACAAACAATGACCAGCTCTGAACTTTGCCTCCTGCTAACCGCTGGTATGGCAACCGTTGCCTCAAATGTCTTGGCGCTTTACGTTTTTACCCTGCAGCAGGTTTTTCCAACCATCGCTGGACATCTTGTCTCTGCATCTATCCTCTCAGCACCTGCGGCCATTATCATGTCCAAATTGATTTGGCCGGAGACGGACAATCCCGAAACCTTGGGAGTAAATATCAAACCACATTACGAAAAACCGGATAATATCTTTCTTGCCGTTATCCATGGTGCCGATGATGGAGTGAGGGTTATCCTTTCCATTTCGGCTTTGCTGATTGCAGTCCTTGGGCTGGCAGCACTTGCGGATATGATCGTAGGACTTTTTGCTTCCGGGGTATCACTCAAACTGATTTTGACCTACCTTGTCTATCCGCTCACCTGGATGCTTGGCATCGCACCTGCTGATATCCATATGGTCGCTGGATTGCTGGGAGAAAAGTTGGTCCTGACAGAGGTGGTTGCCTATCAGGATCTGGCAAATATTCTTGCAGAAAACAGGTTTTCCGATCCACGGTCTGCTCTTATCAGCGCATATGCCCTCTGCGGTTTTACCCATATTGCCTCCGTTGCCATATTTGTCGGCGCCATTACAGCAATTGCCCCAAAAAGGGCTAAGGATATCAGCAGAGTCTCTTTAAGAGCGTTGATTGCCGCAACCCTGGCCTGTTTGATGACAGGTGCAGTTGCCGGAATATTTTTTAACGGAAGCAACTTGTTACTCCAATAAATATGTAGACCACACCTCTATTTCACAAACCCATGCCTTTGTACCACACAAAAAAGGAGAAAAAGTAGCTATGCCTGTCACACTCCCCATGAGTAATGGAGATACCATTGAACTCAAGCCAACTAAAATAGTCGCACTTGGCCTGAATTACCTGGAACATATAAAAGAAAGTGGTTCGGTAAACGTTCAAAATTTTACCGACGAAATTCCTAGCGAACCGGTGCTTTTCCCCAAAACTCCCAACGTACTCATCGGCCCTGATAAACCCATTATCATCCCATCATTTCTCGATGAATATACATTTGACAATTGCAGGACGGATCATGAGGCTGAACTGGCCATTATCATTAAGGACCGGATAAAAAACGTGGCAGAAGAAGAAGCCATGGACCATATCCTGGGATTTACCTGCTTTAATGATGTGAGCCAGCGAAATTTACAACGTAGCGACAAGTCCGGCTGGTACCGAGGAAAATCCCTGGATACCTTTGGCCCCATTGGGCCGGTAATTGTCACTCCCGAGACAATAGGTGATCCACAGTCATTGGATAT
Source organism: Desulfocapsaceae bacterium (assembly GCA_050291935.1). GTDB lineage: Bacteria > Desulfobacterota > Desulfobulbia > Desulfobulbales > Desulfocapsaceae > Desulfocapsa. The sequence continues at coordinate 38,659 of JBNKKR010000021.1, read as the reverse complement.
CTGCTGCCGGCTCAATGGGAAAATTGTGCAGCAATCAAACACCAGACATATGATCTTTCCAATTCCTGCAATTATCGCCTTTGTCTCAAAAAATTTCACCATGGAGCCAGGAGATATAATCATTACCGGTACCCCCAGCGGGGTTGGCCCCCTACATGATGGTGATCTGGTTGAAGTGGAGATTGAAGGTATCGGCTGCCTCGCAAATCCGGTACGCAAAGAGTGTCGGTGACTCACTAACGAGTCTCCGGTTAGTCATTGACGTTTTACCAAAAGAAGACAGTATAATGGGCCGTATTCAAACAAATTTGGAAAACAGATCGACAACTCGGTGTTATGTATGCTAATCGATATCGAGTTTGAATATTGTTGTCAGAATAATTTTTCTCCCCTAAAAAGGTATTCCCATAGCATATATGAACTCGATTCACGATTTCCCCCAAAAGAGCAAAAAACAGATTAAATATGTTCTTACAGATATCGATGACACCCTGACCCATGCAGGAAAACTACCGGCAGTGGCCTATGATGCTTTGGAGCGATTACAGCAAGCGGGTATCAAGGTTATTCCCATAACCGGAAGGCCTGCGGGGTGGTGTGATCATATTGCCAGGATGTGGCCCGTTGATGGATTGATCGGTGAAAACGGCGCCTTTTATTTTTATTATGACCATGTACGCCGAAAAATGACCCGTCGTTTTTGGCGCAGTGCAGAACAGCGGCAAAAGGATAATGCCCAGCTTGCTACCCTGCAAGAGCAAATTCTTCGTGAGGTTCCAGGTTGTCAAGTTTCCGCAGACCAGCCCTATCGTGAAGCGGATTTGGCAATAGATTTTTGTGAAGATGTAAGGCCATTACCTGTAAGTGAGGTACACCGAATTGTCTCTCTCTTTGAAGGTGCCGGGGCTGTGGCCAAGATCAGTTCAATTCATGTAAATGGATGGTTTGGTGAGTATGATAAGCTCACCATGACCAAACAATTTTTCCTGGAAGTTTTAGGAATGGATCTTGAGAGAGAAAAAGAATCGGTCATTTTTTCAGGAGATTCGCCAAATGATGCACCGATGTTTTCTTTCTTTGCAAACGGTGTAGGGGTAGCGAATATCCTCAGATTTGTGGAAGATATGGAACAACTACCTTCATGGATAACTGAAGAGAAGGGCGGCTACGGTTTTGCAGAAATGGTTGATGTGCTACTTGACTGAGAAAGAGATAAGCACAGTTCTCAGGCACCTTCTAATAAATGGCCTTGGTACTCATTTGATCAAAGATATGTAACTGCTCAAGATTAAAAGCAATCTCAATTACATCTCCACTATGTACCACCCGGCGCCCCTCACATTTAGCAACAAAGGTCACACCCTCAACATCCACATACAAATGGTTTTCATTGCCCAATGGTTCCACAACTTTGACCACACCGGAAAAACACCATTCAGGTGGAACTGAGTCATTATTATCAGCAATTGTAATCTCTTCTGTCCGTAGTCCCATAATTACCTTCTGGCCGTCTTGAAGGTTATTATCCGAAGTTTCCGGAACAGGAATTGTAAGACCTTGGTCAAATGTAAGGAAAAAGTGGTCATCGCCTTTTTGTATTGTACTGGGAACAAGGTTCATGGGAGGAGTTCCTATAAAACCTGCAACAAAGCTGTTCACCGGTCGCAAGAACAGCTCCAGAGGAGTTCCAACCTGTTCAATATAACCATCTTTAAGAACCACTATTCTATCGGCGAGGGTCATGGCCTCCACCTGATCGTGGGTGACATATATCATCGTTGATTGCACCCGCTGGTGGAGCATTTTGATCTCTGCCCGCATCTGAATGCGCAGTTTGGCATCCAGATTAGACAGGGGCTCGTCAAAGAGAAATATGGAAGGTTTTCGCACCATGGCCCGTCCCATGGCCACACGCTGGCGCTGACCACCTGAAAGCTCATGGGGTTTGCGGCGAATAAGCTCTTCAAGGCCGAGTATTTCTGCTACCTCCTGCACTCGCTGCTCAATTTCCTCTTTTGGCGTCTTCCGCTGTTTCAGGCCAAAAGCCATATTTTCATACACGTCCATATGGGGATAAAGGGCATAATTCTGAAAGACCATCGCAAGCCCCCTATCCTTAGGAGCCTCATCGTTGATAACCCTGTCGCCGATGGTAATTGTTCCATCGCTAATCTCTTCAAGACCGGCTATCATCCTCAATAAGGTCGATTTTCCACATCCTGACGGTCCAACCAGAACGAGAAACTCTTTATCTTTTACGGTGAGATTGATGTTATGAACAACCTCCGTTTTTCCGTATCGTTTGGTTACATCGTTAAATTTCAGTTCGCTCATGGCAAAGGGTACCTTTTGGGATTTCTTATCCTGTATCACTGGAAAAAAGTTGTACAAAAATCAATAAACGAGGTGATAGCACAATACTTTTTTAAAATCAATTTATACCTTGACTCCCCAGACAGAACCTACTATTTCCACAATATTGGCAAGTATCGCTTTTGTGTATTGGCAAGAAGCCTCTGCACAAGGCGATTTTTTATTCATTGTTCCCTATTTTGGAGGATCTTATCATGAAATTGAACCGGTTGTTTGTCGTGTTTGCTGTTGGCCTGTGCCTGGCATTTCCCGCAGCAGTCTGTGCAAAACCTGTCACGATTCACTGGTGGCACGCCATGCGAAGCGCGAGGGGTAAAGTTGTTGATGAAATGATAAAACAATTCAATGCATCGCAATCGGAATACGTTGTTGTTGGAACCAATAAGGGCAACTATGACGAGGTATTGAACGCTGGTGTCGCAGCCTTTAGGGCCAAAAAACAACCACACATCCTTCAAGTTTTTGAAGTCGGTACTCAAACGATGATGTTATCGGGATCAGTTTATCCGGTTCATAAACTAATGGCGGATACCGGGCATACCATCGATTGGTCAAATTACCTTCAAGCCGTTCTCTCCTACTATATGGATGCCGACGGAAATTTGATGTCCATGCCGTTTAACTCCTCCACACCTATCATGTATTACAACGTCAGTATGTTTGAAAAAGCCGGTATAGAACCACTTTCAAAAACAGAGGCGATAACATGGGATAAGCTGGGTGAGATTACCAAAAAACTTGTGGACAGTGGTATAGCACCTGCCGGAATGGTAACGGCCTGGCAATCATGGATCCAGATTGAAAACTACAGTGCCATTCACAACATCCCGTTCGCCAGCAAAGCCAATGGCTACGAAGGCCTGGACTGCGAACTGTTGATCAATAACCCTCAGGTAATCGGTCACATAGAACGCCTCCAAGCCTGGTCCAAAGACAAAAGATTTATGTATGGCGGCCAGAAATATCAGGGACCAAAAGCTGAATTTATAGCGGGAAATGCTGCGGTATATATGGATTCGGTCAGCGGTATTGCCAAATTGAAAAAAGCTGATCTGAAGTTTAAATGGGATGCTGCACCTCTGCCCGTTGAAGCATCCATGCAGCACCCTCAAAACAGTATAATTGGTGGTGCCTCTCTCTGGGTACTCAATGGCCACAGTAAAAAAGAATACGAAGGTGTTGCAGCCTTCCTCAGCTTTCTGGCAACCAATGAAATGCAGGAGTACTGGCATAAGGAAACCGGTTATTTTCCCATCACCCTTAATGCCTATGATGATCTAAAGAAAAAAGGCTATTACGATGCCAACCCACTCCAGACCGTTGGTATTGACCAACTCAACCGGGAAAAACCCACCAAGATATCAAGGGGGTTACGTTTGGGTTACTTCGTACAGATCCGCAATATTATCAATGAAGAACTGGAACTTGTGTGGAACGGGAAAAAATCTCCCAAAGAAGCACTTGATAATGCTGTTGCCAGAAGCAATATGCAGTTGAGGACCTTTGAAAAGACCTATAAATAAAGAGAATAGTTGTACCAGCTGGAAGCCTCTTTTTACAGGGGCCTCCAGCTGATCGCAATTTCTTTTTAAAGGAACCTGCAACACATTGTCTGCCAATGATTAAACGATCAACGTTCACGTCAAGCTACCTTCCCTACCTGCTTATCCTACCGCAGGTAGTGGTCACCCTAACTTTTTTTTACTGGCCGGCGTTACAGGGTTTACTACAGTCCTTCCTTCTCAGTGATCCCTTTGGGCAAAACAGCAGATTTGTCGGTTTTTATAACTATATTGAACTATTTAAGGACCCACTCTACGTACAATCCATCCTGACGACCCTCACCTTCAGTATTGCAGTAACCATAGTGTCAATGACGGTGGGGTTGTTTATCGCCACCATGGCAAACCGGGCCCTTCGTATGAAGGCTTTAGTCAGGACTCTACTTATCTGGCCCTATGCTGTAGCTCCTGCTATTTCCGGCATACTTTGGCTTTTTCTCCTCCACCCTTCCTATGGCATTGTTGCCCTTGGCATCAATAAATGGCTTGGCACCGATTGGAATCCGGTACTCAACGGTACAGATGCCATGGTAATGGTCACCATTGCCAGTGCCTGGAAGCAGATAAGCTATAACTTTGTCTTTTTCATGGCAGGATTACAGGCTATCCCCAAATCGCTAATTGAAGCTGCAGCCATAGATGGAGCCAGCCCATTTAAAAGATTTTGGGCCATCACCTTTCCCCTGTTGTCGCCCACTTTTTTCTTTTTATCGGTCATGAATATTATTTACTCCTTCTTTGAAACATTTGGAGTTATCCATACCGTTACTCAGGGAGGACCAGGAGGCTCAACAAATATCCTGGTTTACAAAGTGTATCAGGACGGATTTGTGGGATTAAATCTGGGCTCGTCCTCTGCCCAGTCCGTGGTCCTCATGTCCCTCATTATTGTGATCACCGTTTTACAATTCAGATATGTTGAAAAGAAAGTGCAATATAGCGGATAGGTGCCATGGTTGAAAAAACACCCATATTAGATACCTTCACATACATCTTCCTTATGCTGGGAATTCTTATTGTCGGCTTCCCCATAATCTACAGTCTAATTGCGGCCACCCTTCCTCTGGAAGATGTGTCACGCGTCCCCATGCCTCTTATTCCCGGGGACCAATTTATGGTCAATATGAAAGAGGCCTGGACCAGAAGCGATCTTGGACGTCAAATTTTCAACTCCTTTGTCATGGCTACGGGTATAACCGTTGGCAAGATATGCGTCTCCATGATCGCTGCCTTTTCAATTGTTTATTTTGATTATAGATTACGAATCGTTGCCTTTGCCTCTGTATTTTGTACCCTGATGCTCCCGGTGGAAGTTCGGATTATGCCCACCTATGAAGTGGCTGCCAACGTCTTTGGCCCCTTGCAGGAAGTGTGGAATTTCCTCCATTTAAATACGCCGATATCATGGATTGCCGGGCATGAGGTGGAAATGAATTTAAACTGGTCTCTTCTCGATAGCTACACCGGGTTAACGCTGCCCCTGATGGCATCAGCCACGTGCACTTTTCTGTTTAGACAATTTTTTCTAACGGTTCCTGAAGAACTCTGTGAAGCGGCTAAAATGGATGGGGCAAGCCCCATGACATTTTTTCGAAAGATACTTTTCCCGCTCTCCAAAACCAATATTGCGGCCTTGATCGTGATTGAATTTGTCTACGGCTATAATCAGTACCTCTGGCCCTTACTGATCACCACTAACCCCGACATGACCACGGCAGTCATTGGACTCCAGGATCTTATTCCCCAGGCCGATGATTTACCAGAGTGGAATGTCGCCCTTGGGGCAGCTTTAATGGTCATGCTCCCTCCGGTACTGGTTGTTCTATCCATGCAGCGTTGGTTTGTTAAAGGACTTATTGAAAAAGAAAAGTAGGTTTTTAGAAAATAACATTCCACACAGAAAAAGGAAAATCATGCAAGAAAACCCATATGCTCCACCATCTGCAAATCTCAAAAGAAAAAAAGGTGTGTCCATGACTATGTGGCAAAAACTATCGTGGTTAATTTTTAAACAACTTTCAGGTTAGGATTTTTTTGTCATAAAGTTAACTGGAGCAGCGTTGTTTGCTGTAGCCAAGCGACTAAAGAGCGATCTTTAACAACTGCTTATGTCTTTTACATCCAGTTGGTTGCGTCATTGCACTTCTCGTTATTTATTTTTTTCTTATTTAATGAAACTTCGAAAGCACTCCCTGCACATCGACCTATTATTGTTCCCCATTTAGTGCCATCTTGAGGTTGCTCCAGGACACCAGGAATATCCTCTTTGTATTTTTGTAAGCATAGTCTGGTAACAGATGAAGCAATTTCTTCACATTCGATGGCATCTATTGTGAAACATTGCCTGAAATACATCTGTTGCGAACAGAATGTAGCCGGAAGAGCAATTTCCATTTCATTGATCCAGTATTCTTTTGTTACTGAAGAAGCTTGAAGCATTGAGGGGAAAAAAAGAATTAGTAGTAAAAATATTTTCGTTTTCAATGTATTATCTCACTTTTATTTTTGTGGGCATACCCCGTTAATTTGTGGGCATAAGTGCCTCATCTAGAACATTTCTGACCGTCACTGATGGCGTGATTTCACCTCTTTTAAAACTTAATTTGCTTGTAGTGTAGTATAATGCAAGCAAATTAAGCAAGTACTGCATAATTTGTAAAAATTTTAATAACCGAATATGTATCCTGCTTACACAGCAAAATGAATCACTTTTCTTGACCACTCTTATTCTGGTCGCAGAGCTTTATGGTTAATCAGATTTTGTGTTGACGTAGCGGTATAAAAAGAATATCTATGCCCATCATAGTTAGGCAAATGGCTCAGGAGCATATTTCATCTGTTTAAGAAACTAAAGAAACTCATGGCTAATCAATATAAAATAATTTTCACAGGAAAACTGCTTGAGGGATTTGACCACAATACCGTTATCGCCAATCTCGCCAGCGTGGCGAAAATGGAACCATCGAAGGCGGAAAAATTATTGCTTGTCAGTAAACCCATCGCTCTAAAAAAAGGCTTAGACAGGGAGAAGGCAAAAAAGCTCGCCAGGCTGTTAACCAAGGCGGGGCTGAAGGTGGGTATAAAAGAGCAAGAAAAGGCCGTTCAACAGAGCATTGACGTACCGCCAGTTCCCAAGCAACCGGTACAAGCTCAAGCAAGACCAAAGAACGAGCCCAAAAGTGACAATCCATATGCCGCACCCGTTGCTGATCTTGGTGTACAAAATCAGTTGAGCGGTGACTGGCTGGACACCCCACGAAAAGTTCCGGCCTCCCATGGGTGGAAATGGATCAGTTCGGCTGCCAAACTCTTTATGGGAGAACCGTTTAAATGGCCAGCCATGGGGTTTATTGCAGCATTTTTATCCATGCTTGTGGCAATGGTGCCGATAATCGGATCACTACTCTATTATATTCCGTTTATGATCTTTGCCGGAGGAGCAATGCTCACTGCCCAAAAACAGATGGAGGGAAATGCGCTCGAGGTCAAAGATATTTTCAGTGGATTCAGTCACAACCGAAACAACCTCGCACTTCTTGGGCTATTGTACCTCGGATGCATGTTTGCAATTGGAATAGTTATGGGTCTGCTTTTTTTTATGACCCTTGGCAGTAGTTTTCTGCCAATGCTACTCAAAGGCCAACAATTCGATCCTGCCACATTTAGCTCTCCAACCACTATTCTCATGTTCTTCGTTGTTATATTGATTGGACTTGGGCTTTCTATTCCCATTGTTATGGCAGTTTGGTTTTCCTCTCCTCTGGTTGCTCTTGGGAACCGGAACCCCGTTGAGGCCTTCAAGCAAAGTTTCCAGGCGTGTCTAAAAAATATATTACCCTTTCTTGTTTATGGACTGGCTTATTTTGGCGTTGGTATAGGTATTATTATTGTCTTTGCTATTATGGGAGGATTGTTTGGAGCCTTGGCAGGCAATAGCGGTGGGATGATCATGGCTATTCTTCCTCTTCTGTTTATAATTCTTTTTGGACTGCCATTTATGGTAATTAGCGGTCTTTCTGCCTATACAGGTTTCGTAGATATTTTCTCAACCACTAAGGGCCATTAATTGTTCATGTCGCATCCAAGACAAAAGAATGAATAGCATCATAAAACCCGTCAAAACATACCTGCCATCAAGGTGTTTAGCCCGGCCGTCCATGCAATACCGGGGTTAAAATACATTGTCATTTAGAAGCGACACACGTATTCGTTATGAGACACCAGAGGGAGTGCAACTCACATTTTCTCTGGCAGGTCCCATGGTCCGCGGACTGGCTTGGTTGATTGACTTTATCATTCGCATCGTCATCTATGGTATTACTGCCATTCTCCTTCAATTTTTAGGCGGATTGGGCACCGGCCTCATGCTTATCATTCTTTTTCTTATGGAGTGGTTTTATCCCGTTTTTTTTGAAATCCGTAGTGGTATGACTCCTGGAAAGCGTAGTATGGGAATCAGGGTTGTCCACGATGATGGTACACCCGTTTCATGGTCATCGTCATTGTTACGAAATCTTGTTCGTAATGTGGACCTCTTTCCCTTTTTCAATATCACCGGTTTTATCACCATGTTGCTCAATTCCCGTTTTAAGCGACTGGGTGATCTTGCGGCTGGAACGGTGGTTGTCTATGTAAAGGATAAGAATCATCAATTTTCCATACCGGATTATCCAGCCCAACCGCCACCGCTACCACTCAAGCTTGAAGAACAGCGACTTATTCTTGATTTTTGTGAACGGGCCGGTGAACTTTCGACCTCACGCAGACATGAGCTGGCAGAAATACTCGCCCGGTTCACCGAGGCGGATTTACCGGAAAACGGACTCCTTGCCTATGGCAACTGGTTTTTAAAGGGAAAAAGCGATAATGAATCAAAATCAGTTTGAACAAAGCCATCAAGAGAGCTGGCACCAATTTGGTCGAATACTCAGCGAGCTGGAATCAAAGCAAACTGCCAAAAGAATCTCCGGGATTTCCCTGGCCGAGTTTCCATCACGCTACCGGAAAATCTGCAACCATTACAGTCTTGCTCAAGCCAGGCATTACCGTCCTGCATTGGTCGATACCCTCCATGATCTTGTGCTGCGAGGGCATTTACAACTTTACCGTAAAAAAACCAACTTTTTCTGGTCAATTATCCACTTTATTGCCATCGACTTTCCAGAAACATTGCGTAAGAATGCTCCCTTTTTCCTGCTTTCCTGCCTGCTTTTTTTCCTTCCAGGACTTCTCGCTGGTATAGCAACACACGAAGACCCTGCCCTTATCTATTCGATAATGGATGAAAAACAGGTGTTAACCATGGAATCAATGTATGATCCGGACAATGAGAAAATAGGGCGTTCGGCAAAACGTAGTGACGAAGATGATCTCACCATGTTCGGCTACTACATACTCAATAACATATCCATAGGATTTAGAATATTTTCAGGAGGTATCGTCTTTGGTGTCGGCTCTGTCTTTTTTCTTCTTTATAACGGAATAGTGCTTGGCGGCGTAGCCGGGCATCTATCGCATCCTCCATATTCCACAACCTTCTGGCAGTTCGTTTGTGGCCATGGCGCCTTTGAACTAACCGCTATTGCAATTTGCGGGATGGCCGGCCTATTGCTTGGCTATAGCCTGGTGAACCCTGGAAACTACAGAAGAAGAGATGCATTACGTATGGCAGCACCCATCGCCTTAAAACTTGTTATGGGTGGCGCACTCATGTTGCTGATTGCCGCTTTTATAGAAGCCTTCTGGTCATCGTCGGGTTTTTCCGCAAGTATAAAATTTAGTGTGGCAGCCGTGTTATGGACCATGGTCATCTGCTATTTCCTCTTCGCCGGAAGAAACAGTTATGAATCTTGAAAACGTCACCGTCGAAATTCGACCACGTACCCCATGGGAAGCGGTTGACCTCGGCTTTATCGTAGCAAGACGCTGGTATTGGAAACTCTGGTATTTATGGTTAATCAGTGCAATTCCCTTGCTTTTTATATGGATTATCATAGGCTCCTTACTTCCCCAGTCCACCGCAAAATGGAGCCTCTTTCTTTTCTGGCTAAGTAAACCGCTGTATGAGCCACCACTGTTACTTTGGTTAAGCAGGGCAATTTTTGGGACGCAACAATCCATCCGCCAGACATTTCGGGAATACCGCAAGGATACAAGCTTTGGCCGTCTTTTTAGAATATTCCTTTTTCGTTTTACTCCCAGCCGCTCGTTTTCCATTCCGGTCTTGCTGCTTGAAGGTCTCAGCGGAAAGCAAGGCCGAGAAAGACGAGCAATACTACAAGATGGTCTTGAACCATTGTTATTGACCATTGCCTCCTTTTGTATTGAATACATTCTCACCCTTACCATCATGGGTCTGCTCTTTTGGCTTATTCCCGAAAATCTACGATGGCTCGATTTTGGCGATTTTATTTTCACCGCTGACAGCTGGATCGTTCTCATTGCCTACGGTATCAGCTGTTCTGTTTTTGCCCCGCTCTATGTTTGTTCAGGTTTTATGCTCTATATTTCCAGGCGCGTACAACTGGAGGCCTGGGATATAGAAATCGGATTTAAACGGATACAACAACGGTTACAAAAACGAAATAACGGGGCAAAACACATTCTGGCAGCACTATTGTTCCTCACCTGTTTGAGCTATGTTTGCGTCTTCTCCGTGCCCGCATATGCCACTAATACTGATCCAAACACAGCCAAAGAAACCATTGAGCGGGTATTGGATAACAAAAAATATGGGGAAGAAGTTACCCGCCACCATTGGGTACCAAAAGTAGAAAAAAAAGAGAGCAAAGATTCGGCCTGGACCGATTTTTTAGAGGAATTTGTTAAAACCATTGCCACCCTGCTAAAAGATGTCGGACCATTTATTGCCAAGTACGGAAAGTTTCTTTTGTTGTGTTGCGCCGGTATCATCATCGGTTTCTTACTGCTCAGACATTCCCAGCTAAGGAGTTGGTTTGGTTCAAGTTTTGCTACAAAGAAAAACGGGAAGAAACCGGAGGTGTTGTTCGGTATGGACCTACGTCCTGAGAGCTTACCGGACGACGTTGCCAAGGCATGCCTTAAGCTGTTGCATTCTGGAGAAAAACGTGAAGCAATGGGACTACTCTACCGCTGCACACTGTCCAAACTTATCAATGATCACGATCTTGAAATACTCGCATCCTTTACTGAAAAAGAGTGTTGCAACGAAGTACATAACAGCAGATCAGATAAGGAGGCCAGCTTTTTTGACAGCCTCACATCCCTGTGGATAGTGACAGCGTATGGACATCGTGAACCCGAGCAGCAGCTCTGTTTCCAGCTCGTGGAAAACTGGCAAAACCTTTATGAGATAACGCCATGACCATGAAAACAATTCTCCACAGGAGTAAATCTCCATGGCTACTTCTGCCGTTTTTCGTTCTTCTTGCTGCCGCCCTTCTCACCTTCTGGTTTTTTCATCATTTTGAAAAAAAGGAATATACAATCACCACCGGTAGCGCCCCCCAAGTCAAAAACAATCCACTGCTGGCAGCCCAGGAATATCTGCAACAAACCGGGTATCACAGTGAAAGTGTAAAAGGTCTTGATCTCCTTACAAAGCTTCCGCCGGTACGCGACGCGATGATAATCCGTTATCTTCCCTCCGGCCTAAACAACACCATTAATACAAACCTCCTCTCGTGGGTGGAACGGGGCGGTCATTTACTGGTCCAGGCAAACGGTAACTCACTAAAAAGTGATCATCCTGGCAAAGTCACCATCTTTGAGAAACTCGGTGTGGGTATTCTGGAAGACGAGAATTGCGGCTGTGAGAAAAATGATACCAAACCGGAAGCAAACAAAAGTGATGACGAAGCACAGGATACAGAAATCGACATACCGGAGCCAAGCCCACAAAAGGGGCCGCGACATCATCTCATTCGTACCGATCTGGATGGTACTGCAGTTCAAATAAAAACCAGGTATCCTGACTTATTGGTAGATAACAGCAATTCCGCACTACTCACCATAGAGGGCTCCTATTTTCTGGATTATGAAGATAGTGAGGATAGGCAACGCAGCGATCAGGGCGATTATATAGAAAGAGATGGTGCCTGGCTACTCCAGTACCAACTTGGTAAAGGCAAAGTTACCGTACTAAGCGAGATGTTCCTCTTTACCAACTCTTACATCGGCGACTATGATCATGCCTATCTCCTGTCGTGGCTAACCCGGGATGCTGCCTCCATCTGGCTACTCTATTCCAGTGAGATTGATTCTTTTCTAACAATCCTGTGGAAAAAGGCACCACAATTTTGGATCGCCTTTTTCATACTCATCCTTCTCATTATCTGGCGAATGCAGATGCAAAGTGGTACCCAAAAACAACCGGCACTGGATGAAAGACACAACATTATGTATCACATTGATGCAACAGCCCAATATAACTGGAGGACAAACACTTTTTCCTCAATGGTGAACCACAACCGGAAAGTTGTCTGGAATATGCTGGTTGGTAGAAAAATGGGTGTGCAGGCGGGCCAAAAAAATACGGATATAGATATTTCCAAACTAGCCCAGAAGTCTGGAATGACGCAGCAACAGTTACATACCGCATTTCAACAAACAGTTGAGACAGAACAGGATCTTATACAAATAAGCAACTACTTACAGCGCGTAAACATGCATATGTCTGGTGGAGAAAACAAAGAAAAATGACAAATCTTGAAGAGAAGACAACAATAAAAGAGGCTATTGCCAAAATCCGCTTGCTTGAGCAGGAAATACAGAAAAGTGTTGTCGGCCAGGACCAGGTGGTTCGGGAAATGGTTATCGGCCTGCTTGGCGGCGGACATATACTTATTGAGGGGGTACCCGGTCTGGGAAAGACCCTGCTTGCCCGAACGATGGCCAAAGTAGCCGGATCAAAGTTTAATCGTATCCAGTTCACCCCGGATCTCATGCCCAGTGATATCACCGGGCACAGTATGTTTGATATGCAGGACAATAGTTTCAAAATCCGCCGGGGTCCTGTTTTTTGCCATATCCTCCTTGCCGACGAAATAAACAGGGCTCCGGCAAAAACCCAGTCCGCTCTGCTGGAAGCCATGCAAGAGCAGCAGGTTACCATTGAAGGTAAATCGATCAAACTTCCCCATCCATTTCTGGTAATGGCAACACAAAATCCAATCGAACAGGAAGGGACATACCCTCTGCCCCAGGCTCAGACCGACCGTTTTATGTTCAAAATCTATATCAACTATCCAAGTGACGCGGAAGAAGTGAAAATCGTTAAAAACGTAACCGGCCAATCGGTGGGAGACAGTCTGGAAACGGAGAAACTGGACGCCATACTCAGTCCAAACGATATACTGGCCCTCCAAAAACTCCTGCCTGCCATGACGGTGGACGAGCAGATTGTCAAATATGTGGTGGCAATAGTGCGTGCGACAAGAAGCTGGAACGGAATTGATTATGGTGCCGGTCCCCGGGGAGGCATAAATCTGCTCCGGGCCGCAAGGGGCAGTGCCATGCTCAGTGGACGCGAGTTTATTATACCCGATGATGTTAAAGAAATTGCCCTGCCGGTTCTGCGTCATCGGATCAAGCTTTCAGCCGATTTAGAGATCGAGGGATACACCACTGATATGGTTCTCAACGAACTCCTTGAGAACGTTGAAGCACCACGAATATAGAAAAAGCTATGATTTTCCCGAGCGTCTTTCATATCCTGTTATGGGTCTTTTTTCTCTTTCTTGGGCTTCTGGCTGGGCAAGTTTCCTCATTTGCTGACTATTGGCTTGCTGCGATATGTCTGGTGGTTGGGCTGGCTCTTTTCGATGGCTTAAAATGTCTACGCAGACCAGCCTTACGCCTTACCCGCACAATCCATGCCAACCTACCTGTCGGGGCTTGGAGCAAGGTGGTTCTTGCGGTAAGCAGCCCGGAAAAACTTCCCTTTCATATGCGTCTTCATGACCATATTGACCACAACATGAAAAGCCGGAAACAGCCGGCCGCCTTTTCCTTACTCCAGGGACGTAAGGTGACAATGGCTTACGAAATTTACCCTTGTAAACGGGGACATTACATTTTCAAAGGTGCAGATGTAATTGTCAGCAGTCCCCTTCGGCTCTGGCATAAAAAATGGTTTTATGAAAACAGAAACGAAGTCAAAGTCTTTCCCAATTTTAAGGAAATTGCCCATTTTGCCATCCTGGCAACCCATCACCATTTGAGCACCATGGGAATAAAAAAATTGATCAAACGAGGTGAAGGGAACGAATTTCATCAGCTTCGTGAATATCGTCAGGGAGACGAGCTGCAAAAAATTGACTGGAAGGCAAGCTCCAGATACCGAAGACTTATCTCCAAAGACTATCAGGACGAACGAAACCAACAGATAATTTTTGTCCTCGATAGCGGAAGACGAATGCGCCATGCAGAAGGGGGAAAAAGCATTCTCGACCGGGCACTCAACTCCATTCTGCTCCTTTCCTATGTGGCATCAAGGCAAGGAGACGGGGTTGGGCTCTATTCCTTTGGCGGTACGGAAAAATGGCTACCTCCGCGCAAACAGGAAGATTCGGTACGCTCGTTATTACTTGGAATGTACGATATCGATAGCTCATTGCAGGCAGCCGATTACCTGCGAGCGGCAGAAGAACTGGTCACACTACAAAACCGCCGTTCGCTTATGGTTATTATCACCAACAGCAGGGCGGAAGATCATGAAGATCTGATGATACTAACCAGACAACTCCGGAGAAAACACCTTGTGGTCATTGCCGATATCCGGGAGCAGATTCTCGATGACAGCCTTTTAGCTGAGGTCTCAAATTTTGATACAGCACTGAGATATCAAGGACTTCTCCACTACCTCGATGAACGCCAAACTCTACTCACCAAGCTCAAACACTTGGGGGTGCTGACACTTGATGTCACGGCTGAGCAGTTGCCTTCCGCAGTGGTTAACACCTATCTGGATATTAAGAGTTCTGCAAAATTATAAAAAACAAATTTTATTAGCCCATCGGGTATAGTATTTCTTGTTGGATTTGCTCGATTTTAAGCATCACCTCACTTGAAAGTTTATACTCAAGGGCTGCAAAAGAGTCATCCAACTGCTCAGCAGTTCGAGCTCCAATAATGGTTGAAGCGACAAAATCAAAATACATGCTATAGGCGACCGCCAGGGTTACACTTGAAATTTCTAAGTCACTGGCAAGCTGCATATATTTTTGGGTGGTAGAAAGTGATTTTTCATTTACAAATCGTTTTGCCTGGGCCTGTATCCTGGGATTTTCATCTTTAAGATAACTTGAGAATCGTGCATTCTCCGGGTAGGGGTACGTATTGTATTTGCCACTTAGCGCCCCACCAGCAATCGGAGAATATGGCAGAAGTGAAATGTGCTCTTGCCTGCAAACATTGGCGAGTTCATCTAAAAACCGTGGGTTATTGAGTGAAAAGTTGTTTTGGATCGACTCAAATCTACTTATTCCCAATCTTTTAGAAGTCTCATTGGCTTTCGTCAATCCGTAGGCACTATCATTTGAAGTTCCAATATAGCGAACCTTTCCCTCACGTACCAACGCATCAAAAGCCTTTAAAGATTCTTCGATGGGCACAAGGGTATCCGGCCAATGCATTTGGTATAAATCAATATAGTCCGTCCCTAACCGTTGTAAGCTCCCTTCCACTGCTTTTTTGATATGAAAAGAATCAATTGCTGTCAAACCATGACGAATGGGAGGGACAAACCAACCATTTGCAGCTCCTGCTACTTTGGTTGCCAATATCACGCTCTCCCTTGGCTTTGTTTTAAGCCATTTACCAACCATGATTTCCGTATTGCCAGCCCAATCAGCCCTTGGGGGTACTGGATACACTTCTGCAGTATCGTAGAAATTAATTCCCCTATCATAGGCTTTATCCATGATTGCAAAGGCCTCTTTTTCATCAGCACTACTTCCAAAGGTCATGGTTCCCATACAAATGGGCGTCACTCGCAATCCACTTTTTCCTATATATCTGTATTCCATATCAAACCTACTTTTGGGTATAAGAGTTCACTCTCCGAATAGATAAAGAAATCAAAAGAGCCTCACAATTACTTGGGTTGCACTAAAGGGCGCACAGGAAGCAACAATAGCAAATCCTTTTTAGGCCTGCAAACCATTCCCCCTCCATACAAAAAAACAAAGACACCAACAACACTGTCCACCTCACAACTGTAAATAACGAAACCCCTGAAAGCTCTCTGGCCATAGCAACCAGATAAGAATTACCAATACGCTATACCAACAACCGACGAGGAAACAGGCAATTTTGAAATTGAATATATTTATCAAATAGTTAAACATTATATTCCTATCAGTTTGAGAATGCTTTCTGAAAAATTGATTATTGAAGAGATGATATCTTCTGACTTAGTAAATGCAAAACTAAACAATACAAAATGAAAAGTGAAAAAGATAGAAAGCAGATGATACGGTAGTTGTATCGCTCGGCTATTTGAGCTCAATATCCTAGGCTTATGTTGGTTATAAAAACGGTAGATACTGATTCCCACCCCATGGTACAACCCCCAAAAAAAATAGCGTAACGACCATTCGTGCCAGATTCCTAGAATCAACATGGAGCTGATTATGCCAAGTAGGTGGTTGTGGGTAAAAGCGGTTATCGGCAGATATACATAGTCACGACACCAACTTGAAAGGCTCATATGCCAACTCTTCCAGAATTGGGCAATATTTGGTTGTAAAAAAGGCCAACGAAAGTTCTCTTCTATGCGAATCCCAAGAAGCAGTGCAAAACCGATTGCTATATCAGAAAAACCGCTAAAACTACAATACAGGTGACTCCCATATTCAAAGTAAGAAATATAGCTGAGATACCATCCTTTGGAAAAAGGAATGCATGAAATATATTCATGGAGAACTGTACCGATAAGAAATTCGGCAAGAATAACTACCTTTGCATAACCATAGAGTATTCTTTGTAGACCAAGTGAGATGCGTTGTGGATCCCAACGTCTGCGGGCCACTTCCCTGTGGAATACCGGAAATCGATGGATTGGACCAACAACAATTGTTGGTAAAAATAGTTGATAGTTGAGATAGTCCCAAAAAGTATGGGGAGGAAGATCCCCTTTATACCCCTCAATAAGATAGTGCAAGGTTCTTAGAACATAGAAAGAAGCCCCTAACAATAGCCAAGATTGTGAGGCCGTATTTTGCAACCACCAGCGGTAGCCGAAAAAAAATAGAGCCATGGTCATGATAAGCAACCATACCTTTCCATCTCCGCATCGACCTGATGTTTTATAGAGATAGCTGCCAATGATCAGAACTAAAAGAAGAAGAAGGGACCATTTACAGGTTACACCAAGAAAAATGCTTGTTGCCATGGAGACAAAGGGAAGCTGTAGCCGCCTTGGTAACACGTTATATAGAAGTGCAGTTCCCAGTATCAGCAAGATATAGCTGCTTGACACAATGGTCATGGTTCTGCTCGCAATAGCGAAAATTGGTGAAAACGAGACAAGAGCCAGCAATAAAATCTTTCCCGTCCATGACTACTGAAATGGGCAGAATCGATATAATCAGTTCGATCGAAGTAGGAAGGGCTTTTCCAGAGTTGAATATTAGCCTGTGCTCTAAGCTCATCTTCCAGGTGAGCCAGCCATGTTTGGAGTTGTTGGTGGTAGTTTTTACGTAGGCCATTGTAGCGAAACATATGCAGTACCACCACTTCACCCCCACTATTTTTCACCGAGGATGCAAAGTTTAAGAACCTTTTGGAAAGGATAGCGTCTTGGCTATACCATTGGCCTACTCTTTTGGCCATTTGTAGGTCATAGAATCCTGCACGAGATAGAGAACCACGATCCTTTTGATGTTTCCATTCAAGCTCAGTTACGGTAGCGCCATATCTGGTTTTTTTTTCAAAAAAGGTATTCATCAGTCGTTTTGTCATAATTCTGCCAATTTTGCGCAATCTATTTGCACCAGTTTCGGCAGAGTCTACCCGCAAGAGATCTGATTGTATAATGATAAGATCGGGATGAATTGATACAACATCTTCTAAAATAGAATAGAAATCATCTAATAGCCCCGCAGGCTGGGAGATATTGAGCAGTTTAATGTCCTGAAAACGAGGAGGAATCATTGGGTCATATTCCCAGTAACTCCCATAGCGAGTCAGTGAGGTGCCAAGTACTACAATCCGCAGTTGTTTCGCTTTCAAATCTTCCTGGGATAAAGCAAAATCCTGAATTCTTTTCTGGTTTACTGTGGTGAACTCAGGTTTGCAGACATCAATAAAATTCCACTGTTTTCCCAAAGCATCAACTGTGAAATAGGCGATGAGCAAGAAACCTATGGTAACAGCCCAGAGTGTAAGTGGGACATTTGTAGCTCCAGTTTTTTTTTCATTCCTGGCTTGCATCGTTTCGACTCTTATCCTCTATGGCTAATACAGCTTTATGCAAGGTGTCGATGGTGATTATTTCGCGGGTTGTAAAGCCGAGTCCGAAACTTTTCTCCAAAGCTGCAATAAAGGTCATATGGCCAAGGGAATCCCACCCAGGAGTGTTGTCAGGGGATGAGTGAGATGATAAGCTTGTTACAGGAACTTTGAAAATATCAGCCGCGACTTGTTTTACCATTTCTGCTTTGTCTTGTAGCGGTATAGACTTTTCCTGGCTGTGAAAGAGAGCCTGAATTTCAGCGGTAAGCGCCTTTCCACTTCTCCCCTTTGGCAGATGAGTGCCAAATCGTATCTCCACAGGTACTTTATAACTGCTCAATAGACTCCTGACCCAGTTGACTATTTCCGCTTCCGTCGGCGAACAATTTGCTTGAGGGATAATATAAGCAACTGGTACCTCACCCAATTGATCATCTGAAACACCAACAACTGCACACTCTTCCACTTCCGGATGTCTTTTTAGAATCTGTTCAACCTCTTCAGGAACGATATTTAGTCCACCACGGATAATCAGGCTTTTTAGGCGCCCCACATAATGAAAGAACCCCTCTTCGTCTTCTCTTACCAAGTCACCAGTGTGAAACCAGCAGTTTTGTAGCACTTTGGCTGTAACATCCGGCATATTCAGATAACCGGACATCACGTGACTGCCACGAATCTGAAGTTCACCGGAATCCCCTGGTTGAACAGGGTTCCCATCTTCACCAATAATTCTTACTTGGCAATCCACAGGCTTACCAAGAGCACCAACTTTTCGGGTAGAAGAATCCGGGCCACAGAACAAGCTCCCGGTGACAGTTTCTGTTAGTCCATATAAATTGACGATAAGGTGTGCCGTTCGCCGTTCCATCTCATTCCACAAAGCGGGTTCCAGAAATGATGCCGCAGAGATACTAAAACGAAAATCTTCACAGTTAAAATAATCAGAAATATCGTCTTCAAGTCGATTTATTATGGCTAAAATAGTGGGAACAACAACAAGATGAGTTATACGATATCGATATATACAATCAAGAATGGGGAGTATGGTTTGATGAGAAAATCGATAGGGTCTGATTATTGAAGCACCGTTAAAAAAAGCTACCACCGGACCTTGGATAAGACCATCCACATGGCTCAGCGGTAAAATATTAAGGATTCGAGTAGATTCATCGTACTGCAGATGTTGACTGAGGGTTGTTAAATGATCATAGAGGGCTCTATTTGATATTTGTACACCTTTAGGTTGAGACGTTGTACCCGAGGTAAAGATAATATATGCAGTAAGATGTTCAGGAACAGTCTCCGGTGGAGAGGTCATGTCTAACGATGTAAGGATTGCCGGATAGGTGGAATTATCTGAACTACCCTTTTTTTTCAAAAGCCTATCTATCAATTTACTTGGCTTACTTGAGCCATTTTGGATCAACAGCCGAAAAGTATCTGCTTCCACAGCACCGAACACATCCCAACGTGTCGACAATGATTTATCGATGATAATGCCATCTGCCTTCGAGGATTCAATAAGGTTTTTTGCTTCTTGAGGAGCACTATCCGGATCAAGTACAACTACAGTGATACCATTGAGCAGCAAGGCAAGGAAAATCTCGCTCATCATTCCGTCATGATCAGTTGCAAGGATAACACGGTTTCCCTGCCTGATTCCTGCCGTGTGAAACAGTGTGGTCAGTTTTGAAAGCTTTTGTTGAAGCTCACCATAGGTAATGGTTTGCTCAGCAATACAAAATACTTTTTTAGGTAACTGCTTGCCGGCAAGGCTTGAGAAAGTAACACTATTGGGGGGATTATGATGAAAGCTCTTTGACATTTGTCTCTTTAAGTATTTGGTTTATGTCAAATTTACCACTGTTGGTAAGTGGAAATTCTTGGCAAAGAAATAGCTGCATTGGTGGCAATGTAGAGCTGAATTGCTCTCTAATCCAACAAGATAATTCATACTGCAGTTGCTCTTTTTGAAAAACGGTCACACTTGGAACAAGGTAAATCAGGAGTTCGCTGATAAAATCTACGGAATCAACGAATTTTTCATTGTTCAGAACGATGGCCTGGTTGATTTTTGGGTGTCGCTCAAAACATCTACTGAGTTCTTCAAGATGGAGCAGCTCACCATTTCTTGTTTTGAGGAGTTTAGCTTTTCTGCCTATCAGATATAGCATCCCATCGTCTTTTTTTTCAACAAGATCTCCAGTGGCTAACCAACCGTTATGAAGTACTTTTTGAGATTGCGATCTATTATTAAGATAGCCATCCATAAGCTGATCACTTTTGACGAATAGCTCCCCACTCTGTTTTGCTATATGTATTTGCGAACCAACTGCTATACCCAGACATCCGCTGCCCTGTCTTGAACAATTTGTCGGTACCATACAACAAAGGCCACCTGTTTCGGTAAGACCATAGTAGGTATAGAGTGGAGTATGGGCATATTTACAAAAACGATCCACAATCTGTTGGTTGATCCCGGAACCAGTGACCAAAACCTGTCGTACCGTCTCCAACGTTTGTGCGTTCCATCTGCTTAGATTGTCGAGCAGGCTATGGATCAACCCTGGAACAGTGGTAAGAATGGTTACAGCGAAGTCTTGACAAACTTTAATGGCTGAGAGGCTGAAATTTCTCCAAGCACCCCCTGCCATCACCAGAGTTGCCCCGGATATGAGCGCGGAAACAATTGGATTTCTAAAACCGCTCATAGTATGCAATGGACCAAGACTAAACAGGGTGTCTTCCTGGCTCCAATCATAGCACTCTACCATGAGTGCGCCGCTCTTACAGATGGCTCGCTGGCTAAGAATAACCCCCTTAGGAATACCGCTACTCCCCGAAGTAAACAAGATTACAGCAGCCATTTCCGGGTGCGGGGAATCGATTACGGGAAAGGGCTTCTGAAGATGGGTTTGTATGACTTCAGAAAACCACGTTAATCCATCCGCTGGCTGCTCCGGGCTATTGCTATCAAAAATGACAGTGGGAATGTCAGTCTTTAGGGAAGCAAGAGAACTTTTAGTATCACAAAAGATACAGTTTGGTGCGACATCCTCAACAAGTTTTGCGATTCTATCGCTTCCCATACTTGAGTCAACGGGCGCGACCACAAAACCACAGCGTAAAGCTGCCCAAAGTACAAAAAGATATTCCACGTGGTTGTCTGATTGGATGATAATTTTTTGACCAACCTCCAATCCCAGAGCACATAAGTAATTGGCCGTGGCCCCAACCAGAGTATCAAGCTCAGAGAACAGAAAACAACTACCGTCCTCCACCGATACTACCATTTCTTTTTCATACCAGTTGCGTCGAGCATTTTCCCAAACGTCGCAAAATGTCTCTGGTTTATCGCTATTCATCTGGGTAATCATTGCTTGCTGTATATCCCCATACACCGTTTACAAATCCCCATATTTTCAAGGTCTCCAGAGCCATGCTGCAAACGAAATTCTGCGAATTTTTCTCCTTTCCAGATCTCCTGCAGGCTTGTATGCTGCACGGAGCCCATACGATGCTCACCGTTATAATCCCGGCAGCATGGCACCACACTGCCATCCCACTGGACCACCAAATACTGGAACGGAAACGGACAAACCATGTGAGACGGATATCGATCATAATCACCAAGCACGGTCATTTCCGGTTCTGTCCATGGGAAAAAGGTTCGCGTTTCTACATTTGCGCCTTTTTGCTGCCAATATTTTCTAAAAGAAGCGCTTTTTTCCTGATTCCTGTCCAAAAGAATCATACGAACAGTAATTCGTGTTGGACTTTGACTCGCCTGACTCAGGCGTAAAACCGTTTCGATATTGTTCACAGCATTTTTGTAATTGGCGGCTGGGCCTCGAATTTCACGGTAACTCTTCTCATCGTAACCGTCGAGGGAGATAATAATCTCATCAACCCCTGTACTCAACAGTTCCTGGCTAAGTGCAGAAGTAAGCTGTGGTCCGTTAACCGATAAAATGAGTTTTAGATCCTTCTCTTTTCCATAGCGGACCATTTCAGGAAGTTGAGGATGTAAAAGAGATTCCCCAAAATGGAAAAGTTCTGTCGGTTTATTACGAACAACAGGCTCGTAGGTTGCGATTTCATCGACAACCTGTTTAAAGAGTTCCATATCCATAAAACCAAGTTCACGTGTCATTTTTTTTGACCGGGGACACATGATACAGTGGTAAGGACAGTGGTTGGTCGGTTCTATCTGGTGAACATGGGGTTGACGCGTACGTTTGAGTTCGAAGAGTTCTGCCCAGCCTTGAGAGCTCTGTAATGCCTGGGGGATAGTTTGGATGTTGCCTGTATTTTGCACAAAATATTCCTGATGTTTTTCATTTTTTATAATAGTTGACTTACTGTGGTGGGAAAGTGACAAGAATCCACTTTTTTTCGAAAAATATCAGAAAGAAAAAACCTTCCAGCTACTCAAAAGTTTAGAGCATTAATGTCACGTATCTTAGCCCCTAAACATTCTTCTTAGTATGCTTATAGGCAAATAACAACCACAACGCTTACATCTACTTTGGGGAGGACTTATAAAATACTTTTATTGGAACAGCAATGTCTAAAGTGGCACCAGAGACAATTGGCCCCGGACAGGTAAATTGCCATCCGTTATTTGCATAGATGGCACTATTAGCAAGAGCTACCGTTCGTTTTTTTTGTCCATGGAACTTTTCTCCTGAGTCGCTTTAAGAGCATTGGAACCTCTGGTCACGGTTGCAATACCGACTCCTAAAGTGTCCGCTATTTTTCGTTGCGGCACACCTTCTTCCAACATCTGGAAAATTTTAAGACGGTTACTCAATTCGATGCATTCATTTGGGGTAAGCAGACGAAAAAGGGCCCCTTTCATCTCTTCTGCACTCTTCTGGGACAGCAAATAGTTGACTAAATCTTTCATATTAAGTAGGCTTGCTCCTTTGTACTAGCATACTAGTACATTATCCTCTTTTGTCAATTATATCAAGGAGAAGAAGTTTATGAAAAAATTATTTATTATGCTGTTTGTCTGTCTATTGGCAAGCCCGGTACTGGCTGCCGGACCGGTTAAGATCGGTATGGTGACCACCCTTTCAACAAAGGCTGGATATCTTGGTGAAGATATCAGGGACGGTTTTCAGTTGGCCATCGATCAGGAAGGAGGAAAGCTTGGCGGTATTGAGGTTGAACTCATGGTCGAAGATGATGGCCGTAAACCTGAAAAAGGCAAGCAGATTGCTGAAAAATTCATAAAAAAAGACAAAGCACAAATCCTCACAGGAATTGTTTTTTCCAATGTGGCCATGGCGGTTGTTCCCAAAGTGGTTCGGCAGGATGTGGTGTATCTGAGTACCAACGCCGCACCCTCAAAGCTTGCCGGTAAGGGCTGTAATAGTAACTACTTCAGCGTCTCATACCAAAATGATAATATAGACGAAGTTGTGGGTAAATACGTTAATGATGCTGGACATAAAAGCGTCTATCTCATTGCGCCCAATTACCCGGCCGGTAAGGATCATCTGGCAGGGTTTAAACGTTTTTACACAGGAACTGTCGCCGGTGAGGTGTACACCAAGCTTGGCCAATCCGATTATGCTGCTGAAATTGCTGCACTACGGGCTGCAAAACCGGAAGCGGTATTTTTCTTTTTGCCCGGTGGAATGGGAATCAACTTTCTAAAACAATACGCTCAGTCAGGATTAAATAAAGATATTCCTGTATACGGGCCAGCCTTCTCCTTTGATGAACGTATCCTCAAGGCTGTGGGACCGGCTGCCCTTGGTGTCAAAAATGGCTCCCAATGGACCCATGATCTGGACAATCCCGCAAACAAGCAGTTTGTTGAGGCATACCAGAAGGCCTATGGACGCATGCCAACACTCTATGCAAGCCAGGGATATGACACGGCCCGATTAATCGGTTCCGCCTTAAAAGCCGTCGGCGGCGATCTCACAGACCTTGCACCATTTAAAGCCGCACTGAAAAAGGCAGACTTTGCTTCTGTTCGTGGTAATTTCAGTTTTGGCAATAACCAGCATCCGGTTCAGGATCTCTATATTCGTGAAGTTATCTCCAAAGACGGTAGCTACACCAATAAAACCCTGGAAAAGGTGTTTTCCAACCACGTGGACGCGTATGCTGCTGAATGCAAGATGTAGGATTAGCTGGGGCCGTTTAAGAGTAACGTGCCCCATTTGTTATGCTGCTTTTTTTTGAACAATGTCTTAACGGGCTGCAACTGGGGGTAATGCTCTTTTTGATGTCTGCCGGTCTGACCCTGGTTTTTGGCATCATGCGAGTCATAAACCTTGCCCACGGTTCCTTTTACATGATAGGTGCCTATGTGGGTGCTACTGTGGTGGCAAGCAGTGGTTCATTTCTTCTGGGTATAGCGGCTGCACTTCCAGCAGCCGCTATTACCGGGATGATCGTTGAATGGGTCGTGCTGCGACGTCTCTATCACCGTGAACATCTGGATCAGGTACTTGCGACCTTTGGCCTGATCATGTTTTTCAATGAATTGGTTCGCATTATCTGGGGACGGCAGCCACTTTTTATGGATGTACCGCCCTGGCTAAACTATGGTGTTCCTCTTTTTCAAGGTCTTCGTTATCCCGCCTATCGGCTTGCGGTCATTTTTGTCGGTTTGTCCGTGGCACTTTTTTTGTGGCTCCTGTTCTCAAAAACCCGGTTGGGTATGCAGATTCGTGCCGGAGCCGTTAATCGGGAGATGGTTGGGGCACTTGGGGTAAATATCAGCCTGCTGAACACGCTGGTTTTTGGACTTGGTACCCTGCTTGCCGGGTTGGCCGGTGTGATGGCCGGGCCGATTCTTGCGGTGGAAAGCGGTATGGGCGAATCTATTCTTATTCTCACCTTTGTGGTTATTGTTATTGGCGGCATTGGCTCCATTCGGGGCGCAATGGCAGGCGCCTTACTGGTTGGCATGGTTGACACATTGGGACGCGCCTTTTTACCGACCGTATTTCATATACTTTTTCAATCTACCAGTGCAGACGACGTTGCGGCATCGCTTTCCTCCATGAGCATTTATATTCTTATGGCAGCAATTCTTATATGGAAGCCCAAGGGGCTTTTCCCAGCCCATTCCTGATGACAAGAAAATATCGAACAATAATTGCATTGCTTCTTGGTGCACTGCTTCTTTTGCTGCTGCCGTCCGCTGCACTTTTTTTTGATCAGAGCTATCTGGTCTCACTGATGAGCCGGGTGTTGATATATGCACTGGCGGCTGTCAGCCTTGATCTCCTTTTAGGCTATGGAGGGCTAATCAGTCTCGGCCATGCCGCATATGTCGGCATTGGCGCCTATGTCGTCGGTATCGGATTTTTCCATGCTTCTGAAATGGAACTTTTGATCGGTTGGCCCATCGCCATAGGTGGGAGTGAAAACGGGTTGATAATGCTCCCCCTTGCGGCCTTGACGGCCATGTTTTTTTCCCTTATTTTCGGGGTGATGAGTCTGCGCACCAAGGGGATGCATTTTATTATGATAACCCTCGCCTTTGCCCAAATGCTTTACTATCTGTTTGTCTCCATGGAAAAATATGGGGGCGGTGACGGTATTTCTCTTTATTCAAGATCATCAATTCCTGGTATGGACCTTAGCAACGATATCCAGTTTTATTATCTCTGTCTTGGGCTTCTTGTTGGATATCTTATTCTTGCTAAAAGACTCGTCCGTTCACGCTTTGGCCTTGTTGTTCGTGGTGCAAGGGATAATAGCCGTCGAATCCATGCACTGGGCATCCCTGCCTTTCGCTATCAACTGGTTCTTTTTATGATCGCAGGAGGCGGGGCGGGGCTTGCTGGTGCGTTACTTGCAAATCAGACTGAATATATCAGTCCCGGGCTTATGCACTGGACCGTTTCGGGAGAGTTAATGGTGATGGTACTCCTAGGCGGATTGGGAACACTGTATGGACCAATACTTGGGGCAGCAGCGTTTTTGCTTATGGAAGAGACCTTGGCGATGTATACCGAACACTGGATGGTATATATGGGGCCCTTTTTAGTGTTGGTTGTGCTCTTTGCCAAAGGCGGCCTGTGGAGGCTTCTGATCGGAAGAGGTACCAATGAATAAGCCGATCCTGCAGGTACAAAACCTCCATAAGAATTTTGGTGCCATACAGGCAACCAAAGATGTCAGTTTCGCAATTGAACGGGGGCACATCCATGCCTTGATCGGCCCCAACGGGGCAGGTAAAACCACCCTTGTCAACCAGTTAAGTGGAGATATCCTCCCAGATAAAGGTACTATTTATTTCAAATCAAAAGATGTCACCAAACAGAAAGCATACAACCTGGCCAGGCTTGGTATAGCAAGATCATTTCAGATTACCCACATCTTTGAGCAGTTAACGGTTGCAGAAAATATGGCCCTTGCGATTTATTCCTCTGCCGGTCACAACTTTCGTTTCTGGAAACGGGCACTGGGTAATGCTGCAATACAAGATACACTGTACAATGGACTAAAACGGGTAGATCTTGTGGGAAAGAAAAACCAACCGGCCCGGTTTTTATCCCATGGTGAGAAACGCCAGCTAGAAGTGGGAATGGCCCTTGCCGGTACTCCTGAGCTTCTTATTATGGATGAACCCATGGCAGGGATGGGTGCCGGCGGCACCAAAGAACTTTCAAACCTCATCGGAAGCCTGCGAGGTAAGGTGACAATCCTGCTTGTTGAACATGATATGGATGTGGTCTTTTCCCTAGCTGACAGGATAACGGTACTTGATTCCGGGAGTCACGTGGCCAGCGGGACACCGGATCAGATTCGTACCGATACTCGGGTGCGCAGCGCATATCTGGGTGAGACCGAATAATGCTGAGACTTGACAATATTTCAACCTGCTATGGCGATAGCCAGGTACTCTATGGTGTATCCCTTATGATACAAGAGGGACAGGTCGTTACCCTTCTTGGTAGAAACGGGATGGGAAAAAGTACGACAATACGCTCCATAATGGGTTTAACTCCCGCATCTTCCGGTTCCATCTCTTTTCTTGGGGAGGATATTACCAAAAAACCAAGCTATCGTATTGCCAGAAAAGGAATCGGCCTTGTTCCTGAAGGGCGCCAGATATTTCCCAATTTGACAGTTAAGGAAAATCTATTTATGGCCCAGGCCAACCAACAAAAGGTAGAAACACCTTACACCCTTAAGGATATATTTACGATCTTTCCACGACTTGCGGATCGGCTCACCAACTACGGCAATCAACTCTCCGGCGGCGAGCAGCAGATGCTTGCAATCGGAAGAGCCCTGATGATAAATCCCAAACTGCTTATACTTGACGAGGCGACAGAAGGGCTGGCGCCGCTTGTTCGCCGGGAAATATGGCAAGGATTGGATATCCTCAAAGCAAAAGGTCTCGCAATCCTGATTGTTGATAAAAACCTTAAAGCCCTTATGAATATTGCCAAGTATCATTATATTCTGGAAAACGGTAAGGTTGCCTGGAAGGGGACGACGGATAAACTCCAGGGGCAGCCGGAAATACAATGCAGGTACCTTGGGGTGTAAATGGTGCTGTAAGAAGTGGTACCGAATATGAAGGCTACTACATCAGTCCAGCAGATAACGCACCGCTGATTTTTCTCATTCATGATTGGGACGGCTTGACCGATTACGAGGTTCAACGGGCAGGTATGCTGGCTAAACTGGGATACGCTGTGTTTGCTGGCGATCTCTATGGAAAAGATGATCGCCCGACAAAACTTGAAGACAAGAGAAAGCACACAAAGTCGCTGTACAATGACCGGGCAAAAATGCGCTCGCTAATGCGGGGAGGCTTAAAAGCTGCGGCAGAGCTTGGCGCAAACACGACTAATGCTGTTGCCATGGGATACTGTTTTGGCGGTGCTGCCGTCCTTGAACTGGCTAGATCCGGCGAGGACCTGAAAGGTTTTGTTACCTTCCATGGTGGTTTACAAACACCGGAAGGACAGGATTACAGGCAAACCAAGGGCGAATTACTTGTCCTGCATGGAACGGCCGACACTTCGGTTACCATGGATATGTTTGCAACTCTTGCCGTAGAGCTTGAGAATACGGGAATTAAACATGAGATGATCACTTACAGTGGAGCACCCCATGCATTCACTGTTTTTGGATCCAAACGATACCGGGAGGATGCGGATCTCAAGTCGTGGAAGAGATTTACTGAGTTTTTAGATAACGTATTGTAGTCCCTTAAGATGACCCGTCAATACATTCAATTGATAGGCATTGAGAGGGAGTATTTCTTGCTGTTTTTAAAGGAATATTTTACGGTATTTTTCGGATTAGGAATACTATCCAATACGGAGAAGAGAGTAGCACAAGACTTATAAGAAACTCCTTCCCAAACAGAAAACAACTTCTTTTTACTCACGTCCCATAGAGGAGCCATTCATGTCCGACAATCTGATCCAACGTACCATGTCCGCATACGCCTATCCACTGCTGATCAAAAATCTGCTCAACGGGCCAATCATCGACAATCCGCAGCAGGAAATCGTTTATCGGGATCAATTACGCCATAACTACGCCGAATTTCGCCAACGAGTCAACCGGCTCGCCAATGCTTTAACAAAAATGGGGGTCAAAGCAGGAGACACGGTTGCAGTCATGGATTGGGACAGCCATCGTTACCTGGAATGCTATTACGCGGTGCCGATGCTTGGTGCAGTACTGCATATGGTCAATATACGCCTTTCACCGGAGCAGATCCTCTACACCATCGACCATGCCGAAGACGATTACATTCTGGTGCATGAGGAATTTCTTCCGATCCTGGAGCAGATCAAGGGTCGCATAGACACGGTCAAAGGCTACGTGCTGCTGCAAGATGGAGAACAACAACCGCAAACCTCTTTACACCTTGAAGGAGAATATGAAGCACTGCTTGATGCAGCAGACAGTCAATTCGAATTTGATGATTTTGATGAAAATACCCGGGCGACAACCTTCTATACCACCGGGACGACAGGACTCCCAAAAGGGGTCTATTTCAGTCACCGGCAATTGGTGCTGCACACTCTGGGCGTATTGGCGGCGTTGGGAACTCCGACCAGCCAGGGGCGCTTCCACCAGCAGGATGTCTACATGCCGATCACCCCGATGTTCCATGTCCATGCCTGGGGACTTCCCTATGTTGCGACCTCGCTTGGGGTTAAACAGGTCTATCCGGGTAAATATGCTCCCGATCTGTTACTGAAGCTGATTGCCAAAGAAAATGTCACCTTCTCCCATTGCGTCCCAACCATCCTGCATCTGTTGATGAATCATCCTCAATACGCGACCACCGACCTTTCCAACTGGAAAGTAATTATCGGTGGTGCTGCATTACCAAAAGCGATGTGCAAAAGTGGGATGGATAAAGGGATTGATATTTTCACCGGTTACGGCATGTCGGAAACCTGTCCGATTCTGACCCTGGGGCAGGTCTCCGAGCAGGATCTGACCCAGGATGAAGAAGTGGAAATCCGCTGTAAAACCGGCCGCACACTTCCACTGGTCGATCTGAAAGTGGTGGACGAACAACTCAACGAGGTTCCACGCGATGGTGAAAGTGTTGGTGAAATCGTTGTCCGTACTCCCTGGTTGACCCAAGGATACCTGAAAGATCAGCGCAATTCAGAGCAGCTCTGGCGGGGTGGCTATCTGCACACCGGGGATGTCGCCAATTGCAACAAACAAAATTACGTCAAAATCACCGATCGCATCAAAGACGTTATCAAAATCGGTGGTGAGTGGGTTTCTTCGCTTGAGCTGGAAGATTTACTCTGCACCCACCCCGCCGTTGGCGAAGCTGCTGTTATCGGACTGGAAGACAGCAAATGGGGCGAGCGTCCACTGGCATTGATCGTGAAGAAAGATGCTGCCGATACCACTGAAAAAGAATTACAGAAACACCTGCACGGTTTTATCCATAAGGGAGTCCTCTCAAGGGAGGCGATTCTGGTCAAGGTCCGATTCGTCGAAGCCATCGACAAAACCAGTGTCGGCAAAGTCAACAAAAAGGTCCTGCGGGAAAGGTATCAGAACGGTTAACCAGCTCCTGCCGGTCCCGTTTGAACAGACGGAACCGGCAGACTCAACACAAGATCCCCTCATCCTTTCAAGTAGTATGTAAGAACAGATCAAAATTATGTGGTTTAGCATTTTATCTTGTTGGATTTGTTACCCGTTGCAAAGCCTCCTGTCGCAGGTATTCTCCAAATTTCGCTTTCGGATCGACCTCACCTGGGGTAACATTTATCGCTTCGTTCGTTAAGAGGTTCGTTCCAATTCTCATGCCCTCTTCCGGCCCTGTTTTCGCCCCATCACGCAATTGTTCATAATCAACCACCATGACTACTCCGGAGTCGGTCTGAACAATTTTCATTCCGGATTCTTTTTCATTTGGGTCTTTAACTTCTATGGGCGTTGGTCCTTTTTTACCGCTGGTAACAACATTACCCTCATTGACTTCCCCATCACTTCCATCCGAAGCTTGAGTTCCTCCATTGGAATCAGGTGTTGGATCAGGATCATCGAATTGCAGTTCATCTTCTATCTCACCATCTGCACCCTTTATGGTATACCCCGTTAGCTCTCCATTTTTATCAAATGATCTTGTAATGGTAGTTCCATCAGCCAAAATAGAAAGATCATACATTTTCCCGGTTTCAGGATCTTCAACCACGAAATATTGATTCTCATTTGTTCCTCCCGACCCTTTATTTACTCCTCCTACCCCTTGAATACCAGCCACCACATCGGCCCAATACTCATTGTAATCGCTGTTTATACCGGAAATTAACTCGCCTGATCCCTTGCCAAGAGCATCTTCTGCCTCAGCAAGACCATCTTGCAAATCATTTGAACCGCTTCCCAAAGGATTTCCCGGTTTTTCATCTATCAATCCATTCGCCAGACCTTCCATCTCATCTTTTGTAGAGTGCCATCCTGCAGCCTCTAACCCGGAACTATCACCTTCAAACTCCTCTATGATTTGAGATGTATCATCTGCGTGTGCCAGATTCTTTCGCCGGTTGCTGTCAAGTTCCTCAAAAATTTTAGATGGATCATCAGCTTGGGGTAGATTCTTTCGACTATTATCAAGTTTTCCAACAGCAACAGTTTCCCGAAACGGATCAGCAGTTTCAGCTTGTTTCCATATTGTAGAGTGAATAAAATTCTTCTTGGTCAGATCACTATTGACCGTGGGCCGACTTGCAGAGGACTCTCCGCCAAGATTATTATGTTTGCTCTTGGGTATAGCATTAACGGTTCTTGTGTCGTGAGAAAAGAAATCAGCTATCTTTTTCGCCTGAACCTGCTTTCTTTTTGCCGCCGACTGTGATGGTGTTGCGCTCTTGGCAGCGCCTTCCACATGAACCTGTTTTCTTCTAACCACCGGCACAGATGGCGTTGACGCTTTGGTAATTTCATTTTTTTGAACTGGTGTTATCTCCTGCACCGGTTTGGATACCATTGAACTTTTGGAAGTTTCCTTTATTTGCGGTTTTATCAGCAAGCTACTTTGTGAACGGTTACTTTCAACAGCTAAAACTGCAATGGGAGACAATGCCATTTGCGGAATAATAACGAGAAGAAGTACGAGACTTTTAGAAACTTTCACTTTTCTTTCCTCCTGATTGTGAGAGATTTTGTACTTACCTTTACAAGAGTATGTTCCCTCTACCAGGAGAATGGTTCATTTTTCAGAAAAAAAAACTCAGCAACAGCCTGTTTTGGTGTTTTCCCAGGTAAAATACGTTGAATGTTAGATGGTATCAGGAAAGTTAGTACATGTCTAACATAGGGGGTTCCCCTGCCGTACATAGGGGTTTCCTTTCCCAAATCAGTTCCGATATTCCCATCTATTTTTTTCATTTTATTGTGCGGTATAAAAAAATAATTTCATAAATAATTTTTTTTAAAATAGGAGAGATGATGAAAACCAAACTAACCATAAAGGCGAAACTCATATTATCGTTTTCATCCATTGTTCTTCTCCTTATTTGTTTCGGGTTTATTACCTTTTTCACCATTGAACATATCAAGATAAAAAGTCATTATTACGAGGAGATAATCGATGCCAAGGATCTGGTTGCAGATATTCTCCCACCGCCGGCTTACATCATTGAGAGTTATCTCTATGCCATGGAAGCAGTCTTGGAAAACGACCAAGATAAAGCCGTAAGACTCCTTACCCGTCTCAATGAACTCTATCAGGGGAGCGGGTACTATCAGGAGCGCATTGACTACTGGGATGAAAAACTCAAGGATAAGCAGCTGCGAGAAGCCTTACTTCAGGACAGTGTTTCACAGGCACAAGACTTTTATACTACAGCACTGGGAGATTTTTCCTCTGCAATCCGGGCAGCAGACAAAAACGCTGCCCAAGAAATACTTGAAGCACGTCTTACGCCTGCGTATCAACATCACCGCGAGGCCATCGATAAAGTGGTACAGCTAGCAAGCGCCAGGGTTATAGAGACTGAGACGATAGTGGAAGATGAACTGACAGAACACAGGACCATTCTTATTGTCGTTTTTCTTGCCATTCTGGTCCTGGCAGCGGCAGCAGGGTTTTACTGCACCCGTTCCATTCGTCTCACCATAGGTGATTTACTTGAAGTAAGCCAAAAAATGGTGCAGGGTGATCTTACAGTACGGGCCAATATTGTTTCCAGTGATGAAATGGGGCAGATTGGACAAGCCATCAATAAAATGGGCAACAGCCTGACCACCGGTCTGCAATCGGTACGCGGCAATGCCTCAAGCATTGACCATGGAGCAAACTCCATGAAAGAAATGGCAGTATCCCTTGCTGATAATGCTAAAATAATGGCAGCAAACACCCATGATGTGGTGGAGTCTGCAGAAGAAATTAATAATAACTTCAACTCCATATCCGCTGCCACAGAACAGGCAAGCACCAATGTGCGCCTGGTAGCAGCAGCCGCCGAGGAGATGAATGCCACCATTTCAGAACTTGCCAAGAATGCCTCGGAAACGAGACAGATGACCACCGCCGTTATGAACGAGACGGAAACGGCCTCAAACAATGTGGGAGAACTGGGACGGACAGCACAGGAGATCAGTAAGGTATCTGATACGATAAGCGAGATTGCAGATCAGACGAATCTTTTGGCTCTTAATGCCACCATTGAAGCAGCCAGGGCTGGAGAGGCCGGAAAGGGCTTTGCAGTTGTAGCCAATGAAATCAAAGAACTTGCCAAGCAGACCGCTGATGCGACCAAAGAGATTGCCGCGCGCATCAACAACGTCCAGGATTCGTCGGAACGTGTAGTTGCCGTGATCACCTCCATCGCCTCTTCCATCCACAAGGCAAGCGATATGGTTTCCCATATGACCACCACGGTGGAACAGCAGAGTGCAACCAGTCAAGAAGTCGCTGAAAATGTTGCCCAAGCTGCCCTGGGAATCGAGGAGGTCAACGGAAATATTGCCAACAGTTCCACTGCTAACAACGAAATGACCAAGGCCATGAAAGAACTCAGCACGAAAGCAACAGAGGTTGCTGTGTTCTCCCTTGGCATAAAAGATCTTTCTGAAGAAATGATGCAAAACGGCACTTCACTTGGAAACTTGATAAGCAACTATGTCCTGCCTCCAGAACGTTTTGATATCGGGAATATAAAACTTGCCCATTTTAATTGGAAGTTGCGATTAACACCGGTATTTGAGGGATTCACATCCCTTGACGCGGCAGAAATTCCGTCCCATCATCAATGCCAGTTCGGACAGTGGTATGAACAGGACGGGGCAAAGAGCTCTTGCTCCAAACTCGATATTTTCCCGGAAATAGGTAATCAACATAAAGGGCTACATCAATTGGCCATCGACGCGGTGAATCTATATAATCAGGGTGAAGTAAGTCGTGCTAAGACGAAGTTTCAGCAGTTCGAAGAGATGCGACATTCACTTTTTGATTCCCTGGATAAGATGTATGTTGCTTGCTGAAAAGTAAAGGATAAAGAAGTACTCTAAATTGCCACAAGTGGATTGTCCCCTCTGGTACGCTTTAAAGATAGTTTGAAGTACAGCAATAGTCCTCGACAGAAATTCTTACCTTCTTGAATTTTGCGGATATATGGTGTTAAATCCTGTAGCTGTCGAAACGGCATCACACCCAAGAAAGGATAAACAGAGTAGTTTTCGCTATTTTGCTCAAAGAGCACCTACCATGGACAATCTTAAAAGCATTCGCTGGCAGCAGAGATTTATAAACCTCAATAGAGCGTTTAAGCAGCTACATAGAGGTCTGAACATCAATGTCCCAAGTGACATCGAACAGCAAGGCATTATCCAGAGCTTTGAATTTACCTTTGAACTCGCCTGGAAGACACTAAAAGATTATATGGAATCCCAGGGAGTTACCTGCCAGTTTCCGCGTGAGGTGATCAAGCAGGCATTTCACCACCAGATCATCACCAATGGTGAAAGTTGGCTCGACATGCTGGCCAAAAGGAACCTTCTGGCCCATACCTATGACGAGGCGATGGCCACGGAAGCTTACCGACTGATCAAAGAAGAATTTTTTCCACAAGTCACTAACCTTATTGAGTTTTTCCAGAAAAGAAGTCTAGATGAAGACCATTGATCTCCCAGACAAGACTATTAACGAGCTGCATACTATTTTTGCCTCTTACCCGGAGATTGAAAAAGCAATCATTTTCGGCTCAAGGGCGCTGGGCAACGCCAAGCCAGGCTCCGACATCGACTGTGCTCTCAGTGGCAAACATCTCACAATGAAAATAGTAGCGAAAATCCAGCAGCATCTCGAAGAAGAGACCCTCATTCCCTACTTCTTTGACTGCGTTCACCTGGAAACGATCAGTAACCCAGATCTTATCGACCATATCAAGCAACACGGACTCCTTCTCTATAAAGCAAGTGAACAAGAATAGAGACAACCATGTATTCTTGAAATTACCGGCACAATTGCTCAATTGAATTTTCAAAATCAGGGTATTCAGATTTTGCCCTTTCAATGATTTCTGGAGCGGAACTTTCGTGTGATGGAGCATAATTTTTTGCAAAACGCAAAAATTCTTCGTTTTTGGTCCCCTCCGTTCCGGAGTACGCGACAGCTTCATATGGGCCAACACCATTAGCAAATAACCAAACATAATCACTAAAGTTTCTGGCCACCACCCCAACTTCTCCTTCAGAACCAAAAAATACGATGGGCTGCTGTAGCAAATCACTGACATTTCTTACAAGCCAAAATGCAACATAGCCCCCTGTACCATCTTGGCCAAAGATTAAATATTCTCTTCCATCAAGTAACTTATTCCCAGTCCATGCCCTTATCCACTCACGGGTCTCAGCTTCAGAATAAAATTCATCGAACGGCTCAAAATCTATGCCGTCGCCGTCATCATAATCTATCTCAATTGCGTGCAATTTCTTTACTATATCTGGAAATACTCTTTCCATATTACATCTCCTTGGTTGCACTACCATTATAGTATTACCATACCATCTGTGCAAATGACTATGAAGTTAAGAATACAACCTTTTGCGGAAGGAGCATACGATAGTCTTGACATTACCCCCATTTTCTTTTCTCTTACCCACGTTTCCTTTGATCATTTTTACATATTTTATAACGGTGTTCTGCGGTGGTTAGCAGAAAAAGCAAAAGCACTTGTTATCTCAAAAAATCGGAGCTTAGCAATGTTGAGAAACATATCTCAATCCCCGGCATGGAACCTTTTTCTGATCACGCTAGGTGCCGTCCTTTTCGCAGTGGGCATTAACGGCATCGTAATTCAAAACGATTTTATCACCGGTGGCATATTTGGTGCAGCCCTTCTACTGACACACCACCTGAATTTCGCCTCTCCTTCCATATGGTTTTTTTTACTAAATGTACCCCTGTTCTGCATAGGATGGTTTTTTGTCGGACGACGATTTTTCTTTTACAGTCTTTACGGAATGCTCGCTCTCAGTCTGGCGACAGAATGGATAACGTTGAACTTTCATATTCAAGAACAGATTTATGCCGCAATAGCCGGGGGCATACTCTGCGGAGCCGGATCCGGAACGATCCTGCGCTCTTTAGGTTCCGGAGGAGGAATGGATATTATAGCCGTAATCCTCTACAGTCGATTTAATATCGGAGTAGGAAAAATATATCTGGTATTTAACGTAGCTCTTTTTAGTATGGCTGTTACATTATACAGCGTGGACACGTTTATTGCTTCGCTCATACTCGTATCAATATCTTCCGTCTCGGTTGAACAGATTATGGGGCTCTTCAACCAGCGAAAAGTCGTCTATATCATCAGTGATCAAAACATTCAAATAGCTACATTATTAAGGGAAGAGCTGTCACAAGGGGCAACATTTATCAAGGGCAAGGGGGCATACAGCGGCGCTGACAAACTGATTCTTATGGCTATTACCAACAATATCCTCCTCAAAAAACTTGAAGGGCTCGTTTTCGACACCGATGAAAATGCCCTTTTTATCGTTGAAAACAGCTTCAATGTACTTGGTTCCGGCTTTGGAAAACGTAAACTGTACTGATCAAAATTCAAAGGAGCCTGACATGAACGAAACGACATCATCTTGAATTACTGAACTCGTCACCACCCAAGACCGGAACAGGACTGCAGCAAAATACTGAGATTTTAAGTCCCTAATTGAAGTTTTAGGACCACTTCTGTCCGACCCCATTTTATTTTTGATAAGCACAATCTAACCTTATCCATTCGTTATGTGGTGTTTTCCTTTATGGCCTCAAAAACTAATGCCATAGTCATCCTTTGTATATAAGTAGCGAACTGTCGATCATCAGAAGAATGAAATTTGGTAAACCAAGACATTATAAGTCCGCTGTATAAATTGGAAATAGACCGGGAGAGAATCGGTAAGGGAATGCTGCTATCCCTATCATTAAAGGAGCTACGAAATCTTTTCTCAATTATCGCATTAAGCTGAAGATTGATATTGCTCATCAGATAATCAAGATCGCTCCCCAGTTTATAACTCAGTAAAAAAGGGTTTTTTCCGGTTCGCCTATATTTTTCAAAAAATAAAATCAGCTCGGCTGAAGGTTCCGGAGTAAGCCAAGATTCCGAAGTTGACATACCACTGAACAAATACTCAAACATATCCTTATGAATATCCACCAGGACATCAGCCTTTGACTGGTAGTGTTTGTACAATGTACTACGGCCAATATTACCTCTTTCGGCGATTTCACTCACCGTTATATCAGGATAGTTTTTTTCTCGTATAAGTTCGAGGAAAGCACCCTTTATGGCTGATCTGGTTTTGTTTGTGATACGTTCACCGCGATTCATTACATCCTTCCTCCAGCTTCAATGTACAGATGCCTAAGAATGGTCAACTATAGACAATATCGTATTTTTGTCTATTACCCAATAATTATCTTCAGGTTACTATCACGCTCAGAAGCTTACTTGGCAATTAACAACATAAAAAAGGAGAATCGTAATGTTAAAAAAAAGCATAATTTTACTTGTAGTCATCTTAGCAGCACCTGTTATTGCCATATGCGGTGGGACCCCAGAGGAAATAAACCAGCAGAAACATAATAGGGTGATGGCGCAAATCAGATCCATCGATGTTGCTACATTGAAATCATGGATCGAAAATAAAAAAGATTTTATTCTGCTCGATGTAAGAGAACCGGACGAAATCAATGCCGCCAAGATAGTAGCTGAAAACAGCAGGGATATCCCTCGGGGCGTGGTTGAATTTATTTTTCCACGACTGGTTCCAGACAAAGAAACCACGGTTGTAATTTATTGTTCTCATGGTAAACGAAGTGCTGCTGTTACTGACATAATTAACGAATATGGATATAAAAATATTTACAATCTTAAAGATGGTATCTTTGCCTGGGTCAAGGCTGGATATCAGGTGGCTAATTTTTATGGCACATTCGAAATGAAGAATTTCGAATCAAAATTTTAGGCACGATACAATCTGTCATGAGCTTCTTTCGTGCGGATTTTTACTCATCGTCAGAGTTCACCAGCGAGCTTGCAAGTCCGTGTGCAACGACTTATTAGCAGCAGGATAGGGATTTTTCACAAATTTCTTTGCTCGATAAGCAATTGTATCCCTGATATTATTTCTCTAATTCTTTCGTTGCTGACCTTGCCAATTTTTTCTGCAAGGTCAGTTTTGTTAACGGTACTGAAGTTTCCTAGAAATTATTGAGCTGGAATTGAACCTCCGCAAAATAAGCATTTACTTGTCAGGGTTGCGCCAATTTCTATGCCGTTTTTGAGGTGTGA
>JBNKKR010000020.1:44735-62789 GCA_050291935.1 Desulfocapsaceae bacterium | reverse complement strand
GACGCATCCAGGTGAATTCTTCCCTTGTTCCGGAACGGATACCGTACTGCAACAACTCGTGGTGTGGGCCAAACTGGTCCAGACAGCGTCGCATAATAGAAGCATGGGAGAAATGCACTCCTTCATAGCCATCACGCAGATCGGCATGGGCGTCCAGGTGGATAAGCAGGAGATAGGGA
The DNA here is from genome assembly GCA_050291935.1 of Desulfocapsaceae bacterium. Lineage (GTDB taxonomy): Bacteria > Desulfobacterota > Desulfobulbia > Desulfobulbales > Desulfocapsaceae > Desulfocapsa. The sequence goes on along the minus strand of JBNKKR010000020.1, from coordinate 62,610 downwards.
TATGTTTGCAAATAGTGTTTGATAAAGGGATAGGCAATGGAATGATCGCCACCAAGGGCGAGAATCCGAATCTGTTCATCCTTAATATTTATACTACTAAGCAGTTGGTCAACACCCATGTGTATGTTTTCACATGTCTTGTTTGCGGAGTTATCGTGGTCAAATTGCACATTCCCCAAATCATAGTAAGGGGAAATTTCCGTCAAATCCATATCAAGATCGGGAGAATAGGTTTCAAGCTCGGAAGAAACGTTGCGGATCGTATCCGGCCCATTGGCCGCACCCTTGCGAAATGATGCGGAACCATCAAATCCAACCCCAATAATATGCAAACTATTGCTCACAAAATGATCACTTTTTTGGGCGCCAAAGTAAGGAAAGGAAGAGCTATTATCCATTAAATCCATTTTTTTGTATTTTGTCCTGGTTCAAGGTTGAACGTGAAAATACCGAATACGTTCCTTCCCATTGCATATTCACCATATGGCTATAAAACCGGCTGTACATTGCAACCAGCGTGCCAAATGCTAACTTGTTGAAAATATACGATTTTTAGGCAAGTGGATTGTGGTAAAACAGAACTTATTGTTCTCTTTTTTGCTCCTTGAGGTGTGTGTGGTAAAATTTAAGAGTGGCGTTGTTTATAACTCTCTAATTTAATAGAGGTTCTAAAGGTCGGAATTGTTTCTTCTTGAAAAGGAAAATTCGGAACAGAAGGTTCTTTTTTTTGCGTTCTATTGGTGAGGCTAACCGACTTGAGCTATTGGGAGGTTGAGACCTTTGCCACATCAAAGGAGGCCATATTACGCATGATGGAACAGGCAAGCTCAATGGTATTAATGGTGATGGCTGCACCTGTTCCTTCGCCAAGACGTAAGTCAAGATCGATAACTGGCTGGAGGTTCATATGTTCCAGTGCTGCCCGTTGACCGATTTCAACGGATTTATGTCCAGAGACTAAGTAGCCATGGATTTTTGGGGCAATAAGATAGGCACAAAGGCCGGCAGCGGTTGAGATAACACCATCAAGAACCACACAGATTTCGTGGCTTGTGGCAGCAAATATTGCGCCTACAATTCCGGCGATTTCATAGCCGCCAACCGTTGATAAAAGCTCCAGTCCATTTGTTGGATCGGGTGAATGGAGAGCAAGGGCGCGCTTTATTACCTCGATTTTTCGTTCCAACCCCTTATCGTCCACCCCTGTTCCCCTACCGCAGATGTCCTCCACTGGACGGGTGGTGGCCGCACTAATAATGGCAGAGGCGGCGCTGGTATTGCCAATACCCATTTCTCCAAAGCCGACTATTTGGCATGGGTGCCTGGCATGCATGTCGTTGAAAATTGTTGCACCGACCTCAATGGCCCTAATGCAATGATCCATGGTCATGGCCCTTTCCAGGGTGAAATTTTTTGTGCCTGGGGCCACTTTTTTGCGCTGCAACATGGGATGTGCTGAAAAATCCGCGTTGACGCCCATATCGGCCACGGCGAGATTGATGTTATAGTGGCTACAAAAACTGTTTATGGCGGCCCCACCAGCAAGGAAATTGTTGACCATCTCCGTTGTGACCTTTGCCGGAAAGGCAGAAACGCCTTCTTCCACAACACCATGATCACCGGCAAAGACAATGATATTTTTACCAGAAACAGAAGGGTTTAGGCTTTTTTGGATGACACAGAGTTGGACCGCAAGTCGTTCGATGCGTCCAAGGGCTCCCAGTGGTTTTGTTTTGTAATCTATTTTTGCCTGGGCGGCGGCTAACAGATCGGTGTCGACCGGTGAAATGGCTGAGACAAGTCGGGTTACAGCCGGGGGGAAATGATGTGAGGGACTCTTTTGCTTTGTTGGCCGGAGGAGTGGTTGTGTTATGGGGAGTTGTGCTTCTTTTTTGCAAGCAATAATATACTTATAGCTCTTCCCAGCCAGTACATCAGTCATTACATCTGCAACTTCTGTGGGGGGAATACTCTTTTCAATCAAGAGTGCCAGAGAGCTTTGTATCTTTACGCAAAGGGAAACAGCTTGTTGCATATGAATAATCCTGGGGCCGTAACTGCCAACGATTTGTAGTTCCTTATAATGAACGAGATTGAGGAGGTTACTGTCAATTTCTTCATTTTTCTGCAGGCCGGAGAAGTAGGCAAAACAGCCTCCTTTGCGCAGCTTGAGCAGACAGTGGCTAAAGGCTACAGGATCGCTACAAGCATTGAGTGCCAGATGAAATTCGCCGTGTGGTGTGTCCTGGAGAATGGAGATTCTGTTTTTTGCAGCAATATCATTGGCTTTTGCAATTTTTTCCGGATTTCGTTCGATGATAGTGGGATTGGCACCTTGCTCTTTTGCAACTAATCCGGCAAGGAGCCCAACCACTCCTCCGCCATATATGATCACTTTTTGCCCAGCCCGAAGTCCAGCCGCCTCAAAGCTGTTGATAATGCAGGCCAAGGGTTCGGCAAAGCAGAAATACTCAGGGGAAACATGGTCAGGAATGCGGATCAGACTTGCCTTTGGGACCACCACTTGGCTGGCAAAACCGCCATCGGAATGAAAACCAATAATTTTTATTTTCTCACACAGATTTTCACGATTTTCAAGACAATAGCGGCATGTTCCGCAGGCTTGTCCAGGCCAGACGGTATAGAGCGTACCGGTTTTCTTGTTCATACCTACTATTTCATGCCCTAAAACGCGTGGCATGGCAAGGTCTCTATGGCCTTGTGCCCAGCATTTGGCATCGGTTCGGCAGATGGCGCAGTACAGTACATCAAGGCAGACCTGCTCCAAAGATTCCACTTTCTTGGGGGAAGGACTTGATTCAATACGCAGTTCGCCTATTCTACTCAGTTGTATTTGCATGTCTTTTTACTGGTAGTGCTCTTCACTGATAATCAATTTGACCATATGGGCTTCTTGTAAACCCTGCTTGCGGTATTGTTCCAAAAGTGTGGCTAATGTTTCTTTCTGGGAAAGGGGATACACACTGGCTTTAGCCATGTCACAACTTGTAAAGCCGGTTTGATGAAAGTGGATATATTTTTTTCCATTTTTGATTGCTACTAGTTCAACCACGGGGCTATTCTCCAATGTTAACGGATTTCAATAAGGCTTTTAATCGGGCAATACCGGATTCGGGCTCTCTGTTTTGCGTTACCACCCATTTTTCTAATTTTTCCAGAGCGGCACCATTTTCTATCAGTTCCTGGGCAAGCCGAATGCCCTCCTTAATGCTTGTCGTTTTTTGACTTATATAAAAAATCAGGGCTGTATTGAGCAGTACGATATCAAGTTTTGCCCCGTCACTTTTTCCGGAGAGTATGGAAAGCAGTTCTCGCGCAGCCTGATCTTTATTGCTAACAGCTCGTAATGCATCAGGAGAATGTTTTGTAAGGCCAAACTGCTCAGGGTTGAGTACAAACTCGTTGATTGTGTCGTCTTTGAGCATTGCTCCAAAGCTTGGTCCACAGACAGAAGCTTCGTCCATGGCAAGATCAGAACCATCTATGGTGCCATGGATAACCAGGGCGTTGCGGTAGCCAATGGCTTGCATAACCTGTAAAACAGGGAGGAGCAGTTCCTTGCAATACACACCTCGGACCGCCATTTGTGGTAAGGCCGGGTTGGCCAGGGAGGCTGCTATATTAAGAGGTGAACCAAAGGCAATTTGTGAGAGAATACGGCCAAGGGCCTTGGGATGGGTTTTAGTGCTCATTCCATTAAAGAGTCCAATTCCTGCCGTTTTGACGGAATGGGCAACCAGATCAACATCGCATTCCACATCAACCCCCAATTGCTCAGCCATATCAACGGTACCGCAGGTGGAACTGATGGCACGGGCACCATGGCGAGCCATGGCTACCCCACCTGCTGCTGCAATGATAGAGGCGGCTGTGCTGATATTGAAAGTCTTAAAGGTATCCATGCCGGTACCGCAATTTTCCACCAGCATCGGGGTGTCCTGTATGCTCACTTTGTTGGTGTCAAGTTCATATACGGCCTTCCAGCCGGCGGCTACTTCATCGGCTGTTTCGCCTTTGGCAGTTAAGGCGGCTAAAAATGCCCCCTGTTGCATTTCGCTAACTGAATTATTTAGCAGCTTGCAAAAACTGTCATGGGCTTGTTCAAAGGGTAAGTTTTCCTTAGCAATAAGCGTTGTAATGGTTTGACCGAAGGTGCGGTTTGTCGTAAAATCCATAGTAAGTTCTAGGGGTAATGGACGGAGAAGATCAAATAGACCCTACACCACTCAAGGTGCTACTAAAAAGAGTGCCCTGATGGTGAAAGTAAGAAAAGAGTAGATTCGTCCCCGTACCTATTTGCTCAGGTTATACACCTGAACAGCATTTACATAGATACAGAGAACCCCAGTGGTATGCTCCGGTGGTGGAGTGCTTGCCAAAACACACTCCAAAAGCAGGCAGGCTTTCTGACTTACGGATTTCCCTGAACCAAACCGCCTTCCCAGGATCTTCTCCCAGTGACTCGCAAACAGCTACCGTTTGTCATGTGACTTTACTGTTTTAGGCAGTAAAAACCACAGTTCGTTCAGACTCCGAATACAGCAATGACTGGCTTGTGACGGATTCGCACCGCCTTTCCTCTTATTGTGCTAACACCTACTTTACCTGGGTGTTATACAAACTCTTTGCTTTGCTGACAAGGTAAAAGGTGGCTGCAGAGACTGACGGTAGAGTCACCTACTGTTTTACAAGTTCCACCCTACGGTTTAATTTACGCCCTTCTTCCGTATCATTGGATGCCTTTGGAGCAAGCTCGCCAACGCCGTGGGATTGCAGTCGTTTGGGGTCAATCGTGTTATTTTGTAGCAGTTTCTCCAGTACGGCCTTGCCCCGTTGTTGAGAAAGCGTCATATTATGCTCAAAACCACCAACGTTGTCGGTATGGCCCACGATATAGAGTCGCATGGCTGGGTTTTCCACAAGTAATTTTTCTATCTCCAGCAATGTTCCGTTCGATTCGGATTTGATGGTGCTGCTGTCCGTATCAAAATAGATGCCGTAAAGGGAGAAGGAGCCATGCTCTTGAATCTTTTGGGCCATTTCGTCCGCTGGCACCACCACCATTTTTTGCTCCATGGCCTCCATTTCAATAATATCAAGGAGGATAATTGGACGCGCTGCTGTTTCTGAAAAATTTGTAAACGTCTCTTTTGCTACAAAAAGAGAAAGATAGGCCTCTTTTGGCCCAGATATTTTGGCCACAAGGTAGCGCATATCCTCAGGAGATGAAAAGGCATACTCTGTCACTTGTCCCATATTTTTTAATTTCCTTTCCGGGGGATACAAGAGCTTGCGAACCATCACCAAACCATCTTTCTTGCCGCATTCACTTTTTTCGCAGGAAAAGAGAACTTCGGTGTTATCCTTTTGTAGTTCATTCTGATAGTTTCGAAATACTTCTAAGGTGGATCGTCCCTTTGGGGCGACATAGATGATTCTGGTATGTTCTCCTTCGGCTTCGATGCTTTTTTCTACCGTTGCGTCCCAGATTTTGGGGATCGACAAAGGGAGTGTAAGATCGCTGTACTGTTGATGGGAATACCCAATGATAAAGGATCCTTCATAGCGACTGATAAGGGGGTTATCATGGCTGTTTGGGGTATCCTGGGTGACTTCTTTTGTCTCTGCGTAAGTTGGCAGCAACAGCAAGAACAGTGCAATGGAGAGTAATTTGATAATCAGATAATTCTTTACAAGGCTTCGATAACTTGGCTTCATTTCAACACCTCATATTCATTTTTTCTGTAGCTATTTGATGCTCTCTTTGGGCGTCTTCTACAGATCACTCAAATAGGTGGATATTTCATCTGGTGAAATCACCGTAATTGTCCCTCGTCGCGTGCTAACCCAGCCATTTTCCCGAAAAGATTTAAGTTGTCTGCTAACCACTTCCCGTGCGGTTCCCAACTGATTGGCTATGGTTTCATGACTCATCTGAACAGTACCATCCTGAGAAGAACAGGTAAGGAGGAAACTTGCAAGGCGCGTTTTTATATTTCCAATCATCATTCGATCCAGATTGGTTGTAAGATCAAAAACAAGGGAGGCTAGGGCGTTAAATAAAAACTGGTGTACCGAAGGCTCATTTCGAAACAATTCCCGAAATATCTTCCCCGGTACAATGGCCACACTGCTTTTTTCTTCTGCCTCGACCCAGGCAGGATACAGGATTTCGTTGAAGACACAGGTGAGGGCAAAGACACAGGTGCTTCCTGGTTGCAAGGTATAGAGCGTGCCTTCTTTACCGGCTTCGCTTAGGCTATATACCCGTAATTTGCCGTTTAGTATCAAAAAAGCGCCGGAAATAGGTTCTCCTTTCTGCAGGACCAGCGTACCTTTTTCAAAGGTTGCAAATTGCAGCCCCTGCAAGAGCATTTTTTTGCTCTTTTCAGAAATACTTTTTATAAAATCAAAATGTTCCAGGTTGGGCAGTGGCTGCATATTGTGGTTCCTATTCCCTATGGACCAAAGAACAATTTTTCAATGTTCTCCATGGTTATGAAGCGCGAAAAAATGTATCGCCCGGAGTTGCCATTTGCACTTCTGTAATGGAATCGTATGGCAAGCCAATTTTCTCGTGCGCCCTTTGTACTGTTTCTATGTCAGGGGCCATGGTTAGACAAAATGCCTTGCCATCATTATAGCCCACATGCAAACGAATGGGAATAACGCCTTCGTCATAACAGACTTGTTTGTACTGTGCATAGAATTTCTCAAATTCCGCAGGTGTTATCTTCTTTGGAAAGGTTTCTTTGTCACGATCATGGGTGTCCAGAAAAAACTTCATTGTTTTCATGTTGTTCTCCTTTTGTTCTGTTGCGTTTAGATTAAACGGCATGAGAGAGTTGCCTATCATCGCCGCTGCAATTGCGGTACTACCGGTTACAATCAGCTTTCTTCTCGTATGATCCATAGTGTTCCCCTTGTTGATGGATGAGCTGTATTCACTTGTAGCGCTACAACAAGCTATGGGGAGATAATGACACAGAGTAGAGGTGGTTTTCCGTGATCTTTGTCACTAAAGATGATTTTTTTGTTTCCTTGACAGGAATTGAAATTGTGGTATCGTTTGGTAAACATGTTTAATAAAAAAATACGTTCAATAAATGATGGCCATGAATCGACGTGAAATTACAAAACAGGAAACAAAAGAACTTATTTTAGCAGCGGCTCGCTGGCTCTTTTATGAAATGGGGCCAGAGCGCTGTACTATGCGGGATATTGCAAGAGAAGCGGGTGTCTCACCTGCTTCGGTGGTGGTGCACTTCAGCTCGAAAACTGCACTGTTGGAAGCCGCTTTGCATGTGGATATTGAACGAGCTATGAGCGGTGCTGTCGCCACCATGCCTGACTCCGAGGCCGGACTGTTGGCCAGGATGATGCATATTGCCACCACCATGTATACGTTTTACGATAACAACCGGGAACTCTACCGGGTATTGATTCGAGATACCTTTTTTGAGCCTGCTGAACATAATCCAGAGCTTAGCAAACAGCTTGATGACTATATTCTTTTTTTTGCAAAGCTTATCGAGCAAGAGAAACAGCATGGGTTGGTACGCCAGGAAGCCGATAGTAAAATTGCTGCCTCAACGCTTTTTTCGGTCTATTTCAGCGTTTTGATGGAAATGCTCAGGAAACCCGAAATCGATCTGCAAGCAGCTCTTGCCCTTCTGCAAGTATCGGCAGGCCAGCTCTTATCAGGCATCCTTACTTTTTCCCAGGAGAAAACTGACCATGGCCACTCTGCACAATAGAATCGATTCATGGTTTAGTGGTGTAGCGCAACTTGTTTGCCGTTTCAAATATCTAACACTATTGATGATGGCAATCTTAACCCTAAGCTTAGCCAGTCAGATTCCTACAATAACGGTTGACACAAGGGACGAAGGGTTTTTCTACGATGACGACCCAACTCTTATGGCCTACAATTCTTTTCGTGATCAATTTGGTCAGGATGATACATTTATAATTGCTTTGCATCCAGATAACGGTATTGACCAACAATTTTTGACTAGACTTTATAGCTTACACCACGAGCTTGAAGATAAGGTCCCATATTTAGATGAGGTTACCAGCCTGGTCAATGGCCGCATCGTAAGAGCTAGAGGAGATGTGCTCACAGTTGAGGATATGATGGCGGCACCTCCAAACGATAATGCTGAGGTTAAACGGCTGCTCACTCTAAGTAAACAATACCCTCTCTATGAGAAACTGCTTATTGCCACGGATCAATCATTGGTGACGATTCTGCTTCGAGCCAGGGCGACTAAAGAAGACAAACAAGATCTGCTGGCGGGTTTTGAAAGCGACGCCCCTGACGTGGCTGCTAAAGATAAATACCTTAGCAATGAAGAAAGCGTAGAGATAACCAACGCCATCGAAAAAGTTCTGGTGCGCTATGAAAATAACGGTTTTGCTATAAATCTTTCCGGTACTCCGGCCCTCATTGCCACGTTACAAAAGGCCATCTTTCACGACATGTCGGTGTTGGTTCCGTTATCAATTTTGCTCATTGTCCTCTTTTTAACCCTGCTCTTTAGGCGACTTTCAGGTCTGATTTATCCACTGCTCGTTGTGCTTCTCTCCCTTGTAGCCAGCGTCGGTGCCATGGCTTTACTCGGTTTACCCATCACGTTGGTTACGCAAATCATGCCTTCTTTTTTACTGGTGGTGGGGGTCGCCGACTCCGTTCATATCCTCACCATCTTTTACAGGCGATATGGGCAATGTACTGATAAAGAGCAGGCCATTGTAGAGGCCGTGGGCTTTTCGGGACTTCCGGTGTTAATGACAACCATGACAACTGCCTGTGGTATGTTCTCTTTTGTCTGGGCCGATGTGGCCACGGTGGCTCAACTGGGTATAATCATACCCATCGGAGTCATGCTTGCTTTACTTTACACCCTTATCTTGCTGCCTGCCCTTATCACTGTGTTTCCCATGAAGCAAGCAAGTCGACGGGCTGATTCCATCCCCCTTTTCACTGACAGAATATTTGCAACCATTGCCAGGGTGACCACCAGAAGACCTATCCTGACAACACTCATTTCTACAATGATCATATTTCTGGCCTTGGCCTCGGCTGCCACTGTTCGATTTTCCCATAATGCTTTGACCTGGTTTCCAAAGGACTCGGAAATCCGTACTTCCACAGCACTTCTTGACGATGTTAATGGTGGAACAGTAATGCTGGAAGCGGTAATAGATAGTGGGGAGAAAAAAGGTGTTCAACAGCCTGATTTTTTAAAGAAACTTGAGAAAGCGAGCAAAGAGTTGCCACAACTTGTGGTCCATGATATCAAAGCTGCAAAGGTCTGGTCACTTGCTGATGTTATCAAGGAAACCAATCGTGCCCTTCATGAAGATAGCGATAATTATTATACGATTCCGACGAGTCAGCAACTTATTGCTCAGGAGCTAATTCTTTTTGAGTCCAGCGGTAGTGATGATCTGGAAGATTTCAGTGATGCAAGCTATCAATTGGGCCGTTTATCTCTACTTGCCCCTTTTGCCGATGCTATCCTTTATACAGAATATGTAGCTCAGGTCCGTGAATATTTACAGGAGTTGTTTCCTGAAAACTCCATCGTACTTACCGGGAAAATTCCGCTTTTTGTGCAGCTCATTAAAAATGTTATCACCAGTATGGCCAAAAGCTATATCTTTGCACTGGCGGTTATTACCCTGCTTATGATCTTTCTGGTGGGACGAGTTCGTCTTGGTTTGCTGAGCATGGTTGCCAATGTGGCGCCCATTATTTTTGTTTTGGGACTTATGGGTATGCAAAAGATTCCACTTGATATGAGTACCATGCTTATCGGCAGCCTGGTGCTAGGACTAGTCGTCGATGATACTATCCATTTTCTTCACCATTTTCGTAAGAATTTTGAGCAGTACGGCGAAGTGGAAGAAGCGGTGCGCTTGACTTTACAAAATGCCGGACGTGCCATGGTTATTACGAGTTGTGTCTTGGCCGGAGGATTTTATATTTATATGGCGGGATATCTTGAAAGCAACGTTCGCTATGGTTTGCTCACCGGTAGTGCGGTGCTTTTTGCCCTTGCGGCCGATTTCTTTCTGATGCCCGCTTTGTTGAGCCTGGTCTATGGTAAAAAAACTCAACAGGAATAGAGTCCATGAAAAAATTTATCCTTCTGTTTGTTTTCTTTCTTCTCTTGCTTCCGGTAACTACATGTATGGCGACAACATCAATGTCGGCAAGAGATGTTATGGAACGTGTTGATGGCCGTGATGACGGTGATCGTTCAAGGTCGGATATGCGTATGATACTAATTGATAGGCGCGACAATATATCTGAACGTATATTGCGTTCATACGCCATGGATAAGGGAGAGGATCGTTATAGTCTCCTCTACTTTATGGCCCCGGCCGATGTGAAAAACAGTGGTTTTCTTACCTATGATTATGAAAATGTTAACCGGGATGACGATCAGTGGCTCTATCTGCCCGCCCTTAAAAAGACCAAACGCATTGCCGCAAATGATAAAAGTGGCAGCTTTATGGGGTCTGACTTTAGTTATGCGGATCTTACAAAAAGAAGACTTGACGATTATACTTACACCTTTCACGCTACAAAAGAGATGGAGGTGTATGACTACCCCGTTTGGGTTATTGATGCCATCCCGCGTACCGAGGCGGTAATTAAGGAAACTGGCTATAATCGTTCCATTCTTTTTGTTCGCAAAGATAATTTTGTGGTGGTGCGCGCCATCCATTTTTTAGAAAACAAGGGGGAGCTAAAATATTATGATGTGAAAGAGATGGCAAAGGTCGACACCATCTGGACTGAACGAATCATCCATATGACCCGTAAAAAAGGGGGAAAAACCATACACCGTACCATTCTTAGCCTGGAAAATATCCATTACAATCAAGAAGATGTAAATGAGAACCTCTTTACTGTCCGGACCCTTGAAAACGGTTTGTAGTCATTGCTTCAGGTTGTTTGTTGCCGTTTTTTTGATTCCTTTGTTTGTATCCTCGGCGGTCCAGGCAAATGAAGATCTTTTCGCTGGTTTTGATGAAGACCCGCCAACGCTGCCTGAAGTGCATGGTGTAGATCAAAACCCGGTTTTCAACCACTTTAGCGGCTATATGAGACTGCTATCAGTCTTTACCTTTGCCCATAAAGCGCAGGATTCTCAGGAAACAGATTGGCGGGGCTTATCGGCGCTTCGCACCGAACTTCTCTTGGAGACGCAATTTCGACGAAATGATTGGCAAATTTTTGGAAGCGCCAAGGCTAGTCATGATTTCGTCTTTGCAATAAATGGCCGGGAGCACTACACATCGCAACTATTGGCAAGTTATGAAAATGACATCGAGCTACGTGAAGCCTTCATCCAGGGGGCATTGAGTGACAATATCGATCTCAAACTGGGGCGTCAAATTATCGTTTGGGGGCGTTCTGAACACTTTAGGGTGACGGACATCCTCAACCCTTTGGATATGCGAGAGCCAGGGCTTACGGATCTGGAGGATTTGCGCCTGCCTACAACCATGACAGCACTTGATTATTATATGGAAAAGTGGCGATTGTCCGTTGTTGCAGGTCATGAGCATCGCTCTTCTAAAACACCGCCATACGGCTCTGATTTTTACCCCTCTTCTTCTCCACCTCTTTCAGAAGTTAAACCGAAATCAAGCCCTGGAAACACAGATCTTGCCATGGAATTGCAGGGAGTTTTTCCTGGATGGGATATATCTTTTTATGGCGCGTATCTTTATAATCAGCAGAGTACCATTGTTCCACAAAATCCTGCCTATATGGAACGAAGTAAAATTACCATGGTCGGTTCAGCCTTTACGATGGTGAGGGGTGGTTCTCTGTTCTTCCTTGAGGCAGCCCATTTGCGCGGTCTACAGTTTAGCTATGATTATGGTACTGATTACGCACGAACTGACGTTCTGGTCGGTGTCGAATACCAGGGAATAAGCGATACAAGCATTGGTTTGGAGGCAGTTAGTCGCTATCTCCATAATTATAACCATAAACTTTCCGGTTCCCCGGAAAATCCCCACGAAAATACAATGGAGAGCGGCCTGCACTTCAGCCACTCCTTGTATGATGACAGGATAACAATTGAATCGCTATTGATGATTATGGGTAAAAGAGGTGAAAACGGCAGCTTGCTGCGTGTAAGCGCCACCTATGATTTTGCCGATAATTGGCAATTTAACAGTGGCCTGGTTTTGTATTGGTCCGGGCAAAGAGTTGATTATGGGGATAATGACCGTATATTCTTAGGGTTACGGTATGATTTCTAGCTCGTACATTTTACCGGTTCAGGTGATATTCGGTGTAAAGTTTTTATCAATAAAGCACTAAAGTAACCAATGATTACGATACAATACCAAGTTCAAATTTATCAAAAAAAAGAGTAATGTTGATTTGCCACCTGCAACGTGGTATACGACGTATTGTTCTCAATTAACCCCAATATCCACACATTATCTCACGGGATTTTTATGGCACGAAGCATCGTGATTACACTGGCTCTGTTTTTTTCAGTTATTCTGGCGACAACATCAGTTGCAACGCCACCTGGAGAAGATGATCAGATCCAAATAGAGAAGAGTTCGCAAATAGAGTTCTTAAAATTTCAGCAACTTGTTAACAGAACTCTTCGGTGGCGTACTGATGCTTTGGCCTTTTATGAGCATATCAAGAACCAGGGTATTTACTCAAATCAAGATATCTTGGCAATGCATGAACAGGGTACTAAACGATATTTTCGTATTCGTTCAGAACTGTTGCAAATTATCGATAAATTGGAGTGGATAACTGACGAGAATGTTGATGTCATAATCGTAAGTCATCCCACGAAAATTATCACCGAAACCGATGAGGCTTGGGAGTCACTTGACGGCGAACCCATTTTTGTGGAAAGGACGCATGTGCTACTTAATCCCCTTGATGCCAAGGGACAACAATATATAAAGAGCTCAAAAATTGGTCTTGCGGCAGCCTTATTGCTCTACGATAACTACCTGCTGGCCATCTCCAACTATAATGATTTGAAAAAGACCAGACGCCTTATCAATTATGATAACAGCCAAATCAGCAACTATCTTGATACGGTAACAAAAAATTACCTCAATCTGAATAATTACCATAGAACTGCCAGGGCTCTTGATCTATTTGAAAAAGAACGAAAATGGGAGGAGCAAAATAAGACCCATATCGATCAGAATAATGAATATTTAGGTCTGCTTATCGAGGGGAGCTATACCTATAAACGCATTAGTCAGCGACAAAGCATGGGGATAATGAGTGGCAACATCGAACGATTTGCTACCAGCCTCAGTGATACCCTGGATAATGCTGCAAAAACTGTAACCTATACATTGGTGGAAAGCTTTTCTAAAGTAATAGGTCTTGTGGAGACCCGAAAGGGAAAAATGGCCACCATGTCCCGTAAAAATCGTCTTTACTTAGCAGGGAAATTGCAGCCACTTGACATCTTACTGGAAAAGACTCCTTTTCGTCTCACTGATAAAACCATTCCTGGTTATTGGGGGCATGTTGGGATTTGGATTGGAAACAGAGAAGAGCTAGAAACATTGGGTATATGGGATCATCCATTGATACAACCCTACCAGGAGGATATCGATACTGGGAAACGACGAATCATTGAGGCACTACTTCCAGGCGTGCAAATCAATACCCTTGAACATTTTTTAAATATTGATGATCTGGCAGTCCTCCGACCTACGTATCTTTCCCTTGATGAGAAAAAGTGCGCGATTCTAAGGGCTTTTTCTCAAGTTGGTAAGGAATACGATTACAATTTTGACGTTGAAACCGATAAACGTATTGTCTGCTCGGAGATAGCTTATGTTGTATATAATAGTCTTGACTGGGAGACCGAGACTATGCTTGGTCGAGCAACCATTAGTCCGGATAATGTTGCCCGCTTTGCAGAAAACAGTGGCAGATTTCAGACAGCGTTACTCTATCTTGCAGGGCAGGCGGTTCAGGGCGAGCTGGACCAGGAAATGAAAGCTCTTCTTGGTGATTGAATCTCGGAAGAATGTGAACTACTCCCTAAACGGTCCTTTCTATCACGCTTCTATAAACCCTTTTTTCTCCAAATACTCTTATTTTTGCTCGCAAATATGGTGCAAATGGTTCTGCAGCGTTAAAACGTTCGTTTTTGTAATATGCTGAATTTAAAGGAATGTCTACCCCATATCGGTATGATTTAAGCTTCGTTTCACCCGATATCGGCTTTTTTTCTCCCTTGTATCACTCTACAGTAAAAACAGATTCAAAAGAGGCGGATTTGAGGAAAAATCCAAAATCAAATAGAACAAGGGAGTATGTGATGAGAGAGCAAATTCTAAAAACAATACTACTTATAACTTGTATAATGGTAATTCCAGCGCACTCTTTTGCTGGAGGACACTATAGCAATGGTGATGTACATGTTGAAATCATAGCAGATCACAGGGGAGCCATCGCCCAGTTGGATGGAAGCACCCATGAGGTGATTGAGCGAAGTTATATTGTCGGGCAGCGGGATGAGGGATATCGCATCCGGGTAGTTAATCCCACTGATAATTGGGTTGGAGTGGTTATTGCCGTTGAAGGGAGAAACATACTCTCTGGAAACAGATCTACCCTTAGCTCCCATGAACAAATGTGTATTCTAGGACCGCATCAATCACGGGTTTATGATGGATGGGAAAATGGGCCTCACCGTAAAAATCGGTTTTATTTTATGGATAAACATGATTCCTATGCGGCACATGTTGGCAATTTTTCCGCAGAAGGTGTGGTGGCAGTAGCGGTTTTTAATAAAAAACGTGGAGATTTTAGAAGACATGGGCACGGTCGTGGAGATTGGCACCCAGCCCATGCACCTCATTTTATTGCCCAAAAAAGGGCTGTAAAAAAAATATTCATCCAATATGAATGGCCGGATACCTTGTGTAGAATGGGAATTCTTCGTTGTGAACCTAAGAAACGACACCATGGATTGACTGCGTACCATCATGGCCCTCGCCATAGACCGCACAAGAGACATGCCAGATTTGAGTTGCCATCGTTCTCCTTACAGTTTGTTATTCCATGATGGATAGCCCCATAGGGGAGTTTTCTTACGGTGATAGCATTAGAAAATTCCCCATAAAGCTGAGTTGAGCAGCTTGTTTGCTCGTACGAAACTTACACCACTCAAGGTGGTACTGAAGAGAGTGCCCTGGCGGTATAAAAAACGTGGTTAGCCTTAAAAGCTCCCACGATTCTTTTTCAACGCAGCAAATATTTTAAAAGAGTTTATGCGGTGGGTTTAATGGCCAACAGGGAAATAAAGTTAAACCATTGAAAGAAAGGTTCAATTTCTACAAAACCGGCATTGAAGAGCATGTTTTGGTTTTCTTTTGAGGAACAGGGGATAAGAATATTTTCAAGAGCCTCTCTTTTTTTTGCGATCTCCAGTTCCGAATAGCCTTTTTCTTGTTTAAAGCCGTGATAAATATCAATAAAATTACGATTAAGACTTGGGTGATGAGAGATTATCTTTTCGCTGAGAAGAAGGATGCCGCCGGGAACAAGGGCATCGAAGAGACGACCAAGAAACTGCTGACGATGTACAGGACGGATAAACTGCAAGGTATAGTTTAGGATAAATGCGGAGCTCTTTGGCAGTTGCATTTCCATAACGTCGTCATGGATAAAATCAACGATGTCCTGTTTTGAGAACATTTCCGCCTTAGAGCGTGCCTTGTCAAGCATCGCCACTGAGTTGTCAATGCCGGTGTAACGAAGATTTTTGCCTGAAAGTAAAGAGCTTAAGCGCATCAGGGTGGAGCCAGTGGCGCAGCCTAAATCAACAACCGTATCGCCATCACCTAAACGCGTGTTACAAATTCTGGCAATGGAATGGATAACCTCTTCGTAAAACGGGACGGAGCGATCAAGCATATCATCGAAAACCTGTGCAACGCGGTCATTAAAAACAAAGTCTTCAGTGATCTGGTCGACGTCAAAAAGGATGTCTTTGTTCTTCTTATTTGGAGTGGTATCGGTCATGGAGAATCTATACCATTGTCTTTCGGGCTTGCCAACACTTGATTATCCAGCTATAAATAGACTTCCTAAAATAACATAGTCACATAACTGGTTGGTGTTTTGCCGGTTGTAGATATCGTTTTTTCCAACGGAGGGCAGAAAAATGAATGGTAAATTTTGGGGAAATATCGTATTTGGTGCGGTGCTGTTCTGTTTGGCCGGCTTTGCTGTGGCCAAAATAAGCGCATCTTCGGGTGTTGAGGGTCTATTGTTGCCTGAAGTGAAGGTATCTGATTCCACCGCCGAGTTGCTCCATTCGGTTACGTTGACATCTTTTGACGTGAGCCCTGAAAAGGAAGGTCATGTGGTTACCGGCAAATTTAGCATTGAGAATAAAGGACCGCACGATGTGAAAAACATCTCCATTCTTTGTTCACTGTATGATGCCAAAGGAAAAGAACAGGGACGAGATAAATGGATTGCTTTTAGTACAGTAAAGTCGAATAGTAGCGAACCATTTGAGATTCCAAATGAGAAATATATCAGTGATTCTGTTGTCCGGGCGGAATGCCAGATTGTGGACCTTGAGGTTGCCAAGGCGCCACTAATCACCGTGCAACGGGGCGGCGGACATGGTGGACATGGAGAAGCGGCCCATGGCCAGGAACATGGGTCCACACACTGATATAGCAGAGTTTAAAACAGGTCGCGGGCCTGAAAGGCAGTATGTATGTCTGAAGATATAAATTTTGATGAAATTCTAGGGAAGTATCATTCTGACCCGTTTGAATATGTGGATATTTTTGCCGAACATACTGGCACGGTGCGTTTTCTTGTGGAAGAAGGTGCAGAGGTCGAATCGGTTGGCGGTGAATGGAAGCATATTCCGGGTACAGCTCTTTTTGAAATAACCCGAGAGCGAAACTCGAAAAAAAATACAGCTACCACCAATGGCACGGTTTCTAAGGTGTACAGCGCGCATGAAGGTCAATTTGTGGAAGCGGGTGAGAAACTGCTGACCATTCGTCATCCTTTAAAGAAAAAAGAGATTATTGAGCGAATTTTGCGGGAGGTATTAATAGTTTTCCCTGCTCCTGAACGTGCCAAGTACTTTTTTTCCCTTGATGTACAGTCGCGGATCGAAAAGAAGGGTGCCCGTGAAGTATCGGTGAAGGCGGGTGATGAGATCATTATCATGTCCCTTATGAAACGAGATACACCTGTATATTACAGCGGTGAGCCTGGTGTGATCCATTCTGTCTATTTTCAACCGGGTGTTTCGGTGGAGCAGGGGGCACCGCTTATTGGGGTCTGCCCAAAGGAAAAACTGCCGCTTATTCAAAAAATTATTACCAGGGTTAAGGCCGATTGGGATCAGCAGAAGTGATGGTGATGTAACTTCAGGGTCGCCGTCATATTTGGAGCGTTATTGGGATAGCAGGGGATTTGTCCTACACAAAAGATGATGTGTCTGTTGTGTAAGCCAAATCCCCTGTTTTTTTGTTTTCTCTTTCGTTATCCGTCAACTCTATGAACACTTTTTCCAACCTTAGTCCGGCAATCCTTGATGATTATTGCCTGGGTATGGAAATTCCTCAGCGAATTGGTGGGCATGGTCAACAAGTAGCGGAGATAATTCATCGTTATGGTGGATTTGTCGGCTCAGAGATTCGCATCTATCCATCCCTTGATCGGGCGATGGAACAGGTACGCAGGCAAATAACAACTCGTGAGAAAAAGGGGCGCTCGGTGCCCAATGGGGGGGTTATTATCGCCTCCAAACTCGATGGCAGTAAAGGGCGCTTCCAGCGTTCC
>JBNKKR010000020.1:0-44725 GCA_050291935.1 Desulfocapsaceae bacterium | reverse complement strand
GTTCCTGGCATGCCCCTCTGGGTGGACTCTGGGGGTGTGTGTCCCTGGCGGATACTTTCCTTCCTGTTTTTCGTAATATGCTCCCCTTGATTCCCGGTATTGCATGCTGTGAAGCCTTGCACCAGGAAGGTGTGCCTGATGCGCGTATTCGTTGGGTGAATGATGTATTGATAGGGGGGCTGAAGCAGGCGGGCTTTTTGGTGGAGGGCTTTGTGAGTCCTGTCCATCATGAGCAGTATCATCTTGTTGGTTTTGGAATAAATGTGAACAACCAAATTTTCCCTGAAGAGTTACAGCAAACAGCAACTTCTCTTTCGACGGTTCTTGGTGAAATGGTCGATCTCTGTTCGTTTACATTATCTTTTTTGGCCAAAATTCGGTGGTATATTGGCCTGCTCTATTACGAAGAAGAACGGTGGTTGGCACGTGGGGGTGGCAAAATATACGAGGAGACGCATCCCATCTTACACAGATGGCAACAACTCTCAGATACTGTGGGGAAAAGCGTTGTATTTGGTTACGATGTGGTGCAAAACCCACAGTATAGGGCTTTGGTGAAAGGTATCACTAAAGATGGTGGGCTTATGGTGGAACATGATGATGGGAGCATTGGCGTCGAACATAGTGGTGAAGTGAGATATTTGTAGGAAACACATAATTGGATGCGGCTTGTCTTCTTATGAGCGTGCTCTTTCTTTTGTTAAAAATATTTGCTATCTGTCTGTATAAGTGTTATTCTCGCTACTAGTTAGTGTTTCTTCTACGTGCTAATTTTCTTGGTAGCCACTCTCTTTTCTTATTTGGGTAACACAGTATGGAACAGCGAAAGTTTCTCCGTTTGGATGGCATGGGCATGAAGATCGATATTTCTGATCAGGTGGGTTTTAATACAGGAATTGTAAAAGATGTATCCAGATTTGGTGTCTGTGTGGCTGGTATGCCTCGCAAGTTATACCCCAAAAACCATTTGGTAACAGCGATAGTGACCAATAAGGATAAGAGCTTTAGACTGCAAATTAGACCCCAGTGGGAAGCTCAAGAGGGGTTGAGCGTGACAACAGGGGCAATAATTGATGATGTTCCAAGGGAGTGGTTAACGATGCTCATGCAGATGGAGGCACGTCATGCCAGGGGTTCCATGGCTTCTACGACTGTTATGCTGCAGGGAGCAGAAAGGATGAAGAGACTGCAAAAACGAATAGCCGCTGCGAAGCGGGTTCCGGATTCCTCGATGTAGTAATGGTGTGAATAGCACTGTTTCAGCCACCGGATTTTCCAGTCTCTGTATGATGGGTTAGGATGGTAAGAATTGCCAGGATACTATTTCCCGTTGAAAGAGTTCCTTTGCGTACATACTAAAAAATACTATGGCTTCTTTGTAGTTTTGTTGAGTGAGCTTCAGGCGATGCAGTCTGGAGAGTGGTTCTTTTAGGGCCATATCAAGGGAGCGTAACGTTCCGCAAGAAAGGGGAATGTTGTTTCTGGATTTATTTTGGCAGTTGTTGCAGAGAACTCCACCATCTTCCACACAAAAGAAAAATGTTCTGTTTTTCCCAAGTTCCTTTCCACAACGTATACAGGTTGTAAGATTTGGACGATAGCCAATATTTGCAAAAAAACGAGTAAGAAATAAGATGAGGGTCGCGTCTGCTCCGCTAAGAGTGTTGAGGTTACTCAGCGCCCAATGGAGCAAAGGATACAGGTCATCGTCGCCCCCTTGCTCTTTTGTGGCAAGGAGGACAATCTCGCGGATGATTGTAGCCCTTGTAAAACAGAGATAGTTGGTACGGATGCTTAAGAAGCTGTCGAGGAGATCAGCTTCTGCAATAAATGCCAGTTGGTTATTTTGAGGAAGGGTGTGTCTTATAATAAGTGAGCTAAAGATTTCAAGCTTGTTAACAAAGCGCTTTTTGCTGCGTTTAGCTCCTTTTGCAATGCCTGTGAGGCGACCAAGCCTTTCACAGAAGAATGTGATAATCTTGTCCGACTCGCCGTGATCTTGGTAATCCAGGACGATGGCGGCAGTTTCCATCTGTCGTTTAGGGGATTGTCCGGCCCTGTGACCAGGTGCTGGGGGTGCTGATTGCCTGTTTATCGGCTGCAATTAATTGAGCAGGTCCTCAGGGAGTGATAATAAACGACGACCATTTTGAGCGGGAGGAAGCGGAACTTCCACGCCGTTAAAATGGATGTCTGCTTGAGTTGATTTGGGGAGGTCCAGGGTAACTTTCTCTTTTACGTCCCATTTGAACGATTCACCTTGATGATACTGCTTCTCGATGGCAAAACCGTCATCAAGGGTGATGGTGAGTGTTCCACTGTTTCGAAAACCCATTTCCAGATGATATGATGGAGCTGTTTCAACTGTTTCGGTGGAAGGGGCGGCATTAACGACAGGTGGAGGCTCTTTCGTAGTTTGTTCAGAAACATCTTCAATGGCTGTGTCCGTCTGTGGAGCTATCTTCGATAAAACTACCTCTTCAGCGGTGTCATTAACAGGTCTTGGGGAGACTACTGTTGCAGGAGTCTCTTGAGTAGACGGATCTTGCGGGTTGAGTTTGTTGTTGATAAAACCCACAAGATCAAAGTGTAAGTACCAGCATACAGTCCCCACAGCCAGCAGGATAACAACTAGAGTAAGGATAGCACGCATGAAAAAAGAGATTGAGGATGGTTCGGCGTAGCTTCTGAATTTCCCGCTTTTATGTACTGGTGGAGTTGATTGCAGTGTGGAGGTAACGGGAGGAAGTCCCCTTGCCTCAAGGTATTTGCTTAAAATAGAGTCAGAATCAAGGGTCAGATACTTTGCGTACATGACATAAAAACCGCGACAAAACGCTTCTGCGGGCATGCAGCTAAAATCATCACGTTCTATGGCTTCTAAGACTTTAAGTGGAATTTTAGTTGCTTCGTGTGCGTCATGCAGTGAGAGCTTGGCCTTTTCCCGGGCCTCTTTTAGTATCTCGCCAACTGTTTCCGTCTCTTGTATTGTTTCTTCAGACATTTGAGGCACCTACAGCCTTTTGATGTACGCTTCTTCTTTTATTTTCGTAACCCATTTATCAAATTGTTGTTTAAGCTGTTCTTCGTACAATTTCTCACGTATTTCTTCTTTAACGGATGTAAAAGCAGCTTGGACTACAATCTGTCCATCCTGGCTGGAGAGTAATTTGAAAAACTGATAGCCACTAGGCGTTTCCACAATGTCGCTTAGTCCACCAGCTTGTAAAGGCAGTACCGCATTTTTCATATATTCTGCCATTTCGTCGATTTGAAAAACTCCTATATCGCCGCCATCGGTTGCCGAGGGAAGATCGGAAAATTTTTCTGCCAGTAGTCTAAAGTCCTGGCCATTGGCCACCAACTCATGGACACGTTCCGCGCGTTTTTTTGCATCCATTTTGTCTGCATATCGGGCGGCTGCAGAATCTGTGTCCTTTGTGTCTTGACCCCAGAGAAAACCCATTTGTAAGAGATAATATCCACCATCACTGACGTGTTTGGTGTAATGGGTGTCATAATAATCAAGGACCATATCATCGGTAATGATCAGTCTGGAACGGACTTCGTAGTTAACGAGCTTTGTTTGTAAAATCTGGTTGCGGATGGTGTCAAGATAGGCTTCGTAACTCATGCCCATCTGCCCCAGTTGCGCATCAAGCATTTCTTTTGTCATGTTGTTGTTGGCCAGGATTTGCTTGGCTGCTGCGCGAACCTCTTCATCTGAGATGGAGATATGCTGTTTTTCCGCCTCCATGGCGATCAGCCGCTTGTCGATTAAGGAATTAAGCACTTCAGTTCTGGCTCGACGCAATGCGTCTCCCACTTGACTTGCAGGAGCACTTTCGGTGATTTTTTTAAAAAATACTTTTCCAGCGTCATTCACCTCCGACATGGTAATCACATCGTCATTGACAATGGCAACGACCCTGTCAACCAGTTCAGCAGCAAAGAGCTGTTGGCCAAGGAAAAGGCAGGTGAAAAAAAGAGTACTAAGAGAACAAAGAAAATGTGCAAAACGTGTCTTCATGATGAGATCTTTTGTAAAAATGCGAAAATAGAGTGTGTCACGTAAAAGTTGAGGGCGCTGTATGACAATGATTCTTTTATTTCATTTCTCTTTTTACTACAAGCAAAGTGCCTTTAAGGTGTTTTATACACATGCAATAAGCATAACCCAAGAACCTGGCACTCTACCATAGATTGGCGTTCTTAGACAGCAATTAGGAATATTTTTTTTTATACTTGAAATATTACAATCTTTGTCGTGTATTTAGCATATGTTATCTAACAGATTCGATGGTCTTTTTCACCCTCTGTCTTATTAGGTGACGCTTTGTCTGTTGACAATAGTTGAAAATGGAATAATTTTAGGACTTGATTATATAGCTAAGGTTTTTTTAGACATACTCTGTATTCCCCCTGTTTTTCTAGTCCTTTTGCACCGGAGGTGGCAAGAGTTTGTGGCGGAAGGCAGATGATTCTACTTTAAAAGAGGTATACCTGTGAGACACTCTATTTCAAGGCGATACGTAATACTGTGTTGTGTTTCGGTATTGCTTGTATTATTTCCGCTTTTTTCTGCATCTGCCGGTACCAAGATGCCGTCATTTTCACTTCAGGACGTGGTAACTGGCGATATCGTTGAGAGTAAAACTTTTCAGGGAAAAGCACTGTTGGTTACTTTTTTTGCAACATGGTGCCCACCATGTATGCAGGAAGTTCCTGAACTCATAATTTTGCAAAATAAGTTTGCCAAAAAAGGCTTTTCCGTTGTCGGCCTATCGGTGGATCAGGGGGGAGCTGGTGTCGTTAAACGACTGGTTGAGAAACGTTCAATCAACTATCCTGTCCTGCTTGCAGATGGAAATGTTGCCAGGGGATTTAACTTTGATGGAGGACTTCCATCCTCTTTTCTGATCGATAAAAAAGGGCTGGTTGTGAAAAAATATCCAGGCTATGTTCCCCGTATGATAATGGAGAATGACATTAAGAAAATAATGAATTAGTATTCATTTATTTACCAAATTGGGTTGACAACTATTAGGTTCCACTCTATATTAATTTTCTGAGCATGGAGTAGTTTTGGTTCTGGGGTATGCCGGAGCAATAATTAATTCAATTTTGGAGAAGAACAATGAAAAAAGGTATCGTAGCTGTTGTATTGTCCCTCGCTTTTGCTGCTAGCAGTGTAGCTGTTGCTGGAACCGTTAATTGCACCGTTGACGCCGTTGATGGCGATAAAGTAACCATGACCTGTAAAGGTGCTGATAAGCTTGCCGCTGGTGATGCAGTAAAAGTAAAAGCCGCTAAGAAAAAGGCTGCTGCAATCGAGGGTTGCTAATTGACATAAATTTGTTTTTTAGTTAGCTTGTGAAGGCCGGTTGATAGTTGTTATCAACCGGCCTTTTTTTGTGTTCAGTAATAGGCGAATGTAAGGGTGCAGGGTGGCTGGTGGTGATACGCAACCGGAGTATGGTGTATATTTTAAAAGTGGTGCCGTGTATTGGAATTAGTTAAAGCAATACTCCTTGGCGTGATCCAGGGCTTGACTGAGTTCCTCCCCATTTCCAGTTCAGGGCACTTGGTCCTTGGCTCCCAATTACTTGGTTTTAAAGACCAGGGCCTGGCCTTTGATGTCTTTCTCCACCTGGGGACGCTTCTTGCGGTCTGTATTGTGTTTCGTAAGGAGCTAGGGCTTATGATTATTGCTCCATTCGCGTTTTTAGGTAAAAAGGCAGATGAAGAGCTGACCCGATTTTTGTATTGGGATCTGTATGTGGTTGTCGCTACCCTGCCGGCAGTGGTTGTTGGCCTGTTTTTCAAGGACGCGTTGGAAGCAATTTTTGTTAATATTGTCCTTGTATACTGTATGCTTTTACTGACCGGCATCATCATGGTGGTGACGCCATGTCTTCACGAGAGGAAGGTGGCGTTGAATTGGCCAAGGGCACTGCTTATTGGCTGCGCCCAGGCTGCGGCTATTTTGCCAGGACTCTCAAGGTCCGGTTCAACCATCTTCACTGGGATGCTCCTTGGTCTGAACCGTGAGGCGGTGGCAAGGTTTTCGTTTATTATGTCCGTTCCTGCAATTTTGGGGGCCGCAGTGTTGCAGGGGCGACAAATGTTGGTGAGTCCCCCCGATCAGGAGAGCTTGATCTTATTAGCGGCTGGCACGGTGGCCGCAGCCATAAGTGGCTATTTTGCAATTATCCTGCTCCTTGATATTATCAAAAGAAACAAACTGCACTATTTTGGTTTTTATTGCCTTGTGCTTGCCTGCTGTGGTTTGTTTTATACTTTTGTGACAGGTTAGCCCATGTGAGTCCGGTGAGCATCAGCAAAGAAAATTGTATGTACCGGGCTGTCCTCACTGCCAATATGTGATTATTCTATGGATATTCGAACACTCCCTGAAACAGAGCGCAACATCTATAACCGTCTTCGTAAACAGTATAAACTTACCTTTGACAGTTTAACTATCCGAGAGCGAAAAATCCGTTTGCTTAAGGTTGCGGACATTGAAGAGTTTCTTGATGGCAAGGACCCATTGCGTGACGTTACTGAATTTCCTTTTTGGGTAAAGTTGTGGGAAGCGGCCATGCTATTGGCCCAAGCTTTGGCAACACTACCGGATACAAAGGGGAAAACAATGCTGGAGATAGGGGCAGGTTTGGGTGCTCCCGGGATAACCGCTGCGGCCTGCGGTTTTGATGTAACCTTATCCGATTATGAAGACATCATAATGGATTTTCAGAAAGTAAGTGCTGCCGCTTCCGGTCTTGACACCATAAAGTGTATTCATCTCGACTGGCTTGATCCACCGGATCTGCCTGCTTTTGATTACCTCGTGGCCGCAGAAGTGTTGTTTCGGGAGGAGTTTTTTGAACCTTTGTTAACGGTGTTTGATACATATCTTAAACCGGGTGGTTCAATCTTTTTAGCCCATGATGCCAGACGAAAATGTTTGCCCCTCTTTATGGAAAAGGCCAAAGAACAGTATGCCATTGCGGGGCAAAAACAGATGATACGCAAAGACGGGCAGGATATCGCGATTATAATTAACCGTCTTCAGAAAAAAAACTGAACGATAGTCTTATGGCACTCTACCCAATAAGTCTTGATATCCGAGGGCAACGTTGTCTTGTGATAGGTGGTGGAGTGGTGGCAAAACGTAAGGTAAAACAACTGCTCGGTTGCGGACCACAGATTATAGTTGTGAGCCCCGAACTGTGCCAGGAGCTACAAGTCCTTGTAAAAAAAGGAAAAATTGAATGGAAGCGGCGATGCTTTCAAAAAGGAGATCTTGCAGGGGCAAAATTGGTTTTTGCGGCAACGGATGACAAGGAAACCCAGCAACGGGCAGTGGAAGAGGCCAACAAGAAGGGTATATTGGTTAATGTGGTCAATAAGCCGGCTGCCTGTTCTTTTCAGGTTCCTGCCATGCTACGAAGAGGTGAGCTGCTGATCACCGTGGCGACCGGGGGTGCAAGCCCAGCCCTTGCTTCCAGGTTGCGTAAGGAGATTGAAGCCAGTTACGGCAGGGAATACGGCCTGCTGCTTTTGTTAATGTCAATGGTCCGCAAACAAGTACTTGGGCTAAGTGATGATACCCAGTACCATAAACAGCTCTTTGAAAAACTGTTGGATAGTCAACTTTTGGCCGCCATTCGAGCCACAGATTGGGAGTTAGTTGCGGAAATAGTAGATGGGATTTTACCGGCGGAGATTGAGGTGGCGGTGCTTGTCAAGGCTTTGCAAACAGAGGAAAATAGCGCGATGGAGACATTGTTATGTTGAGTGAAGTCAACTACCTTTTGTTCAATGCGGTGTTACTGGTCAGTTTTGTTGCCTGTGCGGTATATTTGGTATTTTTTTTTAGTCAAAAAGAACATTTACGTGGAATTGCAAGAATTATTTTCATCAGTTCTGGCGTACTGCAAACCCTTTATATCCTATCCCGTTATCTCATAGCCGGGTACACGCCAATCACGTCCCAGCATGAAGCGGTTTCCCTTTTTGCCTGGTCAATCACCTGGGCCTATCTCTCTTTTCATTGGCGCTATTCGGTGAAAAATTTTGGTACCTTTGTCTCCATACTGGTATTGGTAATGCTGACCATAGCAGCCACGGCGTCGCGAGCCATTCAGCCACTTTTGCCAGCGCTACAGTCCATGTGGCTCCCGGTACATGGGGGGACATCGGTCTTGGCCTATGGTTTTCTGGCCTTGGCCTTCTGTGGGGGGCTGATGTATCTGCTTCAGGAACGTGAGCTCAAATCAAAACGTTTTGGTTTTTTCTTTAGCCGTTTACCATCCCTTGAGTCCCTTGACCAGTTGAACAGTCACTGTTTAACCATTGGATTTGTGTTTTTGACCCTTGGGATTATTACCGGCTCCGTTTGGGCAAGACAGGCATGGGGAACCTATTGGCAATGGGATCCTAAAGAAACCTGGTCTTTGATTACATGGTTTTTATATGCGGCGCAGATCCATCAGCGTCTGACCCGTGGGTGGCGTGGAAGACGAGCGGCGGTTATGGCAATTATTGGCTTTTTTGCTGTGTTGTTTACCTTGTGGGGAGTAACATTTTTACTGGGAGGCGTTCATAGCTATGCCCAGTGAAATGATTCTGCTTTTAGGAGTCAATCATAAGAAGACCCCGCTTGCCATTCGTGAAAAGCTTGCTTTGTCCAAAGGGTATGATGAACCATTATACGCCCTGGCAAAGGTGGAGGGGATCAAAGAGTATTATCTTTTATCCACCTGCAACCGCGTTGAAGTGCTCGTGTGCGTTGAAAAAGGTGCGGACGTGGAAGCCGCGCTCTCCCGTTTTCTTTTCGGTGAAGCATTTAGTCCCGAGGAGTTCAGACGCTATCTGTATTGCTACCGGGATACGGAGGCTATCCACCATCTCTTTATGGTTGCGGCAAGTCTTGATTCCATGATTGTTGGAGAGTCGCAAATCCTCGGTCAGTTAAAAGAGGCATATCGGCATGCCGCTGAGGTCAGTGGTACCGGACCAATATTAAACAGATTGTTGCATAAGTCCTTTTCGGTGGCGAAAAGGGTGCGTAGTGAGACGAGGATCGGTTCTTCTGCCGTCTCTATCAGCTATGCAGCCATTGAACTTGCGAAAAAAATATTTGGCAGCATTCAAGACAAACGAGTTCTTTTGGTCGGTGCAGGAGAGATGGCGGAGCTTGCCGCTGAGCATCTGGTGGGAAATGGTGCCACTGATGTGGTTGTTTGTAACCGTACTTTGGGGCGTGCCCTTGATCTTGCCAAACGTTTTAACGGAAAGGCCGTTGGTTTGAATGAACTCTTCGAACAACTGGAGCAGGTGGATATTATTGTCAGTTCCACCGGTGCACCGGGGATTATTTTACAAAAGAGTGATGTTAAACCCATCATGCGTGGCAGACGGAATAAGCCACTCTTTTTTATTGATATAGCCGTGCCCCGTGATCTTGATCCGCAGCTCAATGACCTCGATAATGTGTATCTTTACGATATTGACGATTTACATAATGTGGTGGAGCTCAATAAGGCGGAGCGCGATAAAGAGGCGATAAAAGCCAGTCGAATCGTCGATGAGGAGGCCTTAAAGTTTGGCAATTGGTTGGCAGGGCTCGGTGTTTCGCCAACCATAGCGGATCTGCGTAAAAAAGGGGACAGTGTTGTCCAAATGGAGCTTGATCGTACCTTGCCCAAGCTCGATTTGAGCCCAAAAGAACAAAAAAGTGTGGAGAGGATGGCCCATTCCATCGTCTCGCGCATGCTCCATGACCCGATGCTCTATCTTAAAAGTGATTCCTGCAAAGACCAGTCGACTCAGAAGGTGGATATTTTCCGTTCCATCTTTAATTTGGAAGAAAAGAAATGAGTAGCTATGAACTGCTTGAAGATGAGTGGTTAATAGTGAGAAATTCTGGCGAAATTCCAGAAATTACCTACCATGCATGCCTCTATTATTTGGAAAAAGATCCTTTGGGGCCAGGACTTGTACTAACGAGGGATCAAAAGCGTTATCTTATTGATGGCGCCGTTGAACGGTACAAAGAGATTATTTTACGCGATATTTATATTGAAAACTATTGTAAAACCATCTATCGCGGGATACGGCGAACAATCTATAATTGGTATCGATTCCAAACCTTTTGCAAGCGACAAGATCTGCATTACCCGGATTTTGGCGGGGTGGTGGCGGAGGCTTTTCTTTCCTTTTTGGACCAGGGTATGGAGGCTGCGGGAAAAGAGCTTCCCCAACAATTTTTAAACTGTAGCATTGAAAAGCTGCTGCAATTTGCAAGGGAGATAGATATTGATGAGCAGCAACTTGCAAAAGATTTAGTATATTATTGCCAGGGTGAATTGGAATGATTGTTGCGATAATGTTTTTATAACTAGTTGAAAAAAACAGGAAAGGAGAAACGGTATGCCATATGTCAATATCCGTGTAGCCGGAGAACTCACCAAAGAGCAAAAGAGTAAGATCAGCGCCGGAGTTACAGATGTGATAGCGAAAGAAGCAGGAAAACCACCGGAATCCATATTGATCTTTATCGATGAGCTTAAGCATGAAAATATCGCCAAAGGTGGGGTACCTTTGGTTGCTCCCAAGTAAAAAACGATGGATCTCAAACAGCGACTTTATGAACTTCGGCAGCTTTTGACTGAGCATGCCCACAACTATTATGTCCTTGACGCTCCTCAAATTTCCGATGGGGAGTATGACCGTTTGTTTCAGGAGTTGCTGGATATTGAGAAGGCGTATCCGCAGTGGGTAACGGCTGATTCTCCAAGTCAGCGTGTTGGTGGTGAACCGCTTACATCATTTGCCCAAGTGGCCCATCGTATTCCCATGTTGAGCCTGGAAAACGCTTTTGATGAGCAGGATCTTGTCGATTTTGAAAAGCGTTTGCAACGCTATCTGATGTTGGATGAAACGACCTCCCTTGAATATGTTGCCGAACCGAAGCTTGATGGGCTTGCGGTGGAGCTTGTCTATGAAAATGGCGTTCTGGTAGAGGGCAGTACAAGGGGAAATGGAAAAGTAGGCGAAGATATAACCGCCCAACTACGGACCATCCCATCTATTCCCCTGCGCATAGATTCTGGTCACATTGCCCGGCTTGAAGTTCGCGGTGAAGTGTTTATGGGACGCACCGGTTTTGCAAAACTTAATGCCCAGCGAGCAGAAAATAAAGAGGAGTTATTTGCCAATCCCCGCAATGCTGCGGCGGGTTCACTGCGTCAGCTTGATCCGGCAATTACTGCCAAACGGCCGTTGGAATTTTTTGTATATGCCTTAGCCGATCCAATGGTCAGCGGCTGCAAAAATCAGCAGGAATTGTTTACCTATCTTCGCGATCTTGGTTTTTTGGTAAATACGCACATTAAATTTTGCCCCACCATCGGGAGTGCCTTTATCCGATTTACTGATCTTGCTGCCCTACGTGAAGAACTACCGTACGAGATAGATGGTATGGTGGTGAAAGTTAACGATTTTAGCTTGCAAAATCGTCTTGGTGTGAAGGCGCGTGC
Organism: Desulfocapsaceae bacterium; assembly: GCA_050291935.1. Taxonomy (GTDB): domain Bacteria; phylum Desulfobacterota; class Desulfobulbia; order Desulfobulbales; family Desulfocapsaceae; genus Desulfocapsa. Next base: position 33,179 of record JBNKKR010000020.1, on the reverse strand, counting down.
GCCCCGTTGGGCCATTGCCTGTAAATTCCCGGCTATCCAGGCCACATCCCGAATAGTTGAGGTTATTTTCCAGGTGGGGCGTACAGGAGCCGTAACACCTGTGGCCCTTCTTGACCCGGTGGATGTGGGCGGAGTGGTGGTTAAAAGGGCCACGTTACATAATGGGGATGAAATTCTCCGTAAAGATTTACGAATCGGTGATACTGTTTTGGTCCAACGAGCCGGTGATGTAATCCCTGAGATAGTAAAGCCCGTTATTGAAAAGCGCTGTGGAGATGAAAAAGCAATACACTTTCCCCTAAACTGTCCCGTGTGCTCCCATCCGCTGCAAAAAATTAAAGATGAAGTAGTTACCCGTTGTGTAAACCCCCTTTGCCCTGCGCAACGTTTGCAGACCATGATCCATTTCTGTTCCAAGGCCGGTCTGGATATAGAGGGACTTGGGAATAAGAGTGTTGAGCAGCTTTTTGGACTTGGTCTTATTAAAGAATTACCTGATATCTTTTTATTGACCAAAAAAGATGTTGAACCTTTAGAAGGATGGGGTGAAAAATCTGCTGACAATTTGCTTCGTGCACTAGAGACGGCAAAAACGCCGCCGTTGTCGCGGTTTTTAGCAGCCCTTGGTATTCGCTATGTGGGGGAAGTAACGGCGGCTCTTTTGGAAGAGAGTTTTGCCAGTCTTGATGCTGTGCTTCAAGTCTCAAAAGAACGTCTCCTTGAGATTGAAGGTTTGGGAGAACAGGTGGCAAGCTCCATTGAGCAATACTTCTCGGACGCTGAAGTAAAAGAGATGTTTCAGCGATTTGCCGCTGTTGGACTGGTCCCGCAGATTGCTAAGATCCCAACAACATCACAGCCTTTAAGTGGTGAAGTTTTTCTTTTTACCGGAACACTTAAAAAATTGTCCCGAAATGAGGCCAAGAAATTGGTAAAAGAACATGGTGGACAGATGGCAAGTGGGATTACAAAAAAATTGAGCTGCCTGGTCGTAGGGGAAAAGCCTGGCTCAAAGCTTACAAAGGCAAAAGAAAAGGGGAAGAAGATACTGACAGAGGATGAATTTTTGCAATTACTTCCTAAGAGTAATGATGGAGGATGAGCACTTTATCCGAGTAAGGGAAACGCATATTTGATGGTTTAAGCTGGGAATGGGTATCTGTGAATAATCTGGATATTCTTCTTGTGCAGTGTATGATTTTGTGCGAAAATTTAGTGAGGGAGTATTTCCTTTACAGAGGGAGTGTTTTTCTGTGAATTTCTTGCAGCTATTCAACTTTGAGGAGGAACGATAATGCATATAGGGCAAGTGAAAACGGTTATTACCCCGATAGATTTTTCTGATAATTCCAAGTTGATTGCTGAGTATGCCTCGTATATGGCCGGGAGTTTTAAGGCGTCCTTGGAGCTGCTTTTTGTGGTGCAGAAATTCGAAGATTATTCCGGTTTTTTTGTACCGCAAATGAATGTACCCGATTTCGAACAGGATTTATTTCGCCAGGCCGAAGAAAAGATGGTTGTTTTCAGGGACAATTTGCAAAGCTATGCCAGCGAAAAAGGGGTGAGCAGTGTTTCTGGAAAGATCCTGATGGGAGATGTGGCCGAACAGATAGTCAACTATTCCGATGGATTTGCCTTTGCTCTGATAGCTATGGGAACCCATGGTTACAAGGGAATCGAAAAGATCATGTTTGGCAGTGTCGCTGATAAAGTTGTAAAATCGGCCTCCTGTCCCGTGTTGACCATCAATCCTTACACCTGCTGTCCGGGTGAGGGAAAATAAATATAGCCTTCTTGCACTGTTATTTCCTTCTTTTTTTATAAAGACATCGTTGTTTCGCATCCACAATTTATGTAAATCGAGAATCACTTTTACAATTTGCATAATTTTGGTATACTCTGAGTATGATACCTCGACAATGTGAAAAAACAGTACATAGACTGCTTAAAGGGTTTCCAATCGTTACCATTACCGGTCCCCGCCAGTCGGGAAAAACCACTCTGGCCAGGAAGATATTTGCAGATAGACCATATGTTTCCCTGGAAGATCCCGATAAAAGGCTGTTTGCTCAGGATGATGCTCGTTCGTTTTTAGAACAGTTCCCTGATGGTGCGGTGATTGATGAGGTGCAGCGTTGTCCTGAAATCCTGTCTTACATGCAAACCATGGTTGATGGTGATGGCCGTATGGGTCTGTTTCTTTTGACCGGTTCGCAACAGTTTGGTCTGCTATCCGGTATTACACAGTCATTAGCCGGTCGTACCGGGTTTATGGAGCTTCTTCCTTTTTCAATTCCCGAACTGGCTGACGTGGGCCTGCTTTCACAGAAAGCTGACGGACTCTTGCACAAGGGCTGTTACCCTCCACTCTATGATCGTGATATCTCACCGATGGCCTGGTTTAGTTCTTACACCACGGCCTATATTGAACGGGATGTACGTCAGATCCTTAAAGTTCAGGAGCTTGAACGGTTTCAGCGATTCATTCGTCTTTGTGCCGGCAGGACCGGACAGTTGCTCAACTTCTCCTCCCTGGCTGATGAGTGCGGAATCACCAACAATACTGCAAAGGCATGGATATCTGTCCTTGAAGCAAGCTATATAGTTTTTCTTCTCAGGCCTCACCATGTAAACTACAAAAAACGTTTGGTGAAAATGCCCAAGTTATACTTTTTCGACGCAGGGTTGGCCGCATGGCTGATTGGCATCAGATCGCCAGATCAACTTGTAACCCATCCGTTGCGGGGGAGTCTTTTTGAAACGTGTATTGTTGCCGAACTTATAAAATCCAGATTCAATCAGGGAGAAAAAGCTGATCTTTTCTTTTGGCGTGATTCCAATGGTAATGAAGTGGATGTTATTGCCGAGCAGGCAGGGAAACTCCTTCCTTTAGAAATTAAGTCAGGAAAAACGCTCAGCCGAGATTCCACCAAAGGGCTCAATAAATATGTATCCCTTGCAACTGAGAAGGCAATTAGCCCGACACTCGTCTATGGAGGAGATGAAAGCTATAGCAAACAGGGGCTACAGATCGTGTCATGGCGAAGAAGCGGTAACATATTGCAGCATCCGTACACCTCTTCTTGAAATTATGAGTAGTTGAGGTGGTCTGGGCCTCTGAGATTGTCTCTTTATTGTTCCCGGCATATGGCAATAATGGAATGTTTGTATTTGCCGGCAACAGATCCGTTGTTGCAAACCTGGTCTAAGGAAACATTGGCCGCAAACTGAAAGTCAAGATATCTGCAGCCATATGTTTTTTCGGGGAAGTAGAATTCAATCAGCTCGTTCCACCCATGAGAGAGCATCCCCGCATCGGGAAGCAGCACCACGGGGTCCACATGGTTGAGATGGCCTTTTGTTACTGTGCTGTACAGCTTGTCAGCTATTTGCTCCCGTAGCTTGGCCGCTTTTAAGTGAAAATGTTCAATTGATTTGAGTGCATCTTGCTCTCGCATCAGTATCTGTTCCGGAATGTTGAGGCGCAGCAAAGGGACCGTAAACCGTCCGCTGGTCTTTTCATAGTCACTGATAAGGAGTTCACCCGCTTCTTCGTTGTTGCTTATCCATAGCCAGAACTCTTCTGCTGCATTCCCAGATGCGTACATGGTTTTCCAGGCCTTGAACCGTTTTTTTATGGTTCCTGGCCGCTGTTGACTCAGCTTTGCACGAATACGTGTAAGCTGTGTAAAAGGGTTCTCCTCTTCATCCTCAACGCTACCTTCTAACTCGCCTTTTAGAGCATCAAAAAGATCCTTTTCACTTGAATCAATGGTGGAAAAATCTTCAGCCAGTTCGGCCTCCTCCCTATCCAGTATTTCGGCCAGTGCCAATACAAGTCTGCTTTGCCACAGCTTCTCGGCCTTTGTGTCATCATCACCGCTTACGCGGAGCTTCGTATCGCCGGCAAGTAGGCTGGAAACAATGGCCCTGTGGGACTGATCGCCACGTTGGATTTCTTCGGAAAGATGGGCCAGGGTGACGCTTGAGAACTGCTCAGCGTTTGTGGATTTCTGTTCCTGGATTTCACCCATAAGTTTTATAAATCGTTCCCGGTCTTTTCCAAGGGTTGAGGGAGTATAAGCTTGACAGAATCCCTTTTCCATGAAAAGATCGCTGTTTGTTGGTGTATCATGTTCCACCGCCTGCAAAAAATGCAGAATATCCGGCAAGAGCAGCAGAGTGTTGCGTTGGTGGTTGGGAAGGACTGTTTCCGGAAAATAGAGGCTATGTAAAGAGTGCATATGGAGAGTACCGAAGAAAAAAAAGGTGGTATTGTATCGTTTTCTATAACAGCTTTTGTCTATGTGTTGTTCAACTTGCGCATTGGCCAGGACCTGCTGGGCAGCGCTTTGGCAACGCTGAAACAGATCGGTCTTACTGCGCCATACATCGCAGGTATAACATTCGTTATCGTGTCCGTATTGCAATATGCCTATGGCGGAGAAAAGGTTCCCTGGCTGCAACGGTTCAGACTATTTTTTACCATAGGAATATTTGCAGGACTTGTCTATGGAATTTATGACTATACCAGCGGTGGAACCATGCCGTAAAGCAGATTACTCTATCCCCTTGGTTTGGGGAATTGGTTTTTTTGTTGAGCTTTCATTCTCTCTTTTTATATAACGTGGTTAAAATAGACAGCTTTTCTGTCCTTACAAAACCTATCTTCTGGTGGTACTGTCTTTTATGTTCTACCTCCACATCTCTAACAAAACAGAAAATCTTATAAGGCAGCTTGCGGAAGTACTACGCCTTGTTGGCCCAAAAGATCCCTTCCGGAAGGAGTACTTTCTTATCCAGAGCCAGGGAATGGAGCGGATGTTATCACAGCAACTCTCCAAACGTTTTATTTCCTGGTGCAATTATGAGTATATGCTGCCCACCAGGTTTTTTGCCCATGTGGCTTTGCAGTTGGGACTGGAGAGTGGTTCTGAAGCGTATCAGCGTGAGAAGATTTGTTGGCGTTTGGAGGAGATGTTGCGCAATCTTTCCGGAGAAACCTTTGCTCCTTTGCAGAATTATGTAAATGGTGCTGGCAGTGATTTGAAGCGATACCAACTGGCGGCACAACTTGCTTATCTCTTTGATCAGTATCAAATAATGCGTTTGCAGATGATTGAGGGGTGGCAGCAGAATAGACTCTTGACCAAGAAGAAAAAAGATTCCGAAAAGTATCAGATGGAACTCTGGAATCTGCTGCAGGAAGACATTGGTCATTCCAGACATCGTGGTATGGCCCTGCGTGAGCTGATACTGTATTTGGAGCAGACAGCAGACTGCAGCCGGCAGCTTCCCAACAGGATATCCGTCTTTGGGCTGCACAGTATGCCTCCCCTTTTTTTAGGTTGTTTACAGGCATTGGCAATCCATTGTGATGTCCATTTTTACCTTTTATCTCCCTGTAAAAAATATTGGGCTGATCAAGTGGGTGAAAAGATATCTTTGCGGCAGGAAGGAAAGTCTGGTTCCGGGCATCCGCTTTTGCGATCTCTTGGGCAGCAGGGGAGGGAATTTCAGAATATGCTGCAGGGCGTTGCGGTCGCAGCGGAATTTACAAGTTTTGAAAATCCTTCCTCTTCCTGCACAGAAGCGTATTCGTTGTTACAACAGATCCAGGCGGATTTATTGGACGGAAAAGTCTCCACCGCTACGGCTTGCGCTAAGAAGGATGATTCCCTTGAGGTTATTTCCGTTCATTCTCCTCACCGGGAACTGATGGTGCTGCGGGACCGTATTTTGTTTTGGCTTGATAAGGACGAAAAACTTGGCTTAAAAGACATTATAGTGATGGCTCCCGATATTCAAGTCTATGCACCATTAATAGATGCGTTGTTTCATGATATTCCCCACTCCATTGCAGATAAAAATCCCGCCTTTGCAAACAGTGCCATTGCCACATTTCTTCAGTTTTTACGAGTCTGTGGAGGTCGTTTTCCCTGGCTGGAAGTGGTGGAACTGTTGGAACGTGAGGAAATTTATCCCCATTTTGATATTGAAGAAGAGGATCTTTCTAAGATTCGTCATTGGGTACAACATGCAGGGATTCGTTGGGGCGTGTCGGCCAAACATAAAGAGGAGATGGGATTTAGCGGGCAAGCTGAATGCACCTGGAAGGCGGGAGTTGAACGTTTACTTATGGGATATGCAGTCGGTGGTGAGGAGCCTGTTCATAACGTTTTCCCCTATAATGAAATTGAAGGTGCCATGGCGGCATCCCTTGGCGGTCTGTCACTGTTCCTCGATATCCTTGCGCAGGCACAGGTTGAGTGTAGTAAGGAACGCACGCTTTTGGGATGGAGTGAGCTTTTTTCCCAATATATAGATAAACTCTTTGTAAAAGATGCAAGTGGCAGAGATAAGCTTGCTGAGCTGTATACGATCCTGGCGGATCTTGGCAGGGAGTATGGTACCATCCATAAGTCACCGGTGAGTTTTGCGGTGATCTGTTCCTGGTTGGAAAGAAGTGTTACCCAAAAGAGATCCAGTGCCGGTTTCCTGCGTGGTCAGCTAACCTTTTGTTCCATGCTCCCCATGCGCTCAATACCCTTTAAAAAGGTCTGTTTACTTGGCTTAAACGACACACTCTTTCCGCAAAGTGATATTCGTCTTCCATTTGATCTGTTGGGGGAGCGATACGAAGAAGGGGACAGATCACGTCGTGGGGATGATAAGTATCAGTTTCTAGAGGCAATTTTATCGGCTCGCGAGAGCTTGTATATTAGCTACGTGGGCCAATCCATCTATACCAATGATCCACTTAATCCATCGGTGCTCGTTGCTGAGCTTGTGGAACTTGCACGATCTTATGGCTATAACGAGGTGGTTGAAAAACATCCTTTACACGGTTTTTCCAAAAAATATTTTTCCCGGTCGTCAGCACTGTTTTCCTATAGTTCGCAGTTGCAGCGAGTGGCCGCTGCCATGGATGAGGCACCTTCCAGGAAAGGGCGCTGGTGGCAGGGAAGTGTTGCTGGGCAAGATGTTTCGTCTGTATCTGTTGCGGAGTTGTTTTCTTTTTACCGCCATCCGCAGAAGTTTTTTATCCGTAACGTATTAGGAATTCATCTGGAAGCTGGTATTACGGAACAAGATCCTTATGAGCCGTTTGTCTTGGATTCTCTGCAAAACTATCTTGTTAATCAGGAATTGGTTGAGGAAGAAGATAACGCTGCTGCAATTGCAAAAAAGCAGGCCAGTGGCAGGTGGCCATTGGGGACTCCAGGTACATTACAGGCGAAAGTAAAACAGGAGGAACAACTTTTTTTCAGGCAGCGTGTACATCTTCTTGCTGCTGAGTACATTGAACCACACTATGTGGATATTACCCTCCAAGGCATACAAATTACAGGTATGCTGACACAGCTAACCAGAAACGGTTCTTTTCTCTATCGCTATTCCAATCTTAAAGCAAAAGATATTATGTCTGCCTGGCTGCAGCACTGTTTGCTAAAGGTGGGTCTTGCCAAAAATGTTCAAACCACGCTTCTCTGCAAAGATGCTGAACTGTCGTTTCCTACAGAAGCTGGTGGAGGAGCAGATCTTGAATATTTACTCTCATTGTATCTCCTTGGCTGTAATAGACCTTCAGCTCTTTTTTTGGAGCCTCTTTTGGCTTATGTGAAAGAGTATGAAAAGAAAGAAAAGGGCGGAAAGGGTGATCCCATGGGAAAAGCTTGCGGCGTGTATAAACATCTTATGAAAAATGGATATGAGCCGGAATGGGAGCTACTGTACTGTCAAGAAGACGCCAAGGACGTACTCAATACCGATTTTGAAGCGCTCTGTGAATGGTTTTATGGGGCTATCTGGCAGTATGCCAGAGTGATGCGGGTGGAATGATGATGGATCTTCATCTGCAAGCTTTTGACGCCTCGGACGCATTACTGGAAAAGGGCGTGAGTGTGGTGGAAGCCAGTGCCGGCACTGGAAAAACCTACTCCATCGCCATGCTGGTTCTGCGTTTTGTGGTGGAAAAGGATATCCCCCTTGGTGAACTCCTGGTGGTTACCTACACCCGCGCTGCCACGGAAGAGTTGCGTGGTCGAATTCGGGTGCGGTTGATGGCTGCAAAATCACTGCTTTTACAGATTGATACGGCTGATAGTGATCCTAGCCTGGAAGCGTATATACGCACCCTTCCCAATAAAGAACGGGCCTTGCAGCGTTTAGAGCTTGCCCTCGTTGATATGGATCAGGCCCCTATCTTTACCATCCATAGTTTTTGTCAGCGGATGCTGCAGGAGCAAGCCCTTGAATCCGGTCAGCTTTTTGATATGGAGTTGTGCGCTGATGTTAGTGAGCTCCGTCAGGAGCTGTTGTATGATTTTTGGCGAAAAAAACTTTATAGCTTGGACGTACTGCATTGTTCTTTAGTCTTAAATGAATTTCCAGACCCGCAATCCTTATATGCTTCTGTAAAAGATGTTGGCGCAAAAGACCGTATTGAACCTCATTTGGAGACTACTTTTGATGGGGCCTTATTGCAGGTGGAACAGCATCTTCGACCATTACAGCGTTGGTGGCAGGAAAACGAAGGTACACTGAAAGAGCTGTATGAAAATGGTGTTGCGGAAAATATGTTTAAAAAGCAGTTCAGTGATGCTTTTTCCGGCTGGTGGCAACAGTGTCATGCTTTTTTTTCAGGTACCAGTTTTTTGGTGCCAGATAATTTACAGTGGCTGGGAGAAGCAGGACTTTCCTCCGAATTAAATGGCAGAAAATTACGCAGTGCTGCAAAAAAGCAGGAGTTCCTGGATGCTTTGCCACTGGCTGGTCAGGAGTTGGAAGGATTTCTTGCAGCTTGTAAACAGGTTGTTTTGAGTTTACGCATTGAACTTGCGTGTGAGATGCAGGTGGAGCTGCAAAAACGTTTACAGCAACGCGGCTTGTTTTCCTTTGACGATCTCGTCTGGCAACTGGCTGATGGTTTGCTGGGACCACAAAAAGAGTTGTTAAAATCTGTGTTGGCGGATCGTTTTCAGGTTGCTTTAATAGATGAATTTCAGGATACCGATGTCGCGCAATACCAGATATTCTCAACTCTTTTTGGTGAGGGCACCCATTTTCTCTACCTGATTGGAGATCCGAAACAGGCCATTTATAAGTTTCGAGGAGCCGACATCTATGCCTATTTTAAAGCCAGAAAAAGGGCGGATCGTTGTCTGACTCTCGCTAAAAACTATCGGTCAAGTCCCTTTCTGGTGCAGGCGGTGGGCACTCTTTTTTCAACTCATGAAAGGAGTTTTGTCAGTACTGAGCTACCTTTTGTTCCGGTTGAAGCTGCTAAAGAGCCAGGGGATTTTGGGCTTCTTCGGGAGGGGAAAAAACGGGCATCAATGCTCTACTGCAGCCTTGAATCACCGGGCGGGGATGGTCAACAAGCATGGAGCAGTGGGAACTGTCTTGCCCGTTTGCAGCTCTTTGTCTTAGATGAGATACAGAGGCTTTTGCAGACAAAGACCATGATCAGTGTAGATGGTAACAAACGTCTGTTGGCTGCCAGCGATATTGCAATACTTGTCCGTAGCCATAAGCAGGCGGAGGCCTTTCAACAGACCCTTAGCCACGGCAATATCTCCGCCGTTATTTCCAGCAAAAAAACGGTATTTGAGACAGAAGAATGCCGGGAAATCCAATATGTACTTGAGACAGTGGCCAATCCTTCCGAGAACGCACCGTTACGACGCGCTCTTAGTTTATCTTGGTTTACCCAAGATGGGCATGATTACTATGCCACGATCCATGATGAAGCCTTAATGGAGGCTTGGGTGGATAGATTGCATGGGTATCGTAAACTCTGGAGGGAAAGTGGTGTCTTAGCCATGATGAATGCGTTGCTGGAGCAGGAGTCTGTTTTTGAAAGGCTTGCCCAACTTCCCCTGTCCAAACGAAAAATTGTAAATATCATCCATCTTTTGGAAATTTTGCAGGAGGAAGAACGTTCTCTAAAATTGTCACCTTTTCGGTTACTGCAATATCTTGGTAGACAGCAAAAGGGGCAGGAGAAAGCAGAGCATATGCAACTTCGTCTGGAAAGTGATGAGGCGGCGGTAAACATTATTACCATGCATTCGGTGAAGGGGTTGGAATTTCCAGTGGTCTTTTGTCCTGTCCTTTGGTATCGATCTGGTTATTTACAGCGGGAAAAACAGTGCATCCGCTATCATGATAAGGCTGGTAAACAGGTTGCCGATCTTGGCTCAGACTCCTTTGCTGTTCATCAAGCAGGCGCTTTGGAAGAAGAGCTGGCGGAGGAAGTTCGGCTTCTCTATGTTGCACTTACCCGCGGGAGTAGCCGGACCTATGTCTGTTGGGCAGATGTGAAGGGGAGCGCGTTTGTTACGTCTTCCAAAAACTCCGCACTGGCCTGGGTGGGGGCCCTTGCAGAATGCAAAACCATCCAGGAACAGAACGAGTCGTTGCAAAAACTCTGCGATGCTGAAACTGTTGTTTTTCGTTCACTGCCGGCGGAGCCGTCTGCTGCAACACTCCATGTGGGTGAAGAAGTCCACGATGAAAAGCTGTATTGTCGTAATTTTGACCGTTTTCCATTGGATAGCGAATGGCTTATGACCAGCTATTCGGCCCTGGCCGGTTCAGCTCCGCACCTTCCTTTTCTCCCATCTGGTAATTCTTCAGAAGCTGAGGGCGCCACCATTCACTCCCTTCCGTTGGGCGCTGGTTTGGGTAATGTGGTCCATGGTATTTTGGAAGATTATCCCTTTAGTATGCTTGCAGGTGAGGATGATTATGTTTCAGAAGTTGCGGCCCAGTGTCGTCGTTTTGGGGTTGCAGTGGAAAGTGGACCGTTTATGGCCCTGATTCGAGATATTACCCGTTCACCCCTTGGGACAAGTGGTGTGCTGGAGCTTCCTTTTTGCCTTGCTGATTTGCAAGAGGAAGATCTTCTCAAGGAGATGCCCTTTTATTTTCATCTGCGCAGGCAGTCGACAACGATCATCAATGAGCTGCTAGCGTTTTCTCCGGTGGTCCGTCCGGTAAAAGAACAAAAACTACAGGGCTATCTAAGCGGTTTTGTAGATCTTGTTTGTCGGTACCGGGGAAAGTATTATATTATTGATTATAAAACAAATTATCTCGGTGAGTATTTACATGATTATGGCCGGAAGCAGTTGCAAGCTGCCATGGCGGACCATAATTATGGATTGCAGTATTGGATTTACAGCCTGGTCCTACACCGTTTTTTGCTGGGCAGTCTTGAAAATTACAAGTATGACGAGATGTTTGGCGGGGTGTTTTATCTTTTTGCCAGGGGCATGAGACCCGAATTCCCAGGAAATGGCGTCTATTTTGATAGACCACAAGAAGATGTCTTAACTGCATTGCTGATGGCATTGGGAGGTCATGATGGAAAGTGATACTTCCCGTTTGCTGGACAGGCAGTTTTCTCGTTTTTTGGCTAGCCATTCATCTCTCCAGGCTAAGGAGAAAGAGCGTTTGCAAGCTATTATCTGCAGACTTTCAGAAGGCTATGCAAAGGGGGATAGTTGTCTGCCTCTTAATGAGTCCGAGGCAGCATTGTTACAGGATTCCGGCCTTGTAGGAGAAGGGGCACAGCCCTTATATCTGTTTGCCGGACGTCTCTATCTGCAACGTTTTTTTCAATATGAAAAACAACTTGCCAAAAATATTGTCCGGATGGCGAGGGAAGGATACGTACTGGAAGTTGACCGGGATTGTATGGAAACACTCTTTGCAGGGCAGGCCGAAGATGATTTGCAGCGAGTGGCCGCTGAAAAGGCTTTGCAAAAAAATCTTCTGATTATTTCGGGGGGGCCTGGGACAGGGAAGACCACCACCGTTGCAAAAATTTTATCCCTCTTGCAACATGTGTCTTCCTCACCACCACGGATTGCTCTAGCAGCTCCCACGGGGAAGGCCGCCATGCGTTTGCAGGAATCCATTCATGCCTTTTCTGCAGAATGGGGAATCAAAGCTTTAACGTTGCACCGATTACTTGGAGTGCAGCAATTCTCTCCATTTTTTAGACATAATGCGAAAAATCCTCTTTCTTGCGATGTGCTGGTTGTTGATGAGGCATCCATGGTGGATCTTTCCTTGATGAGTAAACTGTTGGACGCACTGCGTCCGGGAAGCCGGTTGATTCTCTTGGGGGATAAAAATCAACTGGCCTCGGTGGAGTCTGGGACGGTACTTGCTGATATGATGGCAGCGCTGCCAGAAAATAGCGTGGAACTGCAGAAAAGTTACCGATTTGACCAGGACATTAAACGTTTTTCTGAAGCGATAAATAGTGGTAATCAAACACTTGCCTGGCAAATACTATGCGATCCAAGACCGGAACATATTGCATTACTCGAAGAGACACTTGTGGATTATGGAGGACGAAAATATGCGAAGTATATGCAATCAGCCACTTCTGCAACAAGCATGGAAGAGTACAGTAAACTCTTTGCTATGCTCTATTCATTTAAGATTCTTTGCGCGGTCAATCATGGTGAATTTGGTGTTCAGGGGGTAAATGCCCAAATTGAAATCTATTTTGCGGCAAAAGGATATGGCTGCCTTTCGACAAGATGGTATGTGGGACGTCCGGTAATGGTCACCAAAAACGAATATGGCCTTGATTTATATAATGGTGATATAGGCATTTGTTTGCCCGATCCAGAGGAGCAGGAAAAAATAAAAGTCTGGTTTGAAAAAGAAGATGGAACCCTGCGCGGGATTTTACCAGGACGAATAAAGCATTGCGAAACACTATTTGCGCTGACAATTCATAAAAGTCAGGGAACAGAGGTTGATGATGTGCTGGTGGTTCTGCCTGAACAAGAGAGTAATCTTATCACCCGTGAACTGTTGTATACAGCGGTTACCCGGGCCAGGAAATCCATCACTATTCGGGCTTCAAAACAACGGTTCCAGCAGGCCGTACGTGAAAAAATTAAACGAGCCAGTGGGCTTGTTCGTTTGATAGAGGAATATCAAAAAGCGGCTAAGCAGGAGGCGGCCGGTAAAAATTATTAGAGAATCAGACAGTTTATTCAACTATCCTGGCAATGGAGTATTGGAGTGTAGTTTGACAGGGTTCCGGAGCACCTTCCTTGACAACCAGACCAGGTCAGACTATATTTTAATGCAGAACAATTTACCAGGAAGGAGCTATGCAGATTACAAATATTTCAGAAGCAAAAGCCACTCTCTCCCATTTGATCAAGGTTATTCAGGAGACTAACGAACCTGTCATCATTGGCAAGGCCGGGCAGCCGGTAGCTATCCTCTCTGCCTATAAAAATGAAACGGCTCCCCGTAAACTTGGGGGAAGCTGGGAAGGCAAGGTCAAAGTGGCTTTGGACTTCGATAAAGAAGATGAGGAAATAATCGACAATTTCTACAACTCCACACTCTTCCCGGACAAGCAGTGAACATCCTCCTGGATACCCATGTCCTTATATGGACTCTGGAAAACAATCCAACCCTTTCTGACGCAGCAAGAGAACAGATCACCAAGGGGAGCAATGTAGTTTTTGTCAGCAGTGTGTCAATCTGGGAAATCGGAATCAAACGAAGCCTTGGGAAACTGGAAACCCCGGACAACCTTCAGGAGGAGATCGCTTTTCACCGATTCACTCCTCTTCCCATCAGCTTCAGCCATGCAGAACTTGCAGCCAAATTACCTCTGCACCATAAAGACCCTTTTGACCGCATGCTTATTGCCCAGGCGAATGCGGAGAGACTTACCCTGATCACCCGAGATGAGACCATACGGCGTTATGAGGTGCGCACTCTGATGGCCTGAGTACAGACTCCGAGTAAGTGCCCCGAGGCAGGAATTGGAATACAGGAAATTCAGGAAACTGCATCCGGAACCAGCGCCTTCGACAGGAGAAGGCCAGCAACTATTTTATAAAGTGATGTTTGCGCGGAAGAGCGGGGACGGTAAACCAAGGCATCGAGACTGACTTTTTGTGTTAGACCCATAGATGAAGGTTATCATCCTTTCCTCACCTATTGAAAGAACAAAGTTACATCTCAACTTTGCCTATCGCCTGCATTAATCAATTTTCCAAATATAATATTGCAAGACCTGACACCAATATTCCTTTTTGCCCATCAGATTTTCAACTCATTTCATAGGAAAATCTCACTCCACCTGTCACGTACCTTGCAAATTTAATATTGTGTGTTAAATTTACTCACATGATACTGCGCAAACTTGAACCCAAATTGGAAAAATCCCTGGCTAAAAACCCGGCCGTGGTCCTGACAGGCCCTCGTCAGGTTGGCAAAACAACTCTAGCTCTCAAAATTGCAGACAAACACGATGCACTTTACCTTGATCTTGAACGACCGCGTGATGTTGCCAAACTACATGATATTGAACAGTTTTGCGCACTCAATGAGGATAAATTAATCATCCTTGACGAGGTTCAACGTGTACCGGAGCTATTCGCACCACTGAGAAGTATTATTGACCAAAGGAGAAGAAAAGGTCGAAAAAACAGCCAATTCCTACTCCTTGGCTCTGCTTCCATTGACCTTCTACAACAATCCAGTGAAACACTTGCCGGACGAGTTGCTTACTGCGAGCTCTCTCCATTTGCGCCAACAGAGATACATAACACATCACAACAGGCTCTCTGGCATCGGGGAGGTTTTCCGGAAAGCTTCCTTGCAGAAAACGACGAGGACAGCCTTAACTGGAGGCTTGACTTTATAGCAACCTATCTTGAAAGAGATATTCCGCAACTAGGCCCCCGTATTCCAGCAGAAACACTTCGTCGTTTCTGGACTATGCTGGCGCATAACCAGGGGCAACTCTTTAACGCTTCAGCAATAGCAAGAGGGCTTGATGTAAAAAGTGTGACCACAGGCCGATACCTTGACTTAATGGTCGACCTTCTCCTGGTGAGACGCTTAAAGCCCTTGATAACTAATGTGAGGAAACGATTGGTAAAAGCACCAAAAGTTTATCTCCGGGACAGTGGGATTTGCCATGCTTTGTTATTGATAGAAAACCAAAATGACCTACTTGGACATCCAGTAGTTGGTGGCAGCTGGGAAGGTTTTGTGATTGAGAACATCATCACTTCTCTTCCCAAAATGGCAACATACGGATACTATCGAACCAGCGGTGGAGCCGAATTAGATCTGGTAATTAAGAGTGGCAAAGGAAAGATTCTTGCTGTTGAAATCAAGCGCAGCAGTGCCCCTTCAGTTTCAAGGGGTTTTCATAGCGCCTGTAAGGATATACACCCCGATCGAAAACTGGTTATTCATGGTGGCAGTGATTGCTTTCCCCTCAGTTCAGATATTGATGCAGTGTCACTCACCCATTTTTTAGGTGAAATTTTAAAATATTGATGGGCTCGTAAAAAGATACAGCAATTAACATGTTGGATTTGCAAAACATTTTTGAAAATTCCTGTTGTGATATATGCGTTACCATGTTGTATAACCGCAGTCGAACGCTATCGCTGATATCTTTGATTGTGGAGTATAGGCAAGCCGTATTGCAGCTTTTTCCAGCCTTTTGCGGGTGATATATTCTCCCAGCGGTTCTTGCATAATGGCCGAGAAAATACGATGAAAATGATATTCGCTAAAGCAGGCAGCCTTTGCCACTTGTCGAACCGTAAGAGGTTTATCCAAATTCTCTCGGATATAGGTAAGTGCCTTTTGAACTCTTTTTTGATATTCCAGACTGCTTGCGTTTTGAGTAGTTATCATCGTTTAGATTCTTTTTTTTAATATCAAATCTTTTAGAAGAATTAGAATAAAACAATCCGTTAAAATTGACTAGCTAATGTTGAATTCACCATTTTTCCCCTTTTTTGGAAAACAAACATCCTCAATGTTGGCACAAACAGTCTACACATAGTATCGTGCGTGAAAATGTAGGCGGAAAGGAGATCGACCATGGCAACACATTTAGCAATTGATGATCAACTCTTAATAGAAGCATTGAGCGTTGATCAATGAGTGCCGATTATTGGGCCAATTAGACAGGAAGTCTTATCTGGCTACGGTGATATGAAGAAGTTTGAGGAGTTAAACGATATGGCCACAATGAAAATTACATGCCCTCACTGTACGTTCAGTAAAACAATCGACAGTGATAAAATCCCAGCAAAGACCAAGAGGGTTACATGCCCCAAGTGCAAACAGAGTTTTCCTCTCTTGCAACCTTCTTCTGCAAAACAGCCTGGGGCGGAAACAAGCATTTATGCTCCTCCGAAAAAAGATAAACCGTTTGAAACAAATGGAGCTCAGTTTAAGTATTGTTCCTCCTGTGGGCAAAAGATTAATCATAAAGCTGAGATTTGTCCCGAATGTGGGGTAAGGGTTGCTCCTCCACCAAATGCCATAAGTAAGGTTGCGCTCTTGTTTATAACGTTCTTTTTGGGCGGTATTGGTGGACACAAATTCTATCAAAAAAAGTATCTGCAGGGTGTATTGTATCTCCTGTTTTTCTGGATATATATCCCTTCTCTTATCGCTCTCGTTGAGTTTTTTATCTACGCGTTTACCAGTGAAGAGGAATTGCGACGCCGATACCCGGAAGGTGGCGGCAGCGCAGTATTTATCGTAATTGCGCTAGCATTTGTTGGAATAGCAATAATAGGAATCCTGGCTGCCATTGCCATTCCCCAATTTGTTTCCTACCGTGAGTGAGCGTTTCAACATACGGCAACACAAGACCTCTTCGATTGTCAATCCAAAGTGGATGACTATGTCTCTGCCAATGGGGCCTACCCAACAGGTGCGGATGGTTTCCGGTGTGACGTATCAGAAAACGTCTCGCTCTATTATTTAGCGCTTGGTCCCGAAGAATATCAGCTGGTCAGTTATCACAACCAGGGCAGGAAAGCCTTTCTTCTTTCAAGCAATGAAGAAGAGGTGAAGGAAAATAGTCTTGAAGAAATCAAAAAACAGTTAGCAAATAGTTTTGGTCCCTCCGTAGTTGGTCCCGATTTCCACTTTGTCAATTAGGAACAAGAAGAGCATCGGTGGGTTATTTATGGGTGGGAGACACAGCTTACAGGAGGAAATAGTTGTTATCGTCGAGAAAACGAATCGCAACGACACGACCCTTTTCCGGGTGTGGTGAATCTGCTGTCGCTTTATCTATTGTTTTTTCAGCCATTATTGTCTGACCGCTTAATGGGGAGATGAAGCTATACTGCAGGATCGATTCGTTTTTAGCAAGTGTATTTTCAGGACTTGTGGCGGTTTCTTTTTCCTGATCTTCAGTTGTATTGACGCCTGCGACCTGTCCCATAACCAAAACGGCAGTTCGCCATCGCCTGGTGGAAGCACGTATCATGTAAGCGCCATAGCCAAATGCAGACCCAATAACGAAAAAGATCAAAGCCGTAAAAAGGGCTCCTTTGGGAAGAGGTTCTTGTGCGGGATAGGAGACTTTTGGATCATCCGGCAAATATTTGATCTTTACCGGGTCTCCTTCGTGGGTACTGACAAGCGTTGCATTGGCAATGGATCCTTTTCCGGTATAGAGCGTATCCATAACATGGTACCGATACTCAGCACCACCCACCCTTCCGGTGGCACCAAACTCAGAACGGGGTAAATCGGTATAAATACCATCGGTAATAACACCATGCTTATCAAGTTGTTTCCAGGTGTGGATATGTTGATAGGCTACTATTCCACATAGCAGAGCAATAGAGCAAAGTACAGTTGGAAGACCAAGTATAAGCCAGGTGAGCCAGGATGGGGTACCCGGAGGGCGGTTGCTTTTTCCGTTTACATAGTCTGCATTGTCGCTATCGATCAAATAGGGAGTGTCCATTTTGTATCCTCTTTATTGATTCGTATTGCTAAGAAATCAGCCATTAATCCACCGGATAAAGGTGATAACCGGTCTCCAATCCCAACCCGCTTCGGTGATTACCCGTATCAAGGGGTGCTTCATTTCGTCAATATTGAATTTCCAACTGTATCCTGGACTCAGTGTTGGTTTTCCATCTTTCTGGAAAATAAAACCCCCAATAAATCCCAGATCATATTTTGCAAAAGCAATCCCTCGAAACCAGGATGCCGATAAACGGGCGTGCATTCCTGCGCCTTGAGCGCTAGCATGCCACCGGATTCGATACAGTGTGTCCTGAGTGCGAACCTGCTGAGGCCCTTCGTCCAGTCGCAGCTTGATTTTCGCCATTGATTTCAGCCCCTCCGCAGACATCAGGCCCAACCATTTGGCATCGGCATATTTCCACTCAACCACCAGTTCATTGTGGTGTTTTCCTGGTTGTATTGAAAAAGGATTATCTTGATCATTTAAGGCCAGCAATTGTTTGTAGAGCTCGTTTTGAGGAACCGGGCTTGTGTTTGATTTTCGCTCAATGGATCCGGCCCAGCTTCCCATACGGCACCAAATGGGAACTTGAAGAAGGGAGTATAATATAAGACCGAAGATGATTGTCTTTATGTTTCCTAAAGTGAAACTAAGAAAAGTGGATTGTTGTTTTTTTAGCAGAGGGAGCTTCTCCATCTGTCTTGCAAGTGTTTGCCTTGATGATGCTTCAGCCAGGATGGCCCAGTTGTCATCGAAAAACAGCTCACCAGCAAAATTGTTGTCGCTACGTTGATACGAAATATATCTATTAAGAACCGCTTCCGCTTTACTGGTTGGAATCGCGGTGTTAATCCAGTGAATACGATCGGTCATGTCGCTTTCTTGCGGGAACTCTATCAGTACCACTCGCCCCTTGTTCGGGAAGTGGAAATAGACAGATCGTATTTCGTCCAAATGGGGTATATCTCCCTGGTAGGAAACGGAATTGATGGCGTCTACATCCTCCACTATTTCTTGCCACAGTTTTTGATCAGCCCCCGAGAGATTGCTTGTGGCATAGGGTGGCTTGTAGGTGAGTATACCAACCAATAAAACAAGAATAACCGGTCCGCCAATACTTGAGAAGGCGTAGGCAAAAAGTATGAGCACTCTGCTAATCTTCATCCTTACTCCGTGAAATTAAAATAGAAAAAACAACAATCTTCAGTTACCATATTTGAAAGTAAATGAAAAGCGTGCAATACTACCCTTTGCAAACAGTACTTAGAAACGATTTATCCGTGAAAACAGTTTTTGCGAGTCGACGGATAACCTGTGGCTGGTCACGGGTATTTGCCTTTAACCTCTGATTATGTGTGAATTATGGTTCAGCAGTTTGTCATTCCACGTCTTTTTGAACAACATAAACAGCTGCAAAGCCTGCCGGCTGATGACTTTTCCTGGATAGAATATCGTCAGCATGAAGAGCAGTATAAAAGTAGAGTTGTGACCACTACATTTATCTTTGGAGTGGTATTAAGCGGCAAGAAAATTATCCATGCTGAAGAAGGGGATGTTGTTATTCAAAGCGGTGACGCCTTTTTTGCGAAAAAAGGCGCTCATATAATGACTGAGGTGGTGTCATCGACAAGCTTGTACCGCACAGTTCTGTTTTTTATCGGTGATCAATTTTTGAAGAATTTTCTGATAGAGCATCTATCGCTCTACCACTCTGCCAGAAAAAGGCAGAATCATTCGCCTGCTGTTTTCAAGATCAATCTCTCACCACTTCTCCAGACAAGTATCCAGTCCGCCTTACCCTATTTTCTTTTCAGTTCAAATTATAGTGCCTCGTTGATTCGGCTGAAAATGCAGGAGGTACTCTTGAACATAATTGATGCGGATAACGAGGGTACTTTTGCCGGTTTTCTGCAAGATTTGTATGCTAACAGGCGGCAGGATTTGCGTCAGCTAATGGACGATAACTATAAAAAACCGGTGACCATTGATGAGCTTGCAGCCTTGTCCGGCCGTAGCCTTAGCTCCTTTAAACGTGATTTTAAAAGTATCTTTGATGATTCTCCCAAGCGTTGGATTAACAATCGTCGTCTGGAGACAGCCCGTTTGCTCTTGGCCAATAGCGATATGAATATCACCGAGGTTTGTTTTGAGGTAGGTTTTGAAAATATTTCCTACTTCAGCCAGCTCTTTAAGAAAAAATTTGGGCTTTCTCACAGCAAGAGCCAAAACTGTTAATTTTTGGACCAGGCTTAACAGCGTTCTTTTTCTTATCCAAGTATGCTGGGATTAGAAATGGTTGAGATTTTGTTTCTCATCCCAAAAAAAATAAAAGGAGTAAGGTATGAAACAAGTAGGGATTGCTTTGATGTTGATGCTCGCTATGGCGGTAAGTGCTACGGCCAGCGATTTTGTGGTGACCAGCCCGCAGTTGGAGCCAGGTGGCAAGATGACCAACGAGCAGGTGTTCAAGGGTTTTGGTTGTGAGGGAGAAAATCTTTCTCCACAGCTTGATTGGTCGGGTGAGCCCACCGGAACCAAGAGTTTTGCCGTTACGGTTTATGATCCGGATGCTCCCACGGGCAGCGGCTGGTGGCACTGGGTTGCCTTTAATATTCCAGCCACCACCCATCAGTTGGCAAAGGGTGTGAGTAAAACCGGGATGCCAGCTGGTAGTATGGAGAGTCGTACGGATTTTGGTGCTGCTGGCTATGGTGGTGCTTGTCCACCAGCAGGGGATACGCCCCATCGTTACTTTTTTACAGTATGGGCCTTGGATACTGAAAAAATCGATCTTGATACGGATGCATCAGGTGCAATGGTTGGATTTTTTCTCAATAGCCATCAACTTGGCAAAGCTACCGTTACGGTCTCCTATGGACGATAACTTGCCGGATTTTTTCCGGAAGTAGAACAACGCTCAACCCGTTTTGATTCTTTATAATGCACCGGTTGCCTCTTTTTAGCGCCGGTGTATCTCACTCCGTAGCTGCTGATTCTGTCGATAAGGGCAAACGTATGGTAAAGGTTGTTCCCTGGTGGGGGGTGCTTTCGCACTCAATGGTCCCATTATGTTTTTTGACGATAACATCGTAGACCATGGCCATTCCCTGACCACTGCCACTACCCACTTCTTTGGTTGTGAAGAACGGTTCGTAGATTCTACTTTGTACATCTTGCGTCATGCCTATGCCGTTGTCACGGATTTGCAACGTTATACTATCACCATCACGTTTCGTTTCAACTTGTATATATCCATCGTCTTTCGCTTCATCTTTGATGGCATCAATGGCATTGAGGAGTAGGTTGAGGATTGCCTGCCCCATTTCGTCGGCTAAAATGGATACCTCCGGCAAATCTGTTTGAAGATTCTCTTTGATGTCAACATATTCTCGCCATGTACCTTCGGTGATGGTAAGGGTGGTTTTGATAAGAGCGTTCAGGTCAGTTGGAGCCATTGTTTTTGTCGGAGGATGTGAAAAGGATTTCATGGCAAGGACAATTTCTGAAATCCGGTTCATTCCTTGTGTTGATTGGAGCAATGCGTCCGGAAGCTCTTCACTGAGATAGCTCCAGTCAGCTTTTTCCAATGCACTTTCAAGCTTCTGGCGGCTGGCGTCATCTAGATTTGCCAGTTCACTCTCCACCACCTTGATTAATTGGCTTAGATCAGAAAAGGCGTCTTGAATAAACTCAAGGTTGGTGCCGATAAACTGACAGGGGGTATTGAGCTCGTGGGCAACTCCTGCTGCCAGTTGGCCCACGGATTTCATTTTTTGTGCCTGCATAAGACGAATCTGCATGAGTTCTTTTTCCTTGAGCGACTCAATCATCGTGTTGAATGAGTCGGAGAACTCGCCAAGAAAATAGACGTTTTGTTCCAAGTCGCCTTGGGCAACCTGGCGTGCCTGCCAGGTGAGGTGTCTAAGAGATGCCTGCAGTCCTCGCAATGGCATGGCAAGGTAGTTATATTTGTCGACTTCAGCTTCTAATTTTCCAGCGGCAATGTACTTTTGAAAAGTATAGGCTTCGGTCAACATCTTTTTAAAACGGGCAAAAACATTAGCCAGTTGTTGAATCTCAGGTGATTCGATACCACCATTGTTTTCAATCTTGATTTTATTGGCCTGCTCTATGCCTTTGCTGGTTAATACTTCCAGGTAGTTGCTGATATCCCGGATGAACTGTAGAGCACGGGTGTCCATGTATTATTCTTTTACCTGTATCCCAAATCGACAGGTGCGATCCCCTGTTGCCCAGCAATCTATTTCTTTGACACTAAACTCCTTGCCGGTGTAAGCAAAAAGTATTCCGGCAATAAACCCTTCGTCGTAATCACAAACAGTTTCCCCATATATGGGAAGGCCACTACAATCCAGGTCTTCAGACACAGTGAGGGTGATGTGCCCCTTTTCAAGATCGGCTTCTTCTATTCGCAGGACTCCTATGTTGTAGTATATAAGTTTTTGTTTTAACTCAGCAATAAAAGCATTGAAGGAGAGGTTGGTGTCGAGGACATTTTTGCAGAACTGCT
Organism: Desulfocapsaceae bacterium; assembly: GCA_050291935.1. Taxonomy (GTDB): domain Bacteria; phylum Desulfobacterota; class Desulfobulbia; order Desulfobulbales; family Desulfocapsaceae; genus Desulfocapsa. The sequence goes on along the minus strand of JBNKKR010000020.1, from coordinate 10,848 downwards.
CCCCGGCAAGCCTTCCGGCCGAAATGAATATTTCTTTAGTTTCCTCCTTACCATATTTTTTGGAAAGGACATCTTTAAATGTAAACGCAAATAAGCGGTAGGAAAGAACCGTGGTTTGCGATCCCAGATTTGGACGCCCTAGCTCAAGATCGCCAAGATCTTCCCATGAAAAGGAGTAGCCTGTCATAATTTCCTCCTGTCAAGTGGTAGTATTTCGAGAAGTCACAGGATTAAATGATCCGTCCCGCCATATTTACGATAGCACATTCAAAAAGAAGGATACCAGGAGATTTTCTCGGAAATAGTACTTTTAGCACTACTTGGTAGTAGCTTCCGGTTTTAGATACCTGCATGTGCTATTCGCGCTGGAATCGGGCTTTGCCAATGGCTGAAATTGTAAATTTGGGAGAGCAATATTATTTTCCTTGAGAAAACACCACATGGTGGTATATATTATGCTTGAAGGTTAGTAATAATTATTATGTCCATTGGTGGGAACTGTTACGGGAATTTGTACTGGATTTTTGCTGTTGATACGCATTTCGTAAACCGGCTTTTTCGTTTGGCACTGGAAAAGGCTACAAAAGAAACTACAACACTGGAGGTAGAAGGTGAAAAAGTTGGTAATTTTAGGTGCGGGTTGTGCGGGAACTATGGTGGCAAATAAGTTGCGAAAAAAACTCGATGTCGATGAATGGTCGATCACCATAATTGATAAGGATGATAATCATGTATATCAGCCGGGCTTGCTCTTTATTCCCTTTGGAATTTATAAGAAGGAGGACATAGTTCGGAGTCGCAGTGAGTTTATTGGACGTGGCATCCAATTTGTAATCGATGAAATTGTTGGTATAGATCTTAAGAAGCAGTGTGTGGAGACCACTGCCGGAAGCTATGACTATGACAAGATAATAGTCTGTACAGGGGTGACTATTGCACCTGAAGAAATTCCTGGAATGATGGAGGGTTGGCAAAAAACAGTTTTTGATTTTTACACCCTTGCGGGTGCGGTAAATCTTTCCAAAGCACTGCGCGAGTTTAAATCGGGAAAACTCGTCGTCAATATTGCGGAGTTTCCGTTTAAATGCCCAGTGGCTCCCCTTGAATTTGTATACCTTGCAGATGCTTATTTCGCCGAACGTGGATGTCGTGACGATATTGAAATACGGCTGGTGACGCCTCTTCCCGGTGCCTTTACCAAACCAAAGGCAAGCGCGTTTTTCTCGCAACTTATCGAGCAAAAAAATATCAAAATTACAGCAAGTTATGATTTGGCAGAGGTGGATTGTTCAAATAAGAAGATTGTGTCAGCTGCAGGGGACGCAATTGAATATGATCTTCTGGTATCCATTCCGCCTAATGTCGGTGCCCGTGTTCTGGTGAAATCAGGCGTGGCCATGGATGAGATTGGATATGTCAAAACCAACAACAATACCCTTAAAGCGGAAAACCATGAGAATATGTTTGTCCTTGGTGACACAACAACGTTGCCAACATCAAAGGCTGGTTCGGTGGCCCATTTTTCAGCTGAGGTGATGGTTGAGAACTTCCTTCGGGAAATTGAGGGAGAAGAGTTAAAAGCCGATTTTGACGGTCATGCAAACTGTTTTATCGAGACAGGTTTTGATAAGGCGGCACTTATTGATTTTAATTACGATTATGAGCCACTCCCGGGTAAATTTCCTCTTCCGGGTCTTGGGCCCTTTTCCCTTCTTGGAGAATCAAAAGCGAATCATTGGGGGAAGATGATGTTTAAATGGGTCTATTGGAACAAGCTGGTAAGTGGAGAGGAAATGCCCCTTGAAGCACAAATGTCACTTGCAGGTAAAGTTCAGGATTGAGGGAGGGATTATGACCAATGAAGAAAAAATCCTTGCCAGGCTCGATGAGCTTACCATAGAGGTTCGCGAGGCAAAAAAGGCCATCAGGCCTTATGTTGAATTGAAAAAAGAAATGGAGCCGTTGGTCAATGATATGGTGATCAGCACCATTGGCAAAATGAGTGGCTTGGATCGTCGCTTTGATGTTGAGGATGTGGCCGAGATGTTGGGGCAAACCCTTATTGCCAGTAAAAATATTTCTGAGGCCATGCAGTCTCTTAACAAAGTAATGGATTTTAAAAGAGATTTTGAACCCCTTTCCAAAGATATTTTTAAAGAGTTGATCGAGCAGTTGCAAAGCAGTTTGCAGGGATTTGAACCGGAAAATCTTCAAGAGCTTATCAAACAGTTTATTGTCAATATGGGCAATATGGCCGATGGATTAAAGCTGATTGGCGCCCTTGTGGATTTGAAAAATGATGCGGGTGGACTTTCTAAACAGGCCTTTAATGATGTGGTGGAACGTTTGGAATCCTTGAAGCAACGAGGGCTGTTTACAACGTTTGAGACCTTTCTTGGCATTGTTGAAAGGGCCGGCACAAAGGTTACCGAAATCAATTTTGACGAGGTGGAGCCGATACGAGGAGTATTCGGTATGCTGGGAGCAATGAAACGGCCGGAGGTGCAGGAAGGTTTAGGTATTTTAGTAGAGCTTGCAACCGTTGCCGCCGCGGTAAAAAGTGAAACGGAAATTTCACAACAGTGCCAAAAGACGTAACCCAAAACCCTTTTTGCTGGATACCACAGCTTGTATATCTCCTAAGCTGTGGTCATCCAGACGGTAAATAGCAACACTATTCTTGTAACTTCCCTTTCCACGCCTTTTCCAAAGCACAATTTTTCCAAGTACAGTAAAAGAAGTGATTGATTTTGTTTTTTTCTGGTTGTGTATTGGAAGTGCCCCATTTGTAAGTAGTAGAGAAGGACTATGCAAACAGTTGATATTCATGTGCATCTGCTAAGCAGTGAAGTGGCTTTTAATCGTTTTTATGACAAGTTGGCCATACGTTTGTTTGCAAGTAAGTTGGGTATTCGTCCAAAAGAATTGTTACAAGACCCGTACAGGGCCTATTGTCATACGTTGATAAACCTTGTCAACAAGTCAGAATATCTCCAAAAAATAGTTCTGTTTGGTGTGGATGCCAAGGTGGATGATACGGGCAAAGTTATGGGCAGGGATGCGACGGTATGTGCAACAAACGAGGATCTGTTGCGTCTTTACCAGCAACACAGTGATCGTATCATCCCGTTCTTTTCCATTAATCCTAAACGGGATGACGCCTTGGATCTTATAGATAAGTACTGTGATCTGGGATTTAAGGGCGCAAAGTTTTTGCAGAATTATTGGGGAGTGGATACCAGAGAAGATCGGTACAGAGACTATTTTGAAAAACTAAAACAGAAAAAGATCCCTTTACTGATCCATCTGGGGAGTGAGAGTAGTGTAAGTTCGGTAAAAAGCTGTGAGCAGATAGCAATGCTTGATCATCCGGTAAGTGTTGGTGTGACAGTTGTTGCTGCGCATATGGGATTGAGTTATCAGTGGTATCGGCCTTTAAAGGCCTTTTCAAGAAAAACAAAACATTTTAACCAAGACTATTTTAGCCTACTTTCCATGCTGCAAAGGCATGATAATCTCTACGCGGATACTTCTGCACTGTTGACACCCGTACGAGCAAAAGTATTGCGCCATTTAAGCCGGCAAAAAGAGGTGCACTCAAAACTGCTTTTTGGAACGGATTATCCGGTGCCATTTACCATACTTTTTAACAGTTACGATCTGTCACTGAAAAAGCGCTTTGCTCTTGCAAAAGAAACCAATCCCTTTGACCGTTACGTAATGGCCATGTTGGACTATTTCCCAAAAGACAGTCCTCTCTATTCTAACTATAAGAAGATATTCAATTGTTAACCATTACTCTCATATTGTCATCATGATGAATAGTCAATATCCCCACCGGCTTGCTGCCAGTTGTGCCGCTGGTTTGGAAGAGCTGGTTGGTCAAGAAGTGAAAAGTTTTGGTGGCAGTAATATTTTGATAAACAAAGGATTTGTCACCTGGCAGGGCGGGCTGGAGGTTGCCTATCGAACCTGTTTGTGGTCTCGCTATGCATCCAGGGTGTTTTTACATATTGCTGATTTTAAAGCTTCCGATGAAGATGCTTTATATACTGGTGCATTAACCGTGGATTGGGAATCCCATATGGGGCTGGATAACAGCTTCGTTGTGGATTGCAGTTTGAAAAGTGCATTGTTTTCCCATAGCCACTTTGCATCTCTTAAAATCAAAGATGCAATTGTGGATCAGTTTCGCAATCGATACGACGCACGTCCCAATGTCGATATCCTTCGTCCCGACTTACGAATTCGCCTCTCTGTGTATAAAGAACAGGCAACGCTCTTCCTTGATCTTTCGGGGGAGAGTCTTCACCGGCGTGGATACCGGGTTGATGGTGGAGGTGTTGCTCCTTTAAAAGAGAGCCTGGCTGCTGCCATTGTCCATCTTGCCGGTTGGAATCATACACAGAATGAAGAACGAGTACTCCTTGACCCCATGTGTGGGTCGGGAACATTACTCATTGAAGCAGCCTTGCAATACGGTGACGTGGCGCCTGGACTTTCCCGAAGTGCTTTTGGTTTTAGGCACTGGCGGCAACACGATACAAAACTCTGGGATAGCCTTGTTGAAGAGGCCATAGAAAGGGAAGAGGCTGGTATGGCCAAAAAGTGGCCTGTGATTTTGGGCTATGATGCTGATCCCAGAGCGGTGGCCCTTGCCCGGGAAAACATTGAAAACGCGGGCCTTGAAGAACAAATAGTGGTGAAGCAAGGTCAACTTGCCCAGGTCCGCCGGCCTGCTGCTTGTGGGCTTGTGGTGGCCAATCCTCCTTATGGTGAGCGCCTTTCTGAAAAAGAAGAAGCCGAACAGCTCCACCGGGCACTTGGCAATGTTTGTAAGCAGGAGTTAGGTGGATGGCAACTTGGAATTTTTACTTCTCACCCGGAATTTGGTGACCGTATTGGGGTGTTATGGGATAGGAACTATCCTTTATACAACGGTCCCATACGTTGCCGATTGTACTGCGGAACGGCAAGCTTGGATGATAAAAAAAGCTTTCAATGGCCCCTATGTCATGAAAAGGGACCAACTGCAGGCATTGAATTTGCTAATCGTCTGCGTAAAAACGTAAAAAAAATTATGAAGTGGGCCAAGCGTGAAGGGGTGAGCTGTTACCGTATCTATGATCGTGATTTGCAGGAGTATAATGTATCGGTCGATATTTATGAAAAATGGATTCAGGTCCAAGAATATGCAGCGCCCTCAAGGGTCGATGAACAGCTTGCAAAAGAACGCTTTAATAACGTGTTGGCTCAGGTGCGGCATTTTTTTGGAGCTCGTCGGGACCGCGTATTTATCAAGACCAGAAGAAAACAAAAGGGAAAAAATCAATACCAAAAACAGGGGAGTAAGAGGAAGCTGTTTGTGGTGGAGGAAGGCGGTTGTAAATTGTTGGTAAATTTTACCGACTATTTAGATACGGGGATATTTTTGGATCATCGCAATATCCGGTTGAAAATTGCAAAAGAAGCCAAAGGAAAACGATTTTTAAATCTTTTCGCCTATACTGGTGCTGCCTCAATCCATGCTGCGATGGGTGGGGCTGCGACCACTACAACGGTTGATCTTTCAGCTAACTATCTCCATTGGGCACGAATGAATTTTAGCCTCAATGGATTGGGCGGGCCAGCGCATCAAACGGTGAAGGCAGACTGCATGCAGTGGATTAAAGAAGAAAAAGGTGAGTATGATCTTATCTTTGTGGATCCTCCAACATTTTCCAATACCAAGAAGAAACAGCGTGTTTTTGACGTGCAGGAAGACCACCGGCGCTTACTGGAGCTTGCCATGAACAGGTTGGCAAAAGACGGGCTTTTGATTTTTTCGACAAACTTTAAGCGGTTCCAGCTCGATTCGTCCATTGAGAAGTACTATGCTTGCACAGATATCAGTAAGGCATCCATTCCCTTTGACTTTGCAAGAAATATAAAAATCCACAAATGTTGGGAGATACGAAAAAAAACGTGATACTAACGGCTGCTGTTTTTGGAAGGAAACTGGAGGAGTTTCCCCTTTTTCTTGATGGTAGGAACTGCGCAGTTTGGGCAATTTTTACATCCCTTATTGAGCAACCCATGGATAAGTTTTAGCAATTCGACTCGGCAATCAGGGCAAAGTTGCAGGATTAACTCTTGATAAATATCGTCGAGTAACTCGTGCTCATCCTTGCCGGCTATTTCAGACAAGGCTTGGGCGATAAGTCGGTCAGGGTGCTTCAGGTCAGGAACTCCAGCATCTTTTGTAGCGATTAATTCAGCACGACAATGGTAAAACAGCTCGCCATCCGGTAGCTTTTTGCCGCAAGAGTCACAGATACGCTTGCCTATATTGGGAATGTCATCCACTAGTTGTAACCTGATTATAAAGAAATGACGCAGTTTCTCTGCTAAAACGTATTTGAACAGCTTGTCTGCTCGTACGAAACTTACACCACTCAAGGTGGTACTAAAAAGAGTGCCCTGGCGGTATAAGTTTTTCAAACAAAACGCCTGAATTGCCACTCTAAGGACCAGCGCGTAATATATCATTTGTGTAACAGAGTGTAAATAGTATCCTGTTAAATTCTACAATTACTCGTTCTTTCCCTTTTTATTCAAGGGATTTCTCTAATGTTTTGGCAAAAGAGGTGTTCGAGTCGTTAAGGATATTACTGTGCATTTTTTTAAAATCATGCAATAAGTTGGTGGCATACGGGGTGAGTTTTGATCCTCTTCCATCTCGTATCACCAACGACTGGCCCAATCGTTCCTCAGACGCCTTTATTCTTCCCCAAAGTGCCCTGTACCCCATTTTTAACTCTTTTGCAGCCGCCTGCAGGGAATTATATTGTTGAATAGCGTTTAATATTCTGTATCTTCCCAGGCCAAAAACAACATCTCCATTTTCGTCTTCTATCCAAATCTTAGATTTTATGGTGAATTTGTTGTCCATGTGCTTTTCTTGGGTCTTGGTTTGCTTGATACCGTTACAGATATTCACAGGGTATCATAGAAGCACTGCAATAGGGTACATTTTTTATCACCCAACTATGCCAATATTGACATAACTGAAAGGGGAATGTATAGTTGGAGCTTCTGTCTGTCACAGAATATATTGTTTTCCCGAATATAATGAATAGCCACCGGCTCTTTTGAGCTATATCGAAGCCAATCACAAAAAATGAAGTCACTGACCCTATCCATAGACTCGCAAACGGTGAGTGTCCCCCAAGGAAGTACCCTGTTACAGGCGGCCAATCGGCTGGGGATCGTCATTCCTACACTTTGCCATATGGAAGGGAAACCTGGCAACAGTCATTGTGATCTTTGTATGGTTGAGGTGGAGGGAGTAGACGGTTTTGTACGTTCCTGCTCAACACCTGTAAATGAAGGAATGGTGGTAACGACCCAGTCCAGTGGCTTGCTTAAACACAGACAGCGGTTGCTGGAAAGACTTGCTAAAACTCATTTTGGAGACTGTAAGGCTCCATGTAATCTGACCTGTCCAGGACAGATCAACGTTCAGGGTTATATTGCCCATATTGCCAAGGGACAATATGAAGAAGCCTTGCGTCTGATTATGGAGAAAAACCCCATGCCGTTTTCGGTGGGGCGTGTCTGTCCACGTTTTTGTGAGACAAGATGCCGTCGTATTCTGGTGGACGAGCCTGTCTCTATAAATCATCTTAAACGTTTTGTGGCGGATTGGTCTATGACCAATGAAGTCAATCTACACATCGCCAAAGAAGTGCCCACGGGAAAACGGGTGGCAATTATTGGTAGTGGACCTGCTGGTTTGACTGCGGCGTACTTCCTCACTCGTAAGGGGCACGATGTAACCATTTTCGAGGCGGCATCAAAACTTGGCGGGGCGTTGCGCTATGGCTTTCAAGAGTTCAGGATTCCTAAGGAAGTACTTGATTATGAAATTAATATCATTTTGCGTCTTGGCGTTTCGGTTAAGCTGAGCCAGCATTGGGGCTATGATTTTACCCTGCAATCACTTAAGGACCAGGGCTACGACGCAACGTTTATCGCCACTGGTGCAGGTATTGATATTCCCCTTGATATCCAGGGTTGCACCGGCCCCTACGTCCATACTGCCATAAATTATCTGAAAAAAGTGGCGGAAGGCAAGCCGCTGGATATGGGGAAACGGGTGGCTGTTATTGGTGGCAATAATATTGCCATGGAGGTTGCAAGAACACTTCTTCGGCAACATGTTGATGAAGTTACCGTGATATATCCACGGGCAAGACTGGAAATGCCGGCCCACCAACGTAATATCAAAGAGGCAGAGAAAGAAGGCGTCCAGTTCTTGCTTATGGCCTCACCAGTTGAGATTCTGACGCGGGACAATGAACGAACCAGGCTTGAGCTTGTGTTGACCAGAATGAAACTGGGAGCACCGGATGCCAAAGGGAAACGTGAACCTGAGCCCATTTCCGATTCCTGGAATACATTGCATGTGGATTCAATCGTTGCCTCCCTTGGCCAGTATGCGGTGAATGAGCGCTTTGTCGGCGGAGAGATGGAGGAGTCTCTTGCACTTTCTCCACGGGCGACCATTGTCGCCAATGTCAGAAGCTCGCAGACAAACCTTGATGGCGTATTTGCCGGAGGTGATGCGGTATCGGGGCCAAAATCTGTTATTCAGGCGGTGGTTTCAGCAAGGCGGGCGGTGGCAAATATCCATGCCTACCTTATGGGTGAGGAGAAAGAGGCTGCTGAGAGCAGGTTTAATTTTACTCGTGGTAAGGGCTTTGACGATGTTGATCTCAAGAATTTTACAGGAATTTCTGTACAACTAAGAGAAAGGATGCCCACCAGGCCACCTGAAATCTGTAATAAGGATTTTGATGAGGTAATGCTTGGTTTTAGTGAGAAGATGGCCAGACGAGAAGCTGAGCGATGCCTTTCTTGTGGATGTACAGCCTTTGACCGGTGTGATCTCAAGAAACTGGCAATTGAGCATAAGATTAATCTTAATAAAACCGGAATGGGGAATATGCCCGTTTACGGAAAAGATTGTAGTCATCCAGCATTTATCGTTGATCGTGATAAGTGTATCTTATGCAAACGTTGCGAGAGGGCATGTGAATATGACGCCCTTGAGCTGAGCGCAGAAGCCGTGGATGCATCTGGCTTGGTGAGTGGTCTTAGCATTACCTTCAATGATAACTGTGTTTCTTGTGGGGCTTGTGTGGACAGTTGTTCCACCGGAGCGTTGAATAAAAAGGCGCAGACTATTCCCATCCAGGCGGAGCCAATACAAGAGGTCCGTACCACCTGCCCATATTGTGGCGCTGGTTGCCAGCTTCTTTTGCGGGTGAAAGGAAACACCATCATTGAGGTGCGCTCGGAAGAAGATCTTGCGCCCAATTACGGTGCCCTTTGTGTAAAGGGGCGTCTGGCCCATGAGTTTGTCCAGCATAAGGCTCGTCTGAAGAAGCCATTGATTCGCAAAAATGGCATGTTGGTGGAAGTTGGTTGGGAAGAGGCCTTACATTTTACTGCCAAGAAGTTTTTTGATATCAAGGCCATGCATGGGGCGGATTCCATAGCCGGTTTTTCCTGTGCAAGGGCCACCAATGAGGAAAATTTTCTTATGCAGAAGTTTATGCGTATCTGCATAGGGACCAACAATATAGACCATTGTGCCAGGCTCTGACACGCTCCCACGGTGGCCAGTTTGGCCCTCACATTTGGCAGTGGCGCAATGACAAACTCGATCATGGATTCCCGTGATACCGATCTCTTTCTAATGATTGGTTCCAATCCTGATACCGGCCATCCAACCATTGGAATGCGGATTCATCAGGCGGTGGATCGGGGCGCAACACTTATTGTTGTAGATCCTCGCAAGACCAGGCTTGCAGCACGTGCTGATCATTGGTTGCGGATTAATCCGGGTACTGATGTGGCTTTGTTGAACGGGCTTATGCATATTATTATTGAAGAGTCTCTATGGGATACTGCTTTTGTTGAGGAGCGAACAGAGGACTTTTCATATTTACAGGATGTTGTGAAGAAATACACTCCTGAATATGTCTCAAAAATCACCGGTATAGCTGTTGAGCAGCTCTATAAAGTTGCGCGTTTGTATAGTGCCAAGGGACGTCACGCCATCTATCACGGAATGGGAATTACCCATTATGTTACGGGAACGGACCGGGTTAAAAGCATTGCTAATCTTGCCATGCTCTGCGGAAAGGTTGGTGTTTCTGGTGGTGGTTGTAATCCGCTAAGAGGGCAAAATAATGTCCAGGGCGCCTGTGATATGGGTGCTCTTTTTAATACCTTACCCGGTTATACGGCACTGGATGATCTGGATCTTTTTGAACGGTATGAACGGGAGTGGAACGTGCAGCTTCCCAGAAGCCCTGGTAAACCGGCAACCGAGGTTTGGGAGAACGTATTAAAAGGTGAGATTAAAGGCCTCTATATCTTTGGTGAAGATCCTGCTGTGGCAGATCCTAATATTGCCCATGTCCAAAAAGCCTTGGAGAAGGCTGATTTTGTGGTGGTCCAGGATATCTTTCTCACCGATACCGCAAAGGCAGCAGATGTGGTTTTCCCGGCGGCCTGTTATGCCGAGAAAGATGGAACCTTTACCAATACCGAACGCCGGGTGCAACGGGTGCGTAAGGCGGTGGACCCACCAGGCGAGGCAAGGCCAGATTGGAAAATCTTTTGCGACCTCTCTGATAAGATGGGATATGATATGGGCTATGGTTCGCCTGAAGATATCTTTGAAGAGGTGCGAAGGCTGTTGCCTCAATATAAAGGAATCGTAAGCGGTAATTAAACCCCACTCTCCAGATCAATAAGCACAATATCCTTTGCCGAAAGTCTAGTGGGGAGGAGTTG
>JBNKKR010000019.1:0-62810 GCA_050291935.1 Desulfocapsaceae bacterium | reverse complement strand
CAAACTCAATTCCTTCGTACTCAAAATTACATGGTTTTACCTGTATTGTATCAAGGGTAAAATCTTCTATATCATTTAAAATTTGGTTATGGATTTTAGCTGCTCCTTCATTGTCATATTCTCCCCGTATGCCAATTTTCGTTACGCTGGCGTCAATGAAATTTCCTTCAGAGTCCCAGTTGTATACGACAACGAAATCGGTAGTTTTACCTATCGATGAATCATACTTTAAGTCCGAAGTAACAAACACCTGTTTCCCATCAGATTTTTTTCCGGCAAAATGAATATGATATTCGTCGGGTATTATTTTAATTATGATCTCTTCATGAGGTATTGACATTGTATCTTCCTATTTTGATGCCCAACAGTAATAATAACTGGAAAAAATACATCAGATAACCTTATATCTGTAGATATTTTCCATAATATTTGATACAACAACATAAAACCTGGAAAACAAATTCCATACTAGCATTTAGCCCTTTACTCTTTCCACTAGAACAAATACTATCAAAATCAATATGGAAAGCAAGAAAAATTTCACACCTAACCCAAATTTAAAGCTTCTCGACCAAGTACGTGAAACGTTACGCTATTATCACTATGCAAGGTCAACTGAAAAGACATATTGCCAGTGGATTTTACGCTATATCTATTTTTATGAGAAAAAGATACATCCACGCGATATGGGAGAAAAGGAAATTGAACGTTTTCTTTCCCATCTGGCCACCCACGAAAAGGTAGCTGCTTCCACTCAAAAACAGGCACTCAATGCTTTGGTGTTTTTGTATCGTGATGTCCTCCGGAAACCTCTTGATAGCTCCATTGCCCCGGTTCGTTCAAAACGCAAACGGCATCCTCCCACCGTACTCACTGAACTGGAAGTAAAGCAGGTTTTACAGCAAATGAGAAACACTCATTTATTAATGGCTCAACTAATCTATGGTTCAGGTATGCGGTTAATGGAGTGTATCAGGTTGCGGATAAAAGATGTTGATTTCGGACAAAAACAGATATACATCAGAAATGGCAAGGGTGGAAAAGATAGAACCACCTACCTTCCTGCGACCATAGCCAATGAGTTACAGTTACACATAGAACGGGTAAAAGAACTCCACCGGCAAGACCTGGCCGAAGGATTTGGTGAAGTGTATCTTCCCCACGCTTTAGCCAGGAAATACCGTAATGCAGCAAAAGAAACGTTCTGGCAATATGTTTTCCCGTCACGATCACGTTCCATTGACCCGAGAAGCAAAAAAGAACGTCGACACCATGTACTTGAGTCCGGCCTGCAAAAAGCTGTAAAGACAGCTGTAAAAAAAGCTGGCTTAGACAAACGAGCCACTGTCCATACCCTGCGACACTCTTTTGCTACCCACATGCTCGAACATGGGGTCAATATACGTGTATTGCAGGAACTGCTAGGACACGCAAGTGTAAAAACCACTGAAATCTACACCCATGTGATGCGAAAAGATTTCCATCTTATCCAAAATCCATTGGACCGTCTGGGCACATTATAAGCGACTACCTATGGGATAACGGTTAACACCTTTTCACGATAACAATCAATTACTTGGTAGTTGGATTGAAGGACAGAAAGGGCGAGCCAGATGAAGAATTTCGTGGTCGGTCAGGGCGCGCCGTTGCGAGGCTGCCCGCTCTCTGATTGTACTGGTCAAACTCCCAAGCTTTGTTTCATCAAAATGTGACACACCCAGACGTTTAAGCGTTATGGCCACACTACGCCGGCCGGCCTTGGAACCGATATAAAGACGTCTTTTCTTCCCCACCCGTTCCGGCGCAAAAGGCTCATAGGTCGCAGGATCTGTTAGCAAACCCTGGAGATGAAGACCGGTCTCACAGGAAAAGATATCTCTTCCCAGGATTGGCCGTGCCACCCCAATTTGACGCCCGGCCAACCGGGCCACATAGCTGCTAAAAGATGCAATACCATCTACATTATATTTTGCCCCACACTTAAGCACCAGATAACTTGCAATTTCCTCAAGCCGACTATTTCCCGCCCGTTCACCAAGCCCCAATATGGTTGCATCACTCCACATGGCACCATGCTCAAATCCGGTGATGGAATTAGCCGTTGCCATGCCAAAATCATTATGGCAATGCAGCCCTAATTCCAAACCTTCTTGCGCCACACCGGCCAGTAAACCGGCAATGGTGGTCGGACTGGCTATGCCGACTGTATCAGCCAGGCGCAGCCTAAACGCTCCACCTTTTTTGGCGATACCTGCAAGTAGTTGAACAAAACCCATATCAGCCCTGCTGGCATCTTCAAGCCCAACAGAGACTTTTCGCATACCTGCTTGTGCAGCAATGGCAAGCGAACGTGCCAAACGGAGTTTTGCCCAGGCCCGGTCTTTTCCCATTTTGGTAGCCAGATGTAAATCTGAGGCTGGAATGGACAGGGACAACACATCCGGGGCCAGCGACACCGCATGGTGAATATCGTTCTCAAGACAACGACACCACAGAGAAATGGATTGTTCCGGATGGGCACTGCGCACATAGGCGACCAGTTCTTCTAATTCCTGATTCTGCTTACTTACCACTCCAAGCTCTATCTCATCAACACCTAAGCCAACCAGCCCATCAATGATGCGTTTCTTGGCGTGCAGAGTAAAGCTCACCCCAACGGTCTGTTCACCTTCTCGCAAAGTGGTATCAATAATACGCATGGGAACTTCCTCAACTATATTCCAGTTGCTTTCGGAACCATTTGAGCTGGTACTCACGGGCCTTTTTCAGATCCAGATAATAGATATCCTCCGGAAAGAGCATGGATGCGACTCCTGAGTCAAAAACACGTTTTACCTCATACTCATCGTGGGCCACATCCCGCTGATAGACGTAATTAAGATAGCTTACGTTGGTGTGGACAATAAACTCCACCCGCATACCACCAAGTCTTGCAAAAAATTTCTGCATTCTGGTGGCCGCAGAACTGCCGACATTTTTTGCCCTACCCTGTCCACTGGTCAAACTATCATTAATATCTTCGAGCACCATAAAAGAATCGGCCGCCTTTGCTGAACGGGGTAAATGGGCCTGAAAGGTCTTCACATCGGCTATGGTATCAAGGACCGCCATTAGACCCAACTCGTCATCCACCGCCACGGCCGGATTCTCCTCACCCTTACGAAGGAGCTTTAACACCTTTGCTTCCGGGGGCTTTTTGCGAATTGACACATAAATCGGGACGGAGCGTCCACCTGCGGTGAAACGACGTCTCTTTAATAGAGTAAGCTTTTGTCCCGGCCCAGGGGTTATTGCCGCAGCCTCTTCCCTGGAAAGGATTGTTGTGGATCTGCAGGAAAAATCGTCCGGGTCATGCTCACTTAACACATAGACCACATCAAGCTCCCCAATGGTCGACTCTTTGGCCCAGACATAACGATTGAGAAAATGAAGAAAGCTTGCAAATTTTGCCTCTATATCAGTCTCCCTCTCCCGCTGATCGATGGTCCCTGCGAGATTCATCAGGATCAGCTTTCGCTTTGCCTCAAACCGCGCTTTCTGATGGTAACGTTTATCAAAAATAATAAGGAGCAGATCAATGGGGTTGGTGATCACATCAATCTCATTGGTCATCTCAATATGCGAGCTGAAATTGGCAAGAACCTTATTTCTCAGGTAACGGATCACCCCGTCAGCGGTACGTGAATAGTTATTCACAGATGAAACTATTTCAGCAAAACTTCCATCAATACCAAACATATTCCCCAACATCTGATATGCCCTGGTACTGATATTTTCCCGGTATTTTCTGTTGTGAATCAACTTCTGTAACGCAGCGAAAGAACGTACGTCCAGTAGATCAAATATCTGATTACGGACCACTCGGTACTTGGTATGCTGGGAACAATCGGTAACCTTGCCCGTCATCAGACGTGCAGCGGCAGAGAAGGACGAAACAGGTGGTGCAGCAGCCAAGGTGGCAAAAGGCCCCTTTTGATCAAGCAAACTGAACATGGTATCGTTATGATTGGCCATCCTTTCATCCTTAGAATGATTACAAAAAGTTGCAAAACGCAGCAAAAAGCCTGCTAAACTCCAGGGCCATTTGCTCACTCTGATCGGCCACATTGCCTAAAAGTTCATCCCGGGTCAATGTAAAGCCTTCAAGGGAATCAAGCCACCCTCTGTTTTCATCATACAACAGTTGTACATCTTCTGCATGTGCTGCATAATTATCAAACTGAACGCCCACAATATGGGGACGTCCCACAACACTAAAGGCCTCAACCTGGCACTCTTTAGACGTTGCTAAAATTTCAAAATGATTTGGCACAGGAGTAAGTATGGCCTGACCGTGCCATTTAAAGACGGGGAAAGCTCTCTCAAAACCTGCAAAAACCGGATGCTGCCTGCCTTTCTTTGTAAGAAGGGCCTGGCACACCCCTATGGAGTCACAAAAGTTTTTGCCAACTGTGGCTCCGAGTTCACCTGCCAGGAGCTGATGTCCAAGACAAATCCCCAGACAAGGTTTATCAAGGCAAAGCAAATTTTGAATATATTCTTTTTCTTTTTTTAGAAAAGGATACTGCTCCTCTTCATGGATATTGGCCCTACCGCCCAGGAACACAAAACCGGCCATGGAGTCCGGCTCTGGAAACCGATCTTGCCAGACCTTGACAATCTGAAGCGCCACGCCCGCATCTTGTGCAGCTCTTAGCAGATAGCGGCCCGGTGTTTCCCATGTGCTATGTTGGAAGACAGCGATCTTCACCTGCAAACTCCAGTTGTTTAAAAAAGACCAGCGACCAAATCTTTACAGAATGGCCGCTGGCAGGAAAAACAGGTATGTAAGTTAATAATCCCTACTTGGTAACCTGAAAGTCATTATACGCATTGGCACCATGCTCTGTAATATCAACTCCAAGCAGCTCTTCTTCTTCACTTACCCTAAGACCAATGGTAAGAGAGATAATTTTAAAGAGAATGAAGGCACAACCAAAACTCCATACAAAGGCTGCCCCAATACCCACAAGCTGGGTGGTAATAATCTTAGCTGTCATACCGTCTATATTAAACAGTCCCGCTGCCAGGGTTCCCCAGGCACCGCAGACACCGTGAACAGAAACCGCACCGACCGGATCATCAATGTGAATGCGATCAATGGCCATAACAGAGAGTACTACAAGTACACCGGAAACAATGCCGATTATCACAGAACTTGTCGGAGTTACATTTGCACAACCAGCGGTGATTCCAACCAGACCTGCAAGGGCACCGTTCAAGCTCATACCAATATCCGGCTTTTTGAAAATAACCCATGAGGTTATCATGGCTGCTGCCGCACCTGCCGCAGCAGAAAGGTTTGTGTTCACAAAGATCATGGCAATGGACTTATCTGCTGTGGTGGTGGATCCTGGGTTAAAACCAAACCAACCAAGCCAGAGGATAAACACACCGATGGTGGCCATGGGGAGGTTATGTCCCGGGATGGCCCGAACCTCTCCCTTTGACCCATATTTGCCAAGTCTTGGTCCAAGGACCATGGCACCTGCCAATGCAGCCCAGCCACCCACTGAGTGAACAACTGTGGAACCTGCGAAATCGATAAAACCCATTCCTTCAAGCCAGCCATTTCCGTTTAACAGACTTCCCCAGGCCCATGACCCAAAAACTGGATAGATAAAGGCGCAGAGCACTGCGGAGTAAATAAGATAGCCGGTAAACTTGGTTCGCTCAGCCACAGCACCTGAGACGATGGTTGCCGCAGTTGCCGCAAACACACACTGGAACATCCAGAATGCCAGCACCCAGGGATCTCCACCAGGTGTCCAGCCGGAAAGAAAGAAACCATCTGTCCCAAACCATCCGGTGGTGGTGGTTCCAAACATCACCCCAAAACCGATGCCCCAGAAAAACAGGGACCCCATGGAAAAGTCCATCAAGTTTTTCATCATAATATTGACTGCTGATTTAGCCCGGGTAAACCCAGACTCGACCATGGCAAAACCTGCCTGCATAAAGAAAACAAGAGCCGCCGCAATCAAAGTCCAGAGAAAGTTTGCATGATCCTGCACCAGGGCAATGGCATCTGCATTACTTGCAATAGTGGGTGCTTCATCCGCGGCCATGGCCAGAGACGGTATGAGCAACAGGGTAAGAATCGCTAATTTTTTCATTGTCAAACCTCGCTTATTACTTTTTTAAACTACTCATTCATTAATCTGTTTGTTGCTGCCATACGCCTTAGATGGCATCCTTGTCCTTTTCACCGGTTCGAATTCTGGTCACTGAATCAACTGGCAAAACAAAAATCTTACCATCGCCAATCTTTCCTGTTTGTGTAGATTTGACGATGACATCTACGGTTTGTTCCGCCATTTCCGCATCAATAACCAACTCAACCTTAACCTTTGGAATAAAGTCAACTTCATACTCAGCTCCACGATAGATCTCCGTATGTCCTTTTTGACGGCCAAAGCCTTTGACCTCAGAAACGGTCATACCCGTAATGTTAATCTCATGTAGAGCAGCCTTCAGATCATCCAATTTGAAAGGCTTAATGATTGCTTCTATTTTTTTCATAGCGTCCCCTCCTAGGGAAGAATTATTGTTTCAAGGGAAATAGCGAGATTCGTGCCAAAGAAGAAGAAAGCCACAAAATAAGCTCTAATCCCTTGCAAATAAAACGAAAATATGGATAGAATAGGAAGGAGTTGCAGATTACAGGAAAAAGAAGAGTTTACAAAAATGAAGCACTCGAAAACAATTTTATTTCATAAATGTAATTTTTTGACTTTTCTGTGCGCCTTCTTTTGGGCAATAGAGCAAGGTGAACAGTGCTGAAGAACAGCAAATTACTTAAAACGTGGCAAGACCATGATCAAAAACCATAACAACTATCGCCCGATATTTTGTTTGCTGTTGTTTCTTAGTACAGTGACAATACTATCAATACGCCCAATCCACTGTGCAGGTGACACTCTGCAGGATTGCATGATGCAGGCCATTCAACAAGCAGAAGACAATACCACAGTTGGTGAGTTGCGCCTTGCATGTCAAAAATTGATCGACCGCCAAAAGGCCACCGGAATAGAGGATAGGGAAACGCCTCAGGCTGCAAGTGAGAAAATTTGCAAATATGGTAATGATGTCCCGCAACCATTTAGCATCATGGCCCATAGACCAAATTATTTTCTTGGCGCCTCCTATAATGCCAAAGGCTACGATGCAAGCTACTTTCAAGCCCAATTTAAAGATCCGGATTATTCCCTGGACGATATAGAGGCCAAGTTTCAGATCAGCATCAAGCTTCCTCTTTTAGTAAACATCCTTGATACTGCCGATCTTTATGCGGCGTACACCAACCGATCATTTTGGCAGGTATACAACACCACCGAATCCTCACCTTTTCGAGAAATAAACCACGAACCTGAAATTTGGCTCCAGCTCCATCCACAATGGGAATTTTTTCACTTTATAAATTCCTGGGACTCCATAGGCTTCAACCATCAATCCAACGGAAGAGACGGTCCACTTTCCCGTAGCTGGAACCGCTTATTTGCAAGTTTTACATTTGAGCATGCATTTGGGGACGACAAGCTGACATTGACCGTGAAACCGTGGGTTGCGTTGGTAGACACAAACAAAGGTGCCGACAACCCGGACATTACCGATTACCTTGGTCATTATGAAGTATCCACTTCTTATCGACATAAAAAGAATGTTTTTACCATTATGTCACGCAACAATCTGGAGTCCGGATTCAAACGGGGTGCGGTGGAGCTGAGTTGGAGTTTTCCTTTTTTTAAGTGGCCATACCTACGAGGCTATCTGCAGTATTTCACCGGCTATGGTGAATCCCTGGTGGACTACAATCAATACACCAACACCATAGGTTTTGGTGTCTTATTAACCGATTGGCTGTAAAGGCCACCCAACAACATACATTGCCGCCCCAAGAGATCACGTTTCGCCACGAAACGGCAAGCGTAATTAAAGCTTTTATCTTTCCACAACTATAGTACTATGCTTGCGAAGATTCTAATCAAGAATCAACGACATAGGCCTAACCAAGAGACCCACTAATTAAGGCATACCAGATGTTTTGTGGAGGATATTTGTTTTTATGGAAAGGAACACTTTTTGTTTTAAAAACGCTCTGGCGTGCCCAAATAGGCCTGAGCTATATAAAACCCCCTCCTTACACATCTAATGCGGGCAGTAATTCAACGGGTCAGCAAAGCTTCTGTTCAGGTTGCAGGCAAGACCACAGGAAAAATTGAGGCGGGACTCCTTGTACTTCTTGGCATCCATCACGATGATGGAAGCAAGGAAATCAAATGGATGACAGATAAGATCTGTAGCCTACGTATTTTTGATGATAGCATGGGGAAAATGAACCTTTCCCTGCTTGATACCAAGGGGGCCATCCTGGTTGTTTCCCAGTTCACCCTCTATGGTGACTGTCGAAAAGGGCGGCGACCGGGATACTCCAACGCAGCGCCTCCAGAGCACGCAAACAAGCTCTATGAACAATTTATTACCCAGCTCAAAAATCACACGCAAAACGTTGCCAGTGGCAAATTTCAGACCCATATGGAAGTAAACCTTGTCAACGACGGACCTGTTACCTTGCTTCTGGACTCAAGTAAAGACTTTTAACCTACTCTTTTGCTCAAGTACAAACAATTATGATAAAAACACCCGGCACCAATCTCCATGGCTTCACCCTCAAAAAACATCAATTTATTAATGAAATAAAAGCGGACGTCTATCTCTTTGAGCATGCGTGTTTAGCCTGTCCGCTGCTGGCTATCAAAAATGATGATAGCAACAAAACCTTTTCTGTGGCCTTTAATACCATTCCCACCGATTCCACCGGAGTTGCCCATATTCTTGAACACTCTGTTCTTATGGGCTCAAAAAAGTATCCGGTAAAAGATGTTTTTGGGGAAATCAACAAAGGTGGACTAACCACATTCCTCAACGCAATGACGGGATCAGATATCACCTATTACCCATTTGCCACCAGAAATATGAAAGAATATTTCAATATCATGGATGTGTATATGGACGTGGTCCTGCACCCAGAACTTGCAAGGTCCACTTTTGAGCAGGAAGGGTGGCACTACCACCAGGAAGGCAAGGAGAAGCCCTTACTCTTTCAAGGGGTAGTCTACAACGAAATGAAAGGTGCCTTCTCCGACCCCATCCGTCTTATTTTCCACAATATTTTTTCTGGTCTTATGCCAAAGTCAACCTATGCCCACGAATCGGGTGGTGACCCTAAAAATATTCCAGATCTAAGCTTTGAAGCATTTAAGACATTTCATAAGACCCATTATCACCCGTCAAATGCCACTTTTTTTCTCTATGGTGATGCCGCACTTGAAGAGGAACTCGCTTACCTGCAGGATAACTTCTTACATGATTTTCCAGGCAAAGAAGAAAGGGCTGAAGTTGCTGTCGGCAATAACATCACCCAGCCTGTTTGCATTGAGGACTATTATGCCGTGGATTCCACCGATACTGCGGGAAAGACCTTTTTGGCCGTTGGTTCCACTGTTTCCACGGTGCTAAACCGTGAAGAGAATGCCGCATTTCAAATTATTGCCAATATTCTCTATAATTCGGATGCCTCACCACTTAAAAATATCATTATCGGTGGTGGACTCTGTAAAGATTTTGGTGGATTCTACCTTTCCTCATCTAGTTTTAAAACCATGATGATCACTTATCTGGTGGGTAGCGATCCAGAAAAACAGGACACCTTTCTCAAGCTCTATAACAAAACCCTCCACACCATGGTAAAAGATGGGCTAGGACACGATCTTATCTTATCTGAACTTAACAAATATGAATTTGGTGTCCGTGAAGAGGGATGTAAAGCACAACGGGGACTTAATCTTATCGGTAAGGCCTTACCCGCCTTTAAATACGGTACCGATCCTTTTGAAAACTTACAGATCGATGCACTGCTCGCCACCATTCGCACCAAGGCACTGCAAGAAAGCTATTTCGAGCACTTAATTCAAAAATACCTCCTTGATAATCCGGCCACAGTGGTGGTAAGCCTGCGACCGGATCCAGAAAAACAGGTAAAAGATCAGGAAAAAGAAGCAACCCGCCTTATGGAATACGCGAAGGCCCTCAGCACTAATGATCAGGAGCAGCTCATTGCCAGAACCCTCGAGCTGATGGCCGACCAGCAAAGACCAAACGATGTCAAGACCCTTGCATTACTACCGCAACTTGGCCTGCAGGATCTTGAACGAAATGTCGATTTTCATAAGGCAGAGATACGTACCCTTATGGAAAGGGAATGTACCATAAATGCTCTTAATACAGAGCATATTTCTTTTATTGATATCGGTTTTGAGGTGAGTTGCCTCCCTTCCAGATTTCTTCCCTTGCTTGATCTTTTCGGGACCATTGTTTGCGAAATTGGCACCAGTAAAATGCACTATATGCATTTTGCCAGGGAAATAGCCACCATAACCGGTGGATTATCCCACAGTTTCCAGTGCCACGTAAGAAAAGATGGGAATGGCGCATTTCGCCCCATTCTCTGGTTCCAAATGAAATGTCTTCCCGAGTATCAGGAGCGGGCCATGACACTGCTTTGTGAAGTATTCACCGATCTTTCGCTGGAAGATTCAAAGCATATTCAGGAGATTGTGGCAAGGGAATACGCCTGGGCTGAGCATGAAGCGCAAAGTGAAGGCTATGGTCTGGCGGCTTCCCTGGCCTTTGCCCAGTTAAGCCCCGCAGGTGCTTATAATGAGCTGGTAAGTGGTGTTACAAACTATCGTTTTACCAAAAATCTTGCCAACAACTACGCCGAGCATGAAGCTGCGTTTCTGGCTGATCTTAAAGAAATGGCAAACTATATTTTACATAAAAACAATATTATTCTTGGCATTACCAGCAATGAAAGTGAAATATCCTCCTTTGAAAAACACGCTGGCGGACTCATCGCTGCACTACCTGAAAAACAGTTCTCCAAGCAGAAAATACAGCTTAAGGCCTTACCAAAGCATGAGGCCCTCATAACTTCTGCTGAAGTGGTCTTTGCCGTACAAAGTGGAACACTGCTCCCTGAAGGGGAAGGATACAACGGACATTTTGAAGTACTTAAAACCTATCTCTCCCGAGACTACCTGTGGAATAGTGTTCGCCAGATGGGAGGTGCTTATGGCTGCTTTATTCAATTTAGCCATATCAGCGGCAATTTTGCCCTTATCAGTTACCGGGACCCACAGGTACGCAAGACCTATGAAAGTTATGCCGGAATTGCCTCAGCAGTGCAAAACCTCTCCCTTGCACCTGAAGTACTGCAACAGCTTATTATTGGCACCTACGCCTCTTTTACTCCACTCCAGGCAGCAGCCGGCAAGGGAGCTCAGGCAAGAAATGAATATTTAAACGGAATCAGTATCAAGTCCAAACAACAACGCATCCAGGAAATTATTGCAACCACAAACAAGGATATGCAGCAATACGGTGACGCCTTTGCAGCCATGCAACAGAACAGTCATCGCATGATCATCGGCAACCGCAAAAAAATTGAAGCAGATGCCGATCTCTTTGATACGGTAGGTGAATTATGACAGCAAAGCGATTTGATAACGAAGCGGCAAATTGGGACAATAAACCACGCAGAGTGCAACTGGCCGAAAAAATAAGTGCGGCAATTGCCACCCTTCCCCTTAATAACACCATGCAAGCGATGGAATTTGGCTGTGGCACTGGCCTTGTCAGCCTGGCTCTGGCACCAAAAGTGGGTTCACTTACCGCACTTGATAACTCCTCTGGAATGCTTAAGGTCCTTCAGGAAAAAATTGACCAGGGTAAGATTTCCAATATCCATTGCCTGCAAGCTGATATTTTCACAAAAGATATCGAGAAGAGATATGATCTTATTTTCTGTTCCATGACCCTTCATCATATAAAAGACACCAAAGCCCTTCTACAGCGCTTTTATGCACTCCTCAATCCCGGGGGATATCTTGCCATTGCAGATCTTAGTCCCGAAGATGGATCATTTCACAAACCGGAAATTGAGGATTGTTACCACAAGGGTTTTGATACTACGCAGCTTAAAGGACTTTGCGAGGAACTTGGGTTTGATGCAATACGAAATGATATTGTTCACACCATTACTAAAAAAGAGAGTGGGAAAAGCTATCCAATATTCTTACTTACGGGTAAGAAAGCTCAGTAAACTTATGCATTGCATGACACCGGTTACACAAAACTTTCCCACAAAAAAACAAGCTTCCCGGCTTGCTTGTTTAATCCTCATAGTTCACCTCTTTTGCAGCCTGACTGTAACAAACAGTCTGGCCACAGATTCCACCATAAACAATACATGGCTCTCTGCCCATAATACCTATCGCAAAATCCATGGGGTCGCACCACTTACCTGGTCTGACACTTTGGCAAAAAGCGCCAGGCAATTCGCCAGCACCTGTCCTTCTGGCCATTCTGGTTCCGGTTTTGGAGAAAACATCGCCTGGACCACCAACACCAGAACACCAAAAGCGATCATCAAAATGTGGTATGGAGAAGAATCCGCATATTCCTACGATAATCCTGGATATCTTCATAACACCGGCCATTTCACCCAAATAGTCTGGAAAGGTACAAAAGAGGTGGGTTGCGCCCAGGTCAAAAATTGCAGTGCCCACTGGCCCAATATGGAATATTGTACTGTTTGTCAATACAACCCACCGGGAAACGTTCTCGGTCGATTTAGCGAAAATGTATTTGTCCCGCTCTAAAGTGATAGCCATCACGCGGATGGTGATCTAAGAACACACCTTTCAAACAAGCTCTTTGAACAACTTTCTCTTGCTATTGTTTTCATAGCGGAATAGGTTTAAGAACGTTTGTTACGTCCAATCGGTTGAAAACCGTTTTTTTTGACCTTAGAAAAGGAATCCATGGCTATACCAAAACCTGGCAGCCCGGTAAGGGGCTCGCAAACCGGTGCCCCCATAATGGCGATTTTCGATCTCCTTGGCCGTAGATGGGCAATGGGTATTATCTGGAACCTCAGCCGTGGGCCTGCCACCTTTCGCACATTGCAGGGAGCCTGTGAAACAATTTCTCCCTCCATTTTAAACAGTCGTTTAAAGGAACTGCGGGAAGCAAAACTTATTGAACGCGCAGAGGATGGCTATCAACTCACCACCATGGGAAATGAGTTATTTACCCTTCTCCTCCCCTTCGGTGACTGGTCCATTGCCTGGGCCAAGCAGATATCTCCCGATAAAAACAGTCGTTGGCAGGCCATCGAAAAAAATAGCAGCAGATAACAGCGAATTACCTTTTTTTAATACGATACTCACCACTGTGAAGGCACCATTCTCAATCAATTATCCCTTACAAGCCAGTATCAAATCCAAGGATCAACAACCCGCTTACTGGTTTTTCTTTTTCCAGGGAAATCTAGGTCTTTTACATTTGGACAACTCCTATAGGATCCCAATTCTTAAGACCCTTCCCTTCACAGATGATGCAATCGATTATTCAAGGAGCATTGGTCTTTACAAAGAAACGCTATGTAATGTGCTTGCGCTAAACGATAACAAGCTACTTCCCGAAGGTTTTTCCTTTATCCCGTTACGAAAGGCCTTTCAATATATCTCCCTTGACTTGTGGACCATAGCCGGTCGGGCACTCCAGATATTACACTGGCATAATGAACACCAATTTTGCGGTAAATGTGGTACTCCTATGGAGGAAGAAGGGGAAGAGATGGTCAAGAGATGCCCCCAGTGTGAATTTCTCTCTTATCCGCGCCTCACACCTGCAGTGATAATGTCTGTCATCCGAGATGATAAAATTTTACTTGGCAGATCAGCATCATTTCCCAAGGGGGTATACAGCCCGCTTGCAGGCTTTGTAGAACCCGGAGAAACGTTAGAAGAAGCAGTACGCAGAGAAGTAATGGAAGAAACCAACATCGATATCTGCAATATCAAATACGTTGCCAGCCAGCCGTGGCCATTCCCCCAATCCCTTATGATTGGCTTTACGGCATCCTACAAAGGAGGAGAAATTAGAATTAATTACAATGAGCTGGAAGATGCCCGCTGGTTTAGCCAAGATTCCATGCCCGAACGTCTTCCCACAAAAATGAGCATTGCACGAACCCTTGTTGATGCGTTTTTTGATACAATATCAAAATCAGCGTACAAGTAAAATTGATACGCCCGCTACAAGCAGCGGGCTATGGTTGTCGGGGCCGCTTTCAATCTGCCAGAACCTCTTCAACCGGAATATATTCCATCCCAAAGGCCTCTGCCACACTCTGGTAAGTAACTTTTCCTTCCACAATATTGAGTCCCTCTTTCATGGCAAGGCTCTCCTGTGCGCATTTTTTCCACCCTTTATTGGCAAGCGAAACAGCAAAGGGAAGGGTGGCGTTGGTGAGCGCCATGGTCGAAGTCAGGGGCACGGCTCCCGGCATATTGGCAACACAGTAGTGAATAATACCATCAATCTCGTAGATGGGATCTTTATGGGTAGTGGCCTTTGAGGTCTCAAAACATCCCCCTTGGTCAATTGCCACATCTACAATCACCGCCCCCTGTTTCATGGTCGAAAGCATCTCCCGGGTAATCAGTTTCGGAGCTTTTGCACCATGGAGCAGCACCGCGCCAACCACCACATCCGCCTGGGCCACTAATTCACGGACCTTTGCCGGTGATGACATCAATGGAACACAATTTTTGGGCATAATTTCAGAGAGGTAGCGAAGTCGTTCCAGATTGGTATCCAAAAGATACACCTTTGCCCCCAACCCACAGGCCATTTGTGCCGCATGGGTTCCCACCACACCTCCGCCGAGCACCAAAACAGTACCCGGGTCAACACCAGGAACCCCTCCCAGAAGCAGACCTCGCCCGCCTTGAGCACGCTCCACATATTTAGCCGCTTCCTGTACCGCCATTCTACCTGCCACTTCACTCATGGGGGTTAGCAGGGGCAAGTTTCCTTTTACGTCCCGAATTGTTTCATAGGCAACACAGATGGCCTTTCTCGCAATCATCGCCTTTGTCAGTTCTTCTGACGCTGCGAAATGAAAGTAGGTGAAAATGATCTGTCCTTCCTGAATCAGCACATATTCTTCAGGCTGGGGCTCTTTAACATGCATAACCATTTCTGCAAAAGCGTATACTTCCTGGGCCGAAGCGGCAATGGTCGCACCCGCATCTACATATTCCTCATCCAAAAAGCCACTGCCAATACCTGCATCTTTCTCCACCAAGACCTGATGACCACTCTGCGCCATGATTTCGGCGCCGGCAGGAGTCATGCAAACCCTGTTTTCTTCCACTTTGATTTCTTTTAAAATTCCTACCTTCATCACCATTTCTCCTTAATACTGGGTATAGACACCTGTCTGCCATTTACACAAATAAAACGAAAACCTCGTAGCAAAAAACTAAGCTAATCAACTCAACCTTACATCTTCTATTATATCCAATATCCTTTGCAATTTGGTTGCGTTTTTCAGTATATCTGTCATAATCATGGCAGATAGTTGCAAATAGTAGAGAGAAATATGCAGAATCCACCAAAAATACAGCTTGACGAGCTTGATCGATCCATCCTGAGCCTTCTACAAAAGAATTTCAGGCTCTCAAATGTGCAGCTTGCAAAGCAAGTCGGCCTTTCAGAATCCGCATGTTTGCGCAGGACAAAAAATCTTGAGAAAAGTGGGGTCATTGATCGTGCGGTGCTGCTCCTTAACCAAAATATTCTTGGCTTTTCAGGGACTGTTTTTGTCCGGGTAACCCTGCAGGAACAGCAACAGGAAACACTTCAGGCTTTTGAACGGAAGGTCATGTCCATTGGGCAAGTCATGGAATGTTATCTAATGTCTGGAGATGCCGATTATATGCTGAAAGTCATTTTCAAAGATAATGAAGACTATAAAAAAATTCATTTAAAGCTCACCAATCTTCCCGGTGTGCAGCGAGTCCATTCATCCTTTGCATTAAATACCGTAATCAAAAAAACGGCACTTCCCATACCCGAATGAGGAAACAACATGAAAATCATTAGCATAGGCCTATTTCTCTTTTCCCTGCTCTTCTTAACCTCATGTGCAAAAGAGGAGGGAGGCCTGCAACAAGGGCTATACTATGGAATGCAGAACATCAATAGAACAAATGATCCGGGCCTTGGAGACACCCTCCCACCTGAAGGAAATACCATGAGTTATGAGGAATACCAAAGAGAGCGAACCCCAAAAAGCAATCAATAAAAGCAAAGCAGATACCTTTTAGGTGATATAACTGTTGTTGGGACAGATAAATGATTCGACGAAGACTCCCACTCTTGGTTTTACGCCATCCCGATTTATCGCTACTGTTTTAGCACACAAGAAACGTGTTATCTACGAGGTGGGCAAATAGTCCAAAGCACTTGCTCCTTTTCTCCAGATCTTTTATATCTTACAGCAAATACATTAATCAAAAGGAGACCATATGGAATACTCTTCTGAAGTAAAGGAAATGTGCCCCGTAGTTCAAGGGTGCAATCATGGTCCATCCCCCATTCCTCAAGAAGGTGGTTGGACTCAGGCAAAAGAAATAAAAGATATTCGTGGCCTGACCCACGGTGTCGGATGGTGCGCCCCGCACCAGGGCGCCTGCAAACTGACGTTAAACGTTAAAGATGGCATTATCGAAGAGGCATTAATTGAAACCATTGGATGCACCGGAATGACCCATTCCGCAGCCATGGCATCCGAGATTTTACCCGGAAAGACCATCCTTGAAGCCCTTAACACGGACCTTGTCTGCGACGCCATCAATGTGGCCATGCGCGAATTATTCCAGCAGATTGTCTACGGCCGCAGCCAATCCGCTTTTTCAGAAGGTGGACTGCCTGTGGGGGCAGGGCTTGAAGATCTTGGTAAGGGTTTACGTTCTGTCACCGCAAGTACATACGGTACTAAAATGAAAGGACCCCGCTATCTTGAGGTAACGGAAGGCTATGTGTTGGAGTTGGGCCTTGATGCAAATTCTGAAATAATTGGCTATAAATTTGTTCATCTGGGACGTATGATGGAAGCCATTCGTAAGGGTGAAGATGCCAATAAGGCCATGGAAAATGCCACCGGCACCTATGGACGTTTTCAGGACGCCGTTAAAACCATTGATCCGCGTGAGGAATAAGGAGAACTACCATGGCATTATTTGAAAGTTACGAAAGACGGATCGACCAGATTATCCCGGTGCTAAAGGAAAATAACATTAAAGATCTTGAGGAAGCCAAAGCAATCTGTGATAACTACGGTGTGGATGTTTATGCGGTCGTAAAGGGAATCCAACCCATCTGTTTTGAAAATGCCTGTTGGGCCTACATTGTTGGCGCTGCCATCGCAATCAAGAAAGGTCAAACTAAAGCAGTTGATATTGCTGCAACTTTAGGCATTGGCCTCCAATCGTTTTGTATCCCGGGGTCAGTTGCTGACAGTAGGCAGGTCGGCATCGGCCATGGCAACCTTGCATCCATGTTACTACGTGAAGAGACAAAATGTTTTGCATTTCTGGCAGGTCATGAGTCCTTCGCCGCAGCGGAAGGTGCCATTGGACTGGCAAAATCAGCCAACCACGTCCGAAAAGAACCTTTGCGGGTTATCTTAAATGGCCTTGGCAAAGATGCCGCCTATATTATTGCAAGAATCAACGGTTTTACAAGTGTTGAAACATCGTTTAATTACGCAACATCCGAGCTCAGCATCACCAAAGAAACCCGATTTTCAGAAGGAGAACGTGGCAATGTCCGTTGCTACGGTGCCGATGATGTCCGCGAAGGTGTGGCCATCAACCATTTTGAAGGCGTGGATGTTTCCATCACCGGAAACTCTACAAATCCAACCCGTTTCCAACATCCAGTTGCCGGGACGTACAAAAAAGAATGTAATCTGCAAGGGAAAAAATATTTCTCTGTTGCCTCTGGCGGTGGTACCGGACGTACGCTCCATCCTGACAACATGGCTGCGGGTCCCGCGTCATATGGGATGACCGATACCATGGGGAGGATGCACTCTGATGCGCAATTTGCCGGCTCATCCTCAGTACCGGCCCACGTTGAGATGATGGGTCTTATTGGAATGGGGAACAATCCGATGGTTGGTGCTTCAGTTGCGGTTGCGGTTGCATTGCAAGAAGCCACCAGCTAGGAGACTGTCCGAGAATGCCCTTTTCCCCCAACTCTTCGTTGTTTTGAAAATTTTATCCTCGGAATATTAGGTATATGCCTGTGGTAAAATTTTCAAAACGGTTCGATTTGTAGAAAAATAGCTATTCTCGGACAAGCTCCTAGATGCTATAAACTATTTGACACAATACAAGCAGGGGTCTATATTTGCTCCCCATCATGCGGGATTAACTCAGTGGTAGAGTGTTAGCTTCCCAAGCTGAAGGTCGCGAGTTCGAATCTCGTATCCCGCTCCAAAAATCAAAAAGGGCTTAGGAAAAATGTATTTCCTAAGCCCTTTTTTTTATACCACGTAGGTACACTTGGACCACCCAGTCCAGAAGCCTTCTTAGAGCAGGCAAGCTGCTCTACTCAGCTTTTTATCATTCAGCGCCTGCTTTTTCAGTCTCAGTAGCTTCTGCAGCAGTCGCATCGTGTACCTTTGCCTTTCCTTTTTCCAACAATTCTTTGGTTTTGGTTTTGGTTTTATCAAGAATTTCTTTAGATCCCTCTTTGGTTTTATCCCACGCCTCTTTGGACCCTTCTTTGGTGGCATCCCAGGCCTTTTTTGAGCTATCCACGGTGGCATCACCCACGGCTTTTGCCGCCTCACCGATCTCTTCGCCCGCCTTACTCCACTTAGAAGGCTCCCCGTTTGCCGCCTCTGCAGCGGACTCTGAGGCAAAAGCGGATACGGTACCAAGCATTACAAAACAAACAAGCAAAGTAATTATCTTCTTCATTTCACATCTCCTGTTGAAATAATTTAAGAAAGGAAAAACTCCTGCAATAATTTTTGCATTAACACATGTATTGTACGAAAGTCACTCTTACGACCAAGCATCTCTTGTTCCGACATAATCCACGGAGCACGAACCAGCTCATCCCGACAGTTGTCAATCAGGGTTGCCGCACTATCGTTTGTTGTCTCAAGGTGAAACTGTAAGCCCAAGACATGCTCATTATACAAAAAACCTTGATTTTTGCAGCCAGTACTCTCAAAGAGTGAAACAGCACCTTCCGGTAAAGAAAAGGTATCCCCGTGCCAATGAAACACGGTCGTTGTTTCAGGAAAAATTGTTTTCAACTGCTCTGGCATTTCTTCGGTTACTTTCACCGGAAACCAGCCAATCTCCTTTTCCCAGTTCGCACGCACTGTTGCCCCGAGAGCTTCGGCCAACAGTTGCGCACCAAGACAGATACCTAAAATTGGCACCTTCCGCTGGACAACCTTTCTTAGAAAAAATTTTTCCTCACGTAGCCATGGATAGCTCGCGTAATCATTGGTGGCCATGGGCCCACCCATTACCACCAAAGCAGCAAATGAATCCACAGGAGGTAAAGGATCTCCTGCCCAAAATCTGGTACAAAACAGATCATAGCCCTGCTCCTTAAACCAATCCTCCATGGAACCAAGTCCTTCAAAAGGAACATGCTGCAACCAATGCAGTGCTACCGCGGCCATCGAATTAGAGGATTTGACTCAAGAAAAGCTTCGTCCGATCCGATTGCGGATTATCAAAGAACTCGTTTGGCTCATTTTCCTCAATAATCTCACCCGCATCCATAAACAACACCCGGTTTGCCACGGTTTTGGCAAAACCCATCTCATGGGTAACACAGAGCATGGTCATACCTTCATGGGCAAGATCGACCATAACGTCAAGTACCTCTTTGATCATTTCCGGATCAAGTGCTGATGTCGGCTCATCAAAGAGCATAATTGAAGGATTCATACACAAGGACCTGGCAATGGCCACCCGCTGTTGTTGCCCACCGGAAAGCTGGCCGGGATACTTCTTCACTTGGTCGGCTATTTTAACACGCTTTAAATATTTCAGCGCCACGGCCTCAGCTTCTTTCCTGGGTTTTTTCTGTACCCAGACAGGAGCCAGACAGCAATTCTCCATAACCGTCAGATGCGGAAAAAGATTAAACTGCTGAAAGACCATACCAATATCACGGCGTACCCGATCAATATGTTTTAAATCATCATCAAGGGTTATTCCAGAGACTATGATATCTCCTTCCTGATGTTCTTCCAGACGATTCATGCAACGGATCAGTGTGGATTTCCCGCAACCGGAAGGGCCACAGATAATAATTCGTTCACCTTTGGTTACCTGGAGATTAATATTTTTCAATACATGAAAATCTCCATACCACTTATTCACCCCCCGAAGCTCAACCATCACCTGATCGGATGGCGCCTGATGGGCTGTAGTTTCTGCACTCATATTTTTTACCAATAGTTGTATATTGTTCAGCCGGTCTATGCCAGCTTCATATCATTTATAAAAAACCCTTACCTTGCATGCCCCGTATGGAGCTTCTTCTCCAGATGTTGCGAATAGCGAGACATGGAGAAACAGGAAACCCAATAGATACTTGCCACAAACACATAGCCTTCCACTGAGAAACCAAGCCATTTAGGATCGGAAAAAGCGGCCTGGACAACGGCAAGCAAGTCAAAAAGGCCAATAATCAATACCAGTGTTGTATCCTTAAACAGAGCAATAAAGGTATTTACAATCCCGGGAATCACAAGCTTTAGGGCCTGGGGCAGGATAATAAAAAACATGGTCTTCCAGTAGGACAGCCCCAGGGCCTCCGCGGCTTCAAACTGTCCTTTGGGAATGGCCTGCAAACCACCGCGCACAACCTCCGCCATATAGGCCGATTGAAAAAACACTATTCCGATCAGTGCCCGCAGGAGTTTGTCAATCTGCCACTCTTCAGGCATAAAGATAGGCAGCATCACCGACGACATAAAAAGTACGGTAATCAAGGGGACACCACGCCAAAACTCAATAAAAACAACGGATATGGAACGCGCTATGGGCATTGTGGAGCGCCTTCCAAGGGCGAGGATAATACCGATTGGCAGGGCAAAAAACATCCCAATGGTCGCCAGAATCAGTGTAAGCATCAATCCACCCCACTGATGGGTTTCCACCAATGGCAATCCAAACACACCACCATAGAAGAGAAAGTAGGCAATAAGTGGATAACAGAAAATGGTAAACGCGGCAACCAAACCTTTTTTGGGAAGCTTATCGATCAACAACCAGGCAATGAGTATCCCCGCCAAAGAAAAAGATGTTACCACCCGCCAATATTCAGCAGGGGGATAAAAGCCGAACAAAAATTGTTTGATACGGACAATAACAAAAACCCAGCATGCTCCATCACCGGTACAATCGGCCTTAGTACTCCCCGCCCAGTCAGCCGTTAAAAAGGCCCACTTTATGGCAGGCGGCACCAACTTATAGATCAACAGAAGTCCAAGGATCGTTAAAATAGAATTTGAAATGGAAGAAAAGAGATTTTTTCTTAGCCATCCCACCACGCCCACTGAGCTTGCCGGTGGGGATTTCGCCGGTGATGGAGTTGTAATATGTACAGTCATAATTTTATCTCTCCACCAGCATTGATTTTTTGTTATACCAGTTCATAAATGCGGAAATTGTCAAACTGATGGTTAAATACACTCCCATGGTCATTGCTATGATTTCTATGGCCTGACCGGTTTGATTAAGGGTTGTACCGGCAAAAACCGCCACAAGATCGGGATAGCCAATGGCCGTTGCCAGGGAGGAGTTTTTCACAAGATTCAGATACTGGGAGGTAAGCTGGGGGATAATAACCCGCAACGCCTGCGGAATAACAACCAATTTCAGAACCTTGCTCCTATGTAAACCAAGGGCCGATGCGGCTTCCGTCTGCCCGGGATTCACCGCAAGAATTCCCGAGCGTACCGCTTCAGCAATAAAAGTGGCCGTATAAATTGACAACGCAGTCAACAAGGCGGTCAACTCCGGAATAACCGTCATGCCGCCATGGAAGTTAAATCCCTTTAGGACAGGAACATCCCAGCTTAATGGTGCTCCCAAAACAAAGAAAACCACAAGGGGTAACACCACAATAAGCCCAAGGGCAGTAGCCCATAGGTTAAAAGGTTGACCCGTTCTGTCCTGTCTTTTTTTTGCCCATTTGGCAATTATAACAGTGGCAACTATTGCTGCAGCAATTGCGATAACTACAAAAACAAAGCCATCGCCAAAGATGGGTTGTGGAAGGTATAAGCCGCGGATATTCATAAAAGCAATGCCTGCTGCCGACCAACTCTTTCTAGGAGATGGCAGCGCACGAAGTACAGCGAAATACCAGAAAAAAATCTGTAAAAGAAGTGGAATATTTCTAAACATCTCCACATAGACTGCTGCAATTTTTGCAATCAGCCAGTTGTTGGAGAGTCTGGCAACACCCACGGTGAAACCGATAATAGTAGCGCAAACAATACCAAGTGCTGAGACCAAGAGGGTATTTAACAGGCCAACCACAAAGGTGCGGCCAAAGGAATCCGCATCGGTAAAGGGGATCAGCGACTGTAAGATGCCAAAGCCTGACTTTTGGCTTAAAAAGGCAAATCCTGTGGAAATGCCTCGTTTTTCCAAATTATAGACGGTATTTTTCCCGATAAACCAGAAAAAACAGACCACCCCTGCAATAAGCAGTATCTGGAAAAAGAGGGCGCGATATTGGGCATTGTTCCACCAAAACTGTTTTTTTGATGCGTTCGACATTGGATAGGTACACGTAAATTGATAGCTATGATTTTTACAGAAGCATTCAAATAGAAGTTAAATGCTTCTGTAAAAACAAAAAAGGGACGCTTTCTTGTCTAAGAAAGCATCCCTTATTCACACTAGGCGTTCAACTAGCGAAGAGGAGGTGCGTACATAATACCGCCCTTGCTCCAGAGTGCGTTTAAGCCACGAGCAATCTTCAGCGGAGAACCGGCACCAACGTTGCGCTCAAAAGCCTCTCCATAGTTACCTACCTGCTTAATAACCTGGTAAGCCCAATCGTCGTTCAAACCAAGGCCTTTACCGGCAATACCCTCAAGGCCAACAAGCCTGCGAATAGCCGGAGCTTTGGACTCAGCTTTTAAGGTATCAATATTTGCAGAAGTCACTCCCAACTCTTCAGCTTCTACCATTGCAAAGAATGTCCATTTAACGATATTAAACCAAGCATCGTCTCCCTGACGAACAACTGGTCCGAGGGGTTCTTTGGAAATAACTTCTGGTAGAACAAACGCTTCCTCAGGATTAGGAAGATGGGTACGAAGTCCATAAAGCTGTGACTGATCAGAGGTCAACACATCACAACGTCCATTCTCAAAGGCCTTAATGGTAGCATCATGGGTATCGAAAACAACGGCTTCATACTTCATGTTGTTTACTTTGAAGTAATCGGCAAGGTTCATCTCAGAAGTGGTTCCAGACTGAATACAAACAGCGGCGCCATCAAGCTCGAGGGCTGATTTTACACCAAGTTTTTTAGATACCAGAAAACCTTGACCGTCATAGTAGTTCACTCCGGCGAAGTTAAGACCAAGGGAGGTGTCACGGGTCAGCGTCCAGGTGGTTCCACGAACAAGTACATCAATCTCACCAGACTGCAGGGCTGTAAAACGCTCTTTTGCATTCAAAGGAACATATTTAATCTTGGTTGCATCACCAAGAACAGCGGATGCAACAGCTTTACAACCATCAACATCAAGACCGGTCCATACGCCTTTCTCATCGGCAATGGAAAACCCGGGAAGACCTGTTGAAACACCGCAGTTAAGTACACCACGCTTCTGTACTTCTTCCTTTGTTGATGCCTGAACTGTTCCAACGGTAATGGCAAGACTCATCGCAGTGGCCGCCAAGGCCCATGTGATTTTTCTCATGTTTTACTCTCCTATAAAAAGTAAAAAAAATTAAATTAATAATAGGTTTCAGAATGTTGCAAACCCACCGCGTTACAACGAAAAATTTACCGGGCAATGATAGCAATCAGGGCCAAGAATGTCCATGGAAATTTTCCAATTTTGTACAGTTACCTGTTTTGTGATAATTGTTTTTTGCTTATTTCAAATTTGTTACAACCTTTCCATTGCCCTGTTGTTCCTAATATTTTTTCTCAAAATCACATTACAGTCTTTGAACACTTTAATGATTCTTAGGTTCTATACAATTTAATAAAAATGTGATACATCTGTCCACAATGGATACCTTGACTTCTCATACTGTGCTTGTTGTCGACGATAACCCCGTAAGTCCAAAACAGCTTACTGCAATCCTCAAAGGTGCTGACTACAACACACTCACCGCACGCAGTGCTGAGCAAGCACTTCAGTGTATTGAAAAGCAGACTCCCGACATTATTCTGCTTGATGTAATGATGCCTGGGATGGATGGTTTCTCCTTATGCCGTAAGTTGAAAAGTGATGCAAATTATACAGATATTCCCCTAATATTTATCACCTCTCTTTCCCAGCAGGAACATATAGTAGAAGGGTTTGATGCTGGCGGTAATGACTATATTGTCAAACCGTTTAAGCGCCAGGAATTACTGGCCAGGGTGCGAAATCACCTGCACCTCTACGATATGCTAAAAGAAAACAAGCGCCTCACTGCTCTGTCTGAGGATGCCAGCCGGTCAAAAACAGAGTTTTTGGCTTCAATGAGTCATGAAATCAGGACCCCACTTAATTCTATTATCGGAATGGCTGATGTCCTCAATGACACCGAGCTTACCGAAGAACAGCGAAGATTTGTCCATATTTTTAAAACCGCAGGTGAAAGCCTGCTTGCTATTATCAATGACATTCTCGATCTCTCCAAAATTGAAGCGGGGCGTAATGAGTTTGAAGAAATAGATTTTCACCTGCCCTCTTTATTGGATTCAGTTTCCTCAATTCTTGCTGTACGGGCAAGTGAAAGAAATGTAAAGATATCCACTTCCATAGACCCAAAGGTTCCGGATGGCCTCCGTGGAGACCCCACCCGTCTTAGGCAGATTCTCCTGAATTTGGTCGGTAATGGGGTGAAATTTACCGAAAATGGAAGTGTGAAAATCGTTGTTCAAAAAAAATCGGAGTCAGAGCTGCTCTTTTCCATACAAGACGATGGGATAGGTATTTCACCGGAAAAACAGGAACTCATTTTTGAAAGCTTTACCCAGGCGGACTCCATGACCACCAGAAAATATGGCGGCACGGGACTTGGCCTTACCATATGCAAGAAATTAATCCATATGCTTGGTGGTAAAATTGGACTGCACAGCATTCCAGGAAAAGGTTCTACTTTCTATTTCACCTATCACTTCACCAAAGCGCACAACGATCCACTGCCAAGCACTACTGAAGATGAAGGTGCAGCCCGCTGTGAACTGCTTCAAGAGGCCCATGTACTTTTGGTTGACGATAATGAGGATAATAGAAATTTACTTGAGCTGTATCTACGCAACACCCCGTATACCATTTCCATGGCAGAAAATGGTTTGCAAGCTGTGAAACTCTTTCGAAAGAACACGTATAATATCGTTTTTATGGATCTGGAGATGCCGGTAATGGACGGGTATGAGGCCACCCGTTCATTGAGGAAATGGGAAAAAGAAATGGATCATGCACCAACACCCATAGTTGCACTCACTGCCCATGCATTTGTCCGGTTCAAAAAGAGATGTCTCGAAGCTGGATGCAGCGACTATTTAACAAAACCTGTGCGCAGAAACACATTTCTTCAATGTATTGCCAAACATATATATGGGCATAACGCATCACTGGCAGAAAAATCCCCTCAAATACAAGAACGTGTCGAAGACGCAAATAGTGTAACAATCAGTCACAAAATAAAAAAACTTATCCCTCATTTTTTGAAAAATAAACAAAGAGATGCGCAACTCCTCCTCTCTTCCGTGGAAAACGACGACTTTGACGCGATAGCGCAACAGGCCCACACAATTAAAGGAACTTCATGGATGTACGGTTTTAGCTATCTTGGAAACCTATGCCTGGAGCTGGAAAAGGCTGCAAAAGAAAAAGATTCGTCGAAAACCAAAGAACTTGTTGAAAAGATAGGTGAGCACCTTGAAAAGGTACAAGTGCACTACAGCGAAAACGAGTAGCATCCAGTTTTCTTTTTTACTTTTCGTATCGTCCTGCTAGTATAAAAAAGACGGGCTTAGCAAGAAAGCCGCACTCTATATAATTTACTTAAGCGAGGAGACCACCCATGGGGAAACAGACCCGTATTGTGCTTATTGATGACGACAAAGACGCCTGCGAGCTGTTAAAAATGCAACTGGAAGAAAACGGTGACAAACACGTCACCTTTAGCACCAACAATGAGGAAGCTGTTTCACTTATTGCACAAGAACAACCGGACTTGGCCATTCTTGACATCAATATGCCGGGCGTTCACGGGGTGGAGCTCAGTGCGGCACTGGCTGCTGAACAAAAGACTTCCACCATCCCCATCCTCTACCTCTCCGGCATGGTTACTCCGGAGGAAGTTACTGCTCTGGTGGAAGGTGAAACGACACCCTCCATTATTTCAAAAGGCTCCCCTCTGCAAGATTTAATTGCTGCCATTGATTCCATCACCAACCCTTGAACTTCTTCCTCTGCTTTTGAGTTCTCAACAATCTATATCTGCTCGTTTTGCTGCCATTGATACATTGCGGCGTCTTAAAAAAGAGCGTATTCCGCTCACCCAAATTTTTGACAAGCTGCTGGCAAACAGAACTATTCAGGCAAAAGACAGACAACTGGCAAATAACATCATACATGGTGTACTGCGCAACCAACAATCCCTTGAGCGCATGCTCCAGCAACTGTGCACCATCCCCCTAAGAAAGCTCCACCCTTTTGTTTTACAGGCCTTGCACGTTGGACTCTACCAAATTATGTTCCTTGATCGTATCCCCGATTCGGCCGCTGTTAACGAATCGGTCAATGCCGCAAAGACAGCACGCTTGCCAAAGCGGCTCCACGGATTTATTAATGGTGTTCTTCGTAATGCTGTTCGCAAACAAAACGAGCTTATGCAATTTTGTCAAAATGAGAAAGAACCTCTTCTTAACCATCCAGACTGGCTGGTTAAGCGATGGAGCAAACAATTTGGCAAAGAAAGGGCCATTGCTATTTGTTTGCACAATAACAAGCAAGCTCCATTGGTTATACAGTGCAATCACGGGCAAATCTCGCGCGAAGCGTTACTCAAGCAGTTTACAACCCATGGTTTTAGCGCTACCTACTCCACTTTTGGAGACACTGGTATTGAAATCATGAATTATCACGGTCCCATAACAGCTCTTCCAGGATTCACCGAAGGCTTGTTTCACGTACAGGATCAGGGAGCGCAGTTGCTCTGTGAGCTGATCAAACCTGTCCTGCCAGGGGGGAAATATCTAGACGCCTGCGCTGGTGTTGGGGGCAAAAGCAGTATACTTTTACAACTCTTACAAAAGAGCAAGTCACAACTATTTGCTGTGGAACCCCATCCCGGAAGACAAAAAAAATTTAAGCAAAATATGACAAGAGTGCATCCGGGGGTGACTATCCCACTGTTTCAAGGTACACTGCAGCAATTTGCAGCCCAAACAGATAAACAATTCCACGGAATTTTTATGGACGTTCCCTGCTCCGGCACAGGAGTTTGTGGGCGACATCCCGATATTCGCTGGAACAGGCGGGAAAGTGACTTACAACAATTTCAGGAAAAGCAACTGGCACTACTGGAATGTGCAGCACCTCTTTTACGTCCCAAAGGGGCACTTGTTTACGCCACTTGCTCCTTGGAACATATTGAAAATGAACGCGTTATTGAGCAATTTTTGACAAAACATTCTGATTTTTATTTGGAAGATTGTGCCAATTGTTTTGCAAATATAAAAGATGAAGTTGGGCTGGATAGCGTATCTGGACAAACAAAAGCTATGCCCCACCCGCATACATTTATTGATAGTGGCTTCTTTGTTTCCACCCCGCAACCGGGAATTGATGGTTTCTTTGGCGCCAGATTACGAAAAACTTAAAACAATACAAAATTATGGCTGAAATACGAAGCACCATGGACATGGTAATGGAACGGGCTGCCCGTATGGCTGAACGAGCCGCAGACATCCCCATAGAGCAACAGATGGAAGAACGCGGCATGCGTCTACTCACCGAATTTATGAACGGTGAGCATTCCGATCTAACCGAGCTTTTACAGGCAGAAGATCAAAGCACCCAAATGTATATCCGAAAAGGGATGGCCACCGTACTTTTACGCAATATCACCCTGCCACGCGATGAGATATTGGCCCAAAATGCAAATAGGAGTTTATCACTTATCCAGCAACTTGCCGGACAAGACTCCGGGGTAACCGCTGTCTGCACAGAACTTGGCCAACTTATTGAACAGTACACCGGCCACAAAGAACAACTCAAGCAACAGCTTTCTGACGCCATTCGTACCCAGCTTGCACAACAGATACAGCAACAAACCGGAACCATGCCCGATTTAGAAGCCATTGACCCCACCATGCATCCACAATACCAAAAGGAATGGGAACAGGCCCGATCTGGACTCAACGATCAATACACACAAGCCTTAACCCAGCGAAAAGACATCCTTATGCAGAGGTTTTCCTAATGGAAAGAGCAGCTCGCATCTCTTCATTACAGGCAAAATTACGACGGAAAAAGCTGGATGCCATGCTTATTTCCGAGCCACATAACAGAAGGTATCTCAGTGGTTATTCCGCTCAGGACCATGATATTGGTGAAAGCTCCGGTAGCTTGCTGGTACCCGCTCGTAAAGCACCCATCCTCCTTACCGACTTTCGTTTTCAGCTGCAAGCAGAAGAAGAAGTTGGGGAGATGGAAGTATTGCTCTATCCCAAAGGGATGTTGACACTTTTACAAACGCTGCTTCCATCCCTTGGTATTCAGTCACTTGGGTTCGAACCCCATTACACCTTGCACTCTGTTAAGAAGAAAATGGAGGAGACCCTGATCAAGTCAGGCGTTTCTCTCACTCCTTTAACCGATGTTATTGAAGAGATGCGTTTAATAAAAGACGCTGGTGAAATAGAAAAAATTCGCCAATCGGTGCTCCTTAACGAAGCTGTATTTGAAGAGATTTATACTGACATTCGCTCTTTTCAGACCGAAATTGAACTTAGCGTAGCCATTGAAACCCTTATGCGCCAAAAAGGGGCAGAAGCCCCAAGTTTTGCTACAATCGTGGCTTCTGGAAGACATAGCGCCCTACCCCATTGTGTTCCTAATCAAACAAAAATCAAAAAAAACAAACCGCTGATGATTGATATGGGGCTTGTACTGGATGGCTACTGTTCTGATATGACGAGAAGTTTCGTTCCCAAGAAGGCAAGTACAAAATACAAAACAATCCACAGATTGGTCCGAAATGCCCAGCAAAGTGCCATGGCAGCAATCCGAGCCGGAGTAAGTGGAGCATCCATAGACAAAATTGCCAGAACCATAATCAGTGACGGAGGCTATGGAAAACAATTTGGGCACGCCCTTGGACATGGTGTCGGCCTTGCCGTACACGAAGGCCCGCGCCTTTCCACAAAGAACAGAAAACTCCTTCGTGCTGGAATGGTTATCACCGTTGAACCTGGTATTTATCTACCAGACTGGGGTGGTGTAAGACTTGAAAATATGGTTGTTGTTCAAGAGGAAGGCTGTGAGCTACTCAACCAAAACAGTACCTGGCTTGATATCTAAATAACCTCAACAATAGTAGAAGTGGAGCAAATTATATGGGTAGTAAAAAGTATTTTGTACTCGATACCAACGTCCTTTTGCATAACGCCGATTCCCTCACCTCGTTCACCGACAATCATGTGATTCTCCCCATGACCGTTATTGAGGAGTTGGATAAATTTAAGCGACAAAATGACGAACTGGGTCGAAATGCAAGGTCTGTAATCAGGCATCTTGACAGCCTTCGCCAAAAGGGCACCCTTAAAGATGGTGTTCCCATGGATAACGGCGGTATCTTATCCATCACCGTCGAACGGAAAAATATGAAAGATACCTTGCTGGATATGAGTGTCCCCGACAATCGCATCCTGGCCGTTGCCTACAATCTACATGCGGATGGAAAGAAAGTCATTTTTGTTTCAAAAGATATCAACGCCCGTCTCAAGGCAGACGCCCTTGGTATTGACGTAATGGATTTTGAGAAACAAAAATGCAACATTGATGAACTCTATACCGGATGGCGGAAAATTTCCGTCCCAGGGGAAATTATCGACCATTTTCATCAGCAGGAATCTTCCCAGGAAGCTGAAGGTTTTAAATTTCTCTCAAACGAGTTTGTCCTACTGCAAGATGAGCTAAATCCCAAACATTCCGGACTTGGCCGTGCCCTTGACCAAACCACGCTTACCCATCTCAACTCCCGGCATGAACAGGCATGGAATGTTCACTCCCGCTCCAAAGAGCAACGCATGGCACTGGAGCTCTTGCTCAACCCAGAGATCAATCTCGTCACCCTGATTGGCCAGGCCGGCACCGGAAAGACCTTGCTTGCGCTGGCCGCAGGACTTGAATGTGTCGTTCACCGTGGCAGCCAGGAAAAGCTGCTGGTCTCCCGCCCGGTGATTCCCATGGGAAAAGATATCGGCTATCTTCCCGGAACAAAAGATGAGAAACTCCTGCTGTGGATGCAACCGATCTTTGATAATCTCACCTACTTAATGACCCATGAACATCGAACCGAAGATGAAGAGAGCGTCCACCAAAAGGTAAACAAACTTATAAAGGATCAACTGGTTGAGCTGGAAGCGCTCACCTATATTCGTGGCCGATCCATTCCTCGCCAGTACGTAATTATTGATGAGGCCCAGAACCTGACCCCCCATGAAGTGAAAACCATTATTTCCCGTGCCGGTGAAAGTACTAAGATGGTATTTACTGGAGATCCCTACCAAATTGACAACCCCTACCTCGATTCTTCCTCCAACGGGCTCTCATACGCAGTTGAAAGATTAAAGGGACATGGTATATATGGGCATATTACGTTGAGCAAAAGTGAGCGAAGCCCCTTGTCGGCAATCGCTGCCGATTTCTTATAAAAATAACCTGAATCCCTGTACGATGCGCCAATTTGTAATCGATGAACTCTCTCCCATGGAGCGGGACAATATAGACTCTTATCTCAAAAGAAACCTCAAAGCCGGCCCAATGGTCGGCTTATATTGGTTACTCTTACCAATTGAACTGCTGACCGACATCCAAAAAGAACACACCGACTGTGGCCCATTTTATCTCGGGGTGGAAGTTGAGAAAGATCTGGTCCGTTTTGAGTTTCTGGTTCGCAGCAATGCCCACCTTCATTGCGACTGTATTGCCCACACCACTGCAGAACAACGTCAATATGCACTTGATTTTATTGACACCATGCTTGATGAGGAGTGCATTCGATCATAGTTGTAGCGCACCACCCAAAAGATCCGGTATCCTCCAAAAGGCATTTCACCACTCTTATTGTCAAGCCTCATCCACACCGGGGATACCTTCAGTATTTTTTTTAAAGTTTTTGGAGAACCATATGAGTAACTCAGTAGATTCAACACCCGCTTTTATTACAAACACCTACGAAAAAATGGCCGCCAACATTGCAACGGTCAAAAAACGTCTGGGCCGTGGTTTGACCTATGGTGAGAAAATTCTTTATGGGCATTTAGATAACTGTCATGATGCCGAACTGGAAGCGGGCAGTTCTTATGTTAAAACAAGACCTGATCGTATCGCATTACAAGACGCCACCGCCCAAATGGCTGTTTTACAATTTATGCTTGCGGGAAAAGATTCGGCGGCAGTTCCTGTTACTGTCCATTGTGATCATCTTATCCGTGCCCATAAAGGTGCCAAAAATGATCTCAATGTTGCCCGGACAGAGAATAAAGAGGTGTATGATTTTCTGGCATCAGCTTCCCAACGCTATGGATTTGGCTGCTGGCTGCCGGGGGCCGGTATTATTCATCAGGTGGTGATTGAACAGTATGGCTTTCCGGGATTAATGATGCTTGGAACCGATTCACACACCCCAAATGCCGGAGGACTCGGTGCTTTTGCCTCTGGTGTTGGCGGTGCCGACGCCGTTGACGTTATGGTTGGCCTTCCTTGGGAGGTATTACATCCAAAATTTGTTGGCGTACAGCTAATAGGTGAACTCTCTGAGTGGGCCTCCCCCAAAGATGTTATTCTAAAACTCCTTGGTATGCTGAGCTGTTCTGGTGGAACAAACCGGGTTTTTGAATATTTCGGTCCAGGAGCAAGTACTATTTCCTGTACCGGAAAGGCAACTATCTGCAATATGGGCGCGGAACTTGGCGCCACCACCTCCACCTTCCCCTATGACGAGCATATGCGGGATTTTCTTATCGCCTGTGGCAGGGCTGAGACAGCCGATATTACAGAAAAGCATAAACATCTATTACAGGCGGATGAAGACGTATTAACAAATCCTGAAAATTATTTTGAAGAAGTCATTACCATTGATCTTTCCAGCCTAGAGCCACATCTAGTCGGCCCCCATTCACCAGACCGGGCTTCAACTGTCTCCAACATGGCTGCGTATGTGAAAGAAGAAGGACATCCGGAAAATGTTACTTATGCGCTGGTTGGTTCATGCACAAACTCCTCCTACGAGGATATGGGGCGTATTGCCGCCATGGCCGAACAAATTACAGAAAAGGGGGCAAAACTTATGATTCCGCTCCTTATCACCCCTGGATCTGAACAGGTACGGGCAACAATTGAACGAGACAGGCAACTCGCAAAACTTGAAGCCATCGGCGCCACAGTTCTTGCCAACGCCTGTGGGCCCTGTATTGGTCAATGGAACCGCGATGGGATTGAGGAGGGATTTAAAAACTCCATTGTCACCTCCTATAACCGTAATTTTCCCAAACGTAACGATGGCAATTCCGGTACCTGTGGTTTTATTGCAAGCCCAGAAACATGCCTTGCCTACGCAATGACAGGTACCTTCACCACTAATCCGTATTCCACAGAACTTACAGCCTCTGATGGCACAAGCTTTACCCTCAAGGCCCCAGGCAAGGTACCAGAAGTTCCACCTCAAGGCTTAATCCATGATAGTGAAGGGTTCCTGGCCCCCATAGATGACAATTCTTCCGTTACTGTACAGGTCTCGGACGCTTCTGAACGTCTGGCCATTCTTAGCCCGTTCCCCAAATGGGAAGGAAATGATTTTAAAGGCTTACGATTGCTCCTCAAGGCGAAGGGCAAATGCACCACTGACCATATATCTCCTGCGGGTCCATGGCTTCGATTCCGTGGTCATTTGGATAACATCTCAAATAATATGTTTGCAGGGGCAGTAAACGCCTTTACAGATATCCCCGGCAAGGCAAAAAATCAACTCACTGGTGAAACCCAGGGCTATAACGAAATTGCCCGTGCCTACCAGGACGCAGGCGAAAACTGGATTGCTGTGGGAGATACAAATTATGGTGAAGGCTCTTCCCGTGAACATGCGGCAATGAGCCCACGGCATATGGGAGGAAAGGCCGTGATAACAAGATCATTTG
Organism: Desulfocapsaceae bacterium; assembly: GCA_050291935.1. Classification (GTDB taxonomy): domain Bacteria; phylum Desulfobacterota; class Desulfobulbia; order Desulfobulbales; family Desulfocapsaceae; genus Desulfocapsa. Next base: position 29,192 of record JBNKKR010000019.1, on the reverse strand, counting down.
CCCGTATCCATGAGACGAACCTCAAAAAGCAGGGGATCTTGCCGCTCACTTTTGCAAACCCAGACGATTATGATTTGGTACAAGAAGCGGATACGGTTGATCTGGCAGGTATTACATCCATCGCACCCGGCTCAGAAATCATTGCCACCTTCCATCACGGCAGTGGCGAATGTTCCGAGATTGTCCTTAAACATTCGTTAAACAGTGAGCAGATTAACTGGTTTAAAGCGGGATCTGCGCTCAATTTTTTACGGAATTAGTGCAGCAAAAGCAAGAGGCTGCTGGCATATGCCATGGCAGCCTCTTACTCTTCCTACATTAATTGTCCTTTAATGCTTGACCTACTTTTTTACCAAGCTCAACACATTGAGAGAAATCTTCATCCTCAGGCACATATTTTACCCGCAATCCATCATCGATCACGTCGAATTTCATCGCAACCATTGCTTCATTCAACAATTTCACAGACTCGCCCGACCAGCCAAATGAACCAAAGGCTGCCCCGATTTTATTGGTCGGTTTCAAACCACGCATATACATCAAAAATCCCGCCATCCTGGGAAGCAACCCGTTATTTAAGGTGGGACAACCAAGGACGATGGCGCTGGCATTAAGGACATCCCGCATAACATCACTTCGATGGTTATATCGTAAATTCACAAGCTTATAGGAAATCCCTTCATCCTGCAAACCGGCACCAATTCGTTTGGCCATCTTTTCCGTTGAATGCCACATTGTGTCGTAAATAATCATAGCATAGCCATCACCTTTATTCTGGCTCCACTTATCATACGCTTCCAGGGCCATAGCTGGATTTCCACGCCAAATTACGCCGTGATCAGGAGCAATCATCTTGATCTGAAGACCTATCTCTTTCACCTTTGCAATCAGCTTTTTCACCAGAGGCGAATAGAGGGTTAAAATATTTGCATAGTACTTCGTTAATTCCTCTAACAAAATGGCCTGATCCACCTCATCATCAAATCGTTCGCTGGTTCCGAGATGCTGGCCAAAGGCATCCGATGAAAAGAGGATCTGGTCTTCAACCAGGTAAGTGAACATGGAATCCGGCCAGTGCAACATGCGAGTTTCAAGAAATGAGAGTGTCTTCGCTCCAAGACTGATATCCTCTCCTGGTTTGGCTATGACATATGGCCAATCCTTCTGATGAAAATGTTGTAGTAATGCCTTTTCCCCCATCTTAGAACAGATAATTTTCTCAGGACGGATCATCTCAACCATTTCCGGTAAACAGCCTGAGTGGTCCATCTCCACATGGTTTACCACTATATAATCGATCTTGGCAGGATCAACGATTTCCTTTATCCGAGTGACCATGTCACTTTGTAAAGATTTTTTAACACAGTCAACGAGGGTGATCTTCTCATCCATTATCAAATAGGCATTATAGGTTGTCCCCCTATTTGTTGAATATCCATGAAAATCCCGTACATCCCAGTCAATGGCTCCAACCCAGTAGACGTTTTCTGTTAATTTAACCGGATTCATTACTCGTTCCTCCTGCTCTAGTGGTTTGCAAATTTCATTCTGATGCCCATTGAAAAATAAGGCAGTTATGGATAGATCTATTTAAAACAATAGTGAAATTAAAATATTCTGCAAGAAACAAAAAAGCGCAGAAGCAGAAAACATCTTCCACGTTCTGCGCTTAAAAAAAAGTTTTGGCATTCAAACCCGAATCAAGACGGTGAGAAATCGTCCTTTCCTGCCCCACAAACCGGGCATTCATAATCATCGGGCAGATCTTCAAAGGGCGTACCTGGGGCAATACCTGCAGCTTCATCCCCTTTCTCCGGGTCATACTCATACCCACAAATATTACATGTGTATTTTTTCATTCCTGCCTTGGCTCCTTTTTCTATTTGTTTGCCGCCAGTCTCCGTTGCTGGCTTGGCCGTCTCTTCGTGGACAGAGCCTGGGCCAGCCAATGGGCGAAAGGCCTTTACCGTTGCACCACACACCGGACACCGCCAATCTTCAGGAAGATCTGTAAATTTTGTTCCCTTTTTGATCTTTCCCTTACGATCCCCCCTATCAGGATCGTAGATATAGCCACAATTCATGGTCTGGCATTGGTGCATTTCTTCGGGTAAGGACATAACTCACTGCTCCTATTTTTTGCTATTAGTAAATATCAAGATTTCCAAACGCCATGCAAGTTACAATGAGCCCTGGCACTCACATCTGTTGCAGATACGGTAAACACAGCCTCAGGAGCATCACCCGGACTTAAAAATTTGCGAAAACTTTGTTTATCTGCAATAAGTTCAATCCACTCAATATAGTGCTCATCAACCATGGGATGGGCAACACTGCCCACACTTACTTTGTATCCACCGTCAACTTTTTCAATAACAGGTACATGCTTTTCTGTTGCCGCATCAACCGTATTTTCCTTCAGTTGTTCCATTGGGGCACCACAACAGGAAAGATCGCCACCACCTGCATGCAGAACTTCCACAATATTACCGCAGATATTACATTTATAGATTCCTTTTTGTTCGGCCATAATACATCCTCCAAATTGAATTTGTCGAAAAAGTACTCACCCTTATCTGCTTTTATCTTGTTGTTTTATACTACTCAGCCATTATGCTCTGAAAGATACTTAGCAACACCTTCTGCTGTTGGCTCCATTGCGTCATCTCCCTTATTCCAGTTTGCCGGACAAACATCGCCATGCTCTTCGGTAAATTGCAAAGCATCGAGCATACGAAGTGCCTCGTCAACATTTCTCCCAAGGGGAAGATCATTTACCACCTGATGACGAACAATACCTTCTTTGTCAATAAGATAGAGCCCCCTCAAGGCAATGCCCATATCCAGTAAAACCCCATAATTCTCAGAAATTGACTTGTCCAAATCAGCCACCAGTGGAAACTGCACCTGCCCGATCCCACCATTGTTTATTGCGGTATTTTTCCAGGCAAGATGGCTAAAATGCGAATCAATGGAAACGCCAACGACCTCACAATTTTTCTCTTTAAACGTACCCACTGCCTTATTAAAAGCCAGTATCTCAGATGGACAAACAAAGGTGAAATCCAATGGATAAAAAAAGAGTAACACATATTTTCCCCGTAGGCTTGAGAGGGAAAAGGCTTCATTAAAACTATTATCCGGCATTACCGCCGTCGCTGTAAAATCCGGTGCTTCATTTGTTACTAATGGTTTCATACTCTATCTCCAATATTATTTTTATCTTTTTATTGCCACTCTCTTTTTTGCGTCCATAACCTTTGGGGCATAGTAATGGACGAGCTGGCTCTAATAATTCTCCGCCAGCAGCTCAAAATATCCCTGCCCATGACGACAAGCAGGACATTTTTTAGGAGGAGTCTTTCCCCTATGGGTATAGCCACATTTACTACAGTACCACTTTACCTCATCATCTTTGGCAAACACTTTATCCTTTGCGATATTGTCAATAAAAGCCCTGTAGGTGGCCGCATGCTGCTCTTCCGCAACTGCTATTGAACGCATGGTGGCTGCTATGACGGGGAAACCTTCCTCCTCTGCAATTTCTGCAAAATCCGGATACATTTCTTTATACTCATGTTCCTCACCCATTGCCGCATTTTGCAGATTTTCCACCGTCGTTCCCGGTGGAATGACCGGATATGTAGCTTTAATTTCCACCTCACCACCTTCCAGAAACTTCAGCAATGTTTTGGCATGTGCCCGTTCCTGCTCAGCGGTTCGCTCAAAAATTGTACTTATCTGCACATATCCCTCTTTCTTAGCTACTTTGGCATAGTAGGAATATCGATTGCGCGCCTGCGATTCTCCGGCAAAGGCGATAAGAAGATTTTTTTCTGTCTGGCTTCCCTGTAATGTGCCCATACTTGTGTCTCTAGGCCTCCAGTGCTTTCTTTCCGTCACTGGTAATTTCATATTTGCAACGTACAGGACTTGCAACATAACCTTTCTTCTTTAAGGCAGTCATTTGACAACTGATCTGCTTCCCTTCTGTACCAAGAGTTGCCGCAATGTCCTTAGATCCACAGGGTGCATCACATTTGCTCATTGCCTCAAGAACTTCTCTCTGCTTCTCATTCAACGTTGTTTTTTTGCATCCACAAGCCATTTTTCATCTCCTGTTATTATTCGTCGGTTTTACTTTTGTTTAATTTCTTCTGACAACGGGGACAAAGACCGGTTACTTCCAGGCGCTGTCCAACGATGGTATATCCATTTGTCTTGCCCTTGGGCAACTCAATCTGCATATCGTCTATGGTAAGATTATCAATTCGATGACATTCAACACAGTAGATATGATTATGCTCTTCTGTCTCACCATCAAATCGTCTTTGCCGGCCGCTTATTTCAAGCTTACGTATCATCCCAACATCCGATAGGATTTCCAAATTCCTATAGACGGTTGCCAGGCTTATTCGTGGCATAAACTTTTTCACCTGTTCATAAAGCTCATCCGCCGTCGGATGGGCTTGTGATTTTTTGAGTTCGCGTAAAATTATCTCACGCTGATTAGTCATTCTCAATTGCTTTCTCCTCTTAAACGATAATTATTTTCAATAGTAAGTGATAATCGTTCGCAAGTCAAGGCCTTTTTCCATCTGTTTTATAATTCTCAAAAAGCAATTGTCTGTAGGTATTGTTGGTAAATTGGTACAAACTGGCTAGTAGGCTAGAATCCCCTGTAGCTACTATACATCCTGCATGATTTCACAAATTCGCAAAACTTCATCACTATGCCCGAGAAAGATATCCACCAAATCAGGATCAAACTGCTTTCCCTTTTCATCATGAATGAGCCGTAGCGCCTTATCAAAAGGCCAGGCATCTTTGTAGGGACGCACTGTGGTGAGTGCATCAAACACATCCGCAATGGCCACGATTCTACCCAGCAATGGAATATCCTCACCTTGCAGCCCTGCTGGATAGCCTTGCCCATCCAGTCGTTCGTGATGTGTCTTTGCAATAACTCCTCCGATGGCAAGGACTCTATTTTCACAGTCTGCTAAAATTCGTTCTCCTATCAGAGTATGTTCTTTCATAATTGCCCACTCTTGTTTGGTCAGTTTCCCTGGTTTTAGCAATATGGTATCGGGAATACCAACTTTACCGAGATCGTGGAGCGGGGCTGCGTGAAAAAGAAGATCAAGCTGCTCTTTTTCTTTGATAACGGGTTCTCCAATAAGCTTTGAATATTCTGCCACCCGCCTGACATGATTACCGGTATCAGTATCCTTAAATTCAGCAGCTTTACTCAAAACACCAAGGGTTTCCATCTCACGGGCCACAATCTTACTGGTAGCCTCCACAATTTCTTCTTCTAAGAAAAGTGCCCTATCCTGCAAGCGGCGTTGGGCAAAGCGCAGGGTTGAAAGATTTTTTATTCTTGCCCTGAAATTCACTGCACTGAGGGGTTTGCTTAAAAACTCTGTGGCCCCGGCTTTTAAAGCGAGGAGTTTGGTCGTTTCGTCATTGGAAACCGTGGACATCATCACAACAGGTATATCCTGATGCTGCTCTCGAAATCTTTCGATAAAAGTAATGCCATCCATTTCAGGCAATAGGTAATCCACCAGCACAATATCTATAATATGCTTTTTGGCATACTGTAATGCCTTGACTGGATTCTGAAAACTCTGGACAGAGAGGCCTATATCCTCTGCCATGGACCGGATAAGACGAAGGTTTATGGCATCGGCATCAATGGTAACACAGTGCAACTGATATGAAAGGGGAGGAAAATTTTCCATATGCAACTCTCAAGGCGTTGTGCATCAAATCAGTACCGTAATAACCTTCAGTATATGCCCCAGAAAAAAAAAGAAAAATTTTTTTATCAGTTCAAATCAATTTTCTGCTTAGCCGCTGACTGGACCACAAGCATGGCGAGCAATACAATACAGACACCTGGCAATACTTTCATTGCCGGGATTTCCTTTCTAAAAACAAAATCAATAATAAGTACCAGTCCGGGATAGAGATAGGAGTAAGCCATGGTTCTGGTTGGGCCTATATAAAGAGTGCAATACTGGGTCAAAAAAAAAGTGATGATGGTTGAGAAGAATGCGAGATAAAAAATACCCAACCAGAAAACAGGTCTAATGGTGGAAAAATCCAGATGATTCAGTTGAGAGCTGCCAGGGAGTAACAACCATAGTGCCCCACAACAGGTTATCCAGAACGCCATCTTTTCCATCGGTTCACCACGGTGAAATTTTCGTACCAAAGGAGTGTACAACCCCATGGCCAGACAACCGACAAGAAAAATCAAATCCCCCCTATTCCAGGCAAGACTAAGAAACAGGCTTGTATCGCCCCTAAAAATTATCCATAACGCTCCAATTATTCCAAAAAACAGGGCAATAAAACGAGATTTCCCTAAACGTTCACCGTTTAGATAAATGGCATATATCCCCGAAAGGGAGGGGACAAGGGTAAAGATGGCACTGGTATTTAAGGCAGTGGTATAGCGCAGGGAGAAGAACATGCACCAGAAGAAAATAACCAGTACCAGAGAAACCAGACTATAACGTAAAAACTCAAAAAAAGTGACAGCAAACCCACATCGCAACCAGACAATTGGAGCAAAAAGCAGGCTCGCCAGAATAAAACGAATAAGGGTTAAGGCTGCTGGATCTACACTACTGGTGATTGCTGCCCCTACTGGAAATGATCCTGAGACCAAAACGGCGCACAGGATCATTAAAAGATGAATAAGGAAGGTATTAGGAGGCTTCAATCTCCTCCACTATTTCCTCAAGTGCTTCTTCGCCATCCTCCTCTCTCTCCTCAGCCTCATCAACAGAATCGAAGAGGCGAACGTATAAGACACCAACCATAACCATAAACATCGGAACCGTCCAAATTAAACCGATTCCCAGTGGTATAGCGGATACCATATAAATCAGAGACATCACCAGATACAAACCAAATACTGACCACCACTTTTTATGAATGGCCTTCCTTGAAGCCTCCAAGGCCTGCCATGGTCCTAAGCCTTTTTCAAGGATTAATGGCATTGTAAGGACATAGCCCAGTGACAAATAGATCCCCGGCAAAATAAGTAGGAGAAAACCTATACATATCAATATGATCTGTAGAAATGCAGCAACAGACATGGAAATAACTTTTCTTCTAGAAAAAGCCGCAAATATCAACCTCCAACTCACCCGTTGTCCAAGGGCCCTTGAAACACCTATTAGCAGCAGTCCACTACCCAATAACATTCCAAGCCAAGCTGCAACTACTTGTACGCCAACATTGACCGCGAGCGTCTTCATGGGGTCCAGCATGACAAGCTGTTGGGTCGCAAAAAATACGCCCCCTCCCAACAGGGCAAATAGTAAACAGGTTACAATGGCGCCACCCCAAACAGCAGCCTTTGCACCTTTCGTCTTCTGCCAGGCCTCTTTAAGCACTCCACCAACTGTAAAGCTTCCGCCACCTTTTATGATTTCACTCTCTTCTGCCACTGAAGGCTCTTCTTCCAGGCTAAACTCTGCATTGTCATCAACCTGTTCGTCTTGTACAGAATCCAGGTCTTCATCTTCAGCAACCGCTATGGTCTCGATCACTTCGGGTTGACATGAACCACAGTAGTATTTGGAATCCACCTCCTGAAGAAAATCAACGTGAAAGCTCTCACCACAAACAGAACAACATTCCTTTGGAAAAGCAGCATCTATCTCTTCTGCCCCATAAACCATTTCTTCAGTTTGTATTTCCTCTTCATCATCTGCAACTTTTTCATCTTCTGAAAGAGTTACATCCAAGGCTTCTTTTACTTCTCCATCCTCAGGCGCACAAAGAGCGCAGTATAATTTCCCGCCGTGGGACTCAAGAAACTGTGGGTGCAAAGACTCACCACAACCGGAGCAGGTCTCAAGATCCTCTGCAGAAGCGACCAGTTCGTCATCTTCTCCATCGTTCTCTTCCTCAGCAAAATCAAGAAATTCATCATCATCGACTGTAGTTTCCTGCTCTTCGTCCTCCAAGGCCTGCTCGTCATCCTGATCGGGTCTACATTGTTCACAATAGGCAAGAAAGTCGATCTCTACCAAATGCTCGGGAGCAAAAGATTGACCACATACTGAACAAACGTACGTTTGTCCATCCTCAGTATCTTCTTCCTTTGCAGTTTCCTCTTCAACATCAAGCTCCTGGCCGTCAACTTCCACTGCATCAGATATGGAATCGCTGGGCTCCACTTTTTCTGTTTCTTTCTCGCCTTCTATTTCTTCGATTATAGGTGGAGTAAGCTGTTCTTCAAGGACTTCTCTATTCAGGGTTTCCTGCTGGTTTGGAAAATTCTCCACGGCAGGCGCAACATCTTCTGTTATCAGAAAAACTTTTGCGCATTTTGGACAACGTAATTTTTTCCCCGCAAGATCATCGTTCACTGAACCATGAACTCCGCAATGGGGACAATTTATCTTCATTTACAGCCTCCGCATTCTAAATCTCTTCTCCAAAAAACAGTGTAAGAGTACAATAAAACAAGTACATTGTCCGAGTGTAGTACAAAACCTGGGTTAAAATACAGAAAAATCGGCAAACCCACCTTTTTTTTCATCTTTTTACACAAAAATCATCCAATGAAAATCATACTTATCGCAGCCATGTCCACAAACCGGGTAATTGGCTTTCACAAGAAAATTCCATGGCACTTCCCCGAAGAAACAGCACATTTCAAACAAACTACCATGGGCCATGCGGTGATAATGGGCAGAAAAACCTATGAATCCATCGGTTTTGTACTTCCGGGAAGACGAAATATCATTATCAGCAGGAACAAAAACCTTACTATTGAGGGGGCTGAGGTACTAGACGACCTGGAAAAGGCCATTCACACCTGTAGAAATCAGAAAAAAATATTTATCATTGGTGGCAATAGTCTTTACGCCCTTGCAATGTTCTACTGTGACGAGATCTTACTCTCCGTAATTCACCAGGAGTTCAAGGGCGACACCTTTTTTCCTGCCATCCCCCAAGAAGAGTTCGATCTGGTTAGTGAAAAAGTCATGGGAGAAAATCCTCTACTTACTATACAAACCTTCAAACGAAAACGCACTTCAAGATAGCAGATCACACACCAAGGCCTCTCTGCACGCCTTTGGATAACTCAGCTACAGTATAAGGTTTTTTTACCACCCCTAAAGCTCCAAGGGCCAGGGTCTTATTTAACTCATCCGAATCATCACAACCGCTAACGATAATCGCTTTTTGCAGGGGATTTAGCCGAAGTGCCGCTTCATAGGTTTGCCGTCCATTTATGCCAGGATCCATTTGCATATCAAGGAGGAGCAAATCCACTCTTTTTTTGCTAAGATACTGTATGGCCATTTCGCCACCTTTTGCGGCCACCACATTATAGCCCAGGAATTCCAATATCTCAGAGGCGAGATCCAACTGAGCTTCATCATCATCAACGACCATGACTCTTTTGGCTGAACTATCCATAGCAACCTGCTTACATAGAGAGAAGAGCGTTTACCAGACTAATTCTATTTCCTTTAATTCCAAGCTTTTCACGCAAATTATTTCGATGAAATTCCACTGTACTCAACGCCACACCCAACCGCTCGGCGACCTCTTTATTTGCTAAACCAACTCTCACTAAACTTGCCACATCACACTCTCTTGGAGACAATTCCGGATACAGCAGGGTGAGCTTTTTTTTAAATTTTGAGGAGGCAAGTTCCCCGGTTTCTACGAAAACACCCACAATACCCGCAATATCTTCGCCTTCATTCACAGTAACTGCGGAGCTATGGCATATATAGGCCCGTTGCCAGCCGTTACCATCTTCAAGATATTCTTCACTACTGTATCGGCCACCCAATGCGAGAAGTTGCTGTTCTTGATCATTTCCTGCAAAAAAACTCAATTTTTCAATATCAGTAGCTTTTTTCCCAATCACATCCTCAACGCTTAATCCGGTCACATCGGTGAATGCACTATTTATAAAAACAAAATCGCATTCTTTATTTTTCACAAAAACCGGTAGGGTAATGGCCTCCAGAAAATCTTCTCCTCGCCCCCCTCCATCTATTATTGTCCCCAGGGCCCCTTCAGTGAGCAAAACATGACCATCTTTTTTTTCACCAAATCGGTCCTGATTATTTTCTGAAAACTTGGTATATCGGTGGGCAATCGCCGCAATCTCCCAAACCTCCAGCGGCTTACGTATAAGAGCCACGACTCCAAGATGATAACACTTATGAAGAATATCCGCATCGTGCTGCCCGGTGATAGCAATCACCGGGCAGGACCGAACATTTTGTTGACCAAGGCTTTGTAAAAAAGAAACCCCATCTAAGACCGGCATCATCAGATCAAGAAAAATGAGGTCCGGATCCAACTCTTGCGCTTGCTCTAGTCCCTCTTCACCATTTTTTGCATGGAAACATCGATAGTTACCAGACACTTCCAATATATCAGCAATTAACTGAAATATGGCCTGTTCATCATCAATTATAAGTATTTTCGACGTTTTCATAAAATAGCAATCCAATAAAACAAGAACTGTATTTTGTTAGATCTCAAAAATTGAAGAAATGCGAAAGCAAACTGAATGTATAATGACCAATTTGTATACTAGTTCCCCTTGGCAACACATGTCAATACTAGGTTATTACCAGGATTCGGTAAGTTAATTTGATATATTTTCAACCAGTTTGCTCTAACTGGCAGACTTTTGCTTCCGGTTCAATTGACCATTCCACCGCAACTCTTGCAGTTGGAGAAGGAACAGGTTCGGCAAATCTTGATACCGATGAGGTTTTTTACAACTTGGGTTATGTCGAAATGGCCAAGAAAACTGGCATAGAACTTGTGGATTTAAATTATGGACCAACGAGGAAATTAGAAAACAGGCGCTGCCCAGTGTTTCCAGAAATGTATTTACCTGAAATAGCTTTTTCCCACTATATCATTTCCCTTCCCGTTCTCAAAGTGCACTCGCTGGCACAACTGACCGGCACCCTCAAAAATATGATGGGTTTTGCGCAACCGAGGTACTACTCCGGCCAATCCGGTACCTGGAAAAAAGCACTTTTCCATGAACAGATACAACAATCAATTATCGACTTGAACAGCTATCTACTCCCAAACCTCTCAATAATGGATTGCAGCATGGGAATGGCAGAATTTCATCTTGGTGGTGCACAGTGTACCCCGCCAGTTGCTAAACTTATTGCCGGCTACAATCCTTATCAAGTGGACCAAAAAGCTGCGGAACTGCTAGGGCTTGATTGGTCAACGATCAGGCACATAGCAGTTGGCCTCCAATAAAAAGAAGGCAGGAAAATAGACAAAAAAGACGCGCAAATGAAGCATTCAAGCTTCTTCATTCAACAAGACCTTGCATCACCGTATAATCATCATCGGTCGCCTGTTTGAAACCAATCATCCCAATCGCCTGCATAACCGAGCTATCCGCCTTAAGAGACGTAAGTGCTTTTACTATTTTTTCTTTTACCTCAGGTTCCATCCCACGGTTGACAGAAACTGCCCAATTGGGCAGCCAGGCCGTTTCAACCACCTTTGCAACACTTCCTGGTATGATGTACTTATCCGCAACGGAAAACGCCGACTCACGGATAAATCCGGCATCAACATCACCTACGCTCACCGGAATTATCACGTTTTCCTGCCGATTCTCAGCTGCTGTGAGATAATTAATCCCTGTAGTATCAATTTTTGTTTCCATAAGACTCAACTTCTGGGATAAATACCCACCAGCCGATGTCTCACCCACAATCATTACGGTTTTTCCAGTAAGATCTGCCAGTGTCTTTACCCCACTATCTGGACGACTAATAACAATTCCTCGAAATTTCTCGCCATCTCTCTTGTCCACTGCCATCGCAATAGCCTCATGAGAACTCACTACATTTGAAAAAACAAACGGATTTTCATAACCGATATCAATGGTGCCATCACCTAGCTTATTCTCATAATCGGTAAAATTTTTAGTGAGTTCCAGCCGCACCTTTTCCCCTGTTTGCTCGGATAAATAGTCAGCAAGGGGGCTCATCATTTTCGTCAGTTTATCCGAGTAATATCTGGGAAGCATTGATAGTACATATTCACGACCATAAGCCGGTCCACTAAACAGACAAAAAACGAGTAGCAAGAGCATGCTTTTCTTCATGATAGGGGTCTCCTAAAAATAACTCTATTTCTTTTACTTAGCTAATTGCAGTAAGCTCCTTTTGCGGGCTTTATGCGATACAACTACTAGTTTTTGTTTACAATCATGATGAAACGGGTAAACCAAGTACCCGCCTAACCACATCGTAATTTCGATCATTTGTCTCTTGAAATGCCTTAATTTTTAAGGCATTCAATACTGGATCTCCGGAAGTAAGATCAATAAGGGTATTACGAATAAGCATCTTTGTTTTTGCCGGTAAATCACGCCGAACCGAAAGCACCCACTCCGGGATATAGGCCGTCTTTTTAATAATTTTGATTTGGTTAGGAGGTATATAGCTCGCGGCGGAACGTAGAGCTGATTCACGGATAAAGCCAGCATCCACATCACCGTTATATGTGGAAAAGATAACGTTTTCCTGTTTGTTATCCAATGCTACCACCAAAGTCATATCCTTCTTGGTATCAATTCCTAACTCCAGCAATGTTTGCCGTTGGGAAAGATAGCCCCCAGCCGAAGTTGGACCTACAATGGCAACACGTTTTCCCACTAACTCATCGGGACTGCTTATCGGGCTATCGGACCGCGTAATAATAAGACCTCGAAATTTGGCCCCATCCGGTTCTTTGTAAATTACCGCCAGAGCCTCGTGGGGAGAACGAACATATACCACCGGATTTTCAAAACCTATATCGATATCGCTGCCCAAACGCTGCTCATACGATTTAAAGTCACTCACTATCACCGGCTCAACCTGAGCTCCAATCGCCTTACTAAGCAATTTTGCAAGGGGCCTGATACGCTTATCTATTTCAGTACTGGAATAGAGCGGCAGCATGGACAACCGTAATGATTCAGCTGCATACGTTGAAAGTGAAAAAACGAGAAAAAGTCCAAATACCAATGTAGCGAACAATACCCTTTTCATACAAATCATCCTTACAGTACTATTAACGTAGTGAGGAACTTTGAAGTTGACTTGCCAGCTATTTTTTCTGTCGCCTCATTTGATTCATCATATACTGAACCGATTTTTGCATCCGGCTAAAAGAATGTGCGAGTTCCCATATCTCACCCCCACCCTTAATATCAATAACCGTTGTTACCTTTCCTGTGGAGATGGCATGGGCCTGTTCGGTTAACTGGCGGATCGGCTTCGATACCGTATTGGCAACCAGTATAATTGCTCCCGTCCCGACCAAGGCCATTACACCAAGTAAAATAAGCAGGGGATACAAGGCTGCACGCTGCTGTGCTTCTATGTTTTCCGTAAAAATTCCAATATGTGCTTCACTGCCACTGTTTCCAAGGGGCATCGCAATCTCAAAAACCCGTTGACCACCCACTACAATATCCCGTCTTTCTTCCTTTTGGCCTGCCTTCATCCGTTTGTCACCAGCCAAATCCCTTGGAAACCCCTTCTCTTTGACTAATTTTGCAAAATCGGGAGTAAAACGACTCAGATCGCTAAATTGCCCCGCAATGGGAATACCACGTTTGTTAATAATAGCCACATAGGCCACATCCGGAAGTTTTACTGTGATTTCAGCAACTTGATTTACTCTCAAGTAGTTTCTGGTAATAACCGGTTCCAATATTGCCGAGGAAAGTGACTTTGAGATAGCATAAGTTCGCTGTGCTATCTGCTCGTTAACCAGTGGTGGCACATACCTCTGGTATGTAAAAAACAACAACACACCCAAGAGGACAATAACCCCCAAGAAAGTAAGAACAAGTTTTGTACTAATTCTTAAACCTGGTACTTTTGAATCCGGCCGGACAGCTTTAGAAGCAGATTGACTCATGAAATAAATCCTCTAATAGTAAATTGTAAAGGGTAGCTATGTATAGGTCCAACAAACAACAAAACCTAACACCAAAAAAACACCAACATGCATACCACATTGTTCCCAAACAACTACTTCTGTAACTAACAGAAAATATAGATTTTTTCAAGCATTATTGACAAAAATGAAGAACTAAAGAAAAAGCCCAATTCTAAACAGGCAGTTAGCAAGGCAGACTATTCTATAATATCAAGCTCTCCAGCCAAAAATTAACGACATTCTTCAGAAAACAATAGCAATGATTCTCCTTTTCAAAGGATCTAATAATACCGGGGACCCTGGGGTTTTTACCAGGGAGGAACTCACCCCTCATAACGCAACAATTCAGCTAAATTCTACGATACCTGCCTAAAAAGCGACGCCAACGACATTTTTTAGCGATATGCTCCGCCAGGAAAAACTTTTGCGCATCAAAAAATTAATATTACGGCAGAATGGAAGTAATTATTTTCAGCTTTCATTTACAGGTAAATAGACGGAAAATATTGCCCCGTGCCCTTCTGCTCCCGTCACCTCGATGCGGCCACCATGTTTATTTACCACTATGTCATAACAGATGGCCAATCCCTGCCCAGTTCCCTCTCCAACCGGTTTGGTGGTAAAAAATGGCTCAAAAATACGCTCACAAATTTCATCCGCTATTCCTCCACCATTGTCAGAGATCCTAATCAACACTTCATCGTCCATCTGTTTTGTCGCCACAAGTATTTCCCCTTTCTCGTAGCCTCCTACCTGCTCAATTGCCTGGGCAGCATTCATAATGATATTAAAAAGAACCTGATTTATCCCTCCAATATTACATAAAATTTCAGGCAATAACGGATCAAGCTGCAAATTAACCGCGGCGGACTGCTTCCACATACTTTGGGTTATGGTAACAGCATTTTCAATGGCTTTATTAATATTTGCAAGTCTCTTTTCCGTACCGCTTGGATCTGAAAATTCCTTCATCGACTGGACAATCCGAGATACCTTAACCATTCCATCTTTGGATTCTTTGATTGCAGATGGCAGCTCCTCTTCCAAATACTCGATATCCGCCTCATCCATGGATTCTGCAAAAGTGGCAGCCTTTTCCTTCTCAAGGGTGCTCACCAAAAGCTCTTGTGCCACTGACAATAGGGAAAACAACGCACTTGCCGCTTCATCGATAAAACGAAGGTTATCGCTTACAAATTGTGCGGGGGTATTAATCTCATGGGCAATTCCTGCCGCAAGTTGCCCAAGCCCTGCCATCTTGGCTGCATATGCCACTTCATCGTGCGCCTTTTTAAGCTCTTCTTCAGCAGCTTTTCGCTCGGTTATATCAATGAAGGAGCCTACCAGCCACCACCTATTATTTCTATAAATGCGGCCAACCTGTACCAACACGTCAATTTCAACGCCTTTTTTATGTTTGGCGAGCAGTTCTCTTGGTTTTGACAGGCTGGAATTTTCATCCATTGCAGTAAAGGGTACTGGCTCCTCCACTTCCTCTTGGAAAAAATCTTCAAGGGAAACAATTGTCTTAAGTTCAGTACCAATGAGTTCCACCCGGCCATACCCAAAAATCACTTCAACTGCCGGATTGACATACCGAATACAATATTGATCATCGATAAGGACAACCCCACTCTGCACGGCATCGGTGATTCCACGTAACATCTCTTCACTTTCCTGCAAAGAGCGCTTGGTTGCAGCAAGTTGCCTCCGATCCTCAAGAAACTGCTCAACTGCCCTTGCCATGCTACCGATCTCATCACGTCCCCGGACCGGCACCATCATCTGTTCATCAGCGGTTTCCACACCACGCAGATAACTACTCACCTGCCGCAAGCGACCAACCACATGACGCCCAAGAAAATAGTGAAAGATTATCCACACCGACAACACAACAGCAACCATCAAAACAAAAACCAACTGTCTGTCCCGTTTTGAAGTTGCTGCCAGTTCTCTTATGTATTCACGATAGTCCTCAGTGAGATGGGTGGAGATATCTCCAGCAGCAGATGTGATTGCCGCGACCTGTATTTCCAGTTGGTCTTGAAACCGACGTACATTTTCTTCTGTCGTTTGGTTTGCGCCAACTTCTAACATATTTTGACGTAATTTTACGACGATATGGGAGATATTGCGAAAGAGTTGGCAGGATTGGTGCAAACAGAGGCCGGAAGCACTGGTATCGCATGCTCCAAGGGTGGAAACCTGATCATCAAGAATCGATAACTGACGTTGAATCTCCCCGTAGCTCTTTTGCATTTTACCTACAGATTCCGCCGTCAATAACCTGTAGGTTTCCTTTTCAACAAGAAGGGAACTACGCACTAACTGCTGTGCAGTTTCAAGTTGTTGCAGACGTTCTCTGGCAAGGTTCTCGGAAATTTCAGCAATATCTCTTAATGCCTGTACCGCGAAAACACCACCTACGAGGATCAACACTGAGAGTACAACCACTGCCACTAAAAA
This sequence comes from Desulfocapsaceae bacterium, assembly GCA_050291935.1. Classification (GTDB taxonomy): domain Bacteria; phylum Desulfobacterota; class Desulfobulbia; order Desulfobulbales; family Desulfocapsaceae; genus Desulfocapsa. Next base: position 12,746 of record JBNKKR010000019.1, on the reverse strand, counting down.
CTGGCCCCGTAAAGATTGCGGGAAACGAAATCGTAAACGCGGACCAGCAGTCATTAATCAGGGCCTCCAAATGGCTCGGTATACATCACGATAGCCATTTTCCGGATCATACACAAACCGTGTTCCACCATCACGCATCACATTTTCCGGAGTGACCAAATGAACAGGAACTATATAGCCACTTAAGGGTTGCTTACACAGAAGGCGATTGAGCTCATCGACAAGCTGCCAGCCATGTACATTTAACGGCTCTGCCACCGTACTTGTCTGGAAGGTACCTGCCTGGATACGTAAAAATGCTGCACTACTGCCATCACCTGCGGACAACAAACTGATATGGGACGCTTCTTGAGAGGCCATAATAAACTCAGGCACCGCATAGTCAAAATAGATATCATTGATCGCCAAACTGTGCGTCCACCCCTTACCATAAGTCTTCAGCAACTCCTGGCTGACCTTGGGCATCTGTTTTGCGCAATCTGAAATGGCCACATCCCGCATTTCAAGCAACGAACAGCCTGAACATCCCTTAATCACCGCCGCCATCGCATTTGCTTTGGCCATGGCAATTGCAAAATTTGAATCGGTAAAAATAACAACACCGGCCTTTCCTTTTGCCGCAACAATTGCTGCCATGGCTGTTATCTTGGCCACTTCCAACGGATCAGTTGACACATTCATTGCCACCGGCCCACTTACCATGGGGCCCGCCACCGGACCAACATGCCATCCCACAATGGGAATGTTCTTCTCACCAAAGGGACGTAAATACTTCTCCATGGTATTCGCATCCGCACCATCAAGAATAACTCCATCAGGATCTGCTGCAAGTGCCCTCGCTGCTGCCTCTTTTCTACCCTGCTTTGTCCCTCCGGCATCAAAGACACTTACCTTCCACCCTATGGCATCAGCTGCCTCTTTAATTCCTTGAGCCACACCAAGAATCCCACCATTACGAAGATCTTCTGCGATGATGGCAATGGACTTACCAGGTGCTGCAGGCGGACCCGTTTTGGGACCATCCCATGGAGGAGATTCTGCGCTGGCATTTGTAACCAGCTGTTCCATTTCCTCAAAAGATATATTTTTTCCCACCCCATCGGTCTGTTGTGCTGCAGAGAAACTCCCCCAAAGTTGCAAAGAAAAACCTAGCAAACAGATACTCACCAAACGCAACCACACTCTCCAGGAAAAAATCATCTTCTCTTCCTCCACGTTTTGTTTATTGTAGGCAGCCGTCAACATATGTAAATAAAGTATATAGGCGCGATTTCTGTTTGTCAAACCGGATAAACAGTCACCCTTTACAACCATTCACCACTTTTGCAGGGTTAGAGTATATCCCAACGTATTCACATCGCTTCTCTTTACAGGTCACCACCTTGACAGTCACTGTTTTTATTAGAATTGACGTTTAATGGTTGCATTTCGATATGCCCCATGATATACATCGAAATATGAGACAACATGGGAAAGAAAATAGGATCCGAGACGCCAAACCAGGCCTTCAATGTCGAGGACGTGTATGGATTGAAAACAACGGCGAGACCTTCTTGGGAGTAGGCCGAGTGGTCCTTCTTGAGCGTATTAAGGAACATGGTTCCATTTCTGCTGCTGCCAAATCGATGAAAATGTCATACCGACATGCCTGGGATCTGGTTGACTCTATGAATCGCCACGCGACTCAACCCCTTGTTAAAACGAGCAAAGGTGGCAAAGGCGGAGGTGGAACAACCATCACCAAAACAGGTGAAGAGGCCATTTCCCAATTTTATGCGTTTCAAAAACGATTAGCTGAGTTTCTTGCTAAGGAGACCAAACAACTCTAATTTTTTTGCCGATCGATATACACAACAAAACATAACGAATACTGATTCCATCCTACTGGCGACAGTGCAGCAAAATATCTAACAATTTTGTCAGACAACCAATACAATTTTGTGGAGCCAAGACAAATAGGAGAAAGAAAGAGTATGTTTTATGCGGCATAAAATAAACAGATCCCCTTGTAATAGCATATTTATTTCAACCCATAACAGCATTAGAACAATTGTGGCACAAGCTTTGCTCCATATTGAAAACAGAAAAACCATAACAAACCAGGAAATATCATGAAAAAAATAACCCTTTACACACTACTATTTCTCTCTTCAATCCTCTTTTTTACGACGCAGATACAGGCCGGTGAGCTCCATATTTCCTGTGCTGCAAGCACCACCGATGCACTTAAAGAGATAATTGGCGCCTACAAACAAACACATCAAGGGACAACAATATTGCCAAACTTTGCCTCTTCCGGTTCCCTTGCCAAACAGATTGAGCAGGGAGCACCTGTGGACATCTATGTCTCCGCCAATGAAAAGTGGATGCACTATCTGGTCACCAAGCAAGTGATCAGCAGTGAAAAGGTCCGCGAATTGGCAAGAAATGAACTCGTTTTTGTGGGATCATCCACAACTACCATTAACACATTGGAGGAATTACCATCTCTTAATCGCATAGCCATTGGTAGCCCAAAAAGTGTACCAGCCGGTGATTATGCAGCAAAGGCCCTACAAAAAGCAGGACTCTGGGACAGCCTTGAAAATAACAAAAAGCTTATTATGGCAAAAGATGTCCGCCAGGCTCTCCTGTATGCCGATCGGGGTGAGGCGGATGGCGCCTTTGTCTACCGAACAGATGCCATGTTAGCGAAAAATGCAGCTATTCTTTTTGCAGTGGAAACCACCAAGCAGATACAATATCCGACAGCCATTACAAAACTTGGCGAAAAAAAGAGTGAAGCCAAGGAATTTTTTGACTTTTTAACAGGGACGACGGCGGCAGATATTCTCAAAAAATATGGTTTTATTCCATCTGCAGGCAAATAAAACAGGCTGAGTATGCTCCTTTCACCCCAAGATATACAAGCAGTTTTCCTGTCAATTAAGGTTGCATCCATGGCGGTGGTAGTTTCTCTTCCCTTAGGAATTGTTACCGCCTACTGTCTGGTGTTTATCAAGTTTCCAGGAAAGCCGCTCTTTGAAGGTTTTATCAATCTACCACTGGTGCTTCCACCGGTGGTGGTTGGCTATCTGCTCCTGCTCCTTTTTGGCCAGCACGGCGTTTTAGGAGCCATTTTTCAAAGTCTTGGGGTACGTGTTATTTTCAGTTTCACCGGGGCAGTAATCGCTTCCGCGGTGGTGAGTTTCCCCCTTATGGTACGTTCTATCCGTATTGGGATGGATGATATTGATAAACAGTTTATCTTGGCCGCCAGAACTTTGGGGGCAGGACGCCTGGATACAATACTCACCATTATCCTCCCCCTTGCCGGAAGAGCAATTCTGGCCGGCATGACCCTTGCCTTTGCCCGCTGCCTTGGTGAATTTGGAGCAACCATCATTTTGGCCGGCAATATCCCTGGTATCACCCAGACCATCCCTCTGGCCATTTATGAATACACCAGCACCCCGGGAGGCGATCGAATGGCCCTTTCACTCTGCCTGGTATCGATCACCTTATCTTTTATTGTGCTCTTGGTGAGCGATACCGTAAATCGTCGCCTGGCCAGAGAATAACCATGCAACTGGAAGTAGATATTCAAAAACAGTTTGGGGATTTCGCATTTAAAGCCGCATTTTCCATCAATCAAGATAAATGTGGTGTGTTTGGTCCATCCGGTACCGGTAAGACGACGCTCATGCATATCCTGGCAGGACTGTTAACCCCAGACAGCGGCCATATCGCATTAAATGGTACCGTTCTTTTCGACAGTAAACAAAAAATAAATCTGCCCCCTGAGAAGAGGCGAATGGGTGTGGTCTTTCAGCATGCCCATCTCTTCCCCCACATGGACGCAAAAAAGAATCTCTTTTACGGCCTAAAGCGTATTCCGGCAAAAGAGAGAAATATTCAACCGGAAGAACTTATTTCCGCCCTACAAATAGAGCACCTCCTTGATCGTAGTGTGGGAAAACTTTCCGGAGGAGAGCGACAGCGAATTGCCCTTGGCCGTACGATCCTGGCCTGCCCCAATTTGATCTTACTTGATGAACCCCTTTCCGGATTGGACGGTAATCTTAAATATCAAATCATCCCCCATTTGCGAAGGGTGTTTGCCAAATTTTCCATACCCATGCTCTTTATCAGCCATAGCCTGCAGGAAATGCGAATGATGACCGACCAGGTGCTCATTGTGGAACGTGGACTTGCTCAGCAACAGATAAACACGGAAGAGCTCGCACGCACAACTGTGGGTACCGGTGGCCATGGATACACGAACCTCTTGAAGCTGGATAAGCCCAAAGAACTTGGGAAATTACTTGCATTTCATTGGGGGAATGTACAACTTATGCTGGTGAAAAGTCCTGATCAAAATGCGGGCGAATTTGCCCTCAATGGACGGGATATACTACTCTTTAAAAAGCACCCGGAAGCCACCAGCGCCCGCAATATGCTCGCCTGTACAGTACGTAAAACATATCAAACCGATTGGCTAGTCGGTGTCGAACTTGAGTGTCAAGGACAGACCTTAATAGCTGAAATTGTGCCACAATCTGTTGAGGAACTTGAGGTGCGCCCTGGGAGTAAAGTGGTCGCCGTATTTAAGGCTTCAGCCTTTAGACGCCTTTACGGATCTCAATACACTTCAACGCTCTAATCCGTTCCAGCACCGGCGGATGACTATAGTTGAAAAAAACCGCGGCCGGATGGGGCGTTAAATTCGAAAGATTGGCAACGGAGAGTTTTTTTAGGCCGCTGATTAAATGTTCCTTTTTGCCGGTTGAAAGTGCGGCATAACGATCAGCTTCATATTCGTGTTTTCTCGAAAGGATATTTACTCCAAGACCGAGTAACAGATTGAGAGGGGAAAAGATAAAGGAAAAAAAGATCAAACTGCCATAAATTGACAAATGCTCCATCTGAAATGCTGCAAAGAGATTCTCATTGCCAAGAAACCTGGAGAGCAGGAAGAAAAGTAAACCGGTATGACAGATTGAAATGGCCATCATTTTAAAGATATGTTTCTTTTTATAATGCCCCATTTCATGGGCCAACACCGCCACTAGTTCATCGTCGTCTACCTTTTCAAGGAGGGTATCGTAAAAAACAATTTTTCGAAATTTGCCAAATCCTGTGAAAAAGGCATTGAGTTTTGTGGAACGTTTAGAGCCATCCATGGTGTAGATCCCCTGGATACTAAATGCCGACTTTTTGGCAAATTGCATTACCTTTTCTTTCAAACTCCCCTCCTCAAGGGGGGTAAATGTATTAAAAAGCGGCATAATCAGCACGGGCGCTAAAAACTGCAGCAAAAAGCTGATAACTGTCATCCCTCCCCAGCAGTATAACCATGCAAAATCACCACTTTTTTCAAAAAACCAAAGGATCAGATACAGGATCGGAAATCCAAGGAGCACACTTAAGAAAAGCCTCTTAACAATATCCACCACAAAGGTTTTCAATGTCATGGTATTAAAACCAAACTTTTCTTCTATAACAAAGGTTGAATAGAGGCTAAAAGGCAGGCTCGTAAGTGAGCTTAACAAAAGCAGCAGCGCAATATAGAGTACACCACTAACAGTACTTCCCAACTGAAAACTTCGAACAACGAGATCCACACTGTTAAAGCCGCCCGCTACAAGAAAAATCACCAGTACACCCGTGGAGCAGGTTGATTCCACCAGCCCAAACCGTCCGGTGGCCTTCGTGTATTCCTGAGAAGTCTTATATTTTTCATCATCAATTACTCCCTCAAATTCTGCTGGCACCTTCGTATCCAGTGCCGACACATTTAAATAGGAGAGCAGTTGTTCCAGGATGTAACCGCCGATAAGGACAACAAGTATAAAAATAAGCCAACTATTCATGAAGTATACGCGCTATATTTGTGGTTAATGGGGGAAATACTACCCCCTACTTTTCCTTTTGCAAAATACCTTTAAGATAAAACCCTGTATGGGACTCCTCTACTTTGCATAACTGCTCAGGACTGCCAGTAGCAACAATATTACCACCCAAATCGCCCCCCTCAGGCCCCACATCAATCACCTGATCAGCAGTCTTAATCACATCAAGATTATGCTCAATGACCACCACACTATTTCCATTATCCACAAGCCTTCCCAGTACCTTTAAGAGATGCTTAATATCCCCAGGATGTAGCCCTGTTGTCGGTTCATCAAGGATATAGAGTGTATTTCCACTTGCACGGCTGGACAACTCTTTAGCCAGTTTTACTCGCTGCGCTTCACCACCCGACAAGGTTACCGAGGACTGTCCTAAACTGATATAGCTTAAGCCCACATCAAAAAGGGTTTGCAGACGATTTTTAATAGGAGGTACATTTTTGAAAAAATCCAGCGCTTCAACAACGGTCATGGAGAGAACTTCATGGATATTTTTACCGCGATACCGAATCTCCAGTGTCTCGCGATTATAGCGTTTTCCCTGGCAAGCTTCACACACCACGTAAATATCCGGCAGAAAATGCATGGCTATTTTGTTAACGCCCTCGCCTTCACAGGCTTCACAACGCCCGCCTTTCACATTAAAACTAAACTGCCCAAGCTTATAGCCACGTAACCTTGCATCAGGCAACCGGGCAAAGAGTTCTCGAATGGGGGTAAAAACACCTGTATAGGTAGCAGGGTTTGAACGTGGAGTCCTGCCAATTGGACTCTGATCAATATCGATAATCTTGTCTATATGCCCAAGCCCTGTCAACTTGGTTTGTCCGATCTGCACACGATCAAGCCTTCGGGCCAAGCCTTCCTTGACCAACCTGAAAAGGGTTTCAATCACCAGGGAGCTTTTGCCCGACCCGGAAACACCTGTCACGCAGGTCATTACCCCCAAAGGGAAGGCGACATCTACATCGTTAAGGTTGTTGGCCGTACAGTTTTTCAGCCGCAGATACTTTCCCCGGGCCGGCTTTCGCCTCTTTGCTGGAATTTCTATGCGTTTTGCACCCGAAAGATAATTGCCGGTAAGCGATGCATCGCAGCGCATAAGTCCCTTCACATCACCCGAATAAACAACCTCGCCTCCATGAACGCCAGCACCGGGGCCCATATCGAGAACATGATCTGCAGTAAGAATGGTATCGGTATCATGTTCAACCACAATGACGCTATTTCCCAAATCACGCAGTTCCACCAGGGTATTGATCAGCTTTTGATTGTCGCGCTGATGTAGCCCAATACTCGGTTCATCCAAGATATATAAAACACCGGCCAAACGAGAGCCTATCTGCGAGGCAAGGCGAATCCGCTGGGCCTCACCACCAGACAAGGTGCCGGCACGCCTCTCCAAAGAGAGATAGCCAAGTCCCACGTCCTCAAGAAAAGACAGTCTGTCAACGATCTCTTTTAAAATGGGCTCTCCAATCTGCCTCTCCCGTGAAGTCATTGCAATAACGGGCAGTCTATCCAGGAGCTGGTCGATGGAAAAACGGGTAAGTTCATAAATATTCCACTTCCCGATTTTCACAGCCAAAGCCTCAGCTTTCAGCCGGGCACCGTGACATTTGGGACAGACTTGTTCATTCATAAATTTTCCCAGTTCCTCTCGAATCATCGTGGACTGGGTTTCCAGAAAGCGTCTACTTAACTGTGGAATAACTCCTTCAAAGGGTTTTTCCGTGGACATTTGCCTACGTCCCTTTTCATAAAAGAAAGATATTGGTTCATTACCCGAACCGTAGAGGAGGATTTGCTGTACTTTTTTGGTAAGTTTTGCAAAAGGGGTGGACATGGAGAAACCGTAATGCTTAGCCACAGCGCTCAGCATCTGTCCGGAATAGGTCTTCATCCCTCGCCTGCCCCATGGCGCGATAGCTCCATTTTTTAGACTCAACGTAGGGTCTGGTACAATGAGTTCCGGATCAAAATATTGTTTCACCCCAAGTCCACCACACTCTTCGCAAGCCCCTTGGGGATTGTTAAACGAAAAAAGCTGGGTTGACAGCTTCGGCATGGAAATGGAGCAGCGATGGCAGGCGGCAAATTCAGAAAATAGCTGTTCTTCGCCACTCTCCGGGAAATGGACAAGTAAAAAACCTTCCGTGAGCTTTACGGCGGTGGTCACCGAATCACTGAGCCTGCGCCGCCCCTTTTCCTTAATAACAATTCTATCCACAACCACTTCGATGGAGTGGCGTTTATTTTTATCAAGTTCCTGAATATCATCGGTGTGGAGCACATCTCCATCAACCCGGACCCGGACAAAACCTTCTTTTCTGATTCTAGCCAGCAATTGTTCATGGCGGCCTTTCTTAGCGGTCACCAGTGGTGCAAGCAAAATCAACTTGGTTCCTTCCGCTCGCGCCATAAGAGTGTTCACCATATCTTCTATGGACTGAGATTTAATTTCCTCGCCACACTCAGGACAATATGGCCTTCCGCAGCGGGCAAAAAGCAGACGCAAATGATCATAGATTTCGGTGACGGTACCCACGGTCGAACGAGGGTTTTTCGACGTGGTCTTCTGCTCAATGGACACCGCAGGGGAAAGCCCTTCAAGGGCATCCACATCCGGCTTATCCATCTGTCCCAAAAATTGTCGGGCATAGGTGGAAAGTGATTCCACGTACCTTCGCTGCCCTTCCGCGTAAAGGGTATCAAAAGCCAAGGTTGATTTCCCGGATCCAGAAAGTCCGGTGAACACAACCAAACTATTTCGTGGGATATCAACGTCAATATTTTTTAAATTATGCATCCGTGCACCACGGACGATAAGTTTTTGCGGTTCCATCATAAACCTTGTGGCCGTATAGGACTTATTAATTACGAATTACATTTGCATGGTCAACTTGTAGACAACGATCCATCACAACCTTCAAACCGGCCTCTCTTGCCAGCTTTTCCGCTTCTTCGTTGATAATACCCTGCTGTAGCCAGAGCACCTTAGCACCAATTGCAACAGCCGCCTCTGCAATGGGCAACACATCTGCACTCCTCCGAAACACGTCTACAATATCTATCCGCTCTTCAATGGAGGCTAAATCAGGATATGATTTACGTCCTAAAATCTCATTTACTCCCGGGTTCACAGGATAGACAACAAAACCGGCATCCATCAAGTAACGGCCCACCATATGACTTGGCCGATGAGGTTTTGGTGAAAACCCAACCACCGCAATCCTGGCCCCAGGGTGTAAAAATTCTTTGACGACTGAAAATGCTTGTAATCCCAACATAGAAAGCACCAAAAATAATTTTTAATATCATTTCAACACGTTTCACAGGGCCTAAAAAAAAAGAATTTACCAATATGTCTTGTCATGATAACATAGCGGATTAACTTTTTTTGTTGAGGGTTGGTCCCGATACACCAATATGCCGAAGAACAGAATGTGAAAGTAATCAGGATAGAGTAAAAATCAACCCTTCGTTATCACGGGAACAGTGAATGAATTTTCAAGACATCATTTTTGAGCTTAACCACTATTGGGCCAACCAAGGCTGTGTAGTGCAGCAACCATATGACATGGAAGTAGGCGCCGGAACTTTTCATCCAGCAACCCTTCTCCGATCTTTAGGCCCGGAGCCATGGAAAGCGGCCTACGTCCAGCCTTCAAGACGTCCCACCGATGGACGATATGGTAATAACCCCAATCGCCTGCAACACTACTATCAATATCAGGTCGTTCTCAAGCCATCCCCCATGGATGTCCAGGAACTCTACCTTAGTAGCCTAACCCGCTTTGGTCTGGATCTTCTTGAGCATGATATTCGATTTGTGGAAGATGACTGGGAATCGCCCACCCTGGGTGCCTGGGGACTGGGATGGGAAGTATGGCTGGACGGTATGGAAATAACCCAATTCACCTATTTCCAACAGGCGGGGTCCATTGATCTGACCCCCACAACGGTGGAAATCACCTATGGACTTGAACGAATTGCCATGTATCTTCAAGGCGTTGATTCTGTCTATGATATTGCCTGGAACGATTCTGTTAGTTACGGCGATATTTTCCACCAGGCGGAAGTTGAGTTTTCCACCTTTAATTTCGAAGAAGCAAATGTCGAAGAAATGATTCATTTCTTTAACACCTGTGAAGCAGAAGGCATAAAGCTTGTGGAAAAAGGATTAATCCTTCCCGCTTACGATTACTGCCTGAAATGTTCTCACACCTTTAACCTTCTGGATGCGAGAAAAGCCATCAGCGTAGCCGAACGAACACGATATATAGGACGGATCAGAAATATAGCCAGAAAAGTTGCCAGCCAATACGTGAGCCAGAGAGAAGCGATGGGACATCCCCTGTTAAAAAAAACGGAGAAGGCTTAACGTGGCGGAAGTGCATGGGAATCGAACCCACCTAACGAGCTATTAACCCGTTACACCGGATTTGAAATCCGGGAGCGCCACCAGTGCACTATCCACTTCCACAACATGAAACCTCCTTTGTAATACCTATGGAGACGGATGACAACTTTTTTTGACACACTTTCTCATACCGACAAAACCTCAATACAACCCAATATACCCTAAGGATACAATCTTATAACTATGCAGTGTCAACGACTTCTGAAACAAACTAAAGCGTGGTATATCCATGTATGTAACGAAACCATGGCTCCAGCGCGGATGATCGCTTTTATAAAAAAACACGCCGCAGAATGTGAGATCTGCCAGGCTGATCCTGACCTTGAAGATGAAATTGAAAAAATCACTGAAATGATTCTCCCGGAATCTAAGATTCCCAAAGCGGTCCGAATGCAGCAGGAACAGGAGGAAATGGAAAGACAGGCCGCTGACGAAGATGAGGATGAAGATAACGACGACAGTGATGACGATGAAATCGACGACGACCTTATGGATTGATTTCAGTTGCCCTGCCGATAACCGTTAAAATTACAAATAGTTCCCATTACAAAAGGACCCTACTTCACACACCAATAGATCCGAACGTGGGGTGCTTGACCGGATTGTTTTGGAAAATCCAGTGGAGAAGATAAACGACTAACGCTGCTAAAACGCTTTTTCAGGGCGGTGTAATAGAATAATTCCTGGCCGGCCTGATGATTATTGGAGAATAACGCAACTCCGTTTGGCGTCATGATTTCAGAAACCATACGCGCAAGCTCCGGCCACTCCCTTTCCACATGGAAGCTCTGCCCCTTTTTTGCCGCCGCAAATACCGGTGGGTCACATATTACCACGTCAAAAAAGGAAAACGTGTCAGGATCTTTTCGTTTTTTCCGCACTTGTCTGGCAAGCCATTTTCGCACATCTTCTTGAATAAACTTTGCATTCCCGACATCACCCAGCCCATTGCCGGCCACGTTATCTTTTCCAATTTGTAAACACCCGGCAGCCAAGTCTACCGAAAAGACCACCTCCGCACCAGCGGCCAGGGCATACACAGAAAATGAGCAGGTAAAAGCGAAAAGATTAGCGACCCGTTTCCCTTTACATTGCTCAGCAATTCGCTGCCTGGAATCCCGGTGATCCAGAAAAAGCCCGACATGCTGCTTTTTATTCAGGCGAACCCCAAAGCGAAACCCATGTTCATGGACAAAAAATGATTCGGGAACGCCTTCTCCAAAGCTCGCTATATCCGCAAAAAGTTTTCGTTTATGGGGATCACGCACATTTGTCTTTACCACTCCACCGCGACTCCCATAGGCCAAAACAATACCCTCAACTAAAGGATTGATTCGTTGCAAAAGTTTTTTTGCTGATAGGGATTCATCAAATCCAGTAACACAGAGCCATTCTCCATATTTATCAATGGCTATGTCCTCTTCCGGGTATGCCCCTCTATGGATGAGACGAAAACACTCTCCCACCCAACGCAGCAAAGGTTCCCTTTTTCCCGCCAGAATTTTTCCAATATGCTTTACCTGCACACCATCTAAACAATCAGCAAACCACTCTGGCGGCTCACTTCGTAAAAGTTGTGGAATCTCGGGCCATTTAAGCTCAGCACAGTGCAAACAGAGCCGATAAAACCACTCCCCCCCATATGTATCATCACCCAAAAGAGGAATTCCCGAAGCCGCGGCATGTCTTCTTATTTGGTGTTTTCTACCATTTCGAATAACAGCCTTATACATACCGTATCGATTTCCCTTGGCAACCGCTGTAAAAGTGGTTGCACACGCCTTTCCATCCAGAGAATCGGTACATACCCAGGAGGATCTTGTTGAGTGAGCTGCAAGAAAACAATAGACTTTCCTGGTCTGTCCGTCCCTATGATACTTCTGGGCCCTTGCCACGGAGCTACTATTTCTGGCAAAAAGAATACAGCCGCTGGTCCCCTTATCAAGACGAGAACAAATGCGTACATCAACCCCATGATGCAGGCGCAACCATTCCACAAGGCCAAGATCTCCTTCAAATGCGCCATGGGTTGAAATACCCGAGGGTTTTTCAATCACGCCCCAATTGCTATCTTGATATATCCACTCCACTTTTCCTGCGCGAACCTCTAGAAAATATGAGAATACGTTTCATTTCCAAAAACAAGACATTCAGGTTGATTTACAAAATTCTATACTATAGGCTAAATTAAGAGTCTTTCTTTTTTCGCTGGTCACACCATATAAAGCTGAGTTGAGCAGCTTGTCTGCCCATACGAAACTTACACCACTCAAGGTGGTACTGAAAAGAGTAGTTTGGCGGCATAAAAGGGCAATTTTGCGTCCTATAAGGATGGTCACCAACACTTAATAACAGCCCAGTTGGAGCAACACACAATGATAAGGAGTTTGGCCACCAAAATTGGTCTCTGGTTTTCGATTTTAGTGGCGTGG
>JBNKKR010000018.1:0-67956 GCA_050291935.1 Desulfocapsaceae bacterium | reverse complement strand
CCGAGGATAAAATTTTCAAAACAACGAAGAGTTGGGGGAAAAGGGCATTCTCGGACTGTCTCCTAGCGTCTTTTCACTCATAAATAGGCGCTAAGATAGCAGATACGTATTTGAAAATCAATTTGATAGAGCTTGCGTTAGAAATTCAGCCGTAGTAAAAAACTTGGGAGCACAGGGAAGGTAAAAAAGTTCCCCATTTACCATTTGCACTATGGAGACCAGTTGAAACCATGCTTGAACTTCGATTTATCAGAGAAAATATTGAGCTCGTAAGAGAAAAAACGGCCTATCGTGGACTGGCCACCGACAAGATTGATGCATTTGCTGCCGTCGACCAAAAACGACGTGACCTGCTGCAGGAGGTTGAGTCCCTTAAAAATAAACGAAATAATGCTTCAAAAGAGATCGCTCAATTAAAACAGGGCAGTGATGAGGATAAGAAAAAGGCCGATGAACTTATTCCTGATATGCGTAAAGCGTCAGATCGCATAAAAAGCCTTGATAAAGAACTACAGACCATTCAGGAGCAGATGGATGACTTGGTTTTGGCCATTCCAAATCTTTGTAGCGATGATGTCCCCAAAGGGGGGGACGACACCGACAACGTTGAAATAAAAACCTGGGGAGAAAAACCTCAATTCTCCTTTAGCCCTAAAACCCACTGGGAAGTGGGAGAAGCACTGAACGTACTCGATTTTGAAAGGGCCGCAAAGCTCTCTGGAGCTCGTTTTGCTTTACTTTCAGGCTTTGCCTCAAAGCTTGAAAGGGCGTTAACAAATTTTATGCTCGATTTACATACGGAAAAACATGGCTATCAGGAGGTACTCCCACCCTTTTTAGTCAACTCCGCTTCAATGACCGCCACGGGACAGTTGCCAAAATTCGCAGAGGACCTTTTCGCCATTCAGGATTGGGATCTCTACCTTATCCCCACAGCTGAGGTTCCGGTAACCAACATCTTTAGAGGCGAGACCCTCGATGAAGATCAGCTTCCCATAAAATTTACTGCCTATACCCCTTGCTTTCGCTCGGAGGCCGGTTCCTATGGTCGTGACACCAAAGGATTAATCAGACAACATCAGTTTGATAAAGTGGAACTCGTCAAATTCACCACCCCGGAAACGTCGGCCCAGGAACTGGAAGAGCTGTTAGCCGATGCGGAAGAAGTACTGCAACTTTTAGGGCTCCATTACCGTGTGGTAAATTTATGCAGTGGAGATCTTGGTTTTTCTTCAACAAAAACCTATGATATTGAAGTTTGGCTCCCCGGCCAACAGGCGTATCGTGAGATATCTTCTTGTTCAAATTTTCTTGATTTTCAGGCAAGACGCGGAGGTATCCGCTATCGCCCCAAAAAGGAAAAAAAGAGTAAACTGGTCCACACCCTTAACGGTTCCGGTCTTGCCGTTGGAAGAACTCTGCTGGCTATTTTTGAAAATTATCAGCAGGAAGATGGAAGTGTTGCCATTCCGGAAGCGTTACAACCTTATTTTACGCGACGTTTCTGATACTATTCACAGGGACGTGTTGTTGTGTGGGCTACACCAACAGCAATATTAAAAATCAAGATCATACCGTTTTATTTTTTTTGAAAGCCCTTGTCTGGTTATTTCTAAAAGGCTCGCAGCCTGCGTTTTATTCCCAAGAGCTTTTTTCATAGCCTTTTGGATTAAGCGTTTCTCAAGTGACATAACCTGGGATGGCAGGCTAAAACTATTTGTGTTTTGCACCGCGTTATCCACGTAATGATTTGAAGCGAAAATACGTAATTCACGGGAGCATGTCTCAACCTGCATCAACATATTGTCAGGAGTGAGAGCAACCAGACGTTCTACTTCTTTGAGTAGCTGACGCACATTGCCGGGCCAGGGATATTCTTCAAACAAGGAAATAAGCGCTGGACTATAGCCCTCGACTTTTTTATTAAACTTTTCATTTATCTCTTCTAAAAAAGAAAGGGCCATGGGAAGGATGTCTTCAACGCGTTCGCGAAGCGGCGGAATCTCAATCTCCACAGAAAAAAGTCTAAAAAAGAGATCTTCCCGAAATCGTCCTTTTTTGACCTCTTCTGCCAAATTTTTATTGGTGGCAGAAATAAGACGAACATCGTAAGCGATCAGCTCCCCACTACCCAACCTTGACCCCTCCTGTTCTTGTACAGCCCGTAAAAATTTTGGCTGGACAATTAATGGCATCTCTCCAATTTCATCAAGAAAGAGAATTCCACCCTCCGCCTCTTCAAAACGTCCACTACGGCTCCTGTCAGCTCCGGTAAAGGCTCCTTTTTCATGTCCAAAAAACTCGCTCTCCACCAGTGTTTCCGGCAAACAAGCACAGTTTACCGGTACAAAAGGACCTGCCCCTTCCCCCGCCCCTTCATGGATCATTTTGGCAATAAGCTCTTTACCGGTACCATTTTCTCCCTGAATCAATACGTTTACTGGGGTATCTCGCAAGACAGAAACCAAATCAAGGACTTCACGCATGGCGGGACTTTCTGCTATAAATCGACCTTCTCTTACAGCAGCAAGCTCAAGTTCTGATACTTCCTTATGGAAGTCGTCTGTAATTATGGATATCTGCTCATTGAGCAAAATAGATTCAATGGAAATTGAAAGATAATTTGCTATCTCTTCAAGCTCCTGGCAATTCTCCATTGTAAACCTTTCGCCGTCCAAGCTGTTCAGGAGCTGAATCACACCAAGAACCCGTTTATCGGCAGCGCTTTTTATCGGCACACATAGAGTATTACGGCTTACAAATCCAGTCTGCTCGTCAGCAAGTACATGATATCCACTTCGATTGTGCAGGTCATTTTCTATGGCAGGCGCTCCATTCTCCATAACCTGACCAACCATACTGCCCTCAAGAGGGGCCTCAATCATATTTCTTGTCAACCCGGTTCCATACATGGACACCAACGAGCCGCTTTCCATTTCTTTTAAAAAAATGGTACAGCGCTCGACTCGCATGAGTTTGGGCAACAGTTTAATATAGAACATTACTAGGGAGTTATAATCCTCAACCGTCCAGCGATGCCCAACGTGAGCAAGTCTTCTGCGTAATGTTTTTACATGATTTTGCAGTTCCATTTTCAGTTCCTGTTAAGTAGTCTCGCAAAGGCTACGCAAAACCATACTACAGAATAATTAAAAATAGCAAAGTGGAAATTATTTTTGCAATCGGTAATAATCATTCCGAACTAGTTTTCCCCTATAATGAATAAGGAAAAGAGGATATACGAGAATAGTATTCGCTACTATTCTCACTCAATTCACCGTATGGAAACAAACTTGTCACTAGGTTGACAGCACCCAACAGAGTCAACCGTTAAAAAAAATAATATAATAGCGCAATATCAACACGTTAACCACAATCGACAACAAGCCCAACGACATGGCCCCCTTTTTGCAACACCCTGAATTAATGTATATTTTATTCAATGCAACGCAAAAAAGGGTTTAGCAATGTTAGATACACACGCAGATGAGTTTGACGATGACACACTACTCTCTCATCAAATTGATGAGCAAGAACAGGATAAACAGCCACCATCATTGGTTGAGCAACAATTACAAAGTGCACGCCTTCTCACGTTTGAGGAAGAAATATTGCACACAAAGACCATCCGTGAAAATTTCTGTTCCATAGTAAAATATGTGCAACAGATAGAAACGACGGTGCCAGCAATAGTAAAACTCCAAACCACCGTTACCGAATGGGAAGCAAAAGAAAAACCGTTAAAACCGGGAAAGAGACGCCTTGATCATATAGTAAAGACCCTCAATGGGGTCTGTGGTGAGCTTCCTGATGATATCAATACAAGAGATCTCTGTGCCAAATTCAGTCATCTGGCAGATGAGATAGAAACGTCCAAAGATATTCTTATCACTGCAAATTTGCGTTTAGTCTGCTCCATTGCAAAACGCTATACCGACAGGGGATTGAGCCTTGCCGACCTTGTACAGGAAGGTTGCATCGGTCTTATGCGAGCGGTCTTTCGATTTGATCATAACACCGGCAGACGCTTTTCAACATACGCTTCCTGGTGGATTCGTCAGGCAATTACCCGTTCTATCCCGGAAAAAACCAGGACCATTAAGCTCCCTGCCCATTTTCTTGTATCACGGAACCATTTCAATAAAACCTTTAGTGGTCTTCGAAAACGCTTAGGACGCAAACCGACCATGACGGAGCTTGAAAAAAACACCTATATGCCCTACTCCAAGATGCTCTCCATAATCGAGACCAGCATGGAACCCATGTCCCTTGAGGAACCCATTGGGGACAACAGCCAAAACCTTATGCAAGTAATTGAAAACAGGAACGTAACTCGGCCTGACGACGTTGCTGTAACCAGCGATCTCCACAGGCAGATAGATAACATCCTTGACAGTCTCAGCCCACGTGAAGCTCAGGTGTTACGGATGCGTTTTGGCCTTGGTGGGAGAAACGAGTACACCCTGGAGGAAGTTGGAAAGCAATTTAACGTTTCCCGGGAAAGAATTCGGCAAATAGAGCAGGAAGCATTACAGCGTTTGCGACACCCAGCGAGAAGCGACCATATGCGTTGTTTTCTTGAAGGTTAACTGATTTCCGGACAGATACTGACTGCAAAAAAGTCTTACAAATAACTACTCCAAAGCAAGTGTCAAAAGTTTGTCAATAAGCTGTGAAAAGCTTATCCCTGCTGCCGCTGCAGCCTGTGGCAAAAGACTTGTGGGGGTCATGCCGGGTATGGTGTTGGTTTCCAAAACAAAGAGTTTTCCACTTGCATCCAACATCATATCCGTTCTTGAATATCCCCTTAGTTGAAGCACCTTATGGGCTTTTATGGCGTATTCTTGTGCTTTTTTAGCAATAACATCCGGCACCTCTGCCGGGCAAATCTCCTCCGAGGCTCCTTTTTCGTACTTTGCCCGGTAGTCAAAAAAGCTAAAACCTTCCCCTGGAATAATCTCTATGAGTGGTAAAGCCTGCAGATCACTATTTCCAAGCACGGCAACGGTAATTTCCCGCCCACTGATATATTCCTCAACCATCACTTCCGAATCTTGTTCATAGGCAAGACAAATCCCCTTTCGTAACTCATCAATATCTCTTGCCACCGACATACCAAGGCTTGAACCTTCACGAAGTGGCTTGATAACAACCGGAAGCACCAATTTTTCAAGAAGCCGTGAAGGATCCTCCTTGTCACTGATCGTCGCCATTTGCCAGTTAGCCACAGGAATATCAACCGTTTGATACAGCTTTTTTGACATATTCTTATCCATGGCCAAGCTGCTACCAAGCACCCCCGCGCCCTGATACGGAATCCCCAACAGATCAAGATACCCCTGAACCGTTCCATCCTCTCCGTAAGTGCCATGGAGCAGGATAAACGCAACATCAATGGCGTCTGCCTCACTTATAATACGGAGTAGATCCGTTTTGGGATCATACTGCACAAGTTCATATTTATTCGTATCAATGGCCTCTATAAAACCAGCCGCTCCCGCTAAAGAGACCTCACGCTCACCTGACTTCCCACCAGCGAGCAAGGCCACTCGTATCTTTGATCCACCTGCCATTTCCTCACCTAAAAGGTACCTATGCACCCGTTTTATTTTTTAAAACAATACAGTTCACCCTGTCTTTTTTTAAGTCTTGAGGTAATATACAAGCATGGATTCACAAATATTTCAAAAACTCTCTGCCATCGTTGGTAAAAAGAACTGCTGTCGCACAAAAGAAGAACGTCTTTGCTACTCCTACGACAATAGTAAAGAGCGCTTTCTTCCCGATGTTGTGGTTTTTCCAGACAGCGGTGAGCAAGTTGCAGCAATTATCCAACTTGCAAATAGCTACACTATCCCGGTGACATGCAGAGGCGCCGCAAGTGGAACCACAGGTGGCGCTTTACCCCGATTTGGCGGAATCGTTGTTTCCACATGCCGTCTTAACAAAATACTTGAGCTGGACAGAGAAAATTGCATAGCCATCGTTCAGCCTGGGGTAATTACCGGAGACTTTAAAAGATACCTTGCCAGGTTCAACCTGATGTACCCGCCCGACCCGGCAAGTTTTCAATTTTGTACCATGGGCGGGAACGTGGCGGAATGCGCAGGAGGCCCATCAGCGGTAAAATATGGCGTTACAAAGGACTCGGTAATCGGCCTTGAAGTTGTTTTGGCAAACGGAGAGATCCTCAAAACCGGGACGCGCACAGAAAAGGGGGTTGTCGGCTACGATCTCACACGACTCTTTGTTGGCTCTGAAGGCACCCTGGGAATTATTACGAAAATCATCACTCGCCTTCTCCCCCTTCCCGAAAAAAAAGAGACCTTTCTTTTGCAATCAAACTCCCTAACCAAAACCACTGAACTTGTCTCCATTATACTAACCAGCGGTGTATCCCCCTGCACCCTGGAATATATGGACCACACCACAATTTCTTTGGTTTCAGATACATTTTCTACGCCTGTGGCCAAAGAAACCCAAGCCATACTTATCATCGAAATAGATGGGGAGCAAAAAGAGGTTGAAAAACAATGTAATCACTTGCAAGAGCTGATAAAACAATTTCCCCATTGCACCCTGCAGCGGGCAACAAGTCCCGAAGAAATTGAAGAAATTTGGCAAGCGAGACGGTCAATCTCCCCCGCTTGTTTTCAGTTAGGTGGCATTAAAACCAATGAAGATGTTGTGGTTCCCCGCAGCAAAATCCCTGAACTTGTTCTCTTCTGTGAATCCCTTGCAACAGAACTTGATCTTACAATATTGACTTTTGGCCATGCTGGAGATGGCAATATCCATGTGAACATCATGAGTAGAGACAGTTCCTCCTCCGAAACAAAAAAAGTAACAACAGCCAAAAAAGAACTCTTTACAAAGGTCCTTTCTTTAAAAGGAACACTCTCAGGAGAACATGGAGTAGGCATCTCCAAAGCCGAATTTATCAATATGGAACTGGACGCAACCGCCATTGAAACCATGCAAAACATAAAGAACCTTTTTGATCCCAAAGGCATTATGAATCCGGGAAAGATATTTCCCCTGCCATAGTCCATATAAAACCATCGCCACCATCCACAGTTTCCGAAAAATTCATTGACACCAATCCTACAATTTTTTATATAAGCGTGTTTATGTGCTGGTCTGTGCAAAGTATGTGCTGGGTTTATGGCTCTTTTGCGCGCCACATCTGACTATATGGTAGTATTTAACTCTTTTTTTATAACGGAGCCCCAAATGATAGAAGTTGAAGTTCGTGGAGATCTTGAGTATGCCATCAGGCAGCTAAAAAAGAAACTGCAGATTGATGGTATCAAGCGAGAGCTGAAACGTCGTGAATGCTACGAGAAACCAAGTGTCAAAAAACGTCGCAAGCAGGCAGAAGCTCGCCGTAAACTCCGCAAGTTCAACCGTATCAGAGGTGGTTGATACTGGTAAAAGATACACGATTTGAAGCATCAACGTCCGATATAGGGCTCTTTTGTACCATCAAAGCATAAACTACCGCTGAGATACAGGTTTTGGGGTGGGCGGATAATCTGCTCAACCTGACCATACGGTGGGTGTTTTCTTTTTCTGTTACAGGGAGTCCGCCATCAAACCTAAGTCCCTCCCAAGCGAATTTACTGCCGCCAAAGAGCTTTTCCTCCATTATCTCATTACTGAAAAGCGATTTGCCAAGAACACTGTTGCGGCCTATGGTAGTGATATAGACCTCTTTTTTCTATTTCTTATCAACCTGTTGCAACCTATTAGAAATCTTAGTGGGATTGAGGAGAAAACGGTCCAACAATTTTTAAAACAGTGTAACAAAAAACATCTCTCCCACCGCACCAACGCAAGGAGAATTTCAGCGCTCAAACGTTTTTTCAATTACCTGCAGAGACAATCTCTTCTTGCCAGCAACCCCATGGCAGGTATCAGCAGTCCAAAAGCCAGTAAAAGCCTTCCCAAAGGAATGTCTCTTGTTGAGGTGGACAAATTGCTCACCTCACCATCTTTACGTACCCCGCTCACGCAGCGCAACCACACCATGCTGCAACTGCTCTACTCAACGGGTATGCGCGTATCTGAACTGGTACAACTTCCGCTTACCGGTCTCAATCTTTCATCCTGTTTTATCCGGGTAACCGGAAAAGGGAATAAAGAGCGCCTCATCCCCTTTGGAATTCCAGCCCAAGAGGCCCTCACCGATTACCTCGACAGCGCAAGGCCCTTAATAATGAAAGGAAAAAGAAGCAACGCCCTTTTTGTCACCAATCATGGAAAGGCAATGACCAGGTTACGCTTCTGGCAGATACTTAAAGAGGCGGCACAAGCAGCAGGTATTACTAAAAACATCTCCCCCCACAGCCTGCGTCACTCTTTTGCCACCCACCTGTTAACCCATGGAGCTGACTTACGTTCCGTACAGATGATGCTTGGCCACTCCGATATCACCACCACCCAAATCTATACCCACGTCGATGAAGGCCGCCTTAAATCCATTCACCAAAAATTTCATCCAAGAGGATAAACACAAAGCAGGATGAACATTCCATCCACCTGATTAAACAGAACAAAACATCTTCCTCAACAATCATCTGTATTGACACTTTTCCGCCGATGGGAGATAGTATAAGCCATGAAGCTTATAACATGTCACCTCAACGCAGATTTTGACAGCCTCGCCTCAATGATAGCTGCCAAAAAGCTCTATCCCGACGCGATTATGGCATTCCCTGGCTCCCAGGAAAAGAATGTCAGACGATTTATTTCCGAAACCCTCCAGTACAGATACAGCTTTAGCAAAAAAAAAGATATTGATCTTTTGGCGGTGGATACGCTGATTGTGGTCGATACAAGAAATAAAGAGCGAATCGGTGATTTTGTACAATGTCTTGATAATCCACATCTCTTTCTGCACCTTTATGACCACCATCCCGATCGGCCGGACACACTGCACGCGGACACCGAATATATCAAAACAGTCGGTGCCACCACCACCATTTTCTGTCAGTTGCTACAAGAGAGAAAGATCAAAATCTCCGCAGAAGAGGCAACTATTTTTGGACTTGGCATCTATGAAGATACCGGATCCTTAACCTACCTCAGCACCACCCCCGAAGATTTGCGAGCAGTTGCCTGGCTACTTGAGCAAGGGGCAAAACTCGACATTATTACCCAGTTTCTCTCCTTTGATCTTACGTCAAGGCAGATTGAATTAATCCATGAACTTACTCAAAACACCCAGAGTTATATGATCTCTGGTATTAAAATAATCGTCGCCAGTCTTACTTTACAGGAGTACGAAGACGATTTTTCAATCATTGTCGGGCGGGTCATGGTGCTTGAGAATTTCAACTGCCTCTTCGCTCTGGTTTCAATGGAAGGAAGGATCTATCTTATTGCCAGATCACGAATTGCAGAAGTAAACAGCGGCATGATCGCAAGGGATTTTGATGGAGGTGGGCACGCCGATGCAGCATCTGCAACCATTCGCAATTTGAGTATGGTTGAAGCTCAGGAAAAGCTTATTCGTAGCCTGCATCGTCACGTTTCCCCCCAGGCCATTGCCAAAGAAATGCTATCAAGCCCTGTTATCTCCATTCCCCCTACGACCACTATCCAGGAAGCCAACGATCTTTTGACCAGATACAATATTACGGTTCTCCCGGTGCTTGCTACAAGTGGAACTCCAAACACCCACGCAACTAAGGTTATTGGTACAATTGCACGAAGGACCACCGAAAAAGCCATTCATCATCACCTGGGGGCGGCTCCGGTAAGCGATTATATGACCACCAACATTGAAATCCTGCCGTTAAGCGCAACGCTTTCCGAAATCGAAGAGCTCATAATTGAACATAGACAACGATTAATTCCCATAATCCATGAGAATGAACTTGTTGGAGTTATCACCCGCACGGATCTATTGTCCAGGCTGACCGGTGATCCAGGACATATGCCCCGGGAACGAAGCGACAATGCGGAATACCCGTCACGCAAGAAAAGACGTAATATTCTCCAACTGATGAGTGAAATCCTGGACAAAGAACTCCTCCTTCTGCTGCGCACCATTGGTGAAGTGGCAGAAGAAACAGGATGCAAGGCATACTGCGTTGGGGGATTTGTTCGTGACCTCTTGTTACGCCAAAAAAACCTGGATCTTGATATTGTGGTTGAAGGAGATGGCATTGCATTTGCCAAAAAACTTGCCACTCCTCTCAAGGCCAGGGTTCGCACCCATGATCGTTTTATAACTGCTAATCTTACGCTACCAAATGGACTTAAAATTGATATAGCAACAGCTCGTCTTGAGTATTATGACTATCCTGCAGCACTCCCCACTGTCGAACTTTCCTCTATTAAATTAGATCTCTACCGCCGTGATTTTTCCATTAACGCCATGGCTCTTGAACTCAACCCAACCCATTTTGGCACCATTCTAGACTTTTTTAACTGCCAAAATGATCTAAAAAATAAACTGATAAAGGTATTGCATAACTTAAGCTTTGTTGAGGATCCAAGCAGAGTTCTACGCGCCATTCGTTTTGAGAAACGACTCAACTTTAGCATTGATAGCCACACCGACCATCTGATTCGCAACGCGGTAAAAATTGATCTCTTTGCCAAAGGGAGCCCCTTTCGCCTCTTCCAGGAATTGCAGCTGATTTTCGCAGAAGAGACTCCAATCCCCGCCATTCAGCGGCTGGAAGAATATGACCTGTTCCAGTTTCTATGGCCAGACCTGAGACCAAATTTAAAAATTGATAGACATTTCAGACATATTCTTACCCAGATTCGAAGAGCAATCTCTTGGTTTCGCCTGCTCTACCTCGAAGAGAATAATAGTATCACCCCATGGCGCATTTACCTTCTGGGCATCATGAATCGTTCAAAGCCCATGCAATTACAAAATTTTTGCACACGTTTTCAACTATTGCAAAAGGAGTGTGACGCGCTGCTCCAACAAAAAACAGAGGTTGAAAAACTCGCCAATCTATGGCAGCAATCACTGCCTCAACGAAACAGCGAAATAGACAAGGTACTGGGCACATTCTCCAACGACGCACTGTTGTATCTGATGGCCATTGCTCCCAACAAGAGCATCCACAAATCCGTTTCCCTTTACGTTACAACAATGCGTGGGGTTACACCATTACTCACCGGCGAAGATCTTATACAACTCGGTTATACTCCAGGGAAAAAATTCAGCAAAATGCTTCTAACCATAAGGGATGCCCAACTGGACGAAACCATTTCCACACGCCAAGAGGCCATCGCATATATCCAAAAAAAATTCCCTCAAAAAAAATCATCCTCCTGAGAAACACGTAAAAAATCAAGCATTGCTTGATCCAACTCCTCATCAAACTGAATACCAAATCCCATCCCCATGGCGTGTTCCGCCGTTGCAACCCACACGACTTGCCCCTGTCCCGATGAGAGGCACAGACCATATTCATCTAAAATTTCAAACCAAACCCGCTCATCTCTTCTTGGTAAATTGATCGTTCGCACATAGGCACCACCTAAACTTATGTTACGTAGTGAAACCGTATAGGGTACATTTGATGTAGTCCAAATGCGCAAATGACCATTTGAAGGGCTACGGGGATACTTGCGTAAATCTTCTGCCATTTATTGCCTTCCTTTATAGCGCATCCATATAGAATAATTTTTCCTTCCTCCTCCTTTTCAAGTGTATCATCCTAAACCGAAGAAAAACAATGCCTATTCAAAGAAAAATCACCCAATAATAGGGACATTGTTACCAGCGATCGTAAGCGCACCTTTCCAGTGTGTTACAAATTACCAACCATGCAAGTGCCACATTTTTTTCAAATAATAGAAAAAGAGATCGTACATTTTTTCTGTGATACCTTGACTTTCTTATACCCGTTTGAGAAGCTAATTACAGGACTTCAGTTATTAACATCGGCGACAAACGCAGAGTCGGCAAGGTGGCTTATCAGAAATTTTCTTACAATAGCATGAAAATTACCCGTAAGCCGCTGACAAGGAAACATATTTACAATATTAGGAACATACCATGTTACAATCATTCTTCCAGAGAAACTTTCGTTTCCAACTCATTGCCCCCACTACATTAGCCCTGGTGTTTATCATTGGCGGTGGCATTATTTTTTCCGCTGTTATGCAGAATGCAAGTAACAAAAGCTTAAACCTGCAAGTAAAAGAGTCCTTCGATGAAACCAACAATACCATTGACAATGACATGTTGGGTCTATCAGAAGAACTAGATAAAAAGCTTAAAAGTATGCGGGATAAGGTGTCCTCTTCCCTTTCAAAAAGTTCCGCTACGGCCCTTGCCAAAACGGCAGATGTGGTACAAGATAAAATGAACACTGTGCGAAAACAGAGCGGCAACGATCTGGTTCAACTTATGGCCCTGGTGGCAGGAGACGCTGTTCTTACTAAAAACTTTGCACAGTTAAACACCTACGTCAGAAATGCCCATCAAAACCCTGACCTTACGTTTATTTTTTATCTCGACAAAAACAAAAAACCACTTACCCGTTTTCTCAATAGAAAAAATGAAAAACTCAAAAGCCTGCTCCCCAAAGGCCGCCCCGACATAAACAAAATAATTGAGGCGGCTGGCAACGATCCCGACATACTCACCATAAGTCAGGATATCAAATCGGAAGGGAGCGTGATTGGCAGTGTCACTGCTGCCATTGATATGACCAAGGCACGTGAACATGCTGCGGAGATGCGTCATGAATTTGACCTTTTAGTTGAAAACAACGGGAAACAGACGGCTACAATAGTTGATCAAGAAGCTAAAATCATTATTGACGACTTACATACAGTCGTCAGCCAGGTAAGAGAAGCGGTGAGCGATAACAGCAACTCTACCCTCGCCAAGATCACCGATTCCAGCAAAAAATTAAGTGATAAATCAAGAAATTATTCAGCTCTTGGGGCCATTGTAGGTTTTTTTCTGGTCTTCTTTATATTGCTTGCAAATGCGCGCTCCATCCTCAAGCTATTAGGCGGAGAGCCTGCACAAATGGTTGAACTTGCAAGTGAAATAGCAGATGGAAACCTCAAAGATCGCGGGAAAAACAGTGCCCCTGTGGGAAGCCTGCAGGCCTCTTTGAACGAAATGACAAGCAGACTGCGTAGCCTGATTGCAAACATTGTTATGGAAGGACGGACTCTTGCCGGTACGTCCACGGAACTAGCCCTTTCTGCAGAAGATATGGCAAGGGGGGCTGAGCAATCTTCTGCAAAGGCTGATACCGTTGCTGCCGCAACAGAGGAGATGAGTGCCAATATGGCCACCGTAACAGCGGCCAGTGAACAGGCAGCCCAAAATGTAACAGTTATGGCCACTGCCATGGAAGAGATGTCAAAGGCTATTCAGGAGATAGCAGGCAACACCACCGATGCCAGTAATATGACCACCGAAGCGGTGGGATATGCAAAAAGTTCCACCCAGAAAGTTAATCTGTTGGGTAAGGCGGCCCTTGAAATATCAAAGGTCACCGAAGTGATCACCGAGATCTCTGAGCAAACAAATCTTTTGGCACTCAATGCCACCATTGAAGCAGCGCGAGCAGGAGAAGCCGGCAAAGGGTTTGCCGTCGTTGCCAATGAAATAAAAGAACTTGCGAAGCAAACTTCGGAAGCAACCAGCGAAATTAAAAACAAAATTGAATCTATTCAATCATCAACCGATGAAACCGTCACCGACATTTCTAAGATTAACAGTGTTATTGAAAGTGTAAATGAAATCGTCTCAACCATTGCTTCTGCCATTGAAGAGCAGTCCGCCACAGCAAGCGATATTTCTGACAATGTAAACAATACAGCCAATGGAATCAGTGAAGTAAATGAAAATGTCTCCCAGGCATCCATGGTAGCAGGGGAAATCGCCAAAGATATAACTGAAGTGAGCCAAGTTTCCCAGGAGGCCAAACAGGGAAGTCTTCGTCTGCAGGAAAACGCTGAAGAGCTCAATCAAATAGCTGCCACCATCAACCGGGAAACAGGACGATTTGATCTAGGTGACCAAGTAAAAGGACAATCCACATCACGGGACACAAACCGCCCTATCATGCGTTGGAATCAGGGTCTCTCGGTGGGACTCAACTCCATCGATGAACAGCATAAAAGATTGATCGATTTAATCAATAAGCTCTTTTACGAGATGAACTCAGGCAATGGCAAACAGGCTGTTTCCGGAGCACTTGCTAAACTTATCCAGTATACCGAAACCCATTTTGGGTTCGAAGAGGATTTGTTTGACAAACACGGCTATAAGGAAAGAGAAGCCCATAAAAAGATACATAAAAAATTGGTTGCTCAGGTCATGGATTTCCAAAAGCAATTTAACAGTGGCGACAAGGATATATCCATTGATCTTTTAGATTTTCTCAAAGACTGGTTAATCAAACATATCCAAGGGACTGACACCAAATATGTTCCGTTTCTAAAAGAAAAGGGTGTCTCGTAAAACCTTGCCTTGCGTCCACTGATTCAATGCTTACTGTTGTTGACTCAACATCGTATTTGTTAACAATGAGTCAACAACATGATCACTACTTTTATTTTACAATTTACCATCCTCGCGCCACCAATACTGCTGGCGCTTACTGTCCATGAATTTGCCCACGGGTATACCGCCTATAGATTTGGTGATCCAACGGCCAAAAATCTGGGACGCCTGAGCCTAAACCCACTCAAGCACCTCGACCCCATTGGCACCATAGCTTTTTTTATTATTCATTTGGGATGGGCCAAACCTGTCCCCGTCAACCCGAGATACTTTAAAGATCCAAGAAAAGATATGCTCTGGGTTGCCCTTGCAGGACCTGCAGTGAATCTTTTTCTGGCAATACTCAGTGCAATACTCTTAAAAATTGTAATGGTTGTAATCAATGCAACGCACTCTCATTTAATCCTTTATACCCTCGGTCCCTTTGCCGGAATGCTGGAAGCCTCCGTCTGGATAAATATAGTACTTTGTGTCTTCAACTTCCTTCCCATCCCGCCACTGGACGGAAGTAAAATTTTGATGGGCTTACTCCCCGCGAAACAAGCCCAGGCATATGCATCCATTGAAAGATACGGTTTTGTAATTGTCCTCCTTCTTGCTGCGAGTGGTATCCTCTCCAAAATGATTCATCCAATTATTGTCTTTGCAAATAACCTCTTGGTATAAACAAAAAAAGCCCCGCACATTTTTTTTGTGCGGGGCTTTTTTAAGTAAAACTGTAAGGATAGTAGGTCTTAAAAGTCGTAGCTTAACCCCATGGTAATGAGATGTGCTGAAACATCGGTAAACTCACCGTTAATTCCAGAAGCTGCGGAACCATTAACAACCTTCAAACTTTTCTTATAATCATAGAGATAGGCAAAACCAAGCTCAACCGACTCCGTTGCTTTATATTTAAAACCAACGGAATAGAGGAAGGCATCGCTGTCTGGTAACTCAAAGCCAAGGGTATCCGTTGGCACAGGAGTTTCATCGTAGGCAAAACCAGCCATAAGCGTCACATCGTTATCCAACCTGTAATCAATTCCGATGCGATAGGCACTGGAATCATCCCAGTTCTTCGCAACAGCGGGAGTAAAATATTGGTTCAGCACCGGATGCATAATAGGAGAATCGTATTCAAAGGCAATCTCTTCATACTCAGACCAGAAGGTTCTATCCCAAGTGAGATCAACGGTTGCAGGACCGAAGGTATAGGCAAGTGAAACAGAAAGCACAGCGGGTGCCGGTATGGTGACCTCTCCATCCGTCTCCATTGCATATGCCCCGCCCATGGTTGTGCTCATATCCACATCACCCTCAAGGTCAAGATCCACATTCGAGCGATAGGTAACTGAAATATTTAAATCCTTAGTAGGGACACAAGACACCGCAAGATTATAGCCAAAGCCATAGGCATCTCCTTCCATCTCACGGGAAAGGGTTCCCACATTCATCACAGCCGCATGGCTACTCACCTTAGCAGTACTGTAAAGAAAACGTACACCACCAGCCACAGAAAACATATCGTTGATTTTATAGGAAAGTGTTGGATTCATATCAAAGACATTCAGGCTATACTCCTCAGCGGTGGACCGTGGAAAGGCCTGTTTCCACCGTTTGGCAAGACCATAGGGTGCCGTAAGAGACAAACCAAAACGAAAGTTGTTAAAATCAGGTGATACCAAGAAAAAGGTAGGAATTAAAAAGTTTTCTTCCGTGGAATAACCGTTCATCTGTGGGCTACGGTTATCTTCATAGGTTATGGATGGCAGGCGGATAAAAACAGCATCCATTTCAAATTGATAGCCATCCTCTCCCCAAGACATGTTTGCCGGGTTATAGTAACTTGCATCAGCCCCATCTGCAGACGCAATGGTTGCTCCAGCTTTTGCCGTGGAATCAACCGACTGCTCAGGGATACGATATCCCGATGCCAGCGCAGAACCAGCTATCAGGATGGAACTTAGGGCCAGTAGTGAAATCTTTTTCTTCATTGTTCTTCCTCTCTTTGTAATGTTGCTTTACCGTATCAACAACGTTTATTACTCCTCTAAAACTCCCGCAACTCAATCCGTACCATTATACAAGTAACGCTTAATTTTATGGGTTGCTGTCTTAATAAAAGGCTCCCGTCGCTCAACAATTCTAGATAACCTTGAGGCCGTAGAAAGCTGTTTATTCACCTCTTTTCGCATGATTTCCCGGTAATTGTTGATACATTCCCTTCTTTCATTCTGCGACTGCCCTGCGGTTTTCTCGTCTATATATTCATAGTCCGGATAGACCCAAGCTTCCAGTTTCCCATTATTTTCTAACACCAGGGATTCAACCACCCAGTTATACGCATTTAATTTATGTTCAATGGGCTCTGGGTACACATTTTCCCCGTTGGCCATAACAATGACATTTTTTGAGCGTCCCCGAATATGGAGGTTCCCAAAATCATCAATATAGCCCAAATCACCCGTTGCGAGCCAGCCATCTTCGGTGAGCACCTCTGCGCTGGATTGTTCATCCTCATAATAGCCCTTCATAATATTAGGGCCACAGCCGTAAATTTCCCCGATACCGGTATCAGGATCAGGACCAACGATTTTCACCTGTACCCCGGGGAAAGGTTTGCCACTGGAACCGATGGCAATGGTCGAATCATCGGGGGGACCGCCAGCAAGCAATGGGGCAGATTCCGTCAGTCCATAACCAACAAGGTACGGGAATTCAGCCTCTCGCAAGAAATTCTCCACATCGGGATTGAGTGCCGCTCCACCAATCCCCATCAAGATCAATTTGCCGCCAAAAAATTCAACCAATTTAGCCCCAATCTTTTTATACACGAATCTGCGTCCAAAAGAAAAGCGGCAAATAGTGGAAAGGATAAAGCTCTTCTCGATCTGGGGCAACACCCGCTTTTTATAAATTTTCTCCATTATAAGCGGTACCGCAAACATAACACCCGGTTTCTCATGGGCACATAATCTCTGTAAAATAGCAGGAGTAGGAGTCTTTCCGGCATAGGCAATCTTACAGCCCTTAATAAGGGGGCAGATAAAGCCAAGGGTAAACTCATAGGTATGGGACATGGGTAAAACGGACAAAAATACCGTTTGCGGTTCAATATGATTGATCATTGTTGCGGCGGAATAAGCATTTGCCGTCAGGTTTTTATGGCTAAGCATCACAGCTTTGGAATACCCCGAGGTACCGGAAGTGTACAAAATGGACGCGGTATCCTCTTCCTGTACTTCTGCAAAGCTAAGTTCTCCTTCGCTTGTAACTTTCTCATAGACTGCCTTAGACTCTTCCAAATAGGTGGAAAAATGCGTTACTTCCAGAACGTCCTGTGAGGCCGCGCTATCATCAAGGGTGATAATTTGTTTCAGTTCTTTTTGATTCAATTCGTAAATTTTTTCTATTTGCCTGGAAGTGACAAAAAGAACAGGTACAGCCATTTCATTGAGGATATGATGCACATCCGCTTCGGGAAGATCGGGAAGAATGGGGACCGCCACAGCACCCAGCCGAACAATGGCAAGATAAGCCGTTCCCCAATTGGGCGAATTTTCACCGAGCAGGGCAATATGGTCCCCTTTTTTTACCCCATCCGCCTGGAGACGGGCAGCAATGGCAAAGATGCATTCACCAAATTCGCCGTATGTTAAAGGCGTCTCAGTGGCCATACAAATGGCAGGCAAGTCGGTATATTTCTCAATACTTCTATCAAGCGTATAATTTAAAGTCATCCGCACATCATCCGACATGAAGCACTCCATATAATAAACAAATTAAAACTGAGTTGAGCAGTAAGTCTTGCTCAAACGAAACCTATGCCCTGGTGGTATAATCAGGAATTCTACGAAAATAAGATGGGCCATCTTACATAAAAGTCGTTTTTTGGTCAATTAAGAATCGGCAAGTGCAGGCTGGACATGGGAAAAAAACGATGAAAAAGCGTTGTTTTGCAGCAAACTCCAGAGTTTTACCTTGACATGTCAGGGATCTGCTTATACAAAAGAGAAACATACGAAAATGTCACACAGCCCTTTAAAACCGCAGAATTTTATATTTTTTTATGCATTTTTCCGGACATAAACCCTGCGTTCTGCTCTTCTTTGCAGCTCTTTGCTTTTCGCTTTTGTCGGCTTCCGTCTTTGCGGCGGTACCGGTTTTTACAGATGGAGCAAAATGGGAAGCAGAGAGACAAACCGTTACGACACCTCCTCCTGCCAGCGTATCCGTAGCGTCTGGTAAAGCAGATGTGACCCCTGGCAGCCAATCCTTTCCGGTACTGGGCCAGGCACTGAGCATTGATTCTGTAAAAAAGCGGATCGCCCCTTTGGTAAGTGCCAAAATTACGAGAGGGCTGGGAAAGAAAATTTCCTCTCGCTGTGCAATTATCATTGACGCAGAATCGGGAGCAACTTTATACGCAAGAAACCCCGATACTCCCAGACAACCTGCTTCCACCATCAAGGTGATTACCGGTATGATTGCCTTAAAGTCGCTGGGGGAAAACGAGAAAGTACCGGTGAGCAAAAAGGCAGCAAGACAACCACGTTCCAAGGTATATCTGGATCAAAAGAAACAGTATAAGGCCAGTGATCTGATCAATGCGGTACTGTTGGCCTCTGCCAATGATGCAAGCGTAGCCATTGCCGAAAAAATTGCCGGCAGTGAGACAAAGTTTGCCCAAATGATGACATTGCGCGCCTCTTTGTGGGGGGCAAAAAATACCGTTTGTAAAACCGCCAGCGGACTTACGGCCAAAGGGCAAAAGACAACGGCCCGGGATCTTGCCACCATTTTTCGCTATGCCATGCGGGATCCCGATTTTTCAAAACGTATGAAGCAGGTAAAAACCAGGACCACAGAAGGAAAGCTCCTTAGAAACCACAACAAGGCATTATGGCAGGTGGATGGAACCCTTGGCGGGAAAACCGGCTACACCAATGCAGCCCGGCAAACCTATGTGGGAAAATTTAAGCGGGGAGAAGATGCCATTATCGTGGCCATCATGGGTAGTGAAACCATGTGGTCCGATATCAAACGGTTGGTGGAATATGGTTTTGAGAAAAAGGTCATGCTCAGCAAAACACAACAAACTCCCCGGAACAATACCCAACTTGTCGCCGAATTATAATCTTTCAAAATATTATAAAGGCTTAAGCTTCTCCACCGTAAGGCTTATGGCCCCAAATTCCTCTTCCACCAGCCCCCACAACATATAGGCCCGGTCTGTTACCAGAGACTGGGCGTACCGTCGATAGACCTTGGGGAAAAATACTGTTTCCACCAGCGCTGTCTCATCTTCAAAACAGAGAAATTCCATCACTTCACCGGTTGCGGTAGAAACCAGTTTCCCACTGATCAGCCAACCGGCAAATGCCACCCGTCTTCCCCGTTTGGCCGCAAGTTCCACTCCCTTCACCCGTCCTCGCAACTTTTCTCCATGCAGCAACAGGGGATGCTGTCCACAAAGAAAGCCCAAGGCCCTATACTCGTCCTGCAAACGTTTATGGGCCGGTATATCCGGAAGTTCTGGGGCGGAAGGTAAGCGAATCCCAAACAAGGAACTCCTTTTCCAAAGCTTACTCAAATTTTGAAACTGGGCAAAATCCCAAAACAATCTACTTCTATTATGATCTGTTGCAAAAGCATCCAATGCTCCCGATTGGATAAGCGCCCTGTTTTCATCCTTTTGCAGTGGAACCCGCTGCCAAAAATCCACACTGGAGCTATACGCTTTCTCTTTTCTCTTCTGAATAATACCTTGCATGGACTCATGGGACAGATCACGGATAGCAATAAGTCCCACCCGTATTTCCCTGCCCCTTCCCTGCCAGCGTATCATACTCCTGTTGACACATGGCGGCAGAATACACAGCCCAAGACGCTTTGCCTCTGAAACGTAAGCAAATGTAGGATAATAGCCTCCTCGATTGGAAATAACCGCGGCCATAAACTCCGCTGGATAGTGTGTTTTTAGAAAGGCAGCCTGATACGACACCCGGGCATAGGAGGCAGAGTGGGCCTTGCAAAAGGAATATCCATCAAAACTCATCATCATCTGCCACAGTTTTTCACGGGTCTCTGCCGGCACCCTGTTGGCTTGGCATCCCGCATCAAAGCGTTTTCGATAATCTTTGAGTCGTAACACCTTATCCTTTTTAGACAAGACCTTGCGCAACCCATCGGCCTGGGCATGGCTAAAGCCTGCCACCGCCACCGCCACCCGTGACACATCCTCCTGATACACCATCAGTCCATAGGTTTCACCAAGTACATCACTTAAGGCCGGATGGAGATGCTCCCATTTGGCGCCATGCAGGCGGCGTACATATTCACGGACAAAAACGTTGGCAGCCGGACGAATAATAGAAGACTGCAAGACAAGTTCAGCAAACTCACCACTCCCCGCCTTTTGCTGTAAAAGCCGCATGGCTGGACTCTCTATATAAAA
Organism: Desulfocapsaceae bacterium; assembly: GCA_050291935.1. Lineage (GTDB taxonomy): Bacteria > Desulfobacterota > Desulfobulbia > Desulfobulbales > Desulfocapsaceae > Desulfocapsa. The sequence goes on along the minus strand of JBNKKR010000018.1, from coordinate 47,011 downwards.
ACAGCCCATGGTTTTTCCGGTGGCAACTGCTCGCTTTGTGGCAGGATCATCCTCCGGTTGCCAATATTGTTCATCAAAATTTTTCTTACGCGAAGGAATTGCATTGATACAATCTCGAATAACCCCAAGACTTCTATTGCCAAGCAGATCAATTTTCACCAGCCCCGCCTCTTCCGCATCGTCTTTATCCCACTGGATAACAGGCACTCCCTTGGCGGCAAGCTCCACAGGGACGTAGCAGTCCAGTGGCTGCGGGGTAATCACCACCCCACCCGGATGCACAGAAAGATGCCGAGGAATAGTGACCAGTTGACCTGCCAGATGGAGAATTTCCGGCCATGGTGATTGCAATACGCTGGAAGAAATATCTTTTTTCCTAAGCATCCTGCTATACGATGCAATCTCACCCGCCGGAATACCAAAGGCCTTAGCCGTTTCCCGTAAAGCCATCCTTGGTTGGAACCGAATAATAGTGGCCACCATTGCCGCATGTCCTGCGTATCCGTGCAATACACGCTCAAGAATAAGATCCCGTTCATCCCAGGCAAAATCGATATCGATATCAGGCGCATCTGAACGCCCCGGGTTAAGAAAACGCTCGAAATAGAGATTGTGTTTCAATGGGCATACATTTGTAATTTCAAGGCAATAGGCAACAAGAGAAGCGGCACCGGATCCTCGTCCACAAATTCTTGGAACACTCTTTAGCCTCTTTTTAAAATGTTCCTCCACGATAGTATGGACCACTAAAAAATAGGATGAAAAGCCCATTGTATCAATAATGCCTAATTCATGTTCCAGACGCTCAACCACCGCTTCAGAGAGATCATCTCCGTAACGTATACGGGCTCCTGCGTAGGCCTTTTTACGCAAAAAAGTTTTCGCAGAATACGTGGCACTATCCCAGGGAGGCATCACCAGGCCAAAATCAGGGCCGTTAAACAAACATATCCCGGCAAGAGACTCCGTTGCGGGCAGAACCTCCGGCCATACAGCAAAACGCTCTTTATAGCTCTGCCAGGATTCTATCCAGCAGGCATGGTCCTTCTTCCGGCCATTGCGCACAAAACGATCGTTGGAACCTATTGCCCGCAGCAATGCATAGAGATCTTGCTCTTCTGCGGTGGCCATCACCGCAGAACTGGTCATCACCGCTGGAAGCTGATTTTCTAAGGCCCAATTTCGTAACGTTCTTCCCTGCTCGGTGGGTCTGTTCCCCAGATTGACAACAAGCTTTGCCGAACTTTTTTTAAAGGCTTCCAGAAGGACGAGGGAGGAAGAAAGAATTACAAGTCCCTTACCCTCCATCTGGGCAAGGCTTGTAAGATCAAAAAAGCGATCTTTTTTTCGTGCACTGATCACCTTGCACAGGTTGCGATACCCCCCATCATCACGGGCCAGCATAAATACACTCTCTTGGCCGCCACCATCACTTATTTCTGCACCAATAACAGGGCGCAAACCGTACGTATCGCAGGCCCGCAAAAAACTCCACAGCCCAACCAGAGAGTTGTAATCGGTAAGGGCAACGCTGTCATAGCCAAGCGCCTTTGCCCGAGCACACAATAGATCAGGAGAACTGCAACCTCGCATAAAGGAAAAGTAGGAACGAACGCAGGAAAGGAACATAAGTTAGAGCGACTCTTTACAGGGAAGAAGCAAAGCCCACACTACCATGCCCAAAACGCTTGGCAACACTGTCCATGGCATGCAACAGCTTCTCTTGGCGCTGCTCACGCGCAGAAGTCATAACAAAAAGTGAGCGCTGAGGAGACTGGGGAAACAACCGATCACAACGCATCGTACAGCAACGGACACGAATTCGACGTTGCCACGCCCGCTCGAGGGCAGCAAGACTCAGAAAGCGGAGGGAAAAATCACTTTGCGTCCCCCGCTTCTCCACCGCCTGACGACTCATTGTTCGGCCATCACTGTAGGTAAGTGATACAACAACTCGTTTTGTAACGATTTTTCTCTTCCGCAGCTCACGCCCGATTTCATGGACAAAGCCCATAAGAACCCTTTTCAGCTCCTGTGAATCCTGGGTATCATCAGCAAATATATGTTCCCGCCAAATATGCTGATTGCTTCCACCGGGTAATACGGGGGCACCATCACGACCACGGCTTACGTCGTAGAAATAGTCAGCTCGTTTTTGAAATATCACCAGCAACTGCTGCCGATTCAAACGGGCAAGATCTCCTATGGTGGACAGGTTAAAATCCACGAGCTGCTTGTACTCTCCCGCCAGAACCCCCGGCAACAATGAAATCGGCTGGGATTGTACAAAATCGGCCTCCTCTCCCGGGGCAACGATCAACTCCCCAATGGGCCGAACCACCCGGGAGGCAACCTTGGTTACCAGTTTATTGGTGCCAAGGCTCCAGGTCGGATCAAGACTGAGACTACGTAGCACCCGTTTACGCAGTCGCCAGGCAATATCCGGAGGAGGCCCATGTAAGCGATGGGTACCGGTAACATCCATAAACAGATGACCATCTTCCTCTCCCTGCTCCACCAGAGGTGTATAATCCACAACCTCCCGAACAAGGGCTTTCATGGCCCTTCTATACACCGCAATTCTGGGGCTAAGTATCCGTGCGGCGGGACAGTATCGTTTGGCAAGGACCAGAGGGATTCCTTTTTTCACCCCATCCTGATACGCCTCTTCACTCATATCATAAACGATGGAGCGGGCCGCCTGCGTGTTTGCAACAATCAACGGCACGGTGGCAAGACTTCGGTCACAGACCCGTTCCACGGCCACGGCAAAATCTGTGACATTGAGATGAATGATGGCCCTATCCCGCATAATCAGTGGAGCAATGATTGTAACAACCTTGCGTTTTCAGGGGCCTGCCCCCGCACATGATTATTGAAAAAGACGACTCCTTTGGCAGCCCGCGCGCGCATACCCTGCAAATAGGTTGCATTCCACGTTGTCAGTTCATCCCTGGAATAGGAATAATCAAATTTCTGCTGCATATTTCCGGAACGCCATCCCTGGAGATTGCGACCATGAAAACGCACAAAGAAGAGGTCCGGGTTGGTAAGGATATCGACACAAGGGAAGAGTTTAGGTAAGCCTTCGGGAACATCCACCGTAACCAGTGTTACTCGCCGCTCTTCAAGCTCTTTAAAGACAGAATCCCTGGCCCAGGAGATGTGCCGAAACTCCACCGCCACTGGAAAATCATGTAAACTATCCAACAACCAGGCAAGGTAGTAGCGGTTTTGCACACACCAGGTGAATTCCGGCGGCAACTGAATAAGAATGGCAAGCAACTGTTTTTGCAGGGGCGCAATCCCCTCTCGGTAGCGTTGCAACTCCTCCTTCCAATCACGCTCCCGTTCATGGGTGAGGGTCCGGGTCAGTTTTGCAGCAAAGAGAAAATCTTTGGGTGCCCGGGAAATCATCCGGCTAATGGCTTCCGCCCGCACCATCTGGTACCAGGTGTAGTTCAGCTCCACCACCGGAAATACGTCGGCGTAGAGTGCAAGCATCTCCGGGGTCCTGGTTTTTGGGGGATAGAAGCCCCCATCCACCCACTCCGTATATGAATAGCCACTGGTACCAACAAGTACCGGACAGAGACAGTCAGCCATCATGACGTAACTGATCTCGTAAAACACCCACCACCTTTCCCTGCACCATAATTTCAGAAAAAGGATAGCGAACGGGAGAAAACGCTTTGTTTTCGGGACGTAACTCCACATAGTCCTCCCCCACAAAAAACCGTTTCACCGTGGCCTCTTCGCCTGCAATAAGCACGGCTACGATCTCGCCATCTTCCGCATATTGCCTGGGCTCGCAGATAACCAGATCACCATCCAGAATACCGCATTCCTCCATAGATTTCCCCCGGATACGCAAACAAAACAGGTTATTTCCGGAGAACAACGTTCCATCCACCAGGATCGAACCATCCCACTCCTGCTGTGCATACATGGGAACTCCGGCGGTGATTTGTCCCACCACCGGTAGTTCCCGTATTCGGCCTCGTTGCGGTCGTTTCTGCCTTGTCTGCCGGGGCAAAATACGAACTGAGCGACTATAACGTCCCTCCCGCTTAATCACTCGCTTTTTCTCAAGCTGGCCAATCAACTGGGCCACCGCATTGCGACTTATCCCAAACTCTTCCGCAGCCTCGCGCAGACTGGGAGCACAACCGTTCTCGGTTACTTGTTGCTCCATATAACGAAAAAAACGCTGCTGTTTTGCTGTTAGCTCCATAGCACCTCCAAAAGTACATGTACATTAACAAGCATACAGCAACGGCAGCACAAATGTCAATGTACTTTTAAAGAACCACATTCACAATACAGCCTTTATATTTGCTTCTCTTTAGTCCGCCAGCATAAACTCCACAGCGGCATTTACATGGACAACGGTGGTATCCACAAGCGGTAGTGAACTCTGTTCTTCCTGTACCAGCATCCCAATTTCCGTACAGCCAAGAATAACCGACTGGGCGGACTGTTTCGCAAATTGGGCAATGGCATCTAAATAGATATCCCTTGAGGAATCTTTTATCTGGCCACAACACAGTTCATCGAAGATAATTCTATTTATCTGCTCCCGTAAGGCAGCATCAGGAATAAGGACTTCAATACCGTGCTGCTGCAAACGCTTACGATAAAATGCTTCTTCCATGGTAAATGAGGTGCCGAGCAGCCCCACCCGCGATTCCTTCCTGCTTCCAATGGTATGGGCAGTGGCGTCTGCCAGGTGGATAAAGGGAACGCTAATTGCCCCTTCTATCTGCTCTGCCACCTTATGCATGGTATTGGTACACAACAGGATAGCATCAGCACCCCCCCTCTCCAAACTCGCGCCAATGGCAGCCAGTTGCTCTCCTGCCTCCTGCCAGCGATTTTCCCGCTGCATGGATTCAATCCCTTGAAAATCAACACTGTGGAGTACTATTTTTGCAGAATGCAACGCACCACAACGCTCACGGATCGCCTGGTTCAATAGTGTGTAGTACAGGGCTGTCGACTCCCAACTCATCCCGCCAATAAGACCAATCGTTTTCATAATTCCTCTTCTTAAAATACCAAAACCTTCAACCAGCATGAACACAACGACCATTGCATATCTGCACATGCAGATCCGCAATACGTTGTATCTGATCCTGATAATGGCTAACCATTACCAGCGTACAAGTGGATTTAAGCGAACATAGCAACGTTTCTATTGCAGCGCTGGCATCGGGATCAAGAGACGAAGTCGGTTCATCGAGTAAAAGAACTTCGGGATCAAGGACAAGCGCCCTTGCCAAACAGAGGCGCTGCTGCTGCCCACCCGAAAGAAGACGACCGTCTTCATCAAGCCTGTCCTTCACCTCATCCCAGAGTCCAACCAGTTGCAACGCAGATTCCACCTTCTCCTCAACATAGGATGTATTACGGATATGCGATAAATAGAGAGGAAAAGCCACATTTTTAGCAATGGACATGGGTAGTGGATTGGGTTGCTGAAACACCATTCCAACTTTACGACGCAGACGCAGTACGGAAAATGCGGGGTCGTGAACATCCACCATCCGGCCATCCAGCCAAAGTAACACCTTTCCGCTGACATTGCATCCCGGAGCTTCTTCCCACAACCTATTCAGCGTTGTCAGAAAAGTCGATTTCCCCGAGCCAGACGGCCCGGTAATTGCCGTAATTTTATTTCCGGGAAGCTCAAGGGAAATATCATATAACACTTGCTGTTTCTGATAATAAAAGCAAAGTGTCTCTGTCTTGATTTTTGTTACTGTGTCCACAATGATTATCGATAAAGTAAAAATGCGGCTAATCGCCTCTGCATCCACAGGGAAAAAAATAGCAGCCCTGTGCAGAAGATCAAGAGGATAATGGCTGCGCCAAAGCCACTGGCCAACTCATCCGCATTGGTATATTGCGATGAGATATAATAGATATAAAAGGGCAGTGCCTCATATTGTCCCCAAAGAGAGTGCGGGACACCGGCTGTGGCAACAACACCGGTCAACATAATGACCGCAGTATCTTCTATACAACGACCCGTTGCCAAAATAACGCCGGAGGAAATATCAGAAAGCGCGTTTGGCAACAACACCAATCGAACATTTTGTAGCCTGGAAGCCCCCAGGGCAGGCGCTGTCTTTCTGATAAGGGGCTCAACGCTCTCCAAGGCGGTCTGGGTGGTTCTTATTAGATACGGCACCACGAGCAAAGCAAGAGAACAACAAGAAATTAAAAGACAAGGCGCTATTCTTCCATGAAAGTAACGGTTTAAAATAATCGTCATCACAAAACCGGCAAGACCGATCACCACAGAAGGAATTCCCGCTAAGATATCAAAGGTAAGATTAAAAATGGATTTAAGCACTGTGCCATGACAATACTCCGCCAGGTAGATCCCACCTGCAACGCCAAGGGGTATGGCCAAACACATGGATCCCAATACCAAGAAAAAAGTACCGGCCATCGCCGGAAAGAGACCGTCAAAAACCTGGCGCTTTAAGAGGAGCGCATCCCATGGCCGCACATCACCAAAGATCAGCTGTAAGGACAGACTGGATCCCCCCCGTTGCAGAAGGTAGCCGACAAAGACAGCAACTGCTCCTAAAACCAGCACAACACAAAACCAAGCGCCGAGAACAACACCTCTTTCAACAAGTCTTCGCATCATCCTCGTCTTGTTACCCAGCTTGTACTTATCCGGAAGAGAAACATGAGCAGGGCGCAAATAAGATAGAGCATCAACCCGCAGACAAATATCGATTTAAATTCCATTGAGTCAAAATCAAAGGCCATCACTAGCGCAATATGAGCAGTGAGCGTTCGTGCCGGTTCACTTATGGATTGGGGTATTGCCGTACTATTACCGGCAAGCATCAAACTGACCATGGTATCCCCTATGGCACGCCCAAATCCAAGTAAAACACCATTGACCACACCGGGCCATGCCTGGGGCAAAATAACATAGAGCAACTTTTGTATTCCATTTCCCCCTAACGCATCCACTGCTAAGGTATAGCTGGATGAGACCTTGGTAAAACTGTTAACAAAAAACAAAATCATGGTGGGAGCAATCACCAGTGCCAAAACCGGAACGGCAGTGAGGATCCCCATTCCGGTACCGCCACCATTGACCAGGCGCATAATCGGAACCAGAAAAAACAGCGCTGCGAAACTATATACAACGGTGGGAATTCCTGTCATCATTCTAACAACAACGAGCAGGAATGTACGAAAACGAATGGGAGCCAGGGAAGTAATCACAAAACTACAACCAAGACTCAGCGGAAAACTGACAAGCATAGCCAGACCAGCCAGTACCACACTGGTTTTGAGCATCGGATAAATACCATAGGCCCCTTTCTCCGGTGCCCAGGAAGCAAACAGGATTTCACCAAGCTGGCCAGATTGTAACAGGGGAAGCCCAAAGAACAGCAGAAAACAAAAAACGGCGACGGTCAGCAATGCGCTGAAAACCGTCGCCAATACAAAAAAATAGTCGTAGACCGATCTAGCCGGATCTCTCATTTAACCGGAATAAACCCTTTGTCTGCAACAATCTTTTGGCCGGTGGGACTCAAAATAAAGTCCAAAAACAGTTTCGCAAGTCCCGTTGCCTCACCCTTGGTTATGCTATACAATCCACGGGCCACAGGATACTCACCACTGCGAACTGTTGCAAGGGTAGGTGTCACCCCATTAAGGATCACAGGAGTTACAGACTCGTCAATATGTCCAACGGATACAAAACCGATACCGTTGGGATCACCGGCAACAGTGGTTTTCATGGCACCATTGGAAACCACCACGTTCGCCTTATTGGAAATCTCGCCCTTTGCCAGGGCCTTTTTCCAAAAAACCTTTCGTGTTCCACTGGCTTCATCCCGGGTATACAGGTTAATGGTCGCATCAACTCCACCAACATCCTTCCAGTTGGTAATTTTTCCGGAAAAAATATCCTGCAATTGCGCACCACTCAACGCATGCGCCCCATTTTTTGGATTTACCACAGCCGCAACACCGTCAACGGCCCATTTACAAAGTACTAAACCATACTTTGTAATCTCTTCCTCACTGGCCTTACGACCAGCATTTCCAATATCAACCAATCCTTCTCCAACCTGCTTGATACCAAGCCCGGATCCGCCACCAGCAACAGAAATCTGAATGTCCGAATTAACGCCGCTGATCATTTTAACGGCCTCTTTCATCACCGGAATATGAGCAGTACCGCCGGCAATACGTAATGTGCCTTTCTGTCCGTGGAATGCGGCAAGATCATCTCCTGCAACAGTCCATGACGCAGACAATACCATCAATAAAGCAGCAAAAAAGGCCAATGACACAGAATAACTCTTGTTCTTCATATAACACCTCCAAATTAGAATAGGAATAAGTACAGAATCCTCACCCTATTACCACGATAGTTATACGAGGTTCCAATAGGAAAAACCTATACAAACTCAAAAAAGAATAGAAATAATCTAGCATATACGCTGACAACTCCCATGCTCCATATTCTCAGGACACGGCAACTCTTCTTGCAAAACAGTTTCTATTCAGCTAACAATAAAAAAATCAACCCCTATTTCAATACGTTAAAATACAAGGGACAGGTACGGCACGACCCTTTTCCCTTTTTCTTTTACGCTTCTTGGAAACCACGACTTTGAAGAGTTCCACCACATTTTACGGAAATATTTTCCATGAATTCTCACCAGCTCCACCGTTAACCCCCTACGTTGTCGCCTACTGGTATCTGCACAACAACGGTGGTAGCGATTTTCAACTCCCCGTTGTCCCGGATGGCTCAAGTGATGTTATCTTTTACCTTGATGATAGCAAACCAGCCTTTGTTGTTGGGCTAATGAGCAAGGCGCAACTCATCCCCATACCTGCTGGGATCAAGTTCTTTGGCATTCGTTTTTGTCCGGGAATATTGTCTTTTCTCATCAACATGGATATGCGTAAGCTCACCAATAACAGAAAACCCCTTATGGAAATAGAAAACAACCCTTTTAGCAGACTGCAATACAAGGAAAAAAGCGTCGATGAAATAATTACCAACAGTAATGAAATTGTTGAAAAACTCCTTTCCAATACGACCTTTCACCCCACTCTTCTTAGCAGTATCAGAAAAATCATTTCTTCCCCCGAACTCTCCATTGTAAAGCTCGCCCATAAGCATGGGTTGCACCCTAAAAATCTGGAACGACTCTTTTACAAACACGTTGGTGTCTCTCCTAAACAATTTGCCGGAATCATGCGATTTTACGCAGCTCACAAACATTTACTCCGCAACGGACTGGAGGATCTTGTCACCACCTCCCTTGAGGCCGGTTATTTTGATCAGCCACATTTCAACCGGGAATATAAAAAACTCACCGGTACCCACCCCACCAGCAACACAATGTCTATTCTGTACAAGACCCCACTCTCCTGAGTTGCTACAATGGCCTCCACAACACAAGACAAATCAACAACAGGAGAAAATTATGAAACTTTGTTCGCTAAGCCCAAACCTTATGGTGGAGAATGTAAATGATACCATCACCTACTACCAGGACATCCTTGGATTTTCCCTGCGTATGGCAGTGGATGACACAAATGGTGTCCATATGTCCACTCTCCCCCATGGAAAAACAGCAATTTATGGCCAACTTGTGCGTGATGACGTTGAAATTATGGTCCAACAACAGGAAAGTCTTGTGGAGGATATTCCTGCCCTTGCAGGACATACAATGGCCGCTTCAGCCACCTTCTATATAACCGTAACCGATATTAAAACGCTCTATGACGAACTTGCCGGCAAAGCTGATTGTGTCAAAGCACTGGAAACAACCTGGTATAATATGCAGGAATTTTATATCCGTGATCTCAATGGCTATATCCTAGGGTTTGCTGAGCAAGCAAAATAATATTTCCACGTGGCAACAGATATACGCCACGCATTCCCTTCATCTAAAATAAACGCCTTCTCAACAAAATTTGACACCTTCAACAAAAATAAATACAATAAATACATCGAATACAAGCGATACAGCAAATGGAGGGAAACATGCCCACATCAGTACGGTTGCCGGAAAGTGCAGAAAGACGATTAAATGAGCTGGCTGCAGCCACTGGAAGAACAAAGGCGTTTTATATCAAAGAGGCTATTTTAAGTCAGTTGGATGAGCTGGAGGATGTCTATCTGGCTGAAGGGAGCTTAGAGCGGATTCGCAAGGGTGAGGAACGTACCTATTCCATAAGTGAGGTGGAGAAAGAGCTTGGCCTGGAGAGTTGAAATTTCCGATACAGCAAAACGCCAACTGAAAAAACTCGGAAAAAAGGCCCAAAAAGAGATCCTTGTCCTTGTATTGCGTGTTGGACACCGAAGCAAGGTATATGGGGGGCATTAGCAAAAATTGGGCCGTCACTTACTCTTCTGCGTGGCAATAGAGATTCGCCACACCTTCTCATCAACCTGAACAACAGCAATTTCCCTCCTAAGAAATTGCTGTATCACCTCAATATTGGTTAAAGTGTGCTGTGTCGGTTTACAACTCAAAAAGTCTCCCTCTCCAGCAAGCGCCATGGGGATAAGCAGTTGATCGGCAAGATACGGCCCAACGGCAACTCCAGTTTGCACATATTTTTTTACTTGCCCAACCAGTCGTTTAGCCACCCGTTCTGCTCTGACATGTTTTTCGCCAAAGGCAACGAATGTCTCCGTAAGTTGATCTGATTGCACAAAAATGGAAACAACATTACCAGGCCCACACTGGGAATAGTTTATAAAGCTGTTTTCCGCCTCATCGGTTTTAAGTTTTTTCTTGATAATTGCAAGCTCCCTTCGTCCAATATGATCTGGCAGATCCGCACAAATAACTTCTGCCCGGCAATGCGCCCTGGACAACTTGGAGAACCGAACCGGAGTCAACTTGAGTGGAGGATCAAAGCTGATACGAATTTTACCACCGCCTGCAGGATAAAATCCAGGACGAACAAGCTCCGCTTCCACATGCACGCCCATTGCCTGCAGCACCGGAAAAAAGGTGCTACGCAGATAATCAAAGGTGGGAGCAAAGGGATTGTGTGTTCCCCCTTCAATGGTAACGTTAGATGCAGCCCCAGCCATAAGCAAAGCGGGCAGTATGGCCTGAAACACCAAACTGCAGCTCCCTGCAGTGCCAATGGCAAAATGATAGGTTCCAGCCTGGATGGTGGCCGGTATAAACTCCAATTCACCAGATTTTATCTCAGCCCCTTGCACCCTCGCACCACCTATTGCAGCTGCTGCATGAACGGCGGTTAGGTGCTGACGCAACAACCCAGGCCGTTTTCGTTTTCCACGAATATTTTTCATCTGAAAAGCCTTTCCCGTAACCACAGAGAGGCCAAGGGCCGTTCGCAGCACCTGCCCACCCCCTTCTCCCTTTTCCCCATCAATACAAATCATTGTTCTTTCTTCTTATGAAGTATCCTTTTCGCCGCAACCCGGTAAGCGATAATTAGATACCCCTTTCCTCGCTTACCGGGGCCTCTTACAATTCTTCTTTGTTATCCCTTTACAACCGCAAGGGGGGTGAGCGCTATCTCTATATCCACCAAATCTGTCTGGTTAGCCATCACCGTATCTATATCTTTATACGCACCTGGCGCCTCATCAAGCCCGGACTTCCCTCGTAATGCATGCAAGACCCCAAGCTTATCCAGGATTTGCTGCTGCTCGGCAAGGTTGAGATTCCGCTGGGCCTGTTTACGTCCCAATACCCGGCCTGCTCCATGGCTACAGGAGGAAAAACTCTCCCGGTTTCCTTTGCCCTTGACGATAAAACTTTTACTCCCTTGAGAACCCGGAATAATCCCCTGCTCACCAAGCCTTGCCCTGGTAGCACCTTTCCTATGCACCATGACATTTTTTCCAAAATGCTCCTCCAGTGCTGCATAGTTATGGGCAATATTAATCATTGATGAGAATGTAATATCCGGTAGTACATCAACCATTACTTCTTTTACCCGTTCCATCATATGTTTTCGATTTGCCAGGGCAAAATCCACACAAAATTCCATTTCAGCCAGATAATCCTGCCCACCAGCTGAATCCAGGGGCAGAAAAGCAAGATCCCATTTTGCAACCACTTCACTTTTCCATTTCGCGTTCATCTCTTTTGCCAGCTGATTATAGTATCTGGCGACCTGTAACCCAATATTCCGGCTTCCGGAATGAATCATGATCCACAGAGCACCATCACTTCCACGTTGGATTTCAATAAAGTGATTTCCACCACCAAGGGTTCCCAACTGCTTACGGGCTGCACTAAAATGTTTCTCCACCTGGGAATGTTTCACCCCGGCTACCCGCTCAAGATCCGGCATATCTTCCACGTCTTGTGCTTTTTTATGATGCTTAAACCCCAATGGAATGGCTCCGCGAATCCCTTTTCTTAGCTGCCAGGAGCCCAGGATTGTTTTCAAAACACTTTGATCAATGGCTGGTAAAGAGGTTTGCAGTGCACACATTCCACAACCGATATCAACCCCCACAGCATTTGGTATTACCACATCCTCTGTGGCCAAAACGCCACCAATCGGCATTCCGTACCCAGGATGAGCATCCGGCATAACGGCCACATGTTTGTAGGTAAAAGGTAAATTTGCCAGATTTTTGGCCTGGGAAAGTGCCGCGTCTTCAATATCATCAAGCCACAATTTTATCGGTTTTCTTTCACTGCTGATTACTTTTTTCATATGTTCTCCAATAGATCCTCACTTCATGCATTTTGGTAACACACCATCAATATTGCTCTTCCCGGTAAAGCAATGATCATGCCAGAGAAGGAGAAATCATTACTAAGACAGCTATCATGCTGATTTTAAAAATAGTATCAAAAAAAACAAGACGATATCGAGCAACATTCAAGACAAGCAAAAACTAGATATAATTCTAGCATATAGAATATTTTCTTGCTCAAGAGGGGCAAATGATCTACAGTCCAGGCATGAAGAAGACGGTTGTAATTGGCCTTTTGGGCTCCACATTGGACAATACCGGTAAAGGAAAGGGGCGCTGGGAACGTTGGCGGCCCACCGTCAGCCTGTGTCAGCATGAAGATCTGCTGGTCCATCGTTTTGAACTGCTCTACCAGAAGCAGTTTAGCCCACTGTTACAACAGGTTTGCAGGGATATTGCAACTATTTCACCTGAGACCGAAATAGTCTGCCATAAAATTTCCCTACGTAATCCTTGGGATTTTGAAGAAGTTTTTGCCACCCTCCACGACTTTGCCAAGCGCTATCCCTTTGAGCAGGAGGATGAATATTTAATTCATATCTCCACCGGTACCCATGTGGCCCAAATCTGCATGTTTCTGCTCACCGAAGCCAGATACTTTCCAGCAAAGCTTATTCAAACCGGGCCAGGACGAGGAAGAAAGGCGGACGCCTCGGGAACCTATTCCATCATCGACCTCGATCTCTCCAAATATGACCATATCGCCAGTCGCTTTCAACAGGAATGGCATGACTCCATATCCTTTCTCAAATCGGGTATAGAAACCAGAAACAGGGAATTTAATCACCTTATTGAGCAAATTGAAAAAGTTGCCGCGCATTCGGTGGAACCGATCCTTTTGACCGGCCCAACGGGAGCGGGAAAATCTTTACTTGCCAAAAAAATTTACGAGCTCAAGAAGAACAAAAGAACGATTAGCGGTGCACTTGTTGAGGTCAACTGCGCAACCCTTAGGGGTGAAAATGGTATGGCAGCCCTTTTTGGGCATACCAAGGGAGCCTTTACCGGTGCAACCCACGAACGGGCCGGCCTGTTACGTTCTGCTGATGGTGGCCTACTCTTTCTTGATGAAATTGGAGAATTGGGAGTCGACGAACAGGCAATGCTCTTGCGCGCCATTGAAGAAAAATGTTTTTTACCGGTGGGTGCTGACCAGGAAAGTTCTTCCGAGTTTCAACTTATCTGCGGAACCAACCGTGACCTGCAACAAGAGTGTAACAAAGGAACATTTCGAGAAGATTTACTGGCAAGGATCGACCTGTGGACCTTTGCTCTACCTCCCCTTGCAAAGCGCCCTGAGGATATTGAACCAAACCTTGAGTATGAACTTGCAAAGTTTGGAGCCAAAACAGGTAATCGAATAAGTATGAACAAAGAAGCACGTCAGCGTTTTCTGCAATTTGCCACCTCAACAGAAGGGTTGTGGAAGGCCAATTTCAGAGATCTCACCGGTGCCGTTACCCGAATGGCAACCCTGGCTCCCCACGGGCGCATCACTTGCAAAGAAGTAAAAGAAGAGATCACGAGTCTGCGTAACAGATGGCAAGGGAGTTCCACTGCAAAGCAGGAACAAATCCTCAAACAATTGCTGCCACCGGGCAATATAGAGCAGATGGATCTGTTCGATCAAATCCAACTGGCGGAGGTAATACACGTCTGCAATGAGTCGCCAACACTCTCCGCTGCCGGCCGCGAACTCTTTGCGATCTCCAGGGGCAAGAAAAAACAGACCAATGATTCGGACAGGCTCAGGAAGTACCTGGCAAAGTTTGGCCTAAACTGGAACGCAATCAGCCATACCCCATTCCGGCATGGCTGATCCATACATATTTACTAAGTAATTACCTGCTAGAGACTACGACAAAGCCTTGCAAATCCGCCGGGAATTGTCCCCGATGACCAGAAGCAGCGTCCCTGTTTATAATCGACGAACCAATAGCCTCCGGGTTTTCGTTTTGCAGCCACAAAAACAAATGGTTGCTCCCTGGAAAAACAGCGCCGCAGATGGACACCTTTGCGGTTTTTCGTTGGTTCCATCAATGACATCGCCTCCTCCATGGAAGGCATTCGCCAGTCATGATGCCCCGCAAAACCCTCTTTATTCAACCGTTCGATATTACGAAGCATGGTGCGTATGGACGTTATATCCAGCCCTGTCCGCTGCCACATCAGTCCGGTTTTTTGATCCACGACGGTTTGCCCATCTCCAACGTCTACAAAATGATTGTGAAACGCCCCTTTGGGATTATGCTCTTTCTCAAAAAAATTCCACTTCTGCATAAAAGTTCCAATTTCTTCTTCCTGCAAAAAGGATTCTTCAGACGGTAACGTGATCACATCACCACTAAAATTTGATTTCCCAAGCAACGGAAGCGGTTCACCCATATCCTCAACAATTACCTCTTTGGTAATGGGAATCACCTTTGAGTCATTTTCACCAGTAAGAATATTGGCAATGAGCCACTCTTTTATCGTTGTATCAACTGCATAACTTTTTTCAAACAGTGAGGAGGAACCCTGTTTGGCCACACAGCTTTTAAGCATTTCCTCGGGCGCCTTGATCTCTGCCACCACTTCGGCATGTTTAACACCTCTCTCCATAAGACACAGCTTTGGCGTTTGCTCCCAATTGTCAACAAAGAAGTAATAGACCCGTTCGGTGTTACTTACTCTACTGCGGACACGCTCTCGTCCGCCCCAGGATTCAAAGGTACCAAAAGTAAGCTCCGGCGTCATTTCCCAATCAATTTCCGGAGTTACTTCATCGCCAATCTTTAATTTCTGGAACATTCCCATATCAAAACTCCTTTCGTCTGCGATCAGGATCCGTCAACAAACAGAATCCTTCACCTTTTTGACATGCTGGTGTATTCTTTTACCAATAAACACACTTCCACGCTGCACCAAACTATTAAATAATTATAGTTATCATTATCGATATGAGCAAGAAAAAAAATTTTTCTTCCTTTTCCTGCAAGAGAGGCTACCCTCTCCCCGGCGGAGCAGTGGTTGTTGAAAACGGCATTAATTTTACCCTGTTTTCGAGACACGCCACTGCAGTGCATCTTGTTATAGAACGTGAGGGCCATGGGCAAACACTTCAGCGTATTGAGATCCCTTTTGACCCAAACCTGAACCGTACCGGCGATATCTGGCATATTTTACTTATTACCAACGAGCGTGATTTCTCTTACGGCTACCGGATAAGCGGAACGAGCGACATCCAAAAAACCGGTCTGATATTCAACAACAAACAGGTACTGATTGATCCCTATTGTCAAAATATCAAAGGCCGTAAATGGGGTGCGCCATCTTTTCCCAATACCATTCCCGTCTGCAGACTCAGTGACCACGAATTTGACTGGCAGAATGATCGACCACTCAAAATCCCCATGGTGGATTCCATTATCTACGAACTGCATGTTCGCGGTTTTACCAGGGACCAGAGTTCACAGGTGAAAAACCCGGGGAGCTATCTTGGCATTATCGAAAAAATCCCCTATCTCACAAAACTTGGTGTGACCGCTGTTGAGCTTATGCCGGTAACAGAATGGGACGAAAACGACAACACCTTTACCCATCCCGAGAGCGGTGAGAAGCTAAAAAACTTTTGGGGCTATAATCCAATCTCTTTTTTCGCACTCAAATCAGGTCTTGCGGCAAACCATAAACAGCATATAAAAGAATTTAAAACGATGGTCCGTAGCCTGCATCAGGCCGGAATTGAAGTCATTCTCGATATGGTCTACAACCATACCGGCGAAGGTGGTTATGAGGGGAATAGTACAAGTTTTAGGGGCATTGACAACACCATCTACTACCTTCTTGATAAAAACAGTGGACATCATTATTTAAACTATTCCGGCTGCGGCAACACCTTCAACTGCAATCATCCGGTTGTTCGTGAATTTATCCTCAGGTCCTTACGTTACTGGGTCATGGAAATGCATGTTGACGGTTTTCGCTTTGATTTGGCGTCCATTTTAGGGCGAGATTCCAATGGAGAGGTGCTTGCCAACCCACCGATGATTGAAATGATTGCCCAGGATCCCATCCTAAGAGACACAAAAATAATTGCAGAGGCCTGGGACGCTGCGGGATTATATCAAGTGGGCAGCTTCTCCCGCGATAGCCGATGGGCGGAATGGAATGGAAAATTTAGAGACGACATCCGCGCCTTTATGGCAGGACACAGCAATTCCATTGCCAATCTCGCCACTCGTATTGCAGGGAGTTCAGACCTCTACCAGAGCAGCGACCGCACACCGTGCAACTCCATCAACTTTATCACCAGTCACGACGGATTCACCCTGTTTGACCTGGTAAGCTATGAAAAGAAGGCCAATCACAACAACGGGGAGGACAACCGGGATGGTGACAATCATAATCTCAGTTGGAACAGTGGCGTTGAGGGAAAAAGCAACGACCCGGAAATTCACCTTATGCGCATGCGCCGTATACGAAGCTTTGGACTGCTCCTCTTCCTCTCCCAGGGAGTACCAATGATCACCGCCGGTGATGAGTTTGGCCGAAGTCAGGCAGGCAACAACAATAGCTGGTGTCAAGACAATGCAACGAGTTGGGTTGACTGGACCCTTTGTAAAAAGAACAGTGGATTATTACGTTTTTTTAGAAAATGTATTCTCCTTCGCAAAACATACCCGATTTTTCGCAGACGAAATTTCTTTCAAAATAGCAGCGATGCAGAAATTATCTGGCACTCATTACAACCGGACAAAGAGGATTGGTCCGGCGGATGCCACACCCTTGCCTTCACCCTCAAAGGGGGCGAATATGAGCCTGATTTTCTGATACTGCTCAACGGGCAACGGGTTGGGGACGTAGAGTTTAATTTGCCACGCCCGTCCCAAAAAAAAGGGGGGTGGGCGTGTATGGTTGATACCGCGCGCAAGTCCCCCAACGATTTTCCCAAAACACCCTTTTCCACCAGGCAGCTGGAACGTGGTCGGGTTCGTGTGCTGGCGATGGCAGCAGTGGTGCTTAGGACAACATCAGTACAAAAACAGGGGGGGTACACATTTTCAGAATAGATACCCTTGCCATTTTGGATGAGAAGATTTATCCTTGTCACCTATTACTTTAAAACGTATAAGGCAAGCCAGTAGCAGATGAAACAAGGTACTTTTCTCTTTTTAGGTGATTCGCTTATCGCTGATTATGATTGGCAAGAGCGAATGCCCCACTTTACCATTATCAACCGTGGCGTCCCCGGGGAAACCACCCAAGGGCTGTTAACTCGCATTCCGGCCATCACGCAGTCCATTAAAGACCCAGAAATGATATTGTTAATGATTGGAACAAATAATCTGATCATTGAAGACTACAGTTTCTTAGAACCCTTGCGGCAAATCATTGTGGCGCTGACTTCGCAATACCCAACAACAGAAGTCATTACCAACAGCCTGCTCCCCATTCAACTCCCCTGGCTCAACATGGATGCTTTGCAGCAAATAAACGCAAAGATTGAGCCAATGACCCAACAAACAGGATCTTGTTACCTCGACATGTTTACCAGATTCAAGCCCACTCCCGAATTTTTCCAGGGTGATGGCGTACACTTACAACGTAAAGCATACGAACTCTGGTCAAAAAGTATTCTTGAATTCGTCTCTTTTCTGATCGAAGGGGATTAGAGCAAGGGATTACACCATTATTTTAGCAAAGGACCGTTCAAATGAAAAAAACAGCATACCAAAGACTGCTATTCTGCCTGGCCATTGGCTTGGCCGTTTTTGTAGGTTTAGTTACTTCCACATCTGCGCAGGCGGGCGATGGCAGCTTGACAGGAAAAGTTTTAGAAACCATGGACAGTGGAGGATACACGTACCTGCAAATTGACACCGGCTCGGCAAAACCATGGATAGCCATCCCCCAGAGTAAGGTGGCAGTAGGAGAAGAGGTAAGCTGCCGCCCTGGAATGGTGATGAAAAATTTTAGCAGCAAAACCCTTAATCGCACCTTTGCATCCATTATCTTTTCCGAAGGGCTTGTTCAGGCAGCCGCTTCCCCTCACTTGGGCCCTAAACAAACAAACAGTGGTGCTGACTCTTTTGCCAGTGCTATTGCCGCCGAAGGACAAGAGCCCCAGGCACATCAGGTGCAGGCTGCAGGTTCAGGCGGAAGCCTTGGCGCCATTACCCCTTTTGCTGATATCAGCGTTGATAAAGCAGAGGGAGAGAATGGGTATCGGGTGGGAGATATCTTTTCTAAAAAAGAGGCTCTCAACGGAAAAACCCTTCGCATTAGAGGACAAGTGGTAAAATTTAGCCCGATGATCATGGGACGCAATTGGATACATTTGCAAGATGGTAGCGGAGATCCCACGACAAACAGTCATGATCTTGTTATCACCAGCAACGACAGTGTCAAAGTGGGTGACACTGTGACCATGGAAGGGGTACTGGCCGCCAACAAAGATTTTGGTGCCGGCTACAAATACGAAGCAATCGTTGAAAGCGCAAAGGTTGTGCAATAACCGGCTGTTTGGAATGTCAGAAAAAAATCCATGCGTATCGCGGTAGTCGGCCCCGGAGCTCTGGGTTGCCTTTTGGCCAGTAAACTTTTTTTGGCCAAAAGTACGCAGGACGAGGTCCTGCTTATTGATCATCGCCCGGAGCGGGCAAAACTGCTCAACCGGCAAGGGATTGTTGTCGAACGGGAAAACCATACAACAACAATCCCCGTGCCTGTGGTGGATAGATCCACACTGGTCGGCCCATTTGACTATATCTTTTCCTGTGTTAAGTCCTACGACCTTGAGCGAAACCTACAAGCCATCACTCCACTCTTTTCACAAAACAGTCTGCCAATTTTTCTGCAAAACGGTCTTGGCCATGTACACTTAGCTACCGCCCTACAATCCACCACCCGCCCCCTTTTGGCCACCACCTCAGAAGGTGCAACCCGTCTGGGAGAGGGGCATATCAGGCATGCAGGAATTGGACATACCTATTTAGGATTTGCAAATGCGCAAACGATGGATAAAAAGACTAAAGACTTAACGCCGCTCCTTGAGCTTCTCAACACAAGTGGCCTAGCCTCCTCCTTTACCGAGGATATCCATGAAAAATTGTGGGCCAAGCTCTTTGTAAATGTTGGAATAAATGCATTAAGCGTAATCCATAACTGCCCAAACGGAGAATTACTCAACAACCAAGAGGCACGTACGCAGCTCACAAAACTCGTTCAAGAGGCGATAACAGCGGCAAAGGCGCAAAACATCTCCATTGTCAATGATCCAGTACAAGAGACCATAACCGTCTGTAAGCGCACAGCAACTAATATCTCATCAATGCTCCAGGACGTTCGCAATAAACGACCTACAGAAATTAACAGTATCAATGGTATCATTAGCCAAATGGGAAGAGAACTCCATATCCTCACCCCGGAAAACGATACCGTAATCACTAAAATCCAACAGATACAAGATGCATATTGACAGCCATGAAATAGGTTTTGATTTTGACGGGGTTATTGCCCACACCGGAGAGGTTTTTCTCCGCCTGGCCTGTGAACAGTATGGCCACTGCTCTTTTACACTTGATGACATCAAAGATTTTGAAGTGGAAGATTGTCTTGGCATTCCAAAGGCGCATGTGGAAGAGCTTTTTCACACCATCATGCGGGACTCACTCAGCACCGGCCTGCAACCCATTCCGGGGGCCGTGGATGTTCTTACGCGTCTTGCAAAACGTTCTACCATCACCATTATCACCGCAAGGCTGCTCAGCAACCCTGTCACTGACTGGCTGGATCACTTTTTCCCAAAAGAAACCTGTGATAACGTCAAGCTGATCACTACTGGAGATCACAACGATAAGAGCCGCTACATCAAAGAACACAAGTTAGCTTATTTTGTGGATGACAGGGTGGAAACATGTCTGCATTTGGCCACAACTGAGATAACACCCATCGTCTATGATCAACCCTGGAATATTGGCAAACACACACTTAGTAGCGTGAGCAATTGGCAAGAGCTGGGGAACCTTCTTAATATCGAGGAATAATCATGCGCTGCCCCCACTGCCACAACACAATAGAAGTGTATCGCAACCCGGTACCAACGGTGGATATCATAATCGAAATCGATTCTAAAATTGTCCTTATTAAACGCAAAAACCCACCTTACGGTTGGGCACTGCCTGGCGGTTTTGTCGACTATGGTGAGTCCTATGAGAGCGCAGCGGCAAGGGAAGCCAAGGAAGAAACAGGTATTGCCATAACGGATTGCAAACAATTTAGAACCTATTCCGATCCAGGGCGAGATCCGCGCCAACATACGGCCTCGACCATCTTTATCGCAACAGGTACAACAGCCCCCATCGCCGGCGATGACGCTGCTGAGGCAAGACTCTTTTCAGAACAGGAAATACCGGATCTTGTCTTTGATCACAGCAAGATTATTGCCGATTACTACGCCCATAAAAACGCAGGTTAGCCAAAGATTGTCTTTAACAACCAAAAAACGCCAAAACCAGCACCGACGGTGCTGTACATTAGCAGTCAGGGCATGCATTCACTGCCATACCGTTTGACAATATAGGCAAAAACTCCCATACCGCAACATCCGGCTATCAACACAAAAAGAAGATCTTTCATATCCCTTATCCCCGAATGCGAACACCACTCTTCTTTCGCAACCGAATGGATTCAGGTGTCACTTCCACCAGCTCATCATCATTAATATAGGCGATACAATCTTCAAGAGTCATCTCCACCGGAGGGGTTAAGACAACTGACTCATCAGACCCTGAGGCCCGCATATTGGTAAGTTTTTTTCCCTTAGCCGGATTGACCACCAGATCCGTTGGACGTGCATGCTCGCCGACAATCTGCCCCTGATAGAGAGGCGCACCCGGATGGATAAAAAGCTTCCCCCGATCCTGCAGATTAAAGAGCGCATAGGCAACGGCGGTACAGGGTTCCTTCACCACCAGTACCCCATTGATCCGGTTAATAATATCCCCGGCCCACGGGCCATACTCGGCAAACACATAACTCATCATTCCCATTCCCTTGGTATCAGTCATAAAATCTGAACGATAACCAAGGAGCCCCCGGGTTGGAATCTTAAATTTGAGACGCACCATCCCATTTTGGCTGCTCATCTCTTCCATCTGCCCTTTGAGTTTTCCTAGTTTTTCAATGACCGGTCCCTGATACTGCTCATCCACATCCACCGTCAACTCTTCGTAAGGCTCAAGGGTTTTCCCATTTTCCTCTTTTAAAATAACCTGTGGCCGGGTAACCTGCATCTCATAGCCTTCACGACGCATCTTTTCTATTAAAATAGAGAGATGCAACTCTCCCCGCCCTGAAACACGGTAGCCAACCCCCTCCGTTAACGGCTCAATCTGCAACGCAACATCGGCCAGGATCTCCTTTTGCAAGCGTCCTTCAATATGCCTTGAAGTAACATACTTCCCCTCTTTTCCGGCAAAGGGGGAATCGTTGGGGATAAAATTCATGGAAATGGTTGGCGGGTCGATATCAATCAAAGGAAGTGGCTGTGGATCCTCAGGGTCTGTAAAAGTGACTCCAACCGTTACATCGTCCATACCGGCAATTGCCACAATCTCACCGGTTGTCGCCGTTTCCACCGGTACCTTCTCATCACAGGTAAATCTGAAAATCTTGGAAATACGCACCGGTTTTACAGAACCATCGCGCCTGGCAACACTGATTGGCTGATTGATGGACATGGTACCATTCACCACCTTGCCAATACCGAGCCTGCCAAGATAGGGAGAATAATCAATGGTGCCGACCTGCATCTGCAAAGGCGCATCTACCGACCCACTGGGGGCAGGAATATGGGCGGCAATCATCTCCGAAATAAGATGCATATTTCCGCCATCAACCACCTCATCGGTATGCTCCTTTAAGGCGTAGCCTTCCTTGGCGGAAGCATACACGACCGGAAAGTCAAGTACCTCATCCGGTGCATCAAGTTTCACAAAAAGATCAAATACCTGATCAACCACCCAATCACAACGAGCGGCTGGTTTATCGATCTTATTGATCACAACAATTACAGGAAGATTATTGGCAAGTGCTTTCTTTAACACAAAATAGGTCTGCGGCATGGGCCCTTCCTGGGCGTCCACTAATAGTAACGCTCCATCCGCCATGCGCAAAACCCGCTCCACCTGCCCGCCAAAATCCGCATGGCCGGGGGTATCAATAATGTTGATCCAGTAGTCCTTATACTGGTACGACCCATTTTTGGCAGTAATGGTAATCCCGCGTTCCCTTTCAAGATCCATGGAGTCCATCATCCGCTCAGCCACTTCCTGATTCTCCCGGAACATACCTGAGTGTTTAAACAACTCATCAACTAAGGTTGTCTTTCCATGATCAACATGGGCAATAATTGCCACATTGCGAATTTTATCCTGTTCCATCTACTGGCTGCCTCATATAAAATAAAAAAAGCACCCAACCATCTGCGGATGCTTCAAAAAAGTACAATATCAACGGCGACAAAACTATGTAGAATAACAAAATTACGAGGAGTTGCCAATCAAATTCGCTCAAAGAGCCCTAAGAATTTTTTTCCTGCTATTTGCTGAGCGGTTTAGCACCGATATGGATTCATCTACGTAATCATACACCCTTGCCTTTTTTCCGGTAGCAGGGCGCATAATCCTCCCCAGAACTTGTAAAAGCCGCCCTTCAAAGGTTATGGGCGTTGTCAAAAATAAAGTAGAGAGCCCGGGGCAATCAAAGCCTTCACCAATAAGCTGAAGCGTTGCGACTAATACCTGAACCTCTCCCCCATGCACCCGCTGAACAATATATGTTCGCTGCTCAGCAGAGGTCTGTCCGGTAAGCAATAGCACCTTCACACCATGTTCTGCCAATTTCTCTTCAAATTGCCGGCAATGCTCAACACGATCGGAAACAAGAAGACAAATCCCGGAATCACCTTTTGCGCATTCGGCCAGGACATCCTTTACAATCTGCCCATTTCTGTTTTCATCTTTGGTCAATGCGGCAATGAGTGCCTGATATTCACCGGAATAGTTGTAAGAAAAAGAGGTTTTGACACGTATCAACTGAGGTTTTACCACAGCACCACTCTCCTGTAGTTCCTCCTGTTCCACCTTATGGATGGGATCTCCCATATAAAAATAGATCAACCGGGTAAGCCCTTTATCACTACGAAATGCGGTGGCAGAGAGCCCCAGGAGATACTGTCCGGCAAAGTTACTCACCACATCAGTAAATAAAGAGGCCGGAACCCGGTGGCACTCGTCAACCACAAGATGTCCAAATTGTGGAGCCAGCTCATCAATTCTTTTCCGGGCACTATTCACTATGGCCACCGTAATCTTCTCCACATGAAAATGACCATCACCCACAAGACCTGCCTCAAAAGATAAAAACTCAGCTATTCGCTGTTGCCATTGGTAGAGCAGCTCCTTTGTATGCACAAGCACCAGGGTCGGTTGCTTACGTGCGGCCACTATGGAAAGGGCCATCACCGTCTTTCCACTTCCGGTTCCCGCCTCAATAACACCAAAAGAACGTGTTTTTGTCGCATCCAGTGCCTTTTGCTGATAGGGACGAAGCGTCCCGCTAAAAACAAAATTCTCTTCTACCAGCACCAGGCGCTTATCCTTGATTTTTGGCGTCTTTTTCAGATACTCACGGCATAAGAGCACAGATTGGTTGGCAAATCCCCTGGGAAAACGCAGTCCGCCAGGAACTGGAGTAAAATAGGTTAATTTTGGTTTCAGCTCTTTACCAATCCAGCGTCCGTATCTTTTTGCCGCAATATACTTAGGGTTATCAATGGTAAGGCGCTCTTTGATGGCCTTTTCAAGTCCAAACGGGATATCGGTTAGCAGGCAATCGGCCGCGACGGTAAGAGATGGCATGACATAAATGGTAAAATTGAGTAGTCTAACACCATGTATTGGCTCTTCAAAAACAAGAGCACTCGTTACTACCATATACTTCTTCTGGCAAGGAACTTACATGTTTATTTTACGATACGCACTAGCACTACTGTCCTGTTGGACAATCTTTTTAACACCTGTTCTTGCAACAGCAGCACAAAAAGCTATCACCATAACGCTCCCGGACACAGTAATAGAGGAGATGATCCAAAAAACATTACCCGTCAACATCCCTCTGAAATCCCAGGCAATTCTTGGTTCCGTATCCGTGGACGCCATTAAAAATGTACAACTTGGTCAAGACAAAATCACAGGAAAAGTCACCCTCACCGGCCACGACATCCACCTGATTACAAACCTTCTTGGTCATAACCTCCGTATGAAAATCGGCTCACTTACCATGTCCTTTCTTTGTGACGCCGTGATCCGTTTTGACCCCAAAAAACAAATTCTCTTTATCAAACCGACAATCAAAGAACTGCATTCATCTGATCAGGCAAAAACTGAGGCCGCCTCACTTATTGCCCAACTCTTTAATAATCAAGAATTTCCACTTGAACTCAACAAACTGCAACCGATCTCAGCAGACCTTGGAGAAAAAACCCTCCATATTACCATCCATCCCCACACTATTTTGGTTAAACCCGGAAAAATTGAACTTGCAACCATCCCCAAAATCAAGACCAGTCCCAAAAAATAGAGACCAGCAGGAAGAGCTGATTCAGCTACAAAACGGTGGCCGTTACATCTTTTTCCAAGAAGATTGTCACCGTCCCTGTTATCGTGGTTCGTTCCTCACACAATACAACACTATTTATTTGCCCTTTTGATGCAAAATAGGTTTCACAGAATCTTTGAGCGCCTTGATGCAAAAATTATTCAGGCTATCACCGGTTTCCATGGCTTTTAAAGAAAGAATTTTGTGTAAATCGCTTCCTAGCCTAAGTTGAAATTTACCGGAGTATTTTTTGTTGGTAGAGGTTGGCAAATTAAGTCCTTCATTTTGGTAAATTTCAATCCATTCACCTACAATTTGGCAGAGTTCATGGTATACTTTTTCTTCGTCGTCTCCATGACAGCATTGGCCAATCCAGCCTGGTATTGAGCCAATATAGCATTGGTCTTCTTCTGACCACTCAACAAGTTTAATATATTGGTTTCTGTCTTTCATTTTTTGGCCTCCAAAATTTTTCGAGCCACCTGGTTTTCCTGATATTTTTTAGCATCATCCCCAAGTTTTCCAGAGATTGTAATGGCTATACCTTTCGGGTGAATGTAGTTGTGATGGCTTCCTCTCCCGCCTCGGTTTTGAAAGCCTGCTTTTTCAAGTTGTTTTATAAGTTCTCGAATTTTAGGTGGCATTTACAAATAGTACCAACTTGATACTATTTTGTCAATTTCGGTATTTTTCAATATGGCGGGCAACTGATTTTAAAACCAAAGAGGCCGAAATAAAAGACTGGCAAGAGGCTGGTCTAATAAAACCTTCACTCCTCAAGCCGATTCTCACCACGATAGAAAAACATAGTGTTGATATCATGGCCCAACCGGACGATGCCAATCTACTGTCACACCGGACAAGCCGGTGAAGTCGTCATTGGCTTTTATGGGCTTGATGGCTGAAAATAAATCTGTCCCTTTTTCTGAGCTGGCTCTTTCATATCTCGAGATACGTTTCTATCCCTGACAGTTTTCCATAGGCCGACGTTAATGAAGAAGAAGGAAGTATAAAAAAATTTTGGAAACAAACCATGACATGATACAATACTCTAACTTTTCTTGGAGGTGCTAAAGTATCACCGTTTAGATTTCACATGTTCGATGGCCCAATATCCACAGAGGCCCCTCCACGTTTTTGCTACTTGCCAATAGCATATTAAAAAATTGGTATTTCGGAAAGTTTACCACAAAAGGGAAAGGAGGAAGATATGAAAATCCTGTTGACATTGCTGCTTACAACATTTATTTCCCTCCCGGCTGTTGCCCAAATATCTGATCCCATGGGATTATCGGACTATACAGTTTGGGAGCCAACCGGACATCAATTGCAGAATGGTCTCTATCATGAAAATCGTCGACTGACGAATCATGAAGCGGAAATCCTTCGAAAAACAGGCGTTATCGACCAGGATGGAAAAGTCTCTTCGGACAGCAACATGATCCATTATGATCCAGCGGCAAAAGTACAGGTCAAAACATCAAAAATGGAAAAAGGGAAAAGTGCAGGACAGAAACAAGTAAGTAGTTCGGATCAGCCGGATCAGGGACAGAAAAAAGTAAATAGCCCTGGTCACCCCACCCACGATATGGCAACTACCCATTATAAGGTAGAAAAGAAACCACTTCCCTCTCATAAAGAGATCGCCAAACAGACAAAGACAAAACACAAGGACCACCCTGCAAGTTATGGGACCGTTGAAGTTCGTCCAACTAACTTTCCAGAGAACCCTACCCGAGATGAAATCGTTCAAATGCAACAGGATATCCAGCATATTGAGCGCCAAGTTGGTCGTGCTTTTGGCTTAAGCTTATCCGCATACGCGGTGGCTGAACTTCCCCAGGCAACAGAAGGCCGATCGGGCTTAAGTGTTGGTGGCGCGACAGTGGGCGGAAAAAGTGCGGAAGCTATTGGTTATAGCTCTAACTTTGGTAAGCAGCACCAATATACAATTAAGCTCAGTTTAAGTCATGCGGGACACGCAAATGTGGTCGGGGGAGGTTTTAATTGGCAGTGGTAATGGTTAAGAAACTCGTCATTGGCTTTTATGGGCTTGGCGGCTGAAAATAAATCCGTCCCCTTTTTCCCGAAAAATCTTTACAGGAAGCAAAAGACGGCAAATTTATCGAGTTCTCTACCGAGGACTTATGAAAATTCTTTTTACTCAAACAGCATGGAAAGACTTAGAGTGGTTTCTGTACAAGGACAAACGCCTGGCAAAACGAATTAGCAAAGAACGCCGGCTGGTGTATAAAATTGAAGAAGACACCATTACTGTCATCAGTTGCCGGTTCCATTATGAATAAAATGCAGTAGCTAATCAGCCATTACACCGGACGAAGCCGGTGAATTTCTCATTCGGGCACCCGTCAAATTACGCCGTCGTATAACACCGCAATTTGGGGTGATAGTCAGAAGGAACAGGTAAGTCTTCCGACTATCATCGGAATCTGAGTGATAGTCGGAAACTGGTTAACCCCTTATTGGCAAGAGTCAAGCAAAGACGCGACCCCTTTATTCTTTCTTGACCCTTGCCGTCAGTCCGGATGCGACTCTGTGTTTTCTCCCTTCTGCAAGTGATCAATATATGCATAGAGCAGATTTGTAGCATCATCTTCAGGGGCATACAAATCAACCTTAGAATTATCTTCAATCCACTTTTGATATCGAACAATCCCCAAAGCTAAAGAATAAAGCAAATTGAATAGAGCATTATCTTTTCCACTATCTCTTACCATCTCCTGGAAATCACCAGTTGCTACACTTAAATATGGTTCTACACTGTTATCAAATGGAGCAAAAAAATATGACACCTTATATTTTCCATCTTTTCCTTTTACTTTTTCCTTGGGAGAAAGGTAAACTGGAAAACGTATTGGAAAATCATTATGTTGGCGCAGCCATTTAGCAAAATATTTAAATGCATTCCCTATTTCAGGATCAATTTTTGATGCATTAATTCTTAGGCCTGATCTCATGTGCTCCACATTCCTTTGTGATGATGCTATTTCCCGCCATTGTGCTTTTTACTTGGAGTGTGTTTTTTTTGCGTTCTGCCATTACGCTTATTGCCGTTGTCCACCCAATTGCCATTCGCTCTTTTTTTCTCATCAAGCTCTCGGCCCTGCTTTTTTCTATTAGGCCGAGACATTTCACAGACGCCATTATACTTATCTTTCCAATATTCTATAGCTGTCCCTAGAATGCTATCAGGATCATAATGATCTCCTAACCAATCATAAGCATCATAAACTGAATCTACAAAAGCATCATTTTCGGAAGTGCCTGGCTGAAACACAGGATGAGCAGCAGGCGACGGCATTGGGCTGATACCAACTCCGACACCTGTTCCTGCAAGCCCCCACGGATCGACCCAATTCACCGGATCATTTTCAACATATGCATAAAAATTAAGCCCGCACGGGACCTAATAGGATCAGCACTGACATATCGCCCACTTCCAGGCACATAGTACCCGTGGAAAATAAATCCGTCTCCTTTTTTCCTTTTTCGTCCTTTTTCCCCTTGTTTAGTACTACTTCAATAGCATTCTTGTTCTTAAATGGTTGAAATTGACGACATTGTTCCCTAGTTGTGAAATTTCATTATATAAATCAAAATCGACCGTAAATACGCAAGTAACCCGTTTTGATTTTACAACAATGCCTGTGTCAGCTACACCAAGTCGCATGAAATAATTATTTTTAAATATAATCTCTTTCGGGATATGTGATTCTTTTTTGTCAGAGACAAATTTATCTAAAACAATCAGTAACTCTTTTGCCTTGTTTTCATGTGTTTGTTTTAATAAGTTGGACACTTCCGCAAGACAGTGAGAGGTAACCCACAAAATTTCGTAGCCTCCAATTGAATCTATCAATAAATCAAAATCTTCAATTGTAAACAATGTTGTTCTTTTATGTTTGCCTATCAATTTTTTATCACATAGACCTACCACAAGCAGAACAAGAAGATTTGTGTCAAGCAAGACGCTACGCATTTGATGTTTCGCGAATTTCTATTGATTTTACTTCTTCTGTTATATTGTCGATTTTTACTATTTTATATCTTCTGGTTGGGTTTAATGATTGGACACTTGCCAATATACCCATTTTTTGATGATCCCATGGGCGAGAGAAGCCGATTGTTACTTCCCACATGTTTTCATGTTCATTAAGAAATACTTCCTCAAGACCTATATTTTCAGGATTTTCTGTTGCAAAAATATCAGCCACATATTCTGTAGCCATTTTGACGGCATCTTTTACATTCATTTGAGTCCTCGTAGTCTTTCATGATGATAGTTAAAAATGGGGACAACGACCCATTTATTCTTTTCTAAGTCCACCCACGGGCAAAGCTTTTCTAAAGCCTCAGATACACCACAATTAGCTTCTACTTCCTCTACTTTTTTCCTACTTTTAGGGGGCCAGATAAAAGCGCTTGTTAGCTGATTGAATTTGCACGATCATTAATAATAAAGTTCCGTAAAGCTCTCTCACTACGCATAACGTACAATATATAGACCTTATCTTTTAGCTACTTCATGATTATACACTCTGTTTTCAATAATGGCTGTTTCACCTCGAGCTATACCTTCAAGTATACCCATGCGGTTTTGCATATACTCATACTCTTCAACATCCACTAAGTATGCTGATGGTTGACCATGTTCTGTTATCAAAATTGGTTCTTTTGACTTATGCAAATCAGCTAAAATCCTGGTTGCTTGTCTCTTCAATGTAGTTACTAATTCTGTTCTCATAAGAGCGACACTATACTACCACAAAAGTACGCCACTACCCAATGTGATAAAAAGCCCTCCGGTTATTTTGGATAATTTATGGTCAAAATCTCCTGTTCGTAATCTTTGGCCAATGCGACCAATCAGTAATGCATAGCTAAGATAAACTGAAGTTACCAGCAGGTAATACGTTAAAAAACCTACAAATCCAACAACTCACGCAGATTCGTCTCTCCACGGAAACTATGCTTTTCCTCCGGGAAGGATCCGCTGCGGACTTCGGCACAATATTCCTGGATTGCTCCTGTAATGCTGGGTGCAAGCGTACAGTAGGATTTAACAAAACTTGGAATAAACTTCTCAAACATACCAAGCAAATCATGGGTTACAAGGACCTGCCCATCGCAATGGACACCGGCACCGATACCAATTGTTGGAATGGTGGTTTCTTCTGAAATAATTTTACCGAGCTGATCGGGGATACATTCAAGCACCAAGGCAAAGGCCCCGGCTTGTTCAAGTGCCTGGGCTTCATTAATGAGTTTTCTAGCCGACTCAAGATCCTTACCCTGAACCTTATACCCTCCAAGTTGGGTGGCCGTCTGTGGAGTAAGGCCAATATGGCCCACAACAGAAATACCCGCTTTTACAAGGGCGGCGACGGTGTCGCACACCTCAAAGCCTCCCTCAAGTTTCACCGCGTCACAGCCCGCCTCTTTCAGAAAACGGGTTGCACTATAAATAGCATCACGTGCTCCGCTTTGATAGGAACCAAAAGGCATATCCCCCACAACAAAGGCCTCTTTTGCGCCGCGCCGAACGGCAGAGGCATGGTGAATCATTTCATCCATACTTACAGGAATAGTGGAATCGTAGCCAAGAACCACCATTCCCAATGAGTCGCCAACCAATAAGAGATCAACACCTTCCCTTTGTAGCATTCCAGCCATGGTGGCATCATAGACGGTGAGCATGGTGATCTTTTCACCGGCCTCTTTCATCTTCTTAAAATCGACTATTGTTTTACGACTCGCCATTGTCTGCATCTCCAATTGAAAGGTCATCAAACAGTCCTGGCTGTTTTTTTCTGCTTCCTGGAAGTGGGCGTTTAAAATGCTCATAGGCATTTATGGTGGCCATCCTGCCCCGTGGGGTCCTTGTTAGAAAACCCGATTGGATAAGAAAGGGTTCATACACATCTTCCAACGTGTTTTTCTCTTCACAAACCACTGTGGCCAGAGTCTCAAGGCCAATGGGCCCACCTTGAAATGTATCGATTATGGCAAGCATGATCCTGCGGTCCATATCATCCAGGCCAAAACGATCCACATTAAGCAGATTTAATGCCTCATCGGCCACCTTTGCATCCACGCAAAGGTGCTGTCCAACTTCCGCAAAATCCCGTACCCGTCGCAGTAATCTATTTGCAATGCGAGGCGTACCTCGCGATCTTCTTCCAAGTTCAAGGGCCCCTTCTGCATTGACCTGCAAGCCGAGAATGGCAGCAGAACGAAGGATAATCTGGACAAGTTCCTCCGGCTCATACAACTCAAGACGCAAAATCACCCCAAATCGGTCACGAAGGGGAGGCGTTAACAGTCCGGTTCGTGTCGTTGCTCCGACCAGCGTAAAACGGGGCAGATCCATTTTCACAGAACGAGCCCCCGGCCCCTGACCAATAATCAGGTCCAGTTGAAAATCTTCCATGGCGGGATAGAGTATCTCCTCAACGGCATGGTTCAAGCGATGAATCTCATCAATAAAGAGTACATCTCCTTCTTGCAAACTGGTTAAGATCGCTGCAAGATCCCCCTGACGCTCAATAACCGGGCCGGAAGTGACCTTAATACCGGCCCCCATTTCATTGGCGATAATATAGGACAGCGTTGTCTTGCCAAGGCCGGGATAGCCATGGAAAAGGACATGATCAAGGGCTTCACCCCGGTTCTTTGCAGCCTGGATAAAGATCTGCAAGCTCTTTCGCAGTTGCTCCTGCCCCACATATTCATCTAAGCGCTTCGGGCGAAGCGCATTGTCAGAATTTTGCTCAAAACCGCTCGGTTCAGGGGCTACAAGACGATCATTTGCCTGGATTTCCTCTTCAAAATTCATGAAACAGCTCCCAGTCCGGCCCTAATCAGTTGTTCCACACCCATGTTTGTAAAAACATCTTCTCCCACCTGCTCTTTTACCTTCGCCAGGGCTCCACGGGCCACGCTATCAGAATAGCCGAGATTCACCAGGGCTGAAACGGTATCGGCAGCGACAGAGGAGGCGGGAAGGGTTCCTTGCACATCACTCTTTTTGTGGGTAACGGGCCGGATATCGCCCACCTTATCCTTGAGCTCCACACAGATCCGTTCCGCTGTTTTTTTCCCCACTCCGGAAATGGTTGTCAACCCCTTGATATCTTCTCCACCAATTGCTTGACAGAGTAAATCAACTGCCATCCCGGAAAGCATGGCGAGGGCAAGTTTTGGGCCAATCCCGGAAACCGTCTTCAGGGTAAGAAACAACTCTTTTTCACAGAGCTCAGGAAAACCAAATAACACAATGGCATCCTCTCGAACAGAGGTGTGGATATGTAAAAAAACAGACTCGCCGGATTCCGGCAGTTGGGACAGGGCAGTTGCGGAAAGAAAGACTTCATACCCCACCCCACCAACATCAATAACGCAGCGATCACCACCGATTTGTTGTACTATTCCCGTAAGAGAAGCTATCATGGTTTCACCAGACCATTCGTTTTATACGACAAGAGACATTGATCACGTTAAGAAATGACATGGTTTGCATGGCATATGGCCACGGCCAGCGCATCGGCAGCATCTTCGCTGGGCTCCTTTGAAAGTCCAAGCAGCAGTCGAATCATGTGCTGCACCTGCCCTTTCTCGGCCTGCCCGTAACCAACCACCGCCTGCTTTACTTTTTTAGCGCTGTAATCATGTACCCCAAGACCATTCTGCATGGCGGCGACCACCGCAGCCCCCCTCGCCTGTCCAAGTTTCAGGGCAGAATTGGCATTGCTGGACATAAAGATTTCCTCAACTGCCGCGACATCAGGATCGTGCAGTTGGATAACCTCATTGATTCCATTGAAAATTTCGTTGAGCCGGTTGGCAAGGGGATAGCTTACCGTGGTTTTGATCACCCCGCAGCTTACAAAGCTGACTTTACCGGGGATAGAGTCAATAACTCCATAGCCCGTGCGCCGAGATCCCGGATCAATCCCTAAAATCCGCTGAATATTCCCCCTAGCCAAGCTCTTCCATCAACGCATCATCAATATCGCAGTTGGCATGAACGTCTTGTACATCTTCGTTGTCTTCCAGGGTCTGCAATAACTTAATTAAGGATTTTGCCTGCTTCTCATCGGTGACTGCAACCGTATTTTGCGGAACCATGGTGAGCGTCGCCTCGGCAATGTCCACTCCGGATTTTTCCAGATTTTCCCGCACATCGTCAAAATCTTCCGGAGCAGTAACCACCTGAAACTGATCACCATCTTCCTCAACATCATCAGCCCCAGCTTCAATGGCCAATTCCATCAACTCTTCTTCGGTGGTTGTGGATTTGTCCACGTAGATCATTCCTTTTTTATCAAACATATACGCCACACAGCCGGACTCACCAAGGTTTCCGTTACTCTTGGAAAAGGCGTGCCGCACCTCCGCCACCGTTCGGTTACGATTATCGGTCATACATTCAACAAGTACCGCTATCCCACCTGGACCATAGCCTTCATAGAGGATCTCATCAATGATCTCCCCTTCAAGCTCACCGGTTCCCTTTTTTATGGCCCTGGTGATATTATCTTTTGGCATATTTTCGGCGCGGGCATTGGCCACTGCACTGCGAAGTCTCGGATTGCCATCGGGATCACCGCCGCCCATACGGGCCGCCACCGTAATCTCCTTGATAAGACGAGTGAAAATTTTTCCGCGTTTGGCATCCACTGCCCCTTTACGGTGTTTTATATTTGCCCATTTCGAATGTCCTGCCATGACGTACCCCTATACTTAATCCTATTGTCGACGATATCCCATTCCAAGAACAAACACTTCCCGGCTCTCCGTTCTGGAACTTTTGGGTTTAATTGTTTTTACCGTGTTAAAATGTTTTTTTACTTCCTGCACAAATTCCGGAAAATCTTCCCCTTGAAAGGCCTTCACATAGTAGTGACCTTTTTCACTGAGAAGTTTTTGCGCAATTGCCAGCGTTTCGCGAATAAGGCGCATGGACTGCTGATGATCCGCCCAACGATTCCCGGTGGTACGGGGTGCAAGATCAGAAAGTACCACCCGAAATGAAGGACGCAGGGTGCGAACCTTTGCCAAGAACTCAGGGTTCATGATATCTTGTCTGAGCCAGATGATTTCTGAGCCACCAGCACGAGGGGAGGCGCTTACTTCCTGCAGATCCGCACCCACAACAATGCCCGATTTCCCCACCACCTCAGATGCATATAAGGACCAGCTTCCAGGACAGCAGCCAAGATCAAGCACCGCATCCCCTTTACGGAGAAACTTATGCTTCTTCAGTGCCTCTTCAAGCTTGTAAACGGACCTGGCCGGATAATTATCCTTTTTGGCCTTCTTATAGTAGAAATCTTTCACCTTTCGCATGGTGGGTCAAAATAGCGTATTTGCCGCCCTTTGACAAGACTGAATGGAGGCAGCTTACGATATGTGTTCAAAGCCATTTGTCGCAAGCAATTGTTCAACCCAAACCAATGCCTCCTCCCTGTTATTCACCTCTTTTTCAACCTGTGCTTCCTCTAAGCGGCTAAGGATACGTGAAAATATTGGTCCCGGTGGCAACGCAAACAGGCTAATCAAATCGTTTCCACTGAGCAAAGCTGGCCCTGCCAGGGTCGGTTTGATATCCCGATTATAGACTTGAATGACAAGGGAGAATAAAGCAGCAAGCTCCTCTTCCATGGCCGCTGGTTTAGCCTCACCCTTTCCTGCCAGGCTATCGGCCATGGAGAGGAGAAATAGTCCCATCAGCTCTCCCCCGGCCCTTTTGACAAGTTTAAGACAGGCCTTTTTACTTACCTTCTGTTTTCGGCTCACATTACACAAATGAAAAGGATGCATATGCATACCGACAAGTGCGGCAATTCGTTCCCGTTTGGTATTTGACCAACAGAGCCTGCGTCCTGCTTGCTGGACAAGCTCTCTTCCCACATGATCATGGTTATAAAAGGTGATGCGACCACCTTTATCCTCTAGTATATCGCGGGTTGCAGGTTTTCCAAGATCATGGAGCAAGGCTGCCCATTTCAGGATCGATCTGTTTGCTGGATGTTGCAGATAGTCTGCCAATACCTCACCATTTTCAGGATAGTAATATCCCGGATTTTCAATGATCTTTTCCATATGCTTTACAGCCGACAAGCTATGGCCAAATACATCCAGATGGTGGGATTTAGGTTGCTGCAAGCCAAGCCCTAAGGCCAGCTCAGGCAATACTTCAAAAAGAATTTTGGACTTTGCCATGGCAGTGAGCACCGCAAAACTTCTTTGCGACTCCATGATTAAATCCATCTCATAACTTACCCGTTCCACAGAGACTCTTGTAAGAAGGGTTTTGTGTTTTTCTATTTCCAGCAGGGTACTATCATCAAGCTGAAAACCAAACTTGGCAAAGAGACGATAGCCACGCAGCATCCGCAAAGGATCACTGACAAAAGCATCCGGGCAATTTCTGAGTAGTCCGCTTGCCAGATCTTTTTGCCCATTTAAAGGGTCAATAAGAACAAGTTCCCT
Organism: Desulfocapsaceae bacterium; assembly: GCA_050291935.1. GTDB lineage: Bacteria > Desulfobacterota > Desulfobulbia > Desulfobulbales > Desulfocapsaceae > Desulfocapsa. Next base: position 11,088 of record JBNKKR010000018.1, on the reverse strand, counting down.
GCTCTCATCCAGAAAATCCAGAAAAGAAAGCCCCATGCTATTGATGGTAAAATCCCGCAACCGTAAATCCTTTTCAATACAATCCGTCCCTTCTCGAAAACTCGAAAAATCGATGGTCAATCCCTGCCAAACGACCCTTCCGGCATCTTCTTTTGCAGTACCAAGAGGGACAAAGGTTCCCCCAGCAAGCTCACGGATAAGTGCGCGGCAGCAGCGTACAGCGTCACAATCAACCGTAAAGTCAAGGTCATTGGGCCGAAGCTGCAATAGCCAATCACGAAGAGTTCCCCCCACCAAAAAGAAATCTTTTTTAAATAGTTTGGCAACTTCTGCAAGGGCTATAAGCAACCGAGTGGGATAGTCCTGCTTATGTTCTCGTAACGACGTAATTTTCTGCACCATCATTTCACTTTCTTCCACTTTCATTTTCAAGCCCATTGCACTATAGTAGCCAACCATAAGAAAATATACCATCCAATACGAGAAACTGCACAACACGGCGCAATGGAAACACCCACCCAACGCACACTGAAAATTGGTAAAGCAACAATTGGCCTCATAGGCTTAGATATTGCCCTCAACAGAGCTCTTGCGGAAAAAATTCCCGTACATGAGGCACCGACCTATCTATTTTCCGCCATACAGGGCAAAAACTATATCCCCACAGGAATGGAAACATCTTATAAGGAGGCCCTTCTGCGGGAATATAAAAAACTTCTGGGTCATCAAACGGTGGAAGAGAACGATCTGACCATCCGTATTTTCGGTAGCGGCTGTGTCACCTGTAACACATTGCGAGATGCAGTGATAGATGCCATGATGCAATCCGGTGTGGCAGCCGATATCGATATGATTTACGATCCGGATGAAATCGGCCGACAGGGAATCGTCGCAACGCCGGCCCTTATGATAAATGGTAAACTCAAAATTGCCGGTCTTTCCCCCACACCGGTTCAGCTCAATAGCTGGCTTCAAGAGGCCGCTGGCAAATAAATCCATGCTGCCCCATTCCCTTATTTTGGCTCCCATTCGGGGGATTACCGATTGTCATTTTCGCACTATTTTCGCCAAGCATTTCCCAGGTTTTGCCGGGGCCCTTGCCCCTTTTATCAATCCGCAACACTTCTCCCACTGCCAGATAAAACAGTTCAAAGATCTTCTCCCGGAAAATAATCAAGAGCTTCCGGTAACCCCGCAACTTTTACACAATAAGCCGGAGGATTTCCTCTTTGTTAGTGAGTGTCTTGCCGATTTAGGCTATACAGAAGTCAACTGGAATCTTGGCTGCCCTGCGCCCATGGTAGCAAAAAAGCGGCGGGGCTCAGGCCTTCTTCCCTATCCTGACCAGATTCTTTGTTTTCTTGATAAGATAGTACCCAAACTCCCCGTAACACTCTCCATTAAAACGCGCTTGGGGCTGCATGCTCCCCAAGAACTGCTCACCCTGCTACCAAAACTTGATAGCTACCCACTATCGGAAATCATTATCCATGGTCGATTGGGCAGTCAACTCTACAAAGGAGAAGTGGATAAAGAAAGCGTTGCCATCTGTGTACAACAGAGCAAACACAGCATCGTGTATAACGGAGATATCAAAACAAAGGATGATTTTACCCACTTGCAAAGTGAATTTCCAAGCATTATAAAGTGGATGATTGGCCGGGGGGCGCTGGCCAATCCATTTTTGATAGAGGAAATTGCAGGAAAACAGAAAACCGCCAACCTACTTCGAGTTCAGGATTTCCATGATGAACTCTATGAATGCTACCAAACAATCCTCTCCGGGCAGGCACACCTGCTTGGACGGGTAAAGCAACTCTGGGTCTATTTAAGTGCAATTTTCCCTGAGCAACAAAAGGTCTGGAAACAGATAAAAAAATGTACAACAACAAAACGTTATACCAAAACAATCCACGAGCTATTTAGCATAACAATATGATTTTTATACCATCAGGGAATAGGTTTTGTTTGAGCAGACAAGCTGCGCAACAAAGCGTAAGATGCCAACCAACACTTATCCAAGGATTTATTTCCTTGCTTGTTTTGCTCACTATCTTTCCTCCCTCTCTTCTGTACGCAGCCAATAAAGAAGAACAATCACAGGAGTTAAATCCCCTCTACGTGGCAGGAATGGACTGGTATTCAGAAGACCCGTACGACCCGGAACAAAAAGATCTTCTGGACCAAAAATATATCTCACTACTGGCGACGCCTGTTGAGAAGCCCTTTGACTTAGTAAAATATTATGATGATCTTGAGCCCCCCAACCAAGATGGTATCCTTGGCAGATACTCCATTTTAGCAGAAGATGCCGCCTACTTCCTTATCCCGGCTTTCACTATTATGGGAGCTATTTATCTCTTACCAGAAGACATCTCTAACTGGGAAAAAGACGATGTCACCTTCAGCCACGGTCTGGACAATTGGCCTGAGAATGTCAGTTCCTGGGAATGGGATAATGATGATCTATGGATTAACTACATTGGTCATCCCTACTGTGGTTCGTCTTACTATATTTATGCAAGGCACTACGGATATTCAAGACTTGAATCTTTCTGGTTTTCCTTTGCCATTTCTTCCTTTTATGAAATTGGCATTGAGGCCTGGGCAGAACCCGTTTCCATCCAGGATATGATTTTTACTCCGCTCCTTGGTAGTCTGCTTGGCGAGTTATTGCTGCCCCTTGAACATCGGATCAAAACAAACGACAACAAAGTACTGGGAAGTCGGATAGTTGGCAACGTCTCACTGGCACTTATCGACCCTTTTGGCCATGTTGTTCCCCCACTAAAACGGTGGACCAAGAGACTGCTTTCCAAGGACGCCGACCTCCAGCTAACACCGACCTTTTCCCTTGCCCATCAGGAAGGACACAGCGACAACACCATGGAAAAAGACTACAGATACGGCCTGCAATTGACAATTCGCTGGTAAATCTGTGTGTACGTTGACAAGGCTACCCGTTTCAAACCACCAGCGTATCAATATAATGGGTATCTGGAGTAAGCTGTGCGCCATCCCAAACAACACAACGGGTAAAACGAACGCCATCAGGAACCTGCACATCACCGATACATGCCCAGTCATGGCATTGCCCCTGGACGTCAGCGTGCAAGCAAACAAATGGTGATTTGACTAAGATGCTGGACTCGGGCCACAGTGCGACTTCGCCGGTAAGCACTTTTCCGTGCAATTCCAGATAATCCGCCACCGTTCCCATATCTGTCCAGAACTTTGCGCTAACATCATATGCGCTAATCTCGCCACCGCTACTTAACAACTGTTGATAGCGATCAATAATGGAGGATTTTCTCGTTTTTGCAATTGCAGTGAGCACATCCGGCTGCAACACATGGATCCCGGTAAAGGCCACGGTGTAAGAACCACTTTTGGCAGCAAATGATGCCACCTTCCCCCCTTTCACCACCACCTTATTAAAGCGGGGGAAATTGTGCATCGCCATGGTAACGGGGCTCCCCGTGGTCAAGTGATGGTGATACAGCAATTGGTAATCAACGAAGTGGTAAATATCACTGTTGGTTACAAGAAGAGGCTCATTTCGCATGGAATCCAAAGCCATACGTAACCCTCCACCTGTCCCCATTATGGATATCTCTTCTTGAACTATAACACCTGGGAGTTCAGACAAAGCAGCAACAACCTGCTCCTTTAGATGATGGCAATTAACGATAATATGATCAAAACCGGCGTGTTGCAAACGTTTGATGGTGAGTAACAGCAGCGGTTCATTACATAAGGGAAAGAGAGGCTTCGGGCGAAGGGTTGTATAGGGCAGCAGCCTGGTACCAAAACCGGCAGCCAGGATCATCGCCTGCATATATGCTCCACCGCTGCCGGCTTATGCCCACATATCCCTTTACCCGGGAAACAGCCGTTAGTATTCCAACGCACCATCTTCTCTTTCTGTGACCCCAACGACCACAATCCCGGCCTCATTTGCTGCCGATATCATAGCCTCAGGATCAAACAACAGCGACTGCCCAGCTTCAACGGCAAGTACAGCGCCTTGTACCTCGGCCAAGGTCTTGATTGTCTGCACCCCGGTTGCTGGTAAATCAAAACGAAAATCCTGTCCCGGTTTTCGCACCTTCACCACCACCGCATCTTTTTTTGCCAGCATACCACCCCGCCGAATGCAGGCATCTGTTCCCTCAATGGCCTCAACGGCTACGACTGAACAATTGCGGACCACCACACACTGGCCAATATCCATACTGCCTATGCCCCGTGCATTACGCCAGCCAAATGCGATATCTTTTTGCTGTTTTTTATCAGGCTTTTTCTTGCTCAGTACTCCTTGGGGGAAAAGGAGGTGTTCAAGATAACAGGTGGACTCCAGAACCCGAATACCTTCTTTTTCAATGGCTCCGGCAACAGCTCGCAAAATGGCATCATCTTGTTTAGAATCAATTTTATTCCATAGTGTTAATCCTTTAAAGTCAGGAAGGATATCTTTAAAAATCTGGGTCTTGGTAATGGCACCGACAAAAACGGTCTCACCAACACCCTTGCTATGAAAAAATTTTATAATTTTACCAAGCTGACCAAGCTTTACCCATTGCACTTCATCGGCAACAGCAGCCACCTCTTGTGCTGTCTCATTTTTATGGGCAATAAGCACCGTTTTTCGTCCAGCCTTTTGTGCTGCCCGCATAAAAAGCAGGGGAAACTGACCAGAACCGGCAATTACTCCTATTTTTGCTGGATCCACAACCACGTTATTTCACCCGGGTAACAACGCCGCGCTTTGATGCCCTGACAAAGCGCACCAACTCATCGATATGTTCATCCCCGCCAAATTCTTTTTCCACTGCGTCAAGTGCCTCACTGTGCAGTAAATCGGAATAGAAAAGCAGGCGATAGGCCCTATCAATCTTCTTTATACTCTCCCTGGAAAACCCGTTCCTGCGAAGACCAACTTTATTGATACCGGAAATTTTCATCTGCCCACGCTTCCCGGTTACCATGGCATATGGGGGGACATCTTTTCCCACAGCAGAACTACCACCAATAAAGGCAAACGTACCTATCCGAGAAAACTGATGGGTACCGGTCAGTCCGCCAACTGTTGCATGGTCAGCGACCTCAGTATGACCACTGAGCTGGGCGGAATTAACAATAATGACAGAATCACTGACTCTACAATCATGGCCAAGATGGGAATAGGCCATAATAAGATTGTTATTTCCCACAACTGTTTTTCCACCGCCTTTTGGAGTGCCCCTATGGATGGAAACATATTCCCGAATCTGGTTATCGTTGCCGATAATCAATTCTGTGGGCTCACCCTGATACCCAAGATCCTGCGGCGCACCCCCAAGTGAGACAAAGGAATCTATCTGATTATTCTCACCAATACTACAAGGTCCTGAAATTCGAACATGACTTGCAATAACAGTTCCTTTAGCGATAGAAACATTCGCCCCGATAAGCGTAAAAGGGCCCACCGTAACAGACTCGTCGATCACAGCAGATGGATCAATAACAGCTGATGGATGTATATTCATGTTCTTCTTACCCAAAAGAAGCCATCAGTTCCGCTTCCACCACTTTTTGTCCGTCCACAAAGCCATTTCCCGCCATTTTCCAGATCCCCCGTTTCTGTTTCACAAGTTCTACCTTGTAGATAAGTTGATCTCCTGGACCAACGGGTTTACGAAAACGCACTTTGTCAAGCCCTGCAAAGTAGAGTAACTTTTCCCCAACATATTCAGGACGATTGGTAAAAGCAAAAATACCACCAGCTTGCGCCATACCTTCAAGCATCAATACTCCCGGCATTACCGGTTTTCCAGGAAAATGCCCTTGAAAAAAGGGCTCGTTAATGGTCACATTTTTCAGTGCCTCAATCCCCTTATCTGTATCCACAGAAAGGACCCTATCAATCAAAACAAAGGGGTACCTATGGGGTAACATCCGTAAAATTTCTCCAATATCTATATGTTCTACTACGCTCATTTTTCCTCTCTCATTGGCTTTTCCATTGCAGCCACAACTTTTTTCAACTTCTGCAAGTCCTTTCTCATACCGGGAAGCTTTCCATATTGAATGGCGGCCCGGACATAGGTTTCCATGGGAAGAGCCGGCGATCCCCCTATTCTAGCTCCGGGTTTCTGGTTATTATGTACACCACTTTGTGCGGCAACCATCACCCCATCGCCCAATGTTATGTGCCCGGTAATCCCCGCCTGTCCACCTAAGACGACGTTTCTACCAAGCACCGTTGAGCCTGAAATCCCTGTTTGCGCAACAATTAAACAATTCTCGCCAAGCTCCACATTATGGGCAATCTGGACTAAATTATCGATTTTCGTGCCAGATTTAACATAAGTCTCTTCATATGCAGCTCTATCCACGCAGGAATTCGCTCCAATTTCAACATCATCTCCCAACCGGACAATCCCCACCTGGGGACGTTTTGTATGCAAACCCCTCTTATCGGTTGCATAGCCATAGCCATCACTTCCAATAACGACTCCCGGCTGCAGGATCACCCGTTTGCCGATAATACATCGTTCCCCAACCGTAACATTGGCGTGGATAATCGTATCATCACCAATATGTACGTCATCACCAATAACAGCGCCTGGCCCGATTGTCACCCGTTTACCAAATTGCACCCGCTCCCCCACACAGGCAAGTGGAGCCACGGTTATCTCTTCCGGTACAACTGTGCTGCCAGCTACCCAGGCACGCTCATGCACCCCTTGAGCTTCAAAAGGTTTTTTTAGAAATGCGGTGTGGATAATGGCGGAAGCCAGATAGGGATTTTCCACCCGAATCACTGGAAGCAGAGCACTTTCAGTTGCCTTTGGTACAATCACCGCACTTCCCTGAAAACTGTCCAGCACATCCGCCTGGCCCTCTTTCACTAAAAAACTTATATCACCTGCAATAGCGGTTTTCAGGGGAGCAAAACCGGTAATCTGTAACCGCCCATCACCGACAACTTCCCCGTCCACTAACTGGGCAAGCTCTTGTAGAGTAAAGCTCTTATTTTTCACAGCGTTCTCACCTTAGCTACTCCTAATACAACAAATATTTCTTACGTTTCTCTTTAAACTCAATCAGTTCAGGCTCCCATTGTCTCTCAAGCTGCTCCATGGGCACCCCATCCTCCAGTCCCTTTCGCAAGCGCAAGTCACCCAAAATCAGATCCATGGGCAAGCGCTCAAACTCATACTCATAGGGCGGCTTCTTATACTCATAATTGTCCGGATACTCAAGCATCACCGCCTGCAGCAGTGCAAGACTTGTCCTGTATGGCATAAAACTCTTGCTATCGGTTACATGGACTTGAAAGCCATTGCATACCTCGCCCGCCCATTTTCCCGAAGTCGGCTGAAAAACCATGGGACGAAGATAACAACCCGGCAAATTGCTTTTTTCAAGACTTCGCAACAGGGTAACGCAATCCCAAAAAGGTGCTCCAACCAATTCAAATGGAAGCGTTGTCCCTCGCCCTTCAGAACAGTTTGTCCCCTCCCAAATAACCTGTCCTGGGTACACCAAGGCCGTTTCCGGGGTGGGCATATTAGGTGATGGTGCAAGCCATGGAAAAGCGGTGTCCCGAAAGAGCATTTCCGGTGCATAGCCCGTCATGGGCACCACATGTAGATCTGCACCGATTGCAAACTCCTCATTGATAAACAGTGCCAACTCACCAAAGGTCATTCCGTGACGCATGGGTATGGGATACAGCCCCACAAACGAGCGACAATCCGGTTGCAGGATATTTCCCTCCACCCTATTGCCAATGGGATTTGGCCTATCCAACACTATAACGCTCTTGTCTAATTCCGCTGCTGCCTCCAAACAGTATGCCATGGTGTAGAGGAAGGTGTAAACCCTTGTTCCGACGTCTACAATATCAATCAGTAACACATCCAGTAGAGCAAACATCGTAGCATCCGGCTTTCGTGTTTCTCCATAAAGGCTAAACACCGGCAAACCGGTCTTAACATCTTGGCTATGATCAGATTCGATCATATTATCCTGCTTCTCTGCAAAAAAGCCGTGTTGCGGTGAAAAAAGACAACACAACTGCTCCCCATAGCAATCAATCAACACATCCCTTGTATGACGTAATGCTCTATTCGTTGAGGCCTGATTACAAAGAAGGCCCAGCCGTTTTCCCTTGAGTAAGGCAGAAACCGGATGCTCTTTTACATTCTCAAGCCCAATGGAAATCATTACTCAACGGTCACACTTTTGGCAAGATTTCTGGGCTGATCCACATCGCATCCTCGTTTGCAGGCAATTTCATATGACAGGAGCTGTGCTGGAATTGTATAAAGGATTGGGTTCAACTCTTCGTTAACTTCGGGAAGATATAAAACATCATTGGTAATATTTTGGAGCTGCTCATCCCCCCTTGTCCCCATTAAAATCAACCGCCCCTGTCTTGCCTTGATTTCCTCAAGGTTGGAAATGGATTTCTTATACACAGAATCTTTGGGAGTTATTCCCAAAATTGGCATTTCTTTATCAACCAGTGCAATTGGTCCATGTTTCAGTTCGCCGGAAGCATAGCCTTCCGCATGGATATAGGATATTTCCTTCAACTTGAGTGCTCCCTCAAGGGCTATGGGGAAATTCAACCCCCTGCCCACAAAAAGAAAATCCCGACTATCATAATATTCCTCAATTAAGTTCTGAATTTCCTTTTGCATTCCAGGCAGCTCTTTCTCTATTACCTTTGCCACCCGAATAAGCTCTTTACCAAGCTGCAGACGTAGCTCTCTTTCCATGCTTCCGCGTTTTTCAGCAAGATAGAGAGTAAACAGAAAAAGCGCTGCCAACTGGGAGGTAAATGCCTTGGTGCTTGCCACACCAATTTCCGGTCCCGCATGGGTGTATACCGTTCCATCGGCCTCACGGGTCATGGTGGAACCCACCACATTGCAGATGGTAACAATTTTGGAACCCAATTCCCTTGCCAGTCTGATCCCTGCCAAAGTATCAGCCGTTTCCCCCGACTGGGAAATGGCAACGGTAAGCACCCGTTTGTTGATCAAGAGATTCCGATACCTGAACTCTGATGCAATATCCACCTCAACAGGAATCCCCGCCCAACGCTCGATCCAATATTTTGCCACCAGCGCCGCATGCCATGAGGTTCCACAAGCGACCAGGAAAATACGTTCAATACTAGCTAGTTCGTCATCACTAATATTCATTTCAGGCAGGTCAACGCTACCGGTTTCAGGGTTTATTCTCCCACTCACCGTATCAATTATCGCCTGCGGTTGCTCATAGATCTCCTTTAACATAAAATGCTTGTAACCGCCTTTCTCGGCCATGGCAGCATTCCAGGAAATGGTTTTCACTTCCTTTTCAAGCTCTTCACCACTAGCAAGGGAAAATACCTGATAGTTTGTACTGCTCAGCACTGCGAGTTCTTTATCATCAAGGAAAATAATCTGATCCGTATAGGGAAGCAAAGGCGGAATATCAGATGCCATAAAGCCACCTTCCTGCTCATGAACACCAAGTACCAGAGGGCTGTGATTCCTTGCCGCAATAAGCGTATCCGGCATTTTGGCCCACATAACGCCCAACGCATAGGAACCTTCAACCCTGCCAAGTGCTTTGCTAACCGCTTCCCGAAGATCACTCTCCAGATACTCTTCAATAAGATGGGCCAACACTTCAGTATCTGTTTCTGAGGCAAATTTGTGCCCCTTTTCCAACAACTCAACACGTAAAGAGTGATAGTTTTCAATAATACCGTTATGGACGACGACCAAATCGCCGCTACAATCACTATGGGGATGCGCGTTTTCCGTGGTGGGCGCACCATGGGTTGCCCAGCGCGTATGGCCAAGACCTATATGGGAAGGAGCACCGAGAGCGTCTTCCATTATATTTTCAAGATTTTGTAATTTTCCTTCACTTCTAAATTTCTTGAGTTCGCCGTCTTGCAAAAAAACTATCCCGGCGGAATCATATCCCCTATACTCAAGACGTTTAAGACCACCTAAAACAACAGGCACAAGCCTTCTTGACCCGACATAGCCAACTATACCGCACATAAAGTATTCCTCACGATTTTCTTTTTATTGGCAGATTAAAAGCTCGACTTGGTAATTGCAGTAAAGAAGGTCGCAAACACCACTTTTGCCATCTGTAATGATAAGCTCCCTAAGTACAACAAGTTTTAAACAAACTAACATTTCATTTTTCATTATTGCGAGTTTTTTCTTGTACACATCAAAAAAACAGGTATTTTTAGCCACAGACAAAACAAGGGCCTCTGCTTGACCACCAAAATTTAGCAACGAGATTCGCCATGACCGACAAACAACGACTCAAAGAAATTATCCTTGAAAAATCCTACCGTAAAGGTGAGTTCACCCTAACTTCTGGCAAGAAATCGGATTTCTATGTGGATGTCAAACAGACAAGCCTTGCAGCGGAAGGCAGCTATCTCTGCGGTAAGCTAATCTTTGAGCTTATACAACAGTCAGAAAACCCCATCCTTGCCGTTGGTGGTATGACCCTTGGTGCTGATCCGCTGGTTACAGCCGTTTCCATCGCAAGTTTTCTTGCGGGCACTCCCATCCCCGCTTTTATTGTCCGAAAAGAAGCGAAAGGACATGGAACGGAAAATTATATTGAAGGACTAAGCAATATGCCACCGGGCTGCCGGGTCACCCTGCTTGAAGATGTAGTCACCACCGGCGGCACCCTTTTGAAAGTGATTGAACGAGTGGAATCACAGGGATTTACAGTGGCCCAAATTATCACCGTCGTTGAGCGTCAGGAAGGTGGCACGGAAATCCTGGCCCAGGCAGGATACAAACTAGAGGCCCTTTTTACCCGTCAGCAACTCCTCGACAAATGATATGAAGTGTAAAGAATGCAAAGAAAAACTAGAAGTTAGACGAAGTTGCTGGCGTATACGCCTGCGTTGCACCGGTTGTGGACGGGAATACCATATCCATGAGGTGGCAAGCGAGCTGGACGAGGAAACGGAGGCAATTTTGGAACGTTATACCGTTTTTATTTACGACTAACCAATGTATAAGGACAATTCACAATGGATTTGCATTGAACATCATGATG
>JBNKKR010000017.1:0-69616 GCA_050291935.1 Desulfocapsaceae bacterium | reverse complement strand
ATCAACATATTGAACTTTGTGTGTTCTATACGCATCTTTGTCAATCCACGAGATGCGCTTGATATAGCCTGAATTTTTTGTATCCACTGGGTATGATTCCACAACAAAACAGGTGTTTAAGTTGTATTGTTCCATGCGTAGAAACTTATAGTAATACTTTTCCACTTCTTGACTGGTGATATCTTCATAGGAAAATTCGCTTCCCATAAAAGAACCGGATTTATTTCTCGATGCGATACGTTTTACCCTCTTTAGAGCTGGAAGGTAGAGCCATTGTTCGTCATCACCAGTTTTGTGAGAATAACTTAAGAAAACAGTTCCCCTCACATCGCGAGGTGTATCAAAAATGGAGAGGTTTTTGTCGCCATCTCCTTTTACTTCAAGGGTTTTGCTTCGTATCTGACGAATGGATTCTTTTCCCTGTTTGTTACGTAAAATCATCGTCATATCAGATGTGTAATCACCAAAGCCTTCGTCTTGAAGGGCCGCCTTACGAGCGATTATAAGACCTTTTTCCTCACTGCTTTCACCATGGGCTTGGTGGCATACAACAAGCAACATTACAGCGCAAAAAAAGATCAAAGGCAATTTGAAGATTTGGGGCAATATCATTGTTAGCTCCTACATGTTAAAAGAAGTGCAGGTAACAGAAAAAAGTCGAGAAGGAGTGCGAAGATAATGGTGATTGCAGTCATTGCTCCCATATGGCAATTAATTTGAAAACCGGAAAAACCAAGCACTGTAAACCCACCCACCAGGGTTACGGTTGTTACTAAAAGTGCTGGTCCTACACTGGTAAAGGCATATCGAATAGCGTCTTCCGGGATCATACCATACTCTATTCTTGCTCGTTGGTATTTTGCAAGAAAATGAACGGTATCATCCACCACAATGCCAAGGGTCATGGCAATCATCACCGAGACCGCAAGACCGACTTGCCCAACTGTCATCCCCCACACGCCAAAGGCCATTATTGCTGGGGTAAGATTTGGAATAAGGGAGAGAAGACCGAGTTGTACATTTCCAAGGGCCACGATCATCATTAGTGAAATCAAAAGAAGTGCGATGACAGAACCTTTGAGCATATAACGAATATTACGTTCTGAAATAAAGGAAAAAATAATAGAAAGCCCGGAGCCGTATGTATGCATCCTGGGAGCGTGCTCTTTGAGCCAATCGCGACCACGTCGTTCCAGGGATAATACGCCTGCAGTTCCAATATTTGGTGTTGAGACAGTTATGCGAGTGGATGATTTATCCACATTGATTCGGTGGTTAAGATCCAGACCAAAGGGAAGATTCATTTCATATAACAACAGATATTGCGCGGCAAGCTCACGATGCGTGGGGATGGTATAAAAGGAGGGCTCATTATTATGCATATTTTGGTTCAGCCGTTTTATGATATCAGTGACAGAATAGACATGTCTTACTTCCGGTTGAATACGGAACCAGCTTACAAAATCGTCAACTGTTTTTAGGTAGTTCGGGTCAAAAATCCCACTTTCTTCTCCTGAATCAAGGTCCCAGTCTATGATTTCAAGTCCTGCAAGATGCTCAGCCGCCATATCTGAGGCTACGCGAAATTCATAACTGTGATCAAAATATTTTGTGAATTCATCATTCAGATGGATCTTGAAAATTCCACAACTGGTGGCAATAATAAGCAGAATAGTTGTTACTAAGGTGGGGAGGCGACGGTTGATGATACATTCTGCCAAATGAGAAAATAGTGGGTTGTTTTGTTGCTTTTGATGTTGGGGAGGTGCAAGGGGGAGAAGGGCCACAAGTGATGGTAAAAAAAGGACTGAGAGAAAAAAAGCGGCAATCACTCCCATGGCCACAATATTTCCAAGATCGCAAAAAGGGGGGGCGTCGGAAAAATTCATGGTCAGAAAACCAATGGCCGTTGAAACGCTGGTGATAAGCACCGGCTGAAAGTTGCTCAAAATGGAGTTGGCTATGGCGATATGTTTTGTTTCCCCTTTTCGTAAATGAAAAAAAATAGATACCAAAATATGGATGGAATCGGCAACGGCGAGGGTGAGGATGATAACGGGAGCGTTTGCCGAAGCAGGGGTTAAGATTATTCCTATCCAACCTGCAAGGCCAAGGCCGGTGATGGTTGAGAGGATGATAACTGCTGCGGTGGCAAAGGTTGCCCATAGGGAACGCAGGGAAAGAAAAATAAGAAAGAACAGCAGGAAAAACATTACCGGTACAAGGCGAAGCATATCCCTTCTGGGTGCCTCTTCAAAGGCCACTTCTATCATAACTCCACCGGTGATATACACGTCAAGAAAGGGATATTTCTCTTTGACAAGCAGTTTTAACTCGGTGGCAGCCCTACTTATTTTGTGGATATCATAGCTCCCGTCATCAGGTTTAATGATATTTACATTGATGCTGGTGATGCTTGCTTTTTCATCCAGTAAACTGTTGTGGAGCATGGGGTCTGTGGTGGCAATTTTACGGATTGCATCAATTTCCGCATCATTTTTTTCACTGACATTTTGGATAATATTGGCAACGACTAAATCGTCGCCCATAACCGTGGTGTATTGGTAATTCGTAATGGAATCGACGCGGCTGGAATAAGGGAGTTTCCATGCTTCATCGGTAAGAAATTCAATTGCTTCAAGGGATTTTTTCTCAAAGATATTTCCCAACTTAGGAACTATTATATACAGTACATTTTCCACTTTGGTATAGGTTTTCTCAAGGTGTTCCAAGGCTTGCAGTTGTGGATTTTGTTTTGAAAAAAACATCCTTGAATCGTTGGAAAATGTAAGAAATCGAACACCACTTGCAGCGAGCATTGAGAGAAGAAGAGAAATTATAACCACAAGCAAACGGTGGCGGATAACGACTGTGGAGATGAGAGTGGAAATGCGGTTCACAAGGGTATGGTGTTGTTATGAGCTGAGTTGGATAGTTTTATAGAGGTACTGATGCAAAAACTGTATACCATACTTTTTCTTTTTGTAAATCCTCTTCCAAAAGTGACATAAAAACGGTAAAGAGAAGGTGGTTTTTTCAATGTACCATTGTAAAAGAGAGAGTATGAAGAAAAAAATAGTGTTAGCAAATCCTCGAGGCTTCTGTGCAGGGGTCGAGCGTGCCATTACAACTGTTATGCTGGCGGTAAAAAAATATGGCCCTTCCATCTATGTCCTGCATGAAATTGTCCATAATAGACATGTTGTTCAGGAACTTGAACGGATGGGCGTTACCTTTGTCAGCGATCTTGTGGATGTGCCAAGGGGTGCTATATGTATCTTTTCTGCCCATGGTGTTTCCATTGCCACCGAGATGCGGGCAAGTGCATTAGGGCTGAAAACAATTAATGCAACCTGCCCCCTTGTGAGTTCTGTCCATAAGATGGTGGAAAAGTATAATGGCGATGATTTTGATGTTTTAATAATTGGCCATCATGGACATCCTGAAGTTGAAGGGACTGCAGGACGCGCAGGCGGCAATGTTTTTGTTATTGCCAGCGAAAAAGAGGCAAAGGAGGTGCAAGTCCGTGATTCTTCACGGGTGGCCTATGTTACTCAGACAACGCTTAGTCAAGATGATATTGCCTCCATTCGTGACATTCTCGAAACCCGTTTTCCAGGAATTAGGGGACCAAAATCCAATATCTGTTATGCAACTTTAAATCGACAACGCGCAATGCAGGAACTTGGTGAAAATTGTGATGTCTTGTTGGTTGTCGGTTCGAAAAACAGCTCAAATTCTAACCGACTTTGTGAAGTTGGCAAACGAGCCGGAATGGAAGGATATTTGATAGATGATGCCCGGGATATAGATATGCGTTGGTTAAGAAATGTTGCAACTGTTTGTATTACTGCAGGTGCCTCTGCACCAGAGCGTTTGGTGCAGGAGGTCGTGACCTTTTTGCAAAACCAAGGTTTTTCCACTTTTGAAGAGATGAGCGGTAAGGAAGAACGGGTGAGTTTTGAGCCGGCACTTCTTGAGACTTCATCGTAGCTTTTGCCTCCCTTGATGCTGCAATCATTTTTTTATAATATATTGTTTTGTATTGCTTTTGTTCTCTATCTTCCTTTTTTTGTCATTAAACTTTGTAAAAGAGGAGTTGGCGTTACCGATTTTGGTGAGCGCTTTGGTATTTTTTCTCACGAAAAGAGAGGCTTACTCTTTGAAAGTAGGCAACCTGTACTGGTCCACGCTGTCAGTGTTGGGGAAGTGGTGGTCGCCATAAATTTTATTCAGCGCTGGCTGGCAAGAGATCCTGCGCTTTGTTTTGTTCTTTCAGTTACCACCACCACAGGACATGCGATGGCCCTGAAGAAGCTACCTGAGAGAACACATCTTATTTATTCTCCCCTTGATTTTTTATGGTCCGTACGTTCGACTTTAAGCTGCGTAAACCCTAAACTTCTTGTAATTTTTGAGGTTGAAATCTGGCCTAATTTGATCAGACAAACAAAAAAGAGGGGCTGTCAACTTGCCTTGGTAAATTGCAGAATGTCCAAAAGCTCTTCCAAAGGATATGCACGGTTTAAGTGGTTTTTTAAACCACTTTTTGACTCCTTTTCCCTGATTTGCGCCCAGAGTAGAACCGATATTGATCGGTTAGAACAAATAACCGGCACCAGAAAACGGATGTTGCTATGTAATACCATGAAATTTGATCAGCAAGCACCGGTAGTTGCTACAAATACAACAAGACAGCACTATGTCGATCAAGTTTTTGGCCCATATTCCTTAATATTTTCCGCTGCAAGTACCCATCCTGGAGAAGAAGAAATAATCCTGAACGTCTTTTTAAAGCTGAAGAAATCATATCCTGATCTTAAAGTAATTCTTACCCCAAGACACAGTGAACGAAGTGGAGAAGTTGCAAAAATTATCGAAAATTATGGAGTTTCCTATACACTACTTATACCGCCAGGGCATAAGTTTCGTACGAGCAGACAAGCTGCTCAACTCAGCTTTAAAACTCATGAGCCTAAAAGGGATGTGGATCTTCTGTTGATCAATACCACTGGTGAACTGCTCGATTTTCTTGCTGTTTCTCATATCGTTTATGTTGGGAAAAGCCTGGGGAAAAACCATGGAGGGCATAATATTATCGAACCGGCACTTCTTGCTAAGGCGGTGGTTCATGGGAATCATATGGAAAATTTTCAATATGTTGTTGATGCTTTTCAAGAAGAGAAAGCGGCCCTCCAAGTCTCTTCTGAATCGCAATTATATGATGTTTTATATCGCTTAGTGGAAGATGAGTCATATAGAAAGGATATTTCAATACGGGCATACGGAGTTGTGGAAAAGTATCGAGGTGCAACCGACAAAACAATAGATGCTTTGCAGCAGATTCAGCTTACTAGCTCCTCAATTAGATAAAAAATGAAAAAAAATACAGTAGTTATTACCATTCTTCTTCTGTTCCTAACCCTTTTCCTTTCCGGGTGTGCGTACCTTGTTTTTAGTAAAGGGATGGTCCAGCTCCATGAAGAAAATGGTTTTCTTGAGAATTTGCAGGTGTTTTTTTTATTTCTTGCGCTCTGCGTCTTTCTTGTCCACTCACTCTTTATAAAAAAATCAAATCCATTATTTTCTTTTGGAGGAGCGTTTCTCTGTCTGGCTTTTATTTTGCGGGAAGTGGATGTGCAAACCTTGGATATTGCACAGATACTGATTGTTTTGGGGAGTGGGAAGGGAAGGAATATATTGATCGGTGTGTTGGGGATTGTATTATTTGTCTATGCGCTACGTCACTTCCGAGATATTTTGTCACTTTTCCCCCAAATTCTTTTTGAGCACTTTTCCCTTCTTTTTTTGCTGGGCATGCTATTGTTAGTGGCAGGAGGAGTGTTTGATAAAGAACTTATCCCAGTGCCTCACAGCCAGTTTTTTGAAGAGGCCTTGGAACTGGCAGGCTATTATTGTATGTTTTGCAGCGCCCTGGTGTTGGGGACAACTGAAAGGCAGGAGTAACAGTTTTTTTTTCGAACCGTTACTCCCCAAAAAATATTTTATGCCAGAGCTTTTTGAATCCTCTCCATGGCAAGGGCCACATTGTCATAGGAATTGAATGCTGAGAGGCGAATATATCCTTCACCACATTTCCCAAAACCGGCCCCTGGCGTACAGACAACTCCGGCTTTATTAAGGAGCATATCAAAAAGGTCCCAGGAGTCACGCATTCCCTCTATCCAGATATAGGGGGAGTTGTCGCCTCCAACAAAAGTATAGCCAAGTTTTTTCATTTCACCTGCGATAAGATCCGCATTTTGAAGATAACCTGCCACCAGTTCCTTGATTTGTTCTTTTCCTGCATCACTGTAAATGGCTTCCGCAGCTCTTTGAACGGGATAGGAAACTCCATTGAATTTTGTGCAGTGGCGTCGGTTCCACAGGGGGTGAACAAACTGTTTTTCTCCTGCTCTGTCATAGGCCACACACTCTTTGGGGACCACCGTATAGGCGCAACGTGTTCCGGTAAAGCCTGCATTTTTTGAGAGGGAACGAAACTCAATGGCTACTTCTCTTGCACCTTCGATCTCAAAGATGGATTTTGGCAGTGATTCATCACGGATAAAAGCTTCATAGGCCGCATCAAAAAGAATCAGGGCCTTATGCTCTTTGGCATAGTCGACCCACAACTTCAGCTCATCTTTGCTGATGGTGGCACCGGTGGGATTATTGGGGAAACAGAGATAAATGAGATCAGGAGTTTCCTGGGGAAGACTTGGGATAAAATTATTTTCCTTGGTGGCATCAAGGTAGATTATGCCTTGATAGCGTCCGTCTACAAACTCTCCAGTTCTCCCTGCCATTACATTTGTGTCGAGATATACCGGATATACCGGATCAGGAATGGCAATTTTGGCATCACCGCTAAAGAGTTCTTGAATGTTGCCTGAATCGCATTTGGCACCATCGGAAACAAAAATTTCGTCCGCATCAATAGCAGCGCCCCTTGCCTGAAAATCATTTTTGGCTATGGCTTCACGCAAGAACGCATAGCCCTGTTCCGGGCCATATCCCCGAAAGCCCGAATCGGTTGCCATCTCATCCACTGCCTTGTGGAATGCTTCTGTACATGCCTTTGGTAAGGCACGGGTAACGTCACCGATACCAAGGCGAATAATATCCTTATCTGGATTGTTTTCCTGAAAGGCGGCTACTTTTTTGGCAATATTTGAAAAGAGATAGGAAGCCTGAAGGTTAAGATAGTTTTCATTGATTTTGATCATGGTATATTATCCTGTTTCTGATATGGTTGAGTAGGAGACCTGCTTTCTTTCTATCGAGCTTGAAAAAACTACACTGGAATGAATGAAGCTGTCAACCACGATAAAGCTGATTCAGATTATTTGGGCTAATTTAAAAAAATATAAAAATGGACAATTAGCCCCCATCCCTAAAGGAAATACAATGGCTGCAACCGCACACAAAACGATATATCTAAAAGACTATACTGTTCCTCCTTATTTGATTGAAAACGTTTTTCTTGATGTACAATTGATGGAAGAACATTGTTTGGTAACGGCCAAAACTACCCTTTATAAGAATCCGCAAAGTGACACCAATGCAAAGGATCTTTTTCTACACGGTGAGGATTTAGAACTGCTTTCTATTGATATGGAAGGAGAACCACTTGATAAAGGGTGCTACCAACTAAGTGATAAGGGACTGTTACTCTTACAGCCAATAGAGCGATTTGAGCTAACAATTACAACACGGATCTATCCGGATAAGAATACTGCCCTTGAGGGACTTTATCGTAGCAGTGGCAACTACTGTACGCAGTGTGAGGCGGAAGGGTTTCGGAAAATTACCTATTATCTTGATCGCCCAGATGTGATGGCTAGGTTTACCACCAGGATTGAAGGGGATTATAAAAGTTGTCCGGTTCTTCTTTCCAATGGCAATAAAATTGAAGAGGGGAAATTGCCAAACGCTCGCCATTACGCCATTTGGGAAGATCCTTTCCCAAAACCTTCCTACCTCTTTGCGTTGGTTGCCGGTGATCTTGTGTGTATTGAAGATAGATTTACGACCAAGTCCGGTAGAGATATAGCGTTACATATCTTTGTGGAAGAGAGAAACCGTACAAAATGTGATCATGCCATGGCCTCTTTGAAAAAAAGTATGCAGTGGGATGAGGAGGTGTATGGACTGGAGTATGACCTTGATACCTATATGATCGTGGCAGTGGATGATTTTAATATGGGTGCCATGGAAAATAAGGGCTTGAATATTTTTAATTCAAAATACGTTTTAGCCTCTCCCACAACGGCAACAGACCAGGATTATTTAGGTGTGGAAGGGGTGATCGCCCATGAATATTTCCACAATTGGACAGGGAACCGGGTAACGTGTCGAGATTGGTTCCAGTTGAGTTTAAAGGAAGGCTTAACTGTCTTTAGGGATCAAGAATTTTCCTCAGATATGAACTCAAGGGCTGTACAGCGCATTGATGATGTCAATATCCTGCGAAATTTTCAGTTTCGTGAAGATGCCGGTCCCATGGCCCATCCGGTACGTCCTGAGTCTTATGTGGAAATCAATAACTTTTATACGGTTACGGTATACAATAAAGGGGCAGAAGTTATCCGGATGATGTATGGTTTATTGGGGAAAGAAAACTTTCGCAAGGGAATGGATCTCTATTTTCAGCGTCATGACGGGCAGGCCGTAACCTGTGATGATTTTGTCGCTGCCATGGCAGATGGTTCAGCCATCAATCTTGATCAATTTAAACGTTGGTATAGACAGGCCGGGACACCGGTGATTTCTGTGGAAGAGCAGTGGGATGAGGAAAATGAAGAATATGTCCTCCATCTTTCCCAAAAGGCTAATGGCTTACCCTTTCATATTCCCATTGCTTTAGGGCTGTTAGACAGCAAAGGAAACGATATCGATATTGATGATTCTCTGGTGGAACTTCGTCAAACCCAGGAATCTTTTCGCTTTACAGGGATTAAGGAGAAGCCCTCACTCTCTCTTTTAAGAGGGTTCTCGGCACCTGTGAAGATTAGCGCCTGGCAGAGTCGGGAACAACTGGCTTTTCTTATGGCCCATGACAGTGATCCGTTTAATAGGTGGGATGCAAGCTTTCGTCTCAGTGAGTCAGTGCTCCTTGAGTTGACCTGCGCTTTTCAGCAGCATGCAGCAACTAGACTTGATCCCTTGTACGTAGAAGCCGTTTCCCAGAACCTTCAGGATAAAAAGAGCGACAAATCTTTGTTGGCAATGGCTTTGAGTCTTCCTGAGGAGTCCTATTTGGCCCAACAGATGGAGAAGGTTGACCCAGATGCTCTGCATTTGGCAAGAGATTTTGTCAGATCTGAACTGGCAAGGGAATGTCGTGAGGATCTACTTCTTGCGCTACAGGAAAACAATATGGAACAAAGCCATTCACTGGATCCTGAAGCGGTGGGAAGAAGAAGGTTAAAAAATGAATGTCTTTCCCTTTTGTTTGCAGCGGAGCAGCCCCAGGAACAGGAGCGCGGTTTTGCAAGACAACAGTATGGACAAGGGACAAATATGACCGATGTTATTGCTGCCCTTTCTGTATTTGTGGAGAGTTCTTTGGAAGAGCGTGAAAAGTTGCTTGATGATTTTTATACAAAATGGAAGGAAGAACCCCTTGTGGTTGATAAATGGCTTCTGTTACAGGCCAAGAGTTCACATGTAAAAACACTACGAGTTGTGAAAGGACTGATGCAGCATCCCGCATTTTCCATTAACAACCCCAATAAGGTTCGTTCCCTTGTTGGCGCATTTGGTGGTAATCATTTTGCTTTTCATGAAAAAGAGGGGAGTGGCTATGTGTTTTTGGCAGACCAGATCCTTGTCCTTGATTCCATTAATCCCCAAATCGCCTCACGTCTGCTCACCCCCTTTATTGCCTGGAAACGTTATGACGAAGGGCGACGGCAGAAAATGCGGGCACAACTTACCAGAATAGTAGAAAAAGAAGGTGTATCAGGGGACGTTTATGAGATTGTGAATAAGTGTCTTTCGTAGTTTTATGAACCTAAAAGGAATCAATCACGTCTATGACAAAACAGGCAACGGCTTGTGTTCAGGGTGATCTTTTTGTGAATGGTATCTATTTCTTCCATTGCATGGCATTCCACGCAGTGCGCACTTGCAGCTTTCTTTTTCATGGAGAAGAATTGCGAATGGTCGTCATCATGGGGAAGTTTGGGGGTGGATACCGCAGGTGCTTTTAATAAAAAGAAAACGATTGCAATGGAGACCACTACAAAAACAATATTAAAAAGGAGCGTTGGTTTTTTTTGTGGGGAATTCATAAAAAAGTAAACACGAAGGGTTGATGAAAAAGCCCCATCATGGGGCCATCTCTATTTGATTGAACTTGACTATACCTGATCGTAATCCCAGTGTCACGAGTTCTGAAAGAAGGCTACCGAGAAATTTGTTTTTGCCTGTGAGCCGCACCATTGTCGAATGTTTTTTGTGGCAACGGATGAGGCTGTCCATAACCTTTGTTTCGTGGGCAGGATTGAGGATGGTGGCGCCAACCTGTTCACCTGAAATAATGGCCGGATAAATACCCTCTCCCGTAAGTCCCGAAGCAAGCCCTGCGGCGTCGCCCACCAAAAAGGTATTGCCAAAGTTCCACCCTTGGAAATCAAAGTTGATATACTCGGCCCTTGCATTTTCCAGGCTAAGATCATAACCCTGTTTATCTGCCCAAAGAAGTAAACCATTTTTGAGTTTTGCGGCAGAGATGCTGTTTTTTGGAGCATACGCGCCAAGGGAGATTGTCTTTTTATGGGGAAATACCCAGGCATAGCCATTGGCAAAGAGTTTGTGGTCCAAGTGCCATTGCATTTTTGATTCTTCCCCGTCAATGCAGTAGTTAATTCCGATTCCAAGTTTATTGATGGCTAATCCCAAATATCTGCGAACAAGAGAACTTGAGCCGTCTGCGCCCACCAGGTTAGTATAAGCGATGGTTTCAACGTTTTTACTCAGTCTATCCTGAATGCTTAGCAAATTGTTGTCAATTGCCCGAACGTTGACTCCCGTTTTAATTATTGCTCCAGCTGCCATGGCCTGTTTGGCCATGGCAGCACCCAGTTGTTTTCGACTGACAGTGGCAATAATGGGTGTGTCCTCTTCAATGGAGCAGTGCTGCAAAGGAGTGTGGATATATTGCTTGGGAAAAGAGCGTTCAAGGAGTTGTTCTGGAAGCCTGCTGATTAATCCACCGTAGGTAACCCCTCCGGCACAAACTTTAGGGCCAATGACATGTTTACGTTCGATGACAAGAACGTTATGGCTTTGAAGAGCCAGGGTTTTTGCACAAGCAAGGCCGCCTGGACCCGCACCAATTATTACTGTATCGACATGCATTGTACTATTTGCAGAGTTGGAAGAATAAACGTTAAACAAAAGAGAGCATAAGATAACCCTGTTTTTGCGATAAAAACGTTTGTTGTAAAAGAGTGTAACTCATATTTTGTTTTGCAGACATTTGTGGTACACTGGAGCAAAACGTGCATTAAAAGACGCAAAAGTACAGTGTCCAAGGGAAATGGTCAAGCGGTGTGCGCTCTTTTCATGGATTGACAGCAGTTTTAAAACGACATTGCATTGTTTATGTGCAAAGGGATAAACGGGTTGGTGTATATGGGGGATAAGTTGTGAAAGCCGGTGCAGTCTGCAACGATGGCGTTTGCATTAGTCAGCACTCACAAATTATTACCGATGATTTGGTGGAGTCCCTGATGGAGATGAGTTCGTTTTTTATGCCCCAGGGGGTAATGGTTGCACCCGTTGAATATGTAAATGATATGCGTAAGGCTTTGTCCCTGAAAAAAAACGTGCTGTTGGCAGAGATTGCCAGTCAACAGATTCTAGAATGTGGAAGGAATTTATCGGTCAAGCTGAGTGGTTCATTACTAGAAGGTTTTGCAAGACCTTTGGACTTTACCTTTTACTTCTCGCACACCTATAAAGAGGCCGAAATCTTTCAGGGAAGGAATAACCTGCAGACATTTGAACTCAGTGAGTATCTTCGTTTAGAATACCCACCCATTCAACTCTTTTTGACAGATACCCTTTTCAGCCTCAATTTTATCAATTTTCGATATGATGAAGCGGCACCCGAATCAATCGTTAATGGCAGCGGTTGCCTTCTTTTTTCAGAACCAGTCAGTTAAAAAAAAGATGCCTTAGCAAATTCCCGATTCATCCTGGCGATATTTCGGATGGAAATTCCCTTGGGACAAACGGCCTCGCACTCCCTTTCGTTGGTACAGTTCCCAAATCCTTCACTATCCATGGCATGAACCATGGCAAGGGCACGTTCTTTTCGCTCAGGTTGCCCCTGTGGTAACAGACTGAGCTGGGATATCTTGGCACCGGTAAACAACATGGCCGCGCCGTTGGGACAACTGGCAACGCAGGCGCCACAACCAATGCAGGCCGCAGCGTCCATTGCAAGCTCAGCAGTGGGAGAAGGAATGGGCGTTGCATTACCATCGGGTGTTCCCCCGGTGTTGACCGAAACATAGCCGCCCGCTTGAATAATTCTATCCAGAGCGCCTCTATCAACCATCAAATCTTTGTGAATGGGAAAGGCGCGCGAGCGAAACGGCTCGATAACGATGGTATCGCCGGACTGAAAATGTCGCATATGCAGTTGGCAAAGTGTCGTTTCGGGCTCAGGACCGTGGGCGATTCCATTGACCACGGCTCCACACATGCCGCATATCCCTTCACGGCAGTCATGGTCGAAGGCAACGGGATCCTTTCCTTCGCGGGTGAGTTTCTCGTTTAGCACATCTAACATTTCCAGAAAAGACATATCGGTGGAGATAGCTTCCAAATGATAGGTCTCAAATTTTCCTTCGGCCCTTGCGTTTTCCTGGCGCCATATCTCCAGGCTAAGAGCAATATTTTTATGATTGGTACTCATATATCACGATTCCATCAAGTTCGTTATTTATAAGATCTTTGACTGGGAACTACATTTTCAAAATGGAGCGTTTCTTTGTGCAGTTCTGGTTTCTCTCCTTCGCCTTTATGTTCCCAAACGGAGACAAAACTGTAATTCTCATCATCACGTTTTGCTTCATTTTCTTCTGTCTGGCTTTCTTCTCGCAAATGACATCCACAGGACTCTTCACGGCCAAGGGCGTCTCGTATCATAATCTCTGCAAATTCTAAAAAGTCAGCAACACGACCTGCTCGTTCCAGGGATTGATTAAGCTCTTCACCTTTGCCGGGGATATAGACATTATTCCAGAATTTTTCCTGGATGGCCGGGAGCTTTTGTAAAGCTTTTTCAAGATCATCCTTGTTACGTGCCATGCCACAGTTGTCCCAGAGCAGTAGACCGAGTTCTTTGTGTACTGCATCAACGGTTACTTTGCCTTCAGGCCCGTTTGCGCTTGCCGCAAGGAGTTTTGCAATACGATTTTCCACATCCTTTTGTGCTTCCTGAAACTCCGGAATTTTGGTAGTGACAGGTGTATGTTGGGTTGAACCCAGGTAGTTGGCAATGGAAGTTCCGATGATAAAATACCCATCAGCCAATCCCTGCATCAGCGCACTTGCTCCCAGCCGGTTTGCACCATGATCAGAAAAGTTGCATTCACCAATGGCGAAAAGCCCATCGATGGTGGTCATTAGGTTATAATCCACCCATAATCCCCCCATGGTGTAATGAACAGCGGGGTAAATCATCATCGGTTCATGGAGGGGATTTGAATCGGTGATTTTTTCATACATCTGGAAAAGGTTACCATATTTCTTGAGAATGGTTTCCTGACCATCACGGCGAATCGCTTCCGTAAAATCAAGGTAAACGGCAAGCTTAGTGCTGCCAACGCCTTTTCCGGCATCGCACTGTTCTTTGGCATTTCTAGACGCCACATCGCGGGGAACCAGGTTTCCAAAACTTGGGTATTTATTTTCCAGATAATAGTCACGCTCATCTTCGGGGATGGAGGCAGGATTTCTGGTGTCACCTGGGTTTTTAGGCACCCACACCCGTCCGTCATTGCGCAGGCTTTCACTCATCAGTGTAAGTTTTGATTGGTAATCGCCATGGACAGGAATACAGGTTGGGTGAATTTGAACAAAACAAGGATTGGCAAAACCAGCCCCTTTTTTGTGGGCTCGCCAGGCGGCGGTAACATTGGAGGCCATGGCGTTGGTGGAGAGGAAATAGGCGTTTCCGTATCCACCGGTTGCAAGAATTACCGCATCAGCACAATGTTTTTCAAGTTCTCCGGTGATGATATTTCTGGTGATTATCCCCCTGGCTTTTCCTTCAACCACCACTAGTTCCATCATTTCCTGGCGGGTGTGCATGGTTACCTTTCCGGTTTTTATTTGCCTTGAGAGTGCGGAATAGGCGCCAAGCAACAGTTGCTGGCCAGTCTGCCCACGGGCATAAAAAGTCCTTGAAACCTGCGCTCCACCAAAGGATCGGTTGGCCAAGGTGCCGCCATATTCCCTTGCAAAAGGTACTCCCTGGGCAACACATTGATCTATTATGTTATTGCTCACCTGTGCAAGACGATACACATTTGCCTCGCGAGATCTGAAATCGCCTCCTTTGATGGTATCGTAAAAGAGGCGCATAATGGAGTCGCCATCATTTTGGTAGTTTTTCGCAGCATTTATTCCACCTTGGGCTGCGATGGAATGGGCTCGTCTTGGACTGTCCTGGATACAAAAGGTGGACACGTTATAGCCCTGTTCGGCAAGGGTTGCCGAGGCTGACGCGCCGGCAAGCCCTGTGCCAACGACAATGACTTTATATTTCCTGCGATTGGCGGGATTGACGAGCTTTGCCGCAAAACGGTGATTGTCCCATTTTTTAGCCAAGGGCCCTTCGGGAATATTTGCGTGTAGTTGCATGGTGATTCCTAAGCGTTAAAAAAAAGCAAAAAAGAGTCTGTTACTGACCCGTACCAAAGAGAAAAAGAAGGGGCATGCTTCCAAACAGAAGCAGAAAAACAATGGGTACGGCGTATGTTGAAAAGGCAATAATGTTCTTATAGCGAGGATGATTTATGCCAAGCGTTTGCAACATGGACCAGAATCCATGGCTCAAGTGCAGGGCAAGGGCAATAAAGGCCATAAGGTAAAAAACAGATACATAAAAAGAGCTAAATAATGACTGAATGGTTTTTCCGATTGCACCATGATCACCAAAGGAGACCACCGCTGTATGGGCGATAAGAAAGACAAGGATAAACAGCCCACTATAAATCATGGATGCTGCTGCCTGTGAGTTGCCAAGGTTTTTCGCCCTTTTTTGAATTTTATACTTTTGTATTCTGGCTTTGCGGTTTTGCAGAGTAAGAAGGATCCCGGTGACTATATGGAGGATAAAAATGGCTGTTAAGCCGTTACTTAAGAAGAAGACGAGTAATGGATGGGCATGGAGTTGGTCGGCGTAGGCCTGAAAAAGGCTTGTTCCTACAAAAAGGGTGGCATTACCCGCCGCATGGGTGCAGAGAAACAGGGTAAGGCAGCATCCACTGAGTGCCATTATCCACTTTTTGCCAATTGAAGATCGAATAAATTGTGTAAACCACATTGTCCTATAGATCCTGTTGTTTAAAATGTATTGTGCTACGATTCCTAAAAACATTTATAAAAGAAAACTGTCCAAAATAACAGGGTTGATTTGCCATTGTATGAAGTTTTTTGAGGTGCTATGTTTGCTGACGTCGGAAAAAGCTGTAGTTTGTCCCTGTTTTGATAGATCCAGTTATGGAAAAGGAGTTTTTTTGCATGCAATATAAAGGGGTTATTTTTGATCTTGACGGTACACTGCTTGATACCCTGCAAGATCTTGCAGAGGCCGCCAATGCAAGTCTTGCCGCATTTGCGTATCCAACGCATCCACAAGAGAAGTATCGTTATTTTGTAGGTGATGGATTACGGACCTTGGTGGAACGTATTTTACCAGATGATGTCGGGACGGACGTCGTTGAAAAGGTGATGGCCAAATTTACGGAAATATATGCCAAGACCTGGCATGACAATACGCTGCCTTATGCTGGCAGTGTTGAAATGTTGAAACGGTTTAATAGAGAAGGTGTACTGGTGGCGGTGTTGTCCAATAAACCCCATGCATTTACAAAAGTATGTGTGGAACAATTTTTCCCGGATTGTCGTTTCCATTGCGTATATGGAAAAAGAGAAGGGATTAATAAAAAGCCCGATCCGGTTGGGGCCTTAGAAATTGCTGAAAAAATGGGCCTAACTGTCGATGAAATAGCCTATGTTGGTGACACTGCAACAGATATGCAGACTGGAAGCCGTGCTGGGATGAAAACCATTGGGGTTACCTGGGGATTTCGCAAGCGGGAGGAACTTGTTGAAAATAAGGCCTGGAAAATTGCCACGAAACCAGATGAGGTAGTAAAGTATGTCCTTTGATATAGCAACCTTAAGTGCAATTATCCCCTATGTAAGTCCTCCGGTACTCGGTGCATTTATCGGGTATTTGACCAATAAAGTAGCCATTAAAATGCTCTTTAGACCCCTTGAAGCAAAATATGTTGGGGGGATGCGTCTGCCGATGACTCCTGGGGTGATCCCATCCAAACGAGCCGATCTTGCTAAAAATATAGGAGAAATGGTTGGTACCCATCTACTTACCGGTGAGGAGATCCAAAAAGCACTTGAAAAAGAGAGTTTTCAAAAAACATTGTACGCTTTAATTGAAAGCAGGGGAGAGAAATTACTTGGTAAGGATTTGGGGGCAGTGGCTGAGATTATCCCCGAAAAATATAGTAGTTACTACAATGTTGCTGAGCAGGCAATAATTGATCAGGCCCAAAAAACGATCCATAGCTTTATCGAATCCGAATCATTTAAGCAGATACTCAATGACTCTTTAGATGAGCAGTTTGAACGATTGTTGGCAACGGATGTCCAACAATTTTTTCCTGGTCAGGACAGGGAGTCGATTTATCGACTGGTTGAAGAGAGTCTGGGACGAATGTTTAAAAGCCCTGCCATGAGCAGTTGGGTAGAAACGTTTGTTCAGCAGAAAGTATATGGTTCCCTGTCGCAGGAAAAGAGTTTTGCGCAACTTATACCTGAAGAACTGCAACATACGATAATCACAAGTATTGAGCAGCAAACACCGCATCTGCTTGCCAAATTGGCAAGCATCCTTGCCGAACCGGAAATACGGGAGAAAGTGGTAGTAGGTGTACGCAAAGGGGTTGAGTCCTTTGTGGCAAGCCTTGGTCCCATGGCCGTTATGGTCGCAGGGTTTCTTACTCCCGAAGTTGTGGAAGGGAAGGTTCGGGATTATCTTGTGGCAAAAGAAGAGGAGATCGTTGATGCTCTTAAGAGTGAGGAAATCCAACAAAGGGTTGCCTCCACGTTGCGTGATAGAAGCCAGGCCTTTTTAAATACGCCTCTCTCCACCATTATAGGTGAAAACCAAGATGAAATGGTGGAAAATGTCTGCACACGCCTTAGTGAACAGCTTTTAGCTCTTTTGCAGGAACCGGAAACCACCACTGCCTTTGCCTCCATGGTGAAAGACAATGTGGAAACCCATATCGATGGTGGTAAACTGGCCCTTGGCGAAGTCCTGTTTGATTTTGTAGGAGAAGAGGGCGTGGAGCGGGCAAAACAGTGGGGCAGGGATGAAATTGCCCATTTTTTACAGAGTGAAAAAACGCGTAAAACTGTCAACTCCATGGTGGAAAACCTCCTTAGCAACCTCCTTGCCAGGCCAATTGGGCGTCTGGCCAGGCTTTTACCCGCAGGCGTTCGTGAAGGTATGTACACTTCCCTGCAGAAAATTTCTTCGAACATGTTAGCCGCAGAGGTGCCTGGTCTTGTAAATTCCTTAAATATCCAAAAAATTGTAAAGGATAAAGTGGACTCTTTGGATCTTTTACGCCTTGAAGGTTTGCTCCTCTCAATAATGGAAGAACAGTTCAAATATATAAACCTCTTTGGAGCATTACTTGGATTTATTATTGGTTGTTTGAACCTTTTTTTTATTCGGGTTTTGTAGATGGTTAACGCTACTTTCATTATAAGTGATAAATATTAGGTTTATAGAATTGAGAGGTATCGGAAAGGATGATCGTCGAATACCAATCAGAATTGCAAGAGAATTGGTATGGGTATTTTGGCATTAATCGCTGATGGGCAGGTAAAAAACGTTTCGTTTTCTGAAGATAGTATCTGTGTCGATTCTTATGGGCGGTAGGACGACCAGCGCCCAATTGATGTGGTATCCGAGGCTCTCTTGTGACACTTTAGGTCAACTTGGTAACTGGCAGGTAATAGCTTTTTGACATGCTAATCAACCGTTACATCGGACAAGCCGTCGAATTTTTCATTAGGGCATTATAATATGATTAAATTTTCACATAATCAGATATTTATAGACCAATATTTGGCTATATTGTCCATTCAATATAGTTCAAAACCATTGTTGATAATGAATATGTTGTTTCCCCTCGGAGGATTGTTCATTCTTGTTATTATTTTGTTAGGGATTAATGAAAATCCATCATTTTTTGAAATATTAATAATACCACTCGCATTTGGGTTCACACCTATCATTACGGCGTTAACAGTGTATTTGGCTAGACAAAAAAATAAAACAATTTGTAATTCTCAAAATTTCATTTTCGACACAGAAGGCATTGAAATATCAAACTCATCATTCAATACGCAACTAAAATGGGAAGGTTTGTATAGGGCTACTGAAACTGACAGATTTTTCTTTTTTTATTTATCCCCTAGAATGGCATATTTTTTACCTAAGTATGTTGTAAAAAATACTTATAAACTCAACGAATTGAGATCGTTTTTGTCTACCCATTTATTGTGCAAAAATAACATAGCAAACCCTAACGATAAGGTTCGCTTGACGTCGTGATCGTCTGCGGCCTGATGGTTAAGTTCAGGTGGCGGCGCAAGTGACCATAAGCGTTGAGTGTCATAAAAATGAAGCCTCTTCAGACAAATCTGTGGGTGAAGTGCCAGCCTATTTGAGGATAGCCTATGGATTTTCCGGTAGCCTAGCGATCAAAACTAATAGCATATGTTTTTAGTGATTTGCATATTTTTTAACACTGGAATCCAGACAGCGGCCACATCTGAGCAATAATTGATATCAACAATCTGCCGGAATGGCCACCAAAATTCCTTTACGAGCACAAGCCAATTTCAACAGCAGTAAGCGATAATATCTGCTGCCAAATCTCATCTGGTGTCCATTCCTGAAAGATCGGCGACATGGCCTTTTCTTTATCAAATCCTTCCACCTTGCTCAGGTAGTGATACATAAATGCAGAAACGCGGTAGTTGAGAATGCAATGTGCCCACACCTGTGTCCCTTGCAATGCGTCCATTAGGTTGCAAAAGAGGCGTACATGCTCTTTTTGCGGAGCATCAAAAGGCACCGGTATATGAAAATATTGCATACCAAGTCTGCTTACAATACCTCCTTCATTGTCAAAGGATGCATCATGTTCGGGCATTGCCAGATTAATGACTGCACCATAACCGGCTTTTGCGATGATGCCGAGCTGTTCCGCTGTGGGTTGTCCTGATGTGCCAATATGAGGGAGTATTTGGATGTAGTTTTTAATTGTTTGCATTTGCTAACCAATAGTGGAAAAGGCTTAATTTTAATGAGTCCCCAGGAATAACGTTTTTTGTGAAAATTTCCAGAAAAAAATAAGTTAGAGTGGAATCTCCTGCTTCTGTTGGCCGCTACAACCTTGTATCTTTGGTGTCTTGGCGAGAAAGTTTCTTGCTATGAGGTGGTATCAGCGGTATAAGATTCTTGGCTGGTACGGAAATAAAAAATATCAGTCAATCAGGCGCATACCGCATTTAGGTGATAGATGCTAAGTTGGTGCCCTTGCATAACTATTGAAAAATATTTTTATGAGTTTCACGATTTAAGGATTCTTTCATGTCAACAATGTCGTCAGCGAAACTCTTGATCGTAGAAGATGATAAGGCCATTGCAACGATGCTTAAGGTCTTTTTTAAGTCTCGTGGTGCTGAAGCTATGATCGCCGGTGATGGGCGTAAAGCCCTAGCATGTGTTGATTCTTTTTGTCCTGATCTCATTGTGTTGGATATCGTCTTACCCTTTGTCGATGGTCTTTCTGTTTTGGATACGTTGCGCAAGAAAGTAAATCAGACACCTGTTATTTTGCTCACCGATAAAGGAAGTGTGGAGGAGAGACTTGAAGGGTTTGAACATGGTGCGGATGACTATGTGACTAAACCATTTAGCCCTAAAGAATTATGGATGCGGGTACAGGCAGTTTTACGCAGAAGTGGGGCGAATAGTCAGGACGAAGAACTGAATACGCTCACCATCGGTGAGCTTACCATCAACCCATCAGCAAGAGAGGTCACTGTTGCAGATGGTGCCCCCCTCTCTTTTACCAAAACAGAATTTGATTTACTCTACTACCTCGTTCAAAGAAAAGAAGAGGTGGTATCCCATGCGGCGTTATTAAAGGATGTTATGGGTTATTCTCCAACCAGCGAGACAAAGGCCCTTGTTATCCATATTGGAAATATTCGCAAGAAATTGAGCCTCCATAAGTTGCAGTCTGTTTCGTTGCCAGCGGTACCTGGAGTGGGGTACAAAATTACCCATACCCCAAGCTAACAGATAAATTTCATAACTTTTAAGTAGAGTGTATTATGCATAAAAGAGCAAAGAGATACGGTACTGGACGTGTGAGTCTATTCTTCTTCTTTTTATTCATTGGAGCTGTCTTTTCATCCACAGCTTTAGCTGAGGTGCTTGTTCCATTGCACGTGGAGAAGGGGACCAATCTTATCCATATTGCACGTAAATATTGCAATAAGCAGGCAGATTGGCCAATTATTGCAAAAACTAATGGGCTGCAAGACCCCTATTTCATTAGAGAAAATACCACATTGCAGGTTCCGCTCTCCATTCTTCGAACAAAAGATGTATCGGCTAAGGTAGCATCTGTTAATGGGTCACCAAAGGTGATTAATATTGATGAGCAGGTCCGTGAACTGCACAAGGGTGATATGGTACTACCTGGACAAACCGTTGTTACTAAAAAGAAAGAATATGTGCATCTTTTGTATCCTGATTATAAGCACACGAGAATTGGGCCTGGGTCGGAGATGCAACTGAGCTATTTACTGCGTCTTTCAGATGATACATTACAAGCGGAATTTTTATTAAAAAAGGGTCGTATTACCCACAGTGTTGCAAAAAAATTGAAGGCCAATGAACACTTTAACACCCGTACAGCCATTGCTATCACCGGTATTAGGGGAACCGAATACCGGATTAAAGCAGGAGAAGACGAGACAAATATTGTTGAGACGCTAAAGGGTACCGTAAGCCTGAGTGCCGCTGGAAAACAAGTAATGCTCACAAAAGGCAAGGGTTCAACGGTCAAGAAAGATACCCCTCCTGAGCCCCCGAGAAAGCTTCCTGATCCTCCGAATGTATCAACATTGCAGGATATTTACCGTGTTTTACCGGTTGTAATCACCGCACCTTCCCATAACGAGGCAGAACGTATCCATTTACGGGTGAGTGAAGATGTTGAGGGACTAACGACTCTCTTTGAAGAAAATGCTGAACCGGGAAAAGATTTTGTTTTAACTGGTTTAATGGATGGGACGTATCATGCTTTTTTTACTGCAGTGGATGCCGCTCAATTTGAGTCTATTCCGACAGGTCCCTTCACCTTTACTGTGCGTACCGTTCCGGCAGCGCCGCTTATTTCAAAACCCAATGATGGTTTACAGACTTTTGATGCCAAGACAACTATCCAGTGGATGCGTTCAGATATCGCAAGTTCATATTATATTCAACTGGCGGAAGACGCTGGGTTTTCGAAATTACTCCACGAAGAAAAGTTGCAGGAAAATGAGTTTAGCACTGAAGAACTCCAGCCTGGAAACTATTTTTTCAGGGTAAAGCTTATTGCCAAAGATGGTTTTGAAACACTCTTTTCTCCAATATTAACCTGGGAAGTGGTGGAGCAGCCGCAATTGGGGAGTTTGGGTGAGCTGGAAAAAGGGGAGGATGGTATTGTTTTACGTTGGCCTGCCATTGCAAAAATGTCAGGATATGCCATTGAGATTGCAACCGACAAACAATTTGAAAATGTTGTTATGGCTGATGCTACCCTCACCAAACCGTCCTATACCATACGTGAACAATTGGAACCAATTACCCATTATGTCCGCATTCGTGCCGTCATGGAAAATGGGCAGAAAAGTCCGTGGACACAGCCGCAGGAATTGGCTGTTGATCCTGTTCCTTTTGGAATAGTTCATACCTTGCTCCTTATTGGTTTTGCCGCGATAATTGTTTTATAGATGGATTATTCCAGGCGAGTGTTGAACCGATTAATAATCCTGCTGGTTTCACTCGCCGTGTTGGTAGTCCTTTATTTGAGCGGTGGTGTTGCCATCCTTTCTGAAAAGTCACTTGATGTGCTTTTTAGAATTCGTGGACCAATTCCACCAAGTGAAGAAATTGTTATTGTCGGTATTGATGAAACGTCCATTGATGCCTTGGGCTCATGGCCATTTCCCCGGGAATATCATATTGAACTTTTGCATAAATTGGCGCAGGCAAGGGCAATTGGTTTTGATATTCTTTTTAGTGAGCAGGGCTTTGATGATGCTCGATTTTCCGCCGCCATGGCAAAAGCTCCGCCGGTGGTTTTAGCAACAGCCCATGACTATCAGCATCACCCTCTAAAACCTGCACGATCACTGCATGGCTACGCTTCTCTGGGACATATAGAAATTATTCTTAATAGAGAGGGCGTGGTTCGAAAATGTAAATTACAACAGCAAGTAGGTAAGAAGCAATATACCACCTTTGGGGCGGCCTTACTTGCATCCACCAATACAGTAAAAGATCTTTCCGGCTATGGGGACTCTATCCTTATTAACTATTATGGTCCCGAAATAAGTTTTCTCTACCTTCCCTATATAGATCTGCTCAGCGGAGCAATTCCTGAAGATTTTTTTAAAGATCGATTTGTACTGGTTGGTGCCCAGGCACTTGATATTGGTGACTCCCACATTACCCCCTTTAGCAATGAATACCAAACCCCTGGGGTAGAGATCCAGGCCACCATACTCAATAATCTCCTTGATGGAAGTGCATTGCAAAAAATGTATTGGCCCATCGTGCTTTTTATGCTCCTCACCACTTTCACTAGCATATTTATTTGGCCAAGACTTGAAGAGCGATGGAACTGGCTTTTCAATGGAGTTCTATTAGCCGCAATGCTTTTTATTAGTACACTCTTTTTTAAGCACTTTCTTTTTGTCAGCCCGGTACTGCCTATACTTTTTTTAATACTTTCCTTTACCCTTCATCTTGTTACAGAACGTATCGAAAATGCGACTAAAATTATCAGAGAGGTGCGACGACTTGATGAACAACTGGCAACACAACTGCAACGGGTGTATACAAATATTCCCCATTTTTTTACTAAATATCCAGCGCCAAGATCGGCAAAGGGGTTTAAGCGATACCTGTCTCATCTTCAGGCTGGAGTGAATGTCCTTAACCTGCAGCACCATTTTATTGAGAAGATTCTTCGCGAAAAATTATTGCCTTATATTTTGTGGGATCAAGAGAATGGCGAAGTAATCCTGGCCAATAATTTGTTTACTGTTTTTTGGCAGCAGCATTTTAGTGATGAATCTGCTCTTCCACCTTTTAAGAAATTTGCAGCGATGATTGCCACCCATGACTTGCAACAGGAAAAAGATTCCCCCACGATTGATGAGATGGTGGCTAAGCGTCAAAATATACTACCCCTTGACATTGGTATAAAAAAAGCAGGATTGCTACGATATTATCGACTCAATATTCAACTGCTCGAGGTTATAGATGTGGAATTTTGTGGAGTGCTTGCCATACTCACAGATGTTACCGAGATTAAGGAGTTGGAACGTTTAAAAGATAAAATCGTTTCCATCGTCTCCCATGAACTAAAACTACCATTAACGGTGATCCGTGGGTACGCGGAGATGCTTGCTGAGACATTACATGGTGAAGAAAAAGAGTTTATCGATGAGGTCTGCACCCAGAGCGATCGCCTGCATCGACTCATAGAAGAGTTTCTCGATGTGGCACGGATCGAACATAATCGTCAGCAGATAAAGCGTTTACCTCTTGCCCTTATTCCGCTTATTGAAGAAGCAAAGGATATGATGACTGTTCCTGCTACCAAGAAGTCAATCCATATACATGCAAAACTTCCTTTTAAAGCTACCCCAATCCTGGGTGATTATTCACTTCTATTCCAGGCAGTTGTGAACCTGTTGGACAACGCGGTAAAATTTAGCCCTGATAACACTGAGGTGACGATATCTCTTGTGGAGGAGGTGAATCATTTTCTTCTCACAGTGGATGATCAGGGGCCCGGTGTTCCCCATGAGTTACAGAAAGAGATCTTTGAATCTTTTAGTCGTGGCCAAATGGATGTCGTTGAAGATGGTTTTGGCTTGGGATTAAGCTTTGTGAAACAGGTGGTGGAAAAACATCATGGAGAAGTCTGGGTTGAATCAAAAGAAGAGGACGGATCCTGTTTTTGTGTACGCCTTGTAAAAGAGATCGATACATAAAATTTATAATATTAAATAGTTACGAGACATGCCCGCTGGCTTCAAGCCAAGATCATACATTGTCTGTCAATTTGCCGTTTATCTCTTCAGTAAGCAAAACACACTAAAAACCTTACCAAAGCCTTACTTGACCAGTCCTCCTTATACCGTTATTTTTTGAGGCATAAAGTAACAATGCTTTAAAACTAGTTCTGAGGAGAACAGGAAAATGAAAAAGACTTCTGTAGTTATAATCGATAATCATCCCATCGTTCGTCATGGCCTTTCAACGGCGCTTAAACAGCGGGACGATATGGTAGTGGTTGGTGAGTCAAAGGCCGCAAAATCTATTTTACATATTATCAGAGATCGTAAACCAAATGTGGCTATTGTGGATAGCTCCATGACCGATTATTGCGGTGTTGATTTGATCCCTGAGATCAAATCCTTGTCTGAAGATACTGCAATTTTAATTTTTTCAATGCATCAGAAACATGAATTACTCTTTCGCGCATTTCAAGCAGGAGCAAAGGGCTATGTCTCAAAAGCGGATGAGATAGGTGATGTGATTGATGCCATCAACGAAGTTCGTTCAGGTAGAACATTTTTCAGCAACCATATTCCTCCTTTACTGGCCAATCAACTCTTGAGTGGTAGCAACGGAAAAGGGATACTCTCATCACTTTCAAAACGTGAGTATGAGGTGGCAAAACTCCTTTCACAATGCATGTCACCGGAAGAGGTTGGCCAGGCACTCTATATCAGCCCCAGAACTGTCCAGGTCCATCGCACTAATATTCGGCTCAAGCTTAATTGCCAGTCGTCAAAGGAGCTTCTCATTCTTCTACGAGATTTTTTTTCCCATTAAAATTGAGTATAGACGCTTGGCTGTCAAAAAAAAACGCATCGCCCGGCACTATAACATACAATAGATAAACACTCTCTTAACTAACGGTATATACAATGAAAATAAAAACTGAAATTTGTGAAAATATATTTATTCTTACCTGTGAAGGAAAACGTTTGGATGCAGCATTTGCTAAGATTTTTCTCAATGCCATGAGCAGTTCCATTGAAGATGGACATACTGATATTGTTCTTGATCTCTCCCATGTAAAATTCGTTGATTCCACAGGACTTGGGGCAATTATTTGCTGTCTTAAGGCAATTAACGATCGTGGGTATCTGGTACTTAGTGGGGTAAATGAGATGGTGCTGAGCCTATTGCAAATGACCAATCTTGAAGGGTTGTTTTTGCGGGCTGGATCCATTTCAGAAGCTACCCAGCTTATCTGGGAGAAAAAAAGAAATGCGGCCAAAACCGAAGAAACAGAAGAGGAACTGTTTTGTGGAGAAGGCGGGGTTGTGGATGAGGCACTTGCTTTTGCTTCTCACTATCTATAACATCCGATTATTTAACGGATATTGCAAGACTTGAATCACACGTACTACTAACCTTTTATTCGATTCGTCTATACCAGTCGTTACCTTGAGATATATTCTTTAATCTATCCTTTAACCATCCCAATTATCTTATACAGTCAGACCACTCTTTTCAGCTCCACCTTGCGTGGTGTAAATCTCGTACGGGCAGGCAAGCTGCTCAACTCAGGCTTCAGTCGATCTTGCTAAATGCTAATAGCATAATGTTTCAAGGAGTTACTCGTTACTATTAGTATTTGTAGCCGGTGTTAAATTTCTCTTGCTTTCCAGATCGATTTTGATAGGGTCG
This sequence comes from Desulfocapsaceae bacterium, assembly GCA_050291935.1. Lineage (GTDB taxonomy): Bacteria > Desulfobacterota > Desulfobulbia > Desulfobulbales > Desulfocapsaceae > Desulfocapsa. The sequence goes on along the minus strand of JBNKKR010000017.1, from coordinate 43,269 downwards.
TTTTTTGTGGAAATGCTAGAGAGTAAATGAAACTATCAAAATGATATGCTATTAAAGATGGCGGATGGCTTTGTTTCGTTATGCCGCATATGTTGGTTTTGTTATGATCAGTGGATCTGTTATGCATAGTGAAAAAAAGCGTACCACTTGTATTGTACTTTTTTTTCACATCATTTTTGCCCTGATTGTTGTTTCTGAACCCTTGGCAGGCGAAAACCCCAAAAAGACAGTTCTCTACATCAATTCCTATCATAACGGCTATCAATGGTCGGATATGATTCTTAAGGGAATCCGCTCAAAACTTGAGGAAAGTTCGTATAAAATTGATCTTCAGATCGAATATATGGATGCCAAAAAGTACAACGTTGCACCGGTGATTGAGGAGCTGCGAAAACTCTACCTTAAAAAGTTTGGCAACATACATTTTGATGTGGTGATGGTCTCCGATGATGACGCCTTTAATTTTGCGCTCAAGTATCGGCCGCAAATTTTTCCAGGAGTTCCCATTGTCTTTTGCGGAGTGAATGATCTTGAGAAAGAAGAGGAAGAGATCGGAAATATAACAGGAGTTGTTGAAAATTTTGATCTTGCAGGAACCCTTGAGATTGCCTTGAAGCTGCATCCTGAAAAGAGAAGGATGATAGTTGTTGGCGATAATTCCACAGCGGGTTTGGGAATTCGGCATCAAATAGAAGCACTGGCGCCACGTTTTAAAGAAAAGGTGCAAATTGACTATTGGATTCAATTGGATCTTGCCGAGGTACAGTCTCGGGTAAAAGAACTTTCCCAAACTGATTTTTTGTTCTTTATCCCCTATTACCAGGTAATTGGCGACCGATTTTTCACCGCAGAAGAGGTTATGTCCGCAATTTCGGACTCATCCAATGTCCCTTTGTATACCTCATGGGAGTTTTTGCTTGGTTCCGGGGCGGTTGGCGGCAGTCTGCTTTCGGGATATGATCATGGCCGGGAAGCTGCCAAAAAGGCCCTCCAGATATTGTGTGGTGCCGCTCCAGGTTCTATTCCAATTGAGACTAATCCAAAAGGGCTCTATCTTTTTGACTATAATATTTTAAAGAGATTTCATATAGATGAAAGCCTTCTTCCTGCGGGCAGTAAGCTGATTAACGAGCCAAGTCCATTCTATAAGCTTCCAAGGGAGCTATTCTGGACAATAATGGTGAGTATATTTTTGCTGCTGGTTGCCCTTGTTTTTCTCATTATCAATATGCTTGCCCGTAGAAAAGTTGAGCGAAAAATAAAGAATCAACTCACCTTTCAGGAAACCCTCATTGATACAATACCTCAACTTGTGTCCTGGAAAGATATGAAGGGAAGCTACCTTGGTGCGAACCGTACCTTTGCCAGCTTTTTTGGACTTAATAACGTCGCTGAAGTTGTGGGACAATCTACCCGTAACGTGGTGAAAGATGATAAGTATGTGGATTGGTCGGTGAGTGCTGATGCTGCGGTGGCCTCAGGAAAGGAGGCATATAGAAAAAAACGGAAAAGAATTGTTGCTAAAAATGGTGAGATCTCCTGGCTTGAAGTGAATAAGGTGCCCCTTAAAAACCAGTCTGGAAATATCACGGGAGTGCTCACCACCGCAGAAAATATTACCAGGGAATACAATTTAGAAAAGCAGTTGCTGCAGTCGCAGAAAATGGAAGCAATTGGGACAATGGCTGGCGGTATTGCCCATGATTTTAATAATATACTTACTTCCATAATAAACTCAACGGAACTTGCCATCGGAGATGTTGATGAAGATTCGCAAACGGCTAAAGACCTTGAACGGGTGTTAAAGGCGGCAAGACGCGGGGGGAGTGTTGTTAAGCAGATTTTGACATTTAGCAGACCTTCCCAGGAAGGTTTCCAATCAACCGATTTGAGCAAGGTTATTTCCGAAGTTGTCTCGTTGATGGAAGTTTCGCTTCCTGGAAATATTAGTATAAAATCATATATAAAACCTGGCTTACAATCAATTTATGCCGATCCCACCCAGATTCATCAGGCCGTGATGAACCTTTCTACCAATGCATTTCACGCCTTGCGAAAGGGCGGCGGGGAAATAGAAATACGTCTTGAAGAAAGCGCCCTTGATGAGGAACAGGCTCGGTATCTTGATTTGCAACCGGGAAAATATATGCGGCTGAGTGTTACAGATGACGGACCTGGAATTTCCTCAAAAATTATAGATAAGATTTTTGACCCGTTCTTTAGCTCAAAAAGCAAGAAAGAGGGAACTGGGCTTGGGTTAACCGTTGCCCTTGCCATTATTAAAGGGCATAATGGTGCCTTACGGGTCAGCAGCGAGGCTGGTGTTGGAAGTGAGTTTGAAATGTATATCCCGGTTCTTATCTGTCTGGACAAAGAGACAAGCACTGAGAAAAAAGGGAAAACGAAAGCAGATGGGGGAAGGATACTTTTTGTTGAAGATGATCCCGATCAATTGCAGACAGCACCGCGCTTGTTGCGGGATTTAGGCTATGAGGTTGATGCTGTTGGTGAAAGTAGCAAAGCACTGGAACTTCTTGCCGCCAGACCCAGCCGTTTTGATCTGATAATAAGTGATTATGATATGCCGGGGCTAAATGGGGTTGAGCTTGCTAAGGGAGTACAAAGGCAGCAACCTGATCTGCCGGTGATTATTGTTTCCGGCCGTGAAGAGGCACTTGGCGCTGTGACCCAGGTGGAAAATGTGGTGAGAGTCGTTATAAAGCCCTACGAGAAGAATCTGTTAAAATCTGTGATTGAGGCAGCTCTTAGTAGAAAAGGACGGAATGGGACAAATATTAATAATTGATGATGATCCTGAAATCTGTGAGACCCTGGAAAGTCTGGTGGGCAGGCTCTCGCATACCTGTTCTTCAGTATATTCTCTGCAAGAGGGGCTGCTGGCATTGAAGAATCAACAGTTTGATGTGGTGTTTCTCGATGTCCAGTTGCCGGATGGGAATGGCCTTGACCTGCTTATTGATATTGGATCGCTGCAGATACCACCGGAAGTAATTATTCTAACGGGGAAGGGCGATCCGGATGGCGCGGAACTTGCCATTCAACAGGGTGTTTGGGATTATATCCTTAAGCCTTCCAGTGTACGAGAAATTACCCTTACCTTAAACAGGGCCATTCGCTACCATGAAGAAAAGGTGGCAAATATGGCGCTTGATACTGTTTCCCGGGAAAATATTGTGGGTGAAAGCCCTGAAATTAAAGCATGTTGCAAAATGGTGGCCCAGGCTGCCCGTTCGGGGAGCAATCTTTTACTCACTGGAGAGACGGGTACAGGAAAGGAGGTATTTGCCCGTACCATTCATGAAAACAGCAGCCGAAATCATGGCCCATTTGTGGTGGTTGATTGTGCATCCCTCACTGAATCCTTGGTTGAGTCCATCCTTTTTGGGCATCGAAAGGGGGCCTTTACTGGTGCCCATGATAATCAGGCGGGTCTTGTTAAAAGTGCCGATAAGGGAACCCTCTTTCTGGATGAGATAGGAGAAATGCCCCTGTCCATCCAGAAATCATTTCTGCGGGTTTTGCAGGAAAGAACCTTTCGGGCGGTCGGTGATTCTAAAGAACAATCCAGTGATTTTCGGTTGATAGCCGCAACAAACAGGGATCTTGATGAAATGGTGGAGAGCGGTGCTTTTCGCAGTGATCTTCTATACCGGATTAAAACGATGATGATTTCCCTTCCTCCACTCAGGCAGCGGACAGGGGATATCAAGGTTCTTGCCTCATATAAGGTTGAGCAGCTTTGTGGTCAGTATGGGACCGCGGATAAATATATCAGCAGTGATTTTTTCGATGCCCTTGAGCTGTATCCCTGGCCTGGTAACGTGAGGGAACTCTTCAACGTAATTGAGCGGGCAATCGTTGCTGCCGGTAATGAAAAACAGTTGTTTGCCGTTCATCTTCCCAGAAATTTACGTATTCAAATCGCCAAAGAACAGATCAAAAAGATGAGCGGTTCAGAGGCCCTTGCCGCGACTGAATCGTCTGGTCAAATGGCCGGTGTCCGAAAAATAGGACAGGACATTTTTTATGATATTTTTGATTGCGACCTTCCGCCATTAAAGGACTTTAAGGCCACTGCCGAAAAAGTATATTTAAGCGAGTTGATGCGCCAATGTGAAGGTGATATTTCTAAAATTCTTATGATATCAAATCTTTCAAGGTCTCATTTTTATTCGTTAATAAAAAAGTACGGCCTTTCTGTGCAAAGCGATTAGTTTGTTCCACCCCCTTTTTTCCTCTCTGTAAACATATATTCCAGCCTGCCGTCTCTCTTTTGTGAGAGCGTTGTAGTCTTTTTTTTCAGACAGATGGCGCTGTAAGCAACAAGATGCAATTTTTGCATTGTTCTGTACTGGGCTATCTTCCAGATATTATAGCGTAAAATCCATTTGGCATGGCAATTGCTGTGTGACCCTTATGTGGTTCGAAAGACCATTATCAAATAGGTGCCAGTGAATGGTACTACAGAATGTAATTACTCTATTTGAGGAGGAAACAATGAAGAAAAATTTGCTATTGGCAATGGTTGCCGTGGTCTGTTTTGCGGTCGTTGGAAGTTCAACCGCTCAAGCGGGAAAACGTGAAAAGTTTGGTGTTGATGATCGGCATGCATCGGCAAAACGGGTCAAGTTTGAGAATTCAGATAAAAAATTTCGCTGGAAAATGGCAATGCCCTGGTCAAAAGGGCTTCTCTTCTACGATATGGCCGTCCATTTTGCCGATTCGGTAAGGCTTGCTTCTGCAGGAAGACTTGATATCAAACCCTTTTCAGCAGGAGAGCTGGTACCAGCCATGCAGACCTTTGATGCTGTATCAAAAGGGTCCGTTCAGGTCGGACACGATTGGGCAGGCTATTGGAAAGGAAAGGACGAAGGTTTTGTTGCCTTAGGTGATGTTCCTTTTGGCCTTGACAGTGAAGGATACAATATCTGGCTTTATGAGCGTGGTGGGTTGGAGATGGCACAGGCGTTGTACGCCGAGTACAACCTTGTGGCTTTCCCGGCAGGCCAGTCAGGACAAGATATGGGTATTTTTTCCAATAAGCGTGCCACCAAAATGGAAGATTTTAAAGGTATGAAAGTGCGTACCGTTGGCTGGTATATGGATATGCTGAATCGTCTTGGCGCATCCGCAACCCCAATGCCAGGAGGTGAGGTATACCTTGCCCTTGAGCGTGGAGTGCTTGATGGTGCTGAATTTTCAGCACCCGCAATGTCGTACCCCATGGGATTTGATGAGATTACCAAATATGTTCTTTCCCCAGGTGTGCATCAGCCCGCCTCCCAGTGCTACATTTTCTTTAATAAAGATGCATGGGAGAGTCTGCCTCAAGATCTTCAGGAAATCGTTAAACTCTCTGCCAAAGAGACCCAGTTGTGGGCCTATAACTGGATTCAGAATTTAAACTCCCAGGCAATGAACAAGCTGAAAGAATCCGTTGAAGTCGTACAGATGGATAAGGAGACCTTGATCGGATTTAGAAAGGTTGCCAAGCAGTATGTGGATGAGATGAAGGCAAAAAGCCCAAATGTGAAGAAGATCATCGATTCCCAGGAGAGTTTTGTCAAAGAGTTTGAAATCTGGCGTAATGCCCGTGGCAATGTAACTCCATGGTCTTACGAAACTTATATTAACGGTACTGTGACCAAATAAGAAGAGCATTCACTGCCCCCGTAACCGATACGGGGCAGTGAATGGGGCAAAGGAGTTATAAATGGAGAAGATTATACATTTTATAGATACGGTAAACGAGAAGATAGGCCAGGTGAACTCGCTTATGGTGCTGCCTCTGGTAGCTGTGGTGGTCTATGAAATAGTGATGCGCTACATCTTTAATGCGCCAACTGTATGGGGTTTTGAGCTGACCATGTTTATCTATGGTGTGCACTATATGCTTGGTCTTGCGTTAACAGAAGGAAAAGATGGACACGTAAAAGTTGAAATTGTAACGGCTCGTTTTGGGAAAAAGGGCCAGGCGGTGTTTAACCTGCTTGGCTATGGACTGCTTTTTTTCCCGGTCTTTCTTCTTATGTCCTATGCGTCAATACAGTATGCCTGGACATCAACCAGCATGCTTGAGCGTAATCCAACCAGTTGGGCGCCAATGATCTGGCCCTTTAAGGCCCTGATGGCATTGGGTTTTACCATGCTGTTTTTTCAGGGAACTTCCACATTTTTAAAAAATATTCAGATAGTGCGTGGGAAAGCATGACATCAATCCACGCTGGTATGATCGTTAATTATTCTGTTTAAAGGGAGAAACTTCATGGATTTCATGAGCCCTGAGTTTTTGACCGTGGCCATGTTTGTGGTCTTGATTGTCAGTATTTGTCTTGGATTGCCTCTGGCCTTTACCCTTGCGGCGGTGGCAACCTGGTTTGGTTTGATTGATAATGGGTTTGATGTAGGAGGTCTTTTTGATATATTTGCCAATAATACCTGGGGGTTAATGAACAATTACACCCTGGTTGCCATACCGCTTTTTATCCTGATGGCGCAACTCCTTGATAGATCTAAGGTTGCCGAGAAACTCTTTGAAGCCCTGTATGTGGTCATGGGGAAGGTCAAAGGTGGCCTTGGTCTGGCGGTGGTTGTGGTCTGCACGGTGTTTGCCGCGACCACTGGTATTATTGGCGCATCTGTTGTGGCAATGGGCCTTTTGGCCGCTCCAGCCCTTTTAAGTAAAGGATACCAAAAGGAACTTACCACAGGCATTATCTGCTCGGCAGGAACCCTTGGCATTTTAATACCTCCATCGATAATGCTTGTGGTATACGGTGGGTTGACCGGAATGAAAGAGACGTCGGTGGGGCAACTGTTTGCCGGGGCAATTATGCCTGGAATTCTCCTTGCCGCGCTTTATTTTCTTTATATTTTTGTTCGTTGTGCCATAAATCCCTCCCTTGGCCCTACCATCAGTGATGAAGAGGCAAGTAAATACAGTGCGGGACAGAAGTGGTCAATGACCCTTAAAAGTCTGCTGCCACCCATTGGCTTAATCCTCACCGTAATGGGAACCATTTTGGCAGGTGTCGCTACGCCTACTGAAGCGGCGGCACTTGGTGCAGTCGGTTCAGCAGTTCTTGCCCTTTTTAACCGGGCCCTTACGGTTTCGGTGATTTACGAGTCTTGCGTCTCCACCTTGAAAATCTCCTGTATGGTGATGATGCTTTTTATTGGTGGAAAATTTTTCAGTACCGTTTTTCTGTCAATGGGCGGCGGCGATGTGGTTGCCGATCTTTTGGTTGGTGGAAGCCTGTCACCCAATATGGCGCTTTTGGTAATGATGGGTATTATATTTTTTATGGGGATGTTTATTGACTGGGCAGCAATTCTGCTTGTAACCGTCCCCATATTTATGCCCATTGCCATGGAGCTTGAATTTAATCCCCTGTGGTTTTCCATGCTGGTCTGCGTGAATTTGCAAACTTCATTTTTGACACCTCCGTTTGGTTACGCTCTCTTTTATCTCCTTGGTGTGGCACCACCTGAAATTAAGATGACCCATATTTACCGAGGGATCATCCCCTTTGTTGCCATTCAGATTGTCGGTCTGCTCCTTATCTATTATTTTCCAATTATTGTTACCTGGCTGCCATCGATCTTTTTTGGCTCTTAATCGGGATGAATGTGAAAAGCACAATATAATCGGGGAAACTTCGTGAATCAAAAACAGAGAAATAGTTTTGCTAAACTAATGGCAAAGTATGTTGGCGAAGAAAACGTAATGACCAGTGAAGTGGATCGGTATGCCTATTCCTATGATGCGGCCGTGTTGGATTCTACCACTCCTGGTATTGTGGTTCGGCCGGAGTCCAGCGAGGCGCTGGGGCAGGTGGTTGCGCTCTGTTATGAAAATAATTTACCCATTACAGTGCGAGGTGCAGGCACAAATTTATCCGGTGGAACGGTTCCACAGGATGGCGGCGTTGTTATTTTGACCACCAAGTTAAACAGAATTATCGAAATCAATGAGGCGGATCTGTATGCTGTTGTGGAACCGGGCGTCGTTACCGCAGTATTTGCCAGGGAAGTGGCTTCCCGCGGGCTCTTTTATCCACCGGATCCGGGAAGTCAGGCGGTTTCAACCCTTGGTGGAAACGTTGCCGAAAATGCAGGTGGTTTGCGAGGTTTAAAATATGGCGTGACCAAAGATTATGTGATGGGGATTGAATTTTTTGATAGCGAAGGAATCCTTGTGAAAAGTGGTTCAAGAACTGTCAAATGTGCAACCGGATTACATCTTGCCGGTTTACTGGTGGGCTCGGAAGGGACATTGGGAGTGTTTAGTGAGATTACACTTAAATTGATCCCACCTCCGGCAAGTGCACGTTCTATGCTTGCTATCTTTGACTCCATCCAGGCGGCATCTGAAACGGTGGCCGCCATCATTGCTGCCAAAATAGTACCCGCCACCCTTGAAATGATGGATAACTTTACCATACGAAGTGTGGATAACTTTCGTCATGCGGGCTTACCCCTTGATGCGGCGGCTCTGTTGTTAATTGAAGTCGATGGACATCCTGCCCAGGTGGCGGATGAATCTGAACAAATAGTTCAAATCTGTAAAAAAAATAGGGCAAGAGAGATTAAAGTTGCAGGTGACGTTGAAGAAAAAAATAGAATTTGGCAGGCACGACGTGATGCGCTGCCGGCCCTTGCCAGTCTCAGGCCAACCTGCGTCCTTGAGGATGCAACCGTTCCCAGGTCAAAAATCCCTGATATGATAGATAGTCTTGAGAAGATAAGTCAGAAATACAGCCTCACCATTGGCACCTTTGGCCACGCGGGGGATGGAAATCTCCATCCTACCATCCTTACTGACCGTCGTGATGCCAAGGAGTGGGGAAGGGTGGAAGAGGCCATCGCAGAAATTTTTGATATTGCCATTGCTTTGGGAGGCACCCTTTCCGGTGAACATGGAATAGGACTTGCCAAAGCAAAGTTTTTGAAAAACGAGTGTGGTGTTGGGAATATTCATTTTAGCCGAAAACTCAAAGTGGCAATGGATCCCAAAAACATCTTCAACCCTGGGAAAATTTTTTAGATTCGCTTGTGTAGGCATATTCAATGGCAGATTTAAGTAGCTATTTAAGACAGTTAAAGCAGCTTGACGATGAGTTGATCACTTGCATGCGTTGCGGTATGTGCCAGGCCGTTTGTCCGGTATTTAAACAAACAGCAAAGGAGGCAGACGTAACGCGAGGGAAAATTGCTCTTCTTGGAGCGCTGTCCAAGGAAATAGTACGGGATCCAGAGGGAGTAAGGGATGCGCTGAATCGTTGTTTGATGTGTGGGAGTTGTGAGGCAAACTGCCCCAGTGGGGTCAACATCCTGGATATCTTTGTGCAGGCCAGGACAATTATGGCGGACTATTTTGGCTTCTCACCCCTGAAAAAACTGGTTTTACGGGTTGTACTCCTAAATCCACGACTCTTTGGTGTGCTTGTTACCTGTACTGCAAAAATGCAAAAGCTAATGATCCGTGAAGTGGATACAGTTTTACAATCCAACTGTGTAAGAATGGTAATACCTGGGGTGAAAGATCGTCATTTTCATAGACTTGCATTACGACCATTGAGCAAGATAGCACCACATCTTTACGTAGCACATAACACCCATGAAAGACGGGTTGCCTTTTTCCCTGGTTGTGCAGTGGATAAGATGTTTGTCTCCATTGGCACTTCCATACTCAAAATTATGGAATTTCATGGTGTTGGTGTGTTTATGCCAGCAAATCAGTCCTGTTGTGGCATTCCTGCTCTTGCAAGTGGCGATCAAAAAACTTTTAACCTGCTGGTGGAACAAAATATAAGATGTTTTCAAAACGCAGCATTTGATTATCTTATCACCCCTTGTGCATCCTGTAGTGCAACCATCAAAGAACTGTGGCCTAAAAAATATACTGGTTCAAGCGAGATCAGAGACTCTTTGGAGGATTTTGCAGCCAAAACCATGGATATTACGGAATTCTTGGTGGATAAATGCGGTGTTGGGGAGAAGGCAATCCGAAGCTCAGAAGGCGTTACCTATCATGATCCCTGTCATTTGAAAAATGCGCTTGGGATATCGTCTCAGCCAAGAAAAATAATTCAAGCGGCAGGTGAAAGGCTGCTTGAAATGCATGATGCTGGAAGTTGCTGCGGATGCGGGGGGACATTTACTCTCTATCATCCATTACTATCAAGAAATATTGGCGAGCAAAAGGCCGAAAATATTATTGCCACAGGGGCAAGGACTGTGGCCACCAGTTGCCCGGCCTGTATGATGCAGCTTATTGATCTATTATCCCATAAAAATAAAGGGATACGGGTGAAACATGTGGTGGAGCTTTATGCTGAAAGCTTAGATAGTGTCAGCCCATAAATGGCCCTTTTTCCCGATCTCTGCGTCGCTACGAAAAATAAAAATGCTCACATATGTCTAATATGCTGCGCTTTTTATTTTTCTATGCTCCTTGATCTCGTGAAAAATGACCTATTTCTGGATAGACACTAGATAGTGTCAGTCCATAACAAAATAGAGGTAAAGAGGGGGATGATCCCATGTTGCAAACGTTTATTACCCAGGCAGAAGCCGTAAGCTGTTGCGTAGCAGAGGTAAAAGATATGGAGGCTGCCATCCAGTATGGAGTTGAACAGTGTGTGAAACAGGGCGGAGCGCGCAGCATACCCTCTGGTGAGGAAGAAAAAATAGTAGCTGCGCCGCAACTGTCGGATGCGGACACTCTTTTGCTGCAACAGGAGTGTGAAAAATATGGTATTCACTTTGTCCGGGAAGGTTTGCGTTTCCATTTGTTAGGCGTGGACGTTGGTTTTACTTATGGTGACTGGGGCATTAGTGAAACGGGTACCGTGGTGATAGATTGTCCTGGCGAAGATCTTCGTTTGGCCACAATGATAGCGGAAACCCATGTGTGTGTGCTGAAAAAAAGCAGGATTGTGGCAGATGGTTTTATTCTCAAAAAACAGTTAAAGCAGATGATGCAAAAAACTCCCAATTACACGGCTTTTATTACAGGCCCCAGCCGAACGGCTGATATCGAGCGAGTTTTGGCCATTGGGGTACACGGCCCATTGGAGATGCATATTTTGTTGTTGGAGGAGTAAGAGATGCAAAAAGCGCAAACCCTGAAAGACTATCGTAAAGAGTGCCAGGAATCACTGGATAACGAATTTTTACGAAAAGCACTTGATACATTTGCCGTAGCATACCGAGGTGGACGGAAAAAGGCATTTTCAAAATACGATGTGGAACAACTCGTTAACGATGTGGCATCCATCAAAGACGGAGTTGCCGCACATCTTGACTTTTTATATGATGAGTTTAAGAAAAATGGCACCGCCGCTGGAGCAACAGTCCATTACGCAAAAGATGCTGCCGAGGCCAATGAGATTATCTGTACAATAGCAAAGAAGAGCAATAGTCAAAAAATAATAAAATCAAAATCGATGACTGCTGAAGAAACCCTCTTAAATCACGCCTTGGAAGCAGAGGGGATGGAGGTCACCGAAACAGATCTTGGGGAATGGATTATTCAACTGAGAAAGGAGGGGCCTTCCCATATGGTAATGCCTGCCATCCATCTTTCAAGATACCAGGTGGGTGATCTGTTTAGCGATGTTACCGGAGAGAAGCAGGAAGAAGATATTGAAAAACTGGTAAAGGTGGCCCGCAGGGAACTTCGGGCAAAATTTATTGAAGCTGATATGGGGATCAGTGGGGCTAATGTGGCCGTTGCCGATACCGGAACAATCGGTTTGGTTACCAATGAGGGGAATGCTCGTCTTGTCACCACATTACCACGTGTACATGTGGCACTTTTAGGACTTGACAAACTGGTACCCTCCATTGAAGATGCATTAAGCCTTATTAAGGTGCTCACCAAAAATGCAACAGCCCAGGCGATAACGTCCTATATTACCTGGATTACCGGTTCCAACGAGTGCGCCGCCGCAACTGACCAGCAAAAGCAGATCCATTTTGTCGTCCTTGATAATGGTCGTAGGGAGATGGCTGATGATCCCTTATTTTCCCAACTCTTTCGGTGTGTCCGCTGTGGCGCCTGTGCCAATGTCTGTCCAGTGTATCGTCTGGTTGGAGGGCATAAAATGGGGCATATCTATATTGGCGCCATAGGGCTGGTGTTGACCTACTTTTTCCATGGGCCGGAAAAGGCCGCGCAGTTGGTGCAAAACTGTATCAATTGCGAGGCATGTAAAGATATTTGTGCTGGTGGTATTGACCTTCCAAGACTGATCAAAGAGGTTCATACTCGAATTCAAGATGCCAAGGGACACCCATTACCCAGTGTGTTGCTTGGAAAAGTGCTAAAGAATAGAAAGCTTTTTCATAGACTGCTGCGGATGGCAAAATGGGCACAAAAACCGGTGTCTGACAGCGATGGATATCTGCGTCATCTGCCCATGATGTTTTTTAAAAAGCATGATTTTAAGGTTCTGCCGGCCATAGCGGAAATCCCATTTCGTGACAGATGGCAGACTCTTTGCCCAAGCAGTAAAAGCTCTCGCTACAAGGTGGGGCTCTTTGCTGGTTGTGTACAGGATTTTGTCTATCCTGAACAAATGATTGCCGCCGTTGAGTTGTTTGCAGGTCACGGTGTGGCCATGTCTTTTCCAATGCAGCAATCCTGTTGTGGCTTACCGTTGCAGATGATGGGGGAGATGCGGGTTGCCCGAGAAGTAGCCTTACAAAATATAAGGGCATTTGCAACAGAAGAGGTGGATTATATTGTAAGCCTTTGCGCCTCATGTGCTTCTCATCTAAAGAACAACTATCCTGTGTTGCTGGAAAATGGCGAAATCTCACAAGAAGAAGTGGCTGCTTTTAGCAAAAAAATAATCGACTATTCATCCTTTGTTGATGAGGTGTTGCAACTCAGTGAAAATGATTTTGTTGGCGATGGTAAAAAGACCACCTTACATGCCCCGTGTCATCTCTGTCGTGGACTTGGTGTACACAACGCGCCAAAAAATGTAGTCCGTGCTGCTGGCATGGACTACAGGGAAGCTGATGAGGCAGAACTATGCTGTGGATTTGGAGGAACCTATTCGGCTAAATTTCCGGAACTTTCTGAACAACTGTTAGAAAAGAAACTGGAAGCCATTAAGGCAACGGAAGCGGAACTCCTTCTCACCGATTGTCCCGGTTGCATCATGCAGCTCCGGGGTGGAGCAAAGAAGAAAGGGATGTCCATTGAAGTTCTCCATACCGCAGAAGCCCTTGCCAGAAGAAGAAAAGGAAAACCTTGATACTGCTTTGCCACAATACGGGGCCATATCATTTCTTCAAAACAAATCTTTCCATAATTATTTTTTGCAATGACCTTGACTTGCAAAATTTGCTTTGAGATACTTCCTTTAATAGGTCGTATAGGAAAGAGTTTGATTACACAGTTCGGTGAGATTTCACGGTACTGAGAGTATGATCAGACATATTGTTAAATATTAAAGTAAAGGAAGAAGATTATGAAGAACGTATTTCGGATTGCTGGTCTATTGTTTGTTTTTATGGTTTTAGGGGGAGCTGTTGCATCCGCTTCCGACAATGCAACGAAGGAAGAGTGCGTTGCAAAAGTAGCGGAAGTAATTGCCATTGCTCAGCAACAGTCCCCACAAGCAGCAATTGATCAGGTCAATGATGTTAATGGACCTTTTGTGTGGAAGGATACTTATGTCTATATAATGGATCTTTCCGGGACCATTGTTGCCCACGGTCCCCAACCAAAATTTATCGGTAAAAATCTAATGGGTCTCAAAGATCCTGTCACCAAACAACCTTGGTACCCTGCATTATTCGAGAAAATAAAAGCGGACGAAGGGAGCAAGGGATGGTTTGATTATCATTGGCGCAAACCCAATGTTGATGGGGTTTTTAAAAAGGAATGCTACTACCAGCGGGCAGGTGATTTAGTTGTTTTTGCAGGTATTTATGGTGATAAAGCCTAGTGGGGGCAACGCATATATCGAGCTGGTTCTCGGTTCGATGGTCGCAATAAAATCTATGTACCTTATGGAAAAAAGGAATAATCCATAAGGTACAAGTAGGTTCTTCCTACAGTTTTTCTGTCATGGGCAGGTTGCGATTTTTCTCAACTATACAGGTTTATCGGAAATGATGGAAGCAAGAGGGACACAGCGTAGTTTTTTTTCTGGATTGTTTGTGAAAATCCAGGGGATTGCAGTTATTGCTATAGTCGGCATAGCACTGTTGGCCACAATAAATTTCGTGGTTAATGGCCGGGTGGAAAAAGCTGCTAAACAAAGCCAGCTTGGTAACGAAATGGCAAGTCAGGTGTTAAGCGCTCTGCTCCTTGAAGAAAAATTTGTAAGTCAGGGGAAACAGCAACTTGTACCGGGTATTTGGGAAAGTTTGAAGGGTTTTGATACATCAGTAGATGAGCTAATGCTTTCAACACTGAGCAATGATGCTGGTGAGCAGTTAGTTCAGATGCAACAGCTTTCGCAAAAACACCAACAGGCTCTGGAGAAACTTATTCCAGCCGTTACCGGTGTGATCCAGAATGCATCGGATATCAGCGATCGTATTGCTGGTGCGCAAAAAAGGTTGAAGGGAATTATTGATGCCTTAAATGAAGAGGAGGTAACCCTTTCCCTTTCCGTGGAAGACCTTCCTGCCGAAAAATCCGCATTGCGGGATCAGGCAAGCCAGCTTGTTAACCTGTTACAAACAAGCCTTGGCAATGAACAGAGCCTACTGCTTACCAACAATGGTGAAGAGTATGCGGCTAAGCGTGAGAAAATTGATAACGATATAGAGAGCCAACGTATTATTGTTAACGCGCAAGTGGAGGCGGTTAATGAATCCGCTTATGGTGATCCTTGGAAAGAGGTCGTCGCAAACTTAAAACAATTGCCCCCCCTTGAGGAACAGCTTTTTGATCATTGGCGTACCCGTCAGGAAATTCAGCATGTTTCTCAAGAGATATGTCATCAATTGCAGGATATCTCAGAGAAATTAGCTCGCAGTATTTATGTTCAGGCTTCTGCCCAACGTCAATCTGCCAGCAGGATAGCCCTTTTAGGCGCCTGTTTTGTAGCTCTGGTGCTGATCCTGCTTAGTACCCCCATCGCCTTGTCTATTCGATCTTCTCTAAACCGTACTGTCGGAATGCTAAAAGACATTGCGGAAGGAGAAGGGAATCTCACAAGACGTTTAGAGGCAAAGGGCAAGGATGAGCTGGGCGAACTAGCCTTCTGGTTCAATGTTTTTATTGAACGTTTGCAGCTTCTTATTCAAGAGGTGAGTGCTAACTCTTCCACATTGCATAACACCTCAACTGGTATGGCTGCCACCGCGAATCAATTACTGGCAGGGGCTAGTTCGGTCTCTGAACGATCGCAGACTGTTGCCGATGCTGCTCAGGAGCTGAGTAGCAATATGGTAAATATCTCAGGAGTAACTGAGCAAAGCTCTGAAAATGCCAATATGGTTGCCGCTGCCACTGAAGAGATGACGGCGACAGTTCAGGATATTTCCCGCAACGCTGAAAAGGCTAAAGAGGTAAGTGTTAGCGCCATGGCACAAACCGAAAGGGCTTCAAAAAAGATAAATACCTTGGGTGATGCTGCCGCCAAGATCAGTAAGGTGACGGAGGTAATTACAGAGATTTCTGAACAGACCAACCTTCTTGCCCTTAATGCCACCATTGAAGCGGCCCGCGCCGGAGAAGCTGGGAAAGGATTTTCCGTGGTTGCCGAAGAGATAAAAAATCTTGCCAAGCAAACGGCTAATGCCACTCAGGAAATCAAAGAACGTATTAGTGGTATTGTTGATTCAACTGAAGACACTGTTGGTGAAATCGAAGGGATCAGCGATATTTTTCATCAGGTAAATGAGATCATTAACGTTATGGCTTCCGTAATCGAAGAACAGTCTATTTCCAGCAAGGAAATAGCCGGCAATATTGCCCAGGCAAGCCAGGGGATTGAAGAAGTAAATGGAAGTGTGAACCAGAGTTCTACCTTTTCGGCAACCATAAGTTCAGATATCTCTAAGGTGCATCGGTCGGTTGAAGAGATTAATCAAGCCAGTAATGAGGTGAACAATCAATCCGAAGAGGTGGCAAGCCTTGCCACCAGGCTTATTGAATTAGTGCAGCGTTTTAAAGTTTGATGCTAATACAAATTAAGCAACGGCATCATGGCAGATGTTTGTGATTTTGCTCCAATTACAAGATGTCACTGCATCGTTTGGTGCAAGCCAGGATCCGCCAACACAGGCTACATTTTCTAAAGCAAGATATTTTTTGTAGTTAGCAGGAGTGATTCCTCCCGTTGGACAAAAGCTCACTTGAGGAAAGGGCCCGGCCAAAGAACGGAGCATTTCAATCCCTCCTGCGGCCTGGGCCGGAAAAAACTTAAACTCTTTTAAGCCGGCCTCCATCCCATACATAAGTTCTGAAGCGGATGAAATTCCGGGTATTAAAGGGATATTTGCTTCTTTTGCAGCTTGGAGTAAACTCGGCGTAAGGCCGGGGCTTATGGCAAAGGCTGCGCCTGCGTGTTCCACATCACGCAGATCGTTTGTGGAAAGAACGGTTCCTGCACCTACTACTGTCTCCGGTACCTGTTCTTTAATAGCTTGTATGGCATCCAAGGCAACGTCGCTGCGTAATGTAACTTCAATTACCTTTACTCCACCGGCCAGCAGAGCTTTTGCCAGCGGAACAGCGTTGTCTACCTTCCTTATCACAATTACCGGGATAACCGGTCCAATGCGTAATATCTGTTTTGGTGTATATTGCATACCTGATTCCTTTTTATTTTGATCGGTTTTACATAAAAAGTGAAGTTGCCCCTTCTTCCGCTCCAGATAAGTTTGAACGCAGTGGTGTAAATATTTGGCGGCCCAATCCGTTTCTTCCCTGGTAAAGATCCGGGCTATCAGCAATTCTTGCATCAAGTTCCTTTGTCTCCACCTGAAGCTCCAAGATACTCTTATGGGCGTCCATCAAGAGCAAATCGCCATCCATAACTTTGGCAAGAAGCCCACCATTGGCGGCTTCCGGAGTGCAATGAATGGCGAATGGTACTTTGCCCGATGCCCCGGAAAGTCTGCCATCGGTTACAAGTCCAACCGTAAAACCTCTATCCATAATAATTGAAAGATACATAATAAGCTTGTGGAGTTCTGGCATACCGTTGGCGCGAGGACCTTGAAAACGGACAACTGCAATAAAGTTTTTATTGAGTTGATCCGTATGAAACGCATTTTCCAGCTCACTTTGCGAGTTGAATACCATTGCGGGTGCATGGACAAAGGTTTTATCACCATCAGTCAGGGCAGAAATTTTCATAATGGCACGGCCTAAGTTTCCTGATAAGAGTTTGATTCCTCCTTTGTCAGCAAACGGAGTAGCAACACTACGTATTGTATTCTCATCTTTTGACGATTCAGGACCAGGGCGCCAATGTAGCTTAGAAGCATCGTCAGCACAACCGGGTTCCTGGAGATATTGACTTAATCCCTCACCGGCTACCGTATGAACATCTTTATGTAAATAGCCGTTTTGTAAGAGCTCAGCAATAAGAAGTGCCATTCCACCTGCCTGCTGAAAGGAGTTTATGTCGCCAGGGCCATTTGGGTAAATTCGGACCAGCAGTGGCGTACAATCGGAAATTTCAGCAAAGTCACTCCAGTCGATATGGATGCCTGCAGCCCGGGCAATGGCAACAAGATGCATTGTTTCGTTGGTGGAACCTCCCGTCGCCATCAGACCGACAATGGCATTAACCACCGATTTTTCTGTTATTATTTTGGAAAGTGGCGTGTAATTGTCGCCGAGTCTGGTCATGGTAGTGATTTTGGCGGATGCTGCCCTGGTAAGGGCGTCGCGGAGTGGGGTGTTGGCGTTGACAAAGGAGCTGCCAGGAAGATGTAAGCCAAGCATCTCAACCATTAGCTGATTTGAATTGGCCGTTCCATAAAACGTACAAGTACCGGGACTATGGTAGGATTTTATTTCCGATTGAAGAACCGCAGTGGCATCTACCTCACCTTTGGCATATTTGGCCCGAATTTTATTTTTCTCACTGTTTGATTGACCACTGGTCATTGGACCAGCCGGGATGAGAATCGTTGGCAGATGGCCAAATTGGAGGGCACCCATTAAAAGCCCTGGGACAATCTTGTCACAAATACCAAGAAGAATGGCACCATCAAAGACGTTATGGGAAAGACCTATAACCGTAGACATGGCAATCACATCACGACTCATAAGGCTGATATCCATACCCCTTTCACCTTGGGTGACCCCGTCACACATGGCTGGAACGCCAGCCGCAAATTGGGCGTTCCCTCCCGCTTGAGCCACCGCTTCTTTTATCATCGATGGATATTTCCCATAGGGTTGATGGGCGGAGACCAGGTCCGTATAGGCTGAAATAATGCCTATATTGGGAGTGGTTGACGCAAAAAGGGAAGTCCGGCACGGCGCATTACATCCTGCCATGGTGTGGGCAAGATTTGAGCTTGGTAGTGCAGTACGAACAGCACTGTTAGCGGAGAGTGTTTCCATACGATCGAGGTATTGCTCTCTGTGTGCTTTACTTCTTTCAATGATTCTTTCTGTTACTTTCTGAATCTGTTTTTGCATGGTTGGATCCTATTGTGCCCAATAAATTGAAAGAGGCGGAGATGCGCCAAAAAGGACTAAACGAATGGGGAAGTCTTCGTAGGTACCTGGAAGTTTAGCCTGTTCCAATACCTCTTTTTTATTTTTACCAGTAATATGGAGAAAAATATTTTTTGCACTGAGGATTGCTGGGAGGGTAAGTGTTAAACGCTCGTGAGGTGCTGTTAATGGAATCATATCAATGACCATTTTTGAGGAAGTCATATCTATGGCCTTTTCCAGGTTGGCCGCCCCTGGAAAAAGTGAAGCCGTATGGCCATCATTGCCCATTCCAAGAAGAAGAACATCATAGGGCAGTGGCTGAGTGGCTAGCTGCCGTTCATAATGTTGCGCACCGGCGCGTGGGGTTGTGGCGTCGTTTTTCATGCCAATAAAATTGGCCGACTTTGCTTTGTTTTGTAAAAGATGCTCCCTTACCAGCTTTTCGTTGGAATCATCATTTCTTGGATCAACCCAGCGTTCATCAACCAAATTGATATATATCGATTGCCAGTCGAGTTCCATATTGGAAAGCGTATGGAAAAGAGTGACAGGGGTGGAGCCCCCAGAAACAGCTAAGCTGGCCTTTCCATTTGTAGAGATACTCTCTTTCAATACTTTGACAATTGCCAACGAAAGCTCATCTACCAATGTTATACGGTTTGAAAAGGTATGCATGTTTGGTCACCAGGTGCTCTGGAAAAGGTTTTCCGTTCAGAATCGTTTCTTTTACATCTTTGTTACCTGTACCACCTTGTATTTTTCGTCAATCTTCTAAAGATTGCAATATATTTTAGAAAACGTAAAAGAGATAGTGCAATTTTAGGTTATAGACTTTTTCCGTTGGTAAAGAGAAGTCCATCCTCAGGTATTGACTGCCATTTCAGTTTGACCGGAAAAGGCGAGACATGCCAAATATTCTTTGCATATTCCGCGATGGATCTGTCCGATGAAAACTTGCCCATTCGTGCACTGTTGAGAATGGATTTACGTGTCCATTCAGAAGGTTGTAAGTACGTGTCGGCAACCTGTTGTTGGCAATCAATATAGGCTTGGTAATCCGCAAGGAGCATATATTGATCATCGTAGAGCAGGGAGTCGACAATGGGTTTAAATAATTCCTTATCACCCTGGGAAAAATGTCCAGAAGAGATAAGGTCAATTGCTGCTGCAAGTTCCTGGTTATTTTGGTAGTAGCTTAGAGGATGGTATCCGGCGGCCTGCTGTTGCATTACCTCATCAACAGTAAGGCCAAAATGGAAAAAATTTTCAGCTCCCACTTCTTCTCGGATTTCGACATTGGCACCATCCAATGTTCCTATGGTAAGGGCACCGTTCATGGAAAATTTCATATTTCCTGTCCCGGATGCTTCTTTGCCGGCCAGGGAGATCTGTTCAGAAAGATCAGTCATGGGATAGACAGAATGGCCAATTTTTACGTTATAATTTGGGATAAAAAAGACTTTGATTCTGTCTTTCATCGTCAGATCACCGTTTATTATTCTGGCAACTGAAGTGATAAGTTTAATTATCCGTTTTGCCATAAAATACCCAGGCGCTGCCTTGCCACCAAAGACAAAAAGACGCGGAGTCATAGTGTAACCGGGACTATTTTTTATCCGGTTATAAAGTGTGATTATATGTAAAATATTAAGAAGTTGTCTTTTGTATTCATGTATCCGTTTTACCTGGACATCAAACATTGCTTCAGGGTCAACCGAAAAACCCTGCTGCGCCATAATAATATCTGCAAAATCCTCTTTATTCTGTTTTTTTACATTGAGCCATGACTGCTGAAAAGAGGGATCTTCAGCGAGGGTCTCTAGTTTTTTGAGCTTGCGGAGGTCGGTGATCCACTCTTCCCCTATGGCCTCTGTTAATAAGTGGGTAAGCCTTGGGTTACTGACAGCTATCCAACGTCTGGGGGTTACTCCGTTGGTTACATTTCTGATTTTACCGGGGTACATCTCATTCCAGTCGGAAAGGGTGTGTCGTCGTAAAAGTTCGGTATGGATGGCGGCTACCCCATTAATGGAGTGTGAACCAATACAGGCAAGATTGGCCATTCGTACATATCTGGGGCCATTTTCTTCAATTATTGACATTCTGGCCACACGTTCGTTATCAGCCGGGAAAAATTGTCTGACTTCATCAAGAAATCGCCGATTGATTTCGTAGATGAGTTCCATGTGCCTTGGCAGCAGCTCGGTAAAGAGGTCTATTTGCCACTTTTCCATGGCTTCGGGAAGCAGAGTATGGTTGGTATAGCAAAGTGTTGCCCGTGTTATTTCCCAGGCTTTGTTCCATTCATAAAAGTGGACATCGACCAAAAGGCGCATAAGTTCTGCAACAGCTATTGCAGGATGGGTGTCATTGAGCTGAGCGGCAAATCCTTCGTGGAAATTATCCAAGCTGCCGTGGATAAAAAGGTGGATACGAATCATATTCTGTAAGGAACAGGAGACAAAGAAATATTGCTGCTCGAGGCGGAGCCGCTTACCCAGAAACTGTTCATCGTTGGGGTATAATACCTTGGTGATGGTTTCTGCCTTTATTTTTTCCTCGACAGCTCCGTAATAATCCCCGGTATTGAATTCATCAAAATCAAAAGAACTATGGGCTTCTGCACTCCATAGCCGAAGAATATTAATGGTATTAACCTTGTAGCCGGGAACAGGCGTGTCGTAGGGGACACCGGTGATAACCCGGGCGGGGATCCAGCGATGCCTTGTATTGCCCTCTTTACCAATATAGGATTCGGTACGACCACCAAAACCAACATCACAGGCAAGGGTCGGTTTTTTTATTTCCCAGGGATTTCCTGGATGTAGCCAGGTATCACTCAGTTCCTTTTGCCATCCATCAATGATTTCTTGATCAAACATACCGTGTTCGTAACGGATACCATAGCCAATGGCTGGAATTTGCAAACAAGCCAAAGAATCGAGGTAACAGGCGGCCAAACGTCCTAAACCACCATTCCCAAGTCCTGGCTCTTCTTCATGTTCGATGATCTCTTTAAGATTAAGGCCAGATTCTTCAGCAGCTTGCGCGAAATCATCATAGAGTCCAAGATTAACAAGATTATTATGAAGATGGGGGCCCATAAGAAATTCAGCGGAAAGGTAACAAACAATTTTTGATTCTTTGGCAAGGAGGGTCTCAACGGAGTTAATAAAGAGATGTTGCATTTTATCGCGCAAGGTTTGCGATACGGCGAGATAGTAATCGTTAAGTCCTGCAGCTTCTATACAAACGCCCTGTTTATAAAAGATGTTGTAGGCAAATGCCCGTTTGAGGCTGTTGATATATTCACGGTGTGTCTCACCATTTTTGGTTGTACTCATCTTACTTCTCCATATAAGGGAATAGCCGTTATCGGTGTTATGTTCTCTTGTAAATTGTTGGAATAGTACGTAAACAGTTAAAAAAATAACGGTTCATCGGAAGCCCGGTGGTAGTAGCGATTGAGATCAAAGAGACCTGACTGTACAGGGTCATCCTCAAAAAATCTATTTTGGAACCAATCGTAATAGTCCCAGAATTTGGGGTTTGCACGGTTAATACCGAACTTGTTAAAGCGGGCAGTTCGCTCTTCTTTGTCAAGGGTGTCCAAATTGACCATTAAATCAAAAAAAACAGGGAGATCATCTTGCGAAATATCAATAAAATAGTTGGGATATGAGCCATGAAATCCCACAAGAAAATCAACCTTATCTTTGCTTGGATCAAGCCTGTTTTGTTCAAGAAACGGAAAGGCAACATTATCATGCCAACGGTTCACCACCATGGATAAGACACTGTATTTTTCATCATTGCGCCGTATACGTACGTAGGCAAGATTTGCATTGTAATCGGTAACGATCTGAAAAAATGCAGTGCCGGGCTTTGAAACAGCGCGAAATGCCTGCAAGTAGTCCTCTATGGTTTCATACTGCTCAGGTAAATCAGGATAGTTGCCAGATGGCACAAAATTCACCTTATCAAATGCGATTTTTGTTTCTGGATTGATATGATTGCTGACTATATGCTGGATAAATTCAAGTTTTGGGTTTTTTGTTGAAAAATCAATTTTAGTTGGAATGTCAGCATCATAATAGTTTAGATTGTCCGGGTCCACGCCTTTGTACCAGGAGCGAAGCATATCTTTTCGTATATTTTTCTCCATAAAACCGATAAAGGAGCTTTCTCCTTCCTCGCGGAGCCTATCCATGTAGAGGCGTATTGCCAGTTGATGGCCGATGGTGCCATACACATCAAATCCTGCGACCAGTGCGTAATAAATTCTTTCCATAAGGGGGTAATCCATCACCCACATGGTACGGGGAAGATCACCTAAGACTCCTTTGTGAACTGAAGCGCTGTCAAAGTGGCGGTATACCGTTAACAGGGGGCTATCATTTGCTGTGTTTCCCTTCCAGATGGAATCATAGCCCATGCCATCATAGTTATGGGACATATAAAAATCCTGCCTTGCTTTGTAGTATCTGTGTACCGCTTTGTCGTAACGGTTACCAATCAGCTTATAGACTGGAAATTCGCTGCCCTTTTCAATGGGCATGATTAAGTTGTCTTTTTGTAATTTAAGAAAGGCTGGATGCATCACTGAAAGATCATGGTCAGGATCTTGAAACATAATCCAAAAGTGGTCAGGGATTACGTTTAAGGCAACCTGACCACGACAGACGGGACCGCGGATAAAGGTCATGATGATATAGTGAGCATTATCCAGGAGAAACTGGTACCTGGAACGTGGTGGAATTTGTTCAAAACAGACAAAAGGATTAGCACTTATTTTTGGGTCAAACCCGACTGAATGTGGTGGTTGCAGCCAATCTGGCTGAATAAAAAGCTCCTGGAACCTGGCAAGTTTTATATCATCCAGTGCAAAGACCATATGGGTTTTATGGACAATGGTGGAGTGAATCTTACGAAATCTGTAGTAGAAGTTTTCTGTTTCAGGATCATCGTAAGGTCGTACTGTGTTGATAAGTTGCACGATTTCGCCCGGTGGTGTTGTGGAACGGAGCAGTTCATAAAATTCGTTGCTGTCGGTGTTAAATTTGATATGTGCAAGAAAAAGGTGCTCGTAAAGATACCGTGCGGTCATGCTGTATTTTGGGTCCGGGTTGTTAAAGAATGCTTCCCACTTTTCAATTTCTTTGGAATCGCTCATCTGTGGAGTTATTAGCTGTTTTTGTTCGTCAGCAGTGGGCCCATGGGCTCCTTGGGCGAGCCATCCAGCAATAAGAGTAAATTCCTTTTGGCTAAGAGGTGGAAAACCAAATGGCATCCCTCGGTTGGGGTGTTTTTTTAAAAATCCATCAAGCTCAATTGCACTTGCGGAACAGGTAAGGTCTTCCGCCTCTGAATAGTAATCTCCTGCACTTTTGGGGTGATGCATTTTATGGTCAAGAATTTGCAACATGAGTGAATTGTTAAAACCACCATCTGCTGATGATTCGATTACGCTATGAAAATCCTTTGTTCGCCACTCATCCGTGTTTTTTGCATCGATAAAAAGCCTGGTGGGATCCATGGTGGTGAGTCTGGTGGCATTGTATACGGCCTTTTTACTTCCGCCACGGTCCACCCCTTCATATGAGTTCAGTTTTAGCTGGCATGGAGAGTTGTAGCAGGAATGACAAACGGCGCAGCGCTTATCAAGGATGGGTTTTACTTCACTGAGATAATGGATGGTCCGTTCAGGTATCTGAACAAGCAGGGGAGGGGGAGGTTGTTTGCTACATCCGCCAAGAAGAATAATCAATAAAAGAAATGGTTGTATTGTTTTACTTGTAATTGAAGGTGTTTGCATTTGTCTGTTATATAATGGGAAGGTGAGGCGATAGTGTTAGTGTGAAGTGTATTAGCCGTAAGTTTAAACTTTTATATCAAGCAATACCATAACATATTTTACCCATCAAGAAAAATTGAATACTTATATTGCTGGCTAACAATCGATAACTTAACTACACGGTAACGTTTCTCCTTAAAAAATAGTTTCTGAATACCCGGTAGTTTTTTTATGAGCAGAAAAAATACACCTTCAGGTTGACCTGTAGAGATATTTTTGTTTAAAGGTGGTGGCTCAAATAAAATATATGAGGAGGCAAACACTATTTTGAGTTGTTGCTTTTTCGTGTCTATTGGGTTCTTGTATTGTGTATATGCTTATATTGCCTGTGAAAATGATTAAACAAGAAGAGATTTATCTTTTAGTGGTAGATAATGATATGAAGGAGCTCCTTTGTGAGGAGAAATAAATGAAACATATTGAGTTTTTTAATAAGTTGCTGAACTTACAACCTCCCTGGCAAGTAAGAGAAGCTGTGCTTAGTGAGGAAGAGAAAAGGCTGGATATCTATCTTGGGTACAAGGGTATAGAGAAGAAGCTCTTTTTTGGTTTTACAAAAGCAAAAATTGGCCTTGGAAAAAAATCCATTTGTCCCCATTGCAATGCTAAATTGCCCTTAGATAACGAATATTCCTTGGTCACCATCAGGCACCTGGAAACACTAGGTTATCCCACCTATCTCCATGTTCCACAGCCAGAATCTGTCCATTCTTTACAAGACGACTGTATTTGTATGCGTACATGGAAAAACCCCGGGACCAATTGTAGTACGGCACTTTACAATTTAGTGCTAGGACAGATAGAATCGTTAAAAGATGCGAAAGTGGTGGCCAAACTTCTCAACCTCAGGCTGGAAGAGATCCGTCAGATTTTAGAGGTTTCCGGTTTTGTGAAAAAAGGTACGTCTAAGGGGCCGTCAGGAGAAACGCAAGATTCTACAACTGTTACTTCTATTCCCGAACTTAAACACCCAAATTGGACTAAACTTGTCAAAGGTCAGCTTTCCATTAAGTCGAAGAGTGTCGCATTGGGAATGGTTATAAGTCATGTCCAGTCAATGTATATGAAGACTCCCACAATGGAAACGGGAATTATTGGAGTAAAAACGCTGCGTCAATTTTTTATTAAAAACGAAAAGTTTCTGGAAGATGAGATTGCAATTATCAATGGTCAAAAGAGGGTTAATGTCAAAAAAATAACTGATAACGATACTATGCAAACTTCTGTTCCAGGTGAAAGTTCAGATGCTTGGCGAAAGCTTGTTGCAGAAGGCTTAAAAATATCCACAAGGTATGTAAGTTTGCAGATGATCATTGGTCAGTCGCAAAAAGCGTTCGCGCGAAAGCACTCAGAAGAGTTACTCAATGCATCCATACGAAATATACATGACTATTTTGTCAAAAATGAGAAGGTATTGTCGGATGAAATAAAACAGTTAAGAGATGCTGAGGCGCTTAGCTAAAAACAGCAGGGAGTTTCGTAAGAATATCTTTATTTTTGTTAGTTGAAAACAATTGGACCAAGTTGTACTTATTTGGAAAATTTCGAAATCCTGCTTGGAGGAATAGTGATGTCAGTATTTTTAGAGCCACGACTCTATTCAGTGGAAGAAACTGAAAAAGCAATAAAAAGCGGAAAGGTGTTATGGTTAGCGGGGGATGAATCTCTTCTTGCCAAATTACCAAAAGGGCGGTGGATAGGCGCTACTATTCCATATTTTATGTCCCCGGATGGTGGTCAGGTAAGTAAAGATAAAATATTTGTCCATCAGCTTGACGCAAAGAAAGCACAAAAAATTCATATCAAAACATACAACATAAATACTATCCAGAATATAGCAAAAGAAGCGCCTGACGATGGGTTTAGTATGTTATTTTTGCCTGCCTTAACTGATATCCATCTGCAATACGCGCAAAATGCACCGGAATATGAGGAGATGTATATAAAACCCATAGCTGGGTGGGTAGCGGGGGTACATCTTGATGATATGGAATCTGCCAAACCACGAGTATTTAATGGAGGGAATGGCCAAAATTATACTGACAGAGCCCTTGTTATGCATGTAACGCTAAAGCCAAACTTTGTTGCCAATATTGGAATTATAAATATTCTTGAACAGGGCGACGGGGATAGTTTTGAGTTCGGCTCCTCCGGTTTTAATGTTACAGATGTTTTGGTAAATGGAGTGGAACAAAATTTTGCGGAATATATTCTCGAAAATAATATTGATACCAAACAGCCTTTGGTGGCGGATTATTCTGGAGCAATGATTAATGTGTCGTTTCAGGAGGTTGATAAGGAGCTGAAAACGGTATCGTTTTTTGCGCCGGTTTTTGAAGGGGTGGAGTATAAACTGGCAAAAACTGTCCCCGATTATATTGACGCTTTTATGTCCGCAATTGAGGATAATGACCAGCAGGTAGCATTTAGTTGTAACTGTATTTTGAACTACCTTTACTCAGATCTGGAAGGGAAAAAAACACCACCAATGATGGGTCCCATGACTTTTGGTGAAATTGCCTATCAGCTACTCAATCAAACCCTCGTGTACTTATCTATTGAAGAGTATTAATAATGGACGAAGTTTTACCAGCCCATTACGCTTCTATTTTCAATTGCAAGGAAAAAATAAAAAATGCTCCCCATAAAAGAGAAAGTTTTACAGGCCATAGTGGAAGAATTTGAGCAGTGGCAAAATGAGGACAATGTGTGCCAAAAAGGCTGTGCTGCCTGTTGTACGCAAAATGTACAGATTACTGCCGTTGAAGGAGAGTCTATTCATCGAAAAATTCGAGAAGAAGGCAAAGAAGAGTGGTTCGCTGCCAAATTGCAGGAAAAGGGACAAACCAAAAAGCAGCTCCTTACAACCAACGGTTTTGCTGCAAGTTGTCTTGCCGGAGAAGAGAGTGT
Organism: Desulfocapsaceae bacterium; assembly: GCA_050291935.1. Classification (GTDB taxonomy): domain Bacteria; phylum Desulfobacterota; class Desulfobulbia; order Desulfobulbales; family Desulfocapsaceae; genus Desulfocapsa. Next base: position 15,826 of record JBNKKR010000017.1, on the reverse strand, counting down.
CCCTGAGTCCTATGGGAATGCAGAGATATGCCCTTTTCTTGAGGGAAATTACTGTACTATTTATGAGGTGAGACCATTTTCCTGTCGTTGTTTTATCTCTTCGAAAAAATGTGGGCCGAACTCCCCTGCGCTAATAGCAGAACACTATCTATCTGCTTCTTCTGCGGTTATGCAGGTCATTGAGCATCTTGGGCAGGGCGAATATTATGGCAATATGTTTGATGTATTGCTATCCCTTTGTGATCTACCGGAAAACAGAGTGTATAGGAATTATTTGCCAGCGTCTCTTGCTGATCAATGCAGGGCAAATGTAACCAAGGCTTTGCCTTTACCAGGTTTTTTATTAGTTGAAGAAGAGATGCCAAAAGTACAACCACTGCTTGAGGCAATATTTGCAAGGAAAGTTGGCGATAAAAGCATAGAGGATATTTTAAACAATAAGTAACTCTTGCAGCCATATTTTCAAGTGTTGAATCTAAAAAAAGAAAAGCCCCATAGGCCATAACAGCCTACGGGGCTTCATTGAGAAAGGTACTTCTCAGGAGTTTTGTAAAACCATTACTTTGTCATTGGATCGCCTTCATAGCCAAGGGCTTTCCAATCCATACGGGTTCCACCCTTATGGCAATCAAGACATTTCAGGGCCTTCTCTTTAGGATCAACCTGATGATTGATCGGCCAGTAGGTTTCCGTTTTGGTAAAGTCATATTCGCCGGAGAAATCAAGCCCGGTTGCTTTCATACCTGCCGTTGCAGCTTTTATCCAGTCGAAAGTGGTCCAGAATGCCTCTTTATCTCCCTTATAGCCAAAGACTTTTGGGGTTACCAGATACATATTTTTGGTATCATAAATCTGATTACCTTTATGAATCTTGAATGGCATAATTTTGGCACTTGGATCATTTTTATCACCCAAGGGGTAATTGAGTCTGGTTACCTTGCTCGGATCTATCTTATCCCCCATGGTATACGCACCTGCATTGCCATTGAACCAGCGGTATTCGGGCACCACATTGTCTTCATAGGTAAAACGACCTTTTTTCCATATGTAGACTTTGTGGCCATGTTTCTTTTCAACCTTTTTCTTTTTGCCTTCCTCAAGGGTGGTGGCCGCTTCCGACCAATCCCAGCTCATTTTGGTGCCGTCTGCTTTGGCAAAATGAGTAATGTGGCAGGTCTGGCATGCGATACGCTTTGCATGCGCATTGTATTTTGATGCCGTTGGAAAATAGTGATGCGGTGTATCACCATGACAATCGGTACAGGCCATGGTTGTCTCAGCTCCTGGAGAAACGATAAGAGAGTTTCCAGGAATATTATGGCTTTCAGTCTTATGACATTGTTGACAACTGAAATTCAAACCGTCTGCCGCCATGTGGACATCAAGCTCTTTGGAGGGCTTGCGCATGGCTTCACTCATATCGCCTGGTTTGACATTGTTGCCACCACCACCGTTGGCATGACAAGTGATACAATTTCCACGATCAGGAATACCGACATTTTGAGCAACTTTTACTAAATCAACCGGTTTCTTATCCATGGATTCTTTGCCGGTATACCCAGCAGGCATACCAGCACCTGCACCCGGTTTCTTGTAGGTGCCAGTGGTGTCGTGGCAAACAAGACAGTCAACTTTTGTAGGATCGCTAAAATCAAAGCTGTTATCTTTCCAACCATAGCCAACATGGCAACTGGTACAGCGGGGTTCGTTTGAATTGATGGAGATGCAAAAGTTATTAAAGGCATTCTTTTTTCCACGCATTACCTTGCCTTTGCCTTCAATGTATTGCTCCCTTTCCCATGTCCAGTGAGATGTTGCCATTACTTCGGTGGCAGCATCCTCATGGCACTCGAGGCACATTGCTGTTACCTCCATGGGGGTTTCAAAGGGGCCAGTCATTTCGGCATGGTCATTTGCAAGCCCCACGCTACTTCCAAATAGTGCGCTTAACGCAACTAATGAAAGTGTGGTCCTTTTCTTCATTGCTTTTCCTCCCTGATGAAATAATAAAAAAAAAATAAAAATGACAAAAAGCATGCTTGTTATGATTGAAGTCATAAATCTCAAATTCATACTTTTTCTAACCGCTAAAGCTAACAGTTGAAAAGTGAAATGCAAGTGAATTCAAGTGATTGAGTTGAATTATTTTTGTTTATGTTTGATTTCGAAGACCTAAATAGGTGCAAAAAAACTTCCATTTTATCTTTTTTTTCGGGAAAAAGAGTGATGAAGGTGTACTAGTTGTCAGGACGGATGGTGGACAAAAAATTAGGTGAGTAATTTTTTTTCCACGCTTGACAACTTGCCATCTTACCATTTGAATTATGCTCAGTTGACTACAGTAAAAGCCTGAGGAGAACGCACGGATTGCCGCCACCAAATATGGAAAAAGTAGAACAGAAAAAACTCGAGTTATTGGCTCCAGCCGGGTCAATCGAATCCTTTTTTGCAGCTGTTGAAAGTGGGGCGGACGCTGTCTTTTGCGGACTACAACAATTTTCGGCAAGGGCCAAAGCAAAAAACGTTAGCATCCATGAGCTGGAACGATTGATCGGTTTTGCAAGGATTCGCAATGTAAAAGTGTATGTGCCCCTCAATACCCTTTTTCAGGAGATGGATCTTCCTCCATTGGTCGAAATTTTAGAAGCCCTTGCCTCTTTTGAGGTTGATGGGGTTATTATCCAGGATCTTGGGCTCTACTCATTGCTTAAAGATTTTTTCCCCACAATACCAATCCATGGATCCACCCAACTGGTATGCCATAATATTGCCGGCGCGCAGATGCTCGAAAGGATGGGATTTAAACGGGTGGTTTTGGCAAGGGAGCTAACTATTCATGAAATTGCTGCCATATCTAAGGCGTGTAGCATTGCTCTCGAACATTTTGTCCATGGTGCCATGTGCTATTCCATTTCAGGACACTGTCTATTCTCCTCTTATCTAAACGGATGTAGTGGAAACAGGGGGAGATGTATGCAACCTTGTAGAAGAAAATATCATTATGGGCAGCGAAATGGGTTTTATTTTTCCACCAGCGATTTTTCAGCCATTGATTCTCTTCCCCAGCTTATTGAGGCTGGTGTGACAAGTTTTAAAATAGAAGGGAGGATGAAAAGTGCTGAATACGTTGCATCAGTGGTAAAAGGGTACCGGATGGTACTTGATGCATATCCAACGCTGCAAGGTGATACTTTAAAAAATGCTCATGAAGCATTGCAGGAGGCGATGGGAAGGAGTAGCAGTCATGGCTTTTTGCATGGTACCAGCAATAGAAAACTTGTCTTAGAGCAGCAAAAAGGCGGACTGGGTAAAACCATTGCAACAATACAGCGTGTTGAAAAGGGTTGGGCTTTTTTCACTCCCACAAGTCCCGTCTATGTTGGTGACCGGTTGCGGGTACAACCAGGAAATGATCGTGCCGGTTATGGCTTCACTGTCACTGCATTGAAGGTAAATAAACGCGCTGTTAAACGTGGAAACAGGGGGGAGTTGATAAGTGTCAGGTTGCCTCCAGAAAGTAAAGTGCGACCAAAAGATCTTGTGTTTAAACTAAGTACTGGGAAATTATTTAGTAAAAGCCTTGAAGCGTGTCGTAGACAGCTTGATGCTGCCCCTGTTATTGCCCATCAAGTGAGAATGGAGATTACTTGTACTGGCAATACATTTACAATTTCGGCAAGGGCGAAGAATTATTCTCTTGAAAAAATTTATGATATTGAAACCGTGCTCGCTGACAAAAATCCTCTCAATGAAGAAATACTGAAAAAAGTGTTTGTTAGCACCGGTAATTCCAGACTGAAATTATACTCCCTAAATGTTTATGATCTGCCCCCTGTGGTCATTAAACCCAGCCGGCTCAAAGCCATTCGTCGTGATTTTTATGCTAGTTTTTATCAGGGATTTTCGGAATGGCTAAAGAGAGAAAGGGATAGTTGTATCAGTGGGATTGTGCGGCTGATTGATAACGAGAGTGTAAAAGATGTGGGCAAAAATGATCAGGGAAAACTTTTTGTTGTTACTGATATGGTACAAGATTTTTGCAATGACAATGAATACGGTATCGATACTTTTATTGTCAGTCTAAAGAGTGATCTGTATTCGTTGGTGAAAAAAAAGAAAATTCCATTAAAAAAAATAATTTGGGATTTACCCTCAATAGTTTTCAACAATGATTGGGGAACGCTACACAAAAATGTGAACAGGGCCATTGCTGACGGTTATCTTGCATTTCGCATTAATAATATCAGCCATCTGCAACTTTTTACAAAACGAAAAGATTGCAAGATTTATGCTGGAACGTGGCTGTACACGTTAAACAGCAGGGCCATGCAGGTGGGTGCTGGGTATGGTATTGACAAATGGTTTTTTTCCATTGAGGATGATGCATTGAATATGCAAAAATTGTTGCTTGCTGCAAACAGCGATGATTGTTTGATCACTGTCTATTCACCGGTGGACCTCTTTACTTCACGCATCAAACCAAATCTTTCCATGGATCAATTTACGTTAACAAATGAAAAAGACGAATCATTATTTGTTACTCATAGTAAAGGACTTTCCATAACTCAGGCTGCAAAACCATTTTCGCTATTGGGACAAATAGAAATACTTAGAACTATTGGTTATTTACATTTTGTTGTTGATCTTAGAGGGAAGGGGGTATGCAGTGTTCAGGGGCAGGAAATTCTACAGGCTTTTTTTGAAGATCGTGCGCTTCCTTGTACCACACCCTTTAATTTTAAGAGGGGGCTGCAATAGGAGTAAGAACAGAAAGGGGGGCTTATCCCCTATCTGTTGTTACTCTCCAATTTCAGCAAGAAATTTTTGGCGCCATCCCTCAGTTTGCCTGCAAGGTGCCGATGTGTTACGGATATAGCGGACAAGTTCTTTTTTATTACCGAGAAGAATAGGATCAATGCCGCAGATATCGCTTTTGAGGGTTATATATTCCTGAAGACTGCTTAACTGTTTTTTCTCATTTTTGCCAAGCCGGTAGCTCTCAATCAGGGGAGGGAACTCCACCTCTTCCCGATTTTTACAAGCTGCTACAAGTTGGGCTACTTTTTCACCGTATTGCTGTACCGATCTGTGCGAGATCCCTTTGCAGGCACTAATTTCTGCCGGTTCACTTAAAGCATCTTTTGCAATGTTAAGCAAAACAGCGTCCTTAATAATATGACCTCGTGGTTTATTTTTTTTCCTGGCTTCACTCTCGCGCCAGCAGGTAAGTTTTTGTAATATTGCAAGGGAACTTCTGTCGAGCTTCCCCACTCCTCGTATTCTGGTGTATCGTTGATTGTCGGAAATGGCAGAATAGCTTTGGGGATCATCTAAAAGCTCAAGTTCTTCTTTTAACCAATTGCTGGTTTCCGGTAAAATTCTAGCAAGCAATAAAACCCGAACGGCTCGAAGATACCGGACATCATCAAGGGCATATGCAATCTGTTCGGGGGCCAGTGGCCGCTTCAACCAGTTGGTTCTAGTTTCAGATTTTGAGAGTTTGATATCAAGTAGTCGTTCAACCAGTGCTGTTAAAGAGAGGGTAGAGCCAAGGGATGCAAATCCTGCAGCTAAACGGCTGTCAAAAATATTTTTGGGTGTATATCCGGTTGCAGTTTTTAAAATGGCAAGATCTTGAGGGGCATCATGGAAGATTTTGACAACTTCCGGGTTGGCCAGCAACTCTCCTAAGGGTGAGAGGTCTTTAATTGCAATGGGATCAATAATAAAACACTCTTCATCGGATAATGCGAGTTGGATTAATCCAAGACGAGGGTGATAGGTACGTTCCCAAATAAATTCAGTATCCAAGGCGACAGCGTCGGTGTCATGTGCCCGCTTTAGTAGCGCGTGGAGATCTTTTGTCGTAGTTATCATTGTTTCCATCTATTGCTCAGTAATAAATATGTTTCATACTCTTCATCCAGTAACAAGCCATATTGACAATAAAAAGACAAGGATAAAAAACAATTGTATGTTAGCAAAAAACTGGGAAGTGGTATTAAAGTTTAAAAAAGGCTAAGCTTAGATCCGATTGTTACGAAATAGCTTATAAGATACAAAAGAAAGAGGTAGCGTTGCTTATTTATATCGTAAAGCGTATTGCTCTGATGATCCCAACCTTATTTGGGGTCATGTTTTTTACCTTTGTTATTACGCAGTTTGTTCCGGGTGGTCCCGTTGAAAAACTTTTATCAGAGGTAAAAGGGTTTAGCGAAAAGGGTGAAGTCGCTGCCAGCACATCAATGTATCGCGGGGCCTCAGGACTTGATAGTGAGCGAGTTGAAAAGCTTAAAAAGATGTATGGTTTTGATAAACCACCAGTGGAACGTTTTGTGACCATGATGAAAAACTATCTGGTCTTTGATTTTGGTTCTTCTTACTACTATCATCAATCCGTTGTGAATTTAGTCATTTCACGGCTACCCGTATCCATGTCGCTTGGCTTGTGGAGTTTTATGATCGTATATGGAGTGTGCATTCCATTGGGCATTAAAAAAGCTATTCGAAACGGCTCTCGTTTTGATATTATTAGCACGGCTGCAATCCTTATTGGGTACGCAATACCAGGTTTTGTCCTTGCCATCGTCCTTATTGTTCTTTTTGGAGGAGGCTCATTCTGGTCTATCTTTCCTTTGCGGGGGATCGTTTCCGATGGTTGGGCGGAAATGGGAACGATTGAACGAATCCTTGACTACTTATGGCATATGGTGTTGCCCATCGTTTCCGGTGCTGTTGGGAGTCTTGCAGTAATGACCATGCTCACCAAAAACTCTTTTTTGGAAGAGATCCATAAACAGTATGTCCTTACCGCAAGGGCAAAAGGGCTTGGCGAAAAACAGGTTTTATATAAGCATGTTTTTAGAAATGGGATTATTCCCATTATTACCGGATTTCCAGGATATTTTATTGCCTCTTTCTTCACCGGTAGTTTACTTATTGAAACAATTTTTTCTTTGGATGGTATGGGGTTACTTGCCTATCAATCGGTATTGAATCGCGATTATCCGGTTGTTCTAGGCACACTTTATTTTTTTACCATAATTGGTCTTATTTCTCGTTTGCTCTCAGATTTGAGTTACGTTGTGGTTGATCCGAGGATTAGTTTTGACAGCGCAAAAGTATAAAACAGAACAGAGTTCTCCTGCAAAAAAGCGCTGGAGAAAATTTTGTCGAAACAGGCGTGGCTTGTATAGTCTTATCTGCTTTGCCTTGCTGTTTGTCTTTTCTCTGTTTGCAGAACTTCTGTCAAATGATATCCCTCTTCTGGTGCTATATGAAGGTGAGCTTTATTTTCCTTTGTTTGTCGAATATCCTGAAACCACCTTTGGAGGAGATTTTGAGACTGAGACAGATTATCTTGATCCCTATATGCTGGAACGCATGAATAACGGGAAAAATAAAGTATATTTTCCTTTTAACAGACACAGTTACAGCTCAATAAATTTTGACATTGATGGGCCATTACCTTCTCCACCAACCAAGGATAATATTTTAGGTACGGATGATCGAGGCCGAGATGTTTTTGCCCGTCTTCTCTATGGATTCAGGCTCAGTGTGCTTTTTGGATTTGCCCTGACGGCAGTGGGCACTGCCATTGGTATCCTAAGCGGAGCTATTCAAGGCTATTTTGGCGGGAAAGTTGATCTTTTTTTTCAACGGTTTATTGAGATTTGGGGTGCCATGCCCGAGTTGTACTTATTGATCATTTTTGCATCTATTTTTAAACCAAGCGCATTACTTCTATTGGTTCTTCTTTCTCTCTTTAGTTGGATGGGGCTTTCCGATTATGTTCGTGCGGAATTTTTAAAAGGGAGAAATATGGAATATGTAAAAGCCGCTAAGGCGTTGGGTGTCTCCAATGCAACCATCATGTACCGGCATTTACTTCCCAATGGAATGACCCCGGTAATTACTTTTTTGCCATTTCGTATGTCTTCTTCTATCCTTGCCTTGACAAGTCTTGACTTTTTAGGACTCGGGGTGCCTCCTTCCACTCCATCGCTTGGAGAGCTTTTAGCGCAGGGAAAGGCTAATATTAGCGCCTGGTGGCTTTCCCTTTCCACATTTACAGTATTGGTTGGTACCCTTATTTTACTGATTTTTATCGGGGAAGGATTGCGAGAGGCCTTTGACCCGCGAGAAAAATAACAATTTTTGTAAAAAACATCTTATTCCAAGGCGTTGGATTTGCACTGTTGTTTCACATTCCCTTTGGCTTGATGTAACTGAAACCACTCTCAAACATTGACAATTGAATTTTCTGATTTTATTATACACAGCTAGTGAGTTGCTGAAATTTTGGCCATTTTAGGTCCTTTATTTTCATCAATAAATACATCTTATTTGGTGTTTTTTAAGATATCCTATGACACAATCTATGATTAACTATTTTATCTATGGCATGTTACTGCTCGGTTTAACGGCCTGCGCTGGGAATAGTTTGCAGAAGGGCGTTTTGTCAGAAGCGGAAAACGACGCTGTTGCCCAAACAGAAAATGTTCAGGCAGCTCCATTGAGCAGTGATCTGGATGATTTCGATGGTTTTAATACAACGGTCGATGACTCAAGTAGCTATCCTGATCCACTTGAACCGATGAACCGTGTATTTTTTGAATTTAATGATACGTTCTATTACTGGGTATTAAAACCTGTGAGCAATGTATATTCCAATGCGGTCCCTTACGATATACGGCTCAGCATCGGTAATTTCTTAAATAACCTTGGTGCACCTGTACGTTTTTTTAATAATGTATTGCAGGGTGAATTTACAAAATCATGGAAGGTCTTTTCGAGATTTGCAATTAATTCAACACTTGGTGTGTATGGTTTTGGCGATCCGGCCTCCATGGAATTTGGAATTGATCCCCAGCCCGCTGATTTTGGCCAAACTCTGGGCGTTTGGGGAGTTGGAGAAGGAGTGTATCTTTGCTGGCCGATTATTGGACCGTCAAACGTTCGTGATTCGGTTGGTTTTGCTGTTGATACATATAGCCATCCATTAACGTATCTTACCGATGATCCGGTAGTAAGTTCATCAATGTATGCTGGTAAGCGCTTGAATGTACAATCTTTACACCCTGATATATATGAAGAATTAATAAAATATTCCCTTGATCCCTATATTTCCATGCGCCAAGTGTATTTTGATTATAGAAGAAGTAAAGTCGGCGGTATGGATAACGATAGGTCTACTGAAAACGAATTATAGAGTGAAAATTATGAAGAATCCCATTGCAGGCAAGAGTTTTATTTGTGCAATTATCCTTAGTTTTGTATTTGTAACACCTCTTTTGGCAGCTAGCCCCACAGAAGATCTGAAACCAACCCTTGAAGGCATAATGGCTATCTTGCAAAATCCAGACTATTCCGGTTCTGACAATCGAGCAATTCGAAGGGAAAAAGTAATGGAAGTGGCCGCCCAGGGGTTTGATTTTATAACCATGTCAAAGCTTGTATTGGGCAATACCTATGCAACGTTAAACGAGAAACAACAAAACAAATTCGTAACGCTTTTTACCAAGCTTCTTGAAAATGCATATATTGGAAAACTTGAAGGGTATGAAAATCAAGTAACTAAATATACAGAAGAAAAAATTAAAGGTAAAAAGGCCATGGTTGACACCTTGGTGGAAAATAAAGGCATTACGTTGCCGGTAAGTTATATCATGCTGCGCAATGATGAAGGTTGGAAGGTGTATGATATAAAAATTGAAGGTGTCCGATTACTCCGAAATTATAAGGCACAGTTTGAATCTATTTTGCGTCGTGATAGTTTTGCAGGTTTGGTAAAAGTTCTCGAAGAGAAGAATGCCAACTTTGCCAAAGCCGGGAGTTCTTAAGGGTATATTGTTCATTTCTGATTGACTTCTTTTTTTCCGAAATTTTTTTCTAGCCATATTGATCGAAATTGAGTAGATTTCCCTCTTTTGTTCGATGATCTCTGCCAATACAGATGTGTGAAAACGTTACTCTCTGAAATTGACACTTGCTGGAAACACTATTCATGGGAGACACTAAAGGGGACATCGACCTATGATTTCTCCGTGAGTGATGTGGTGGATGTTGGACTGTCTGTTGTCCAACGGAGTAGGGAAAAGTATATACTCTCGGGTCGGCTCAAGACAACTCTAGCAACTCATTGTGATCGATGCGGTGATGGTGTTGAATTGCCGGTTGATGCGTTGTTTACCTATGTTTTGCAGATAGGTGAAGAACCACTTAGAGCCACGGAGTATCAATGTAGCGATGAAGATTGTGAGACACTGTATCTGGATGCGGCAGCCATCGATTGTGAGGCCCTTGTAAGGGAGCAGCTTTCATTGGCTCTGCCTGTACAAAACCTTTGTGATAAAAGTTGCAAGGGGTTATGTGTTAGATGTGGTGTGAATTTAAATAAAGAGAAGTGCCAATGTGGGGAGGAGAATGAGGATTCTCCCTTTGCGATATTAAAAACATTAAAAAATAATAATTAGAACACCTATTTGCTGCGTTGCAGTGTAGAGTTGGAGGTTTATCATGGCGTTGCCTAAAAGAAGACATTCCCGTTCCCGTACCCGAAAAAGAAGATCCCATGATGCGTTAAGTGCTCCTGGTATTAATGTTTGTAGTGAGTGTGGCGAACCAAAGATGCCCCATCGTATTTGTCCAAGTTGTGGAATGTATAAAGGACGATCGGTGTATAGTATGGACGCTGAATTAGAATAGGGAAGTTATTGTGCGTATTGCCTTGGACGCCATGGGAGCTGATCATGGCCCTGAAGAGCTAATTAGCGGGGCAATACTCGCCCTTGGGGAAAGTGAGCTTGAGTTAGCACTGGTAGGTGACCAAACTGCCATTGAGAGGTCTCTCGCTGGACTGCGTCCTGCTTCATCCATTCGTGATCGAATAGAGATATACCATACCTCAGAGTATGTTCTGATGGGTGAATCTCCGGTGGATGCTATCCGTAAGAAAAAGAATTCATCGGTGATGCTGGCCTTTGATCTGGTGAAGAAAGGACTCGCTGATGGAGCTGTAAGTGCCGGGAATTCCGGTGCCACCATGGCTGCGGGAATACGCAAGCTGGGTCGCATTAAAAATGTATCTCGTCCAGGAATTGCCAGCGTTTTCCCCACATTAAAAAGACCGGTGGTTATGATGGATGTGGGTGCTAACGTTGATTGCAGGCCGCAACATCTCTTTCAATTTGCCTTGATGGCTGCCTCTTTTTCCAGTATTTACACCTCAAACAGACCTCGCGTTGGAATTCTTACCATCGGTGAAGAGACCGGTAAAGGCAACCAACTTGTTAAAGAGACATATGATTTGTTATCGGAAAGCTCCTTGAATTTTATCGGAAATGTTGAAGGACGAGATATATTTCAAGGTGAAGTTGATGTCATTGTTTGTGATGGGTTTGTAGGTAATATCTGTCTTAAAGTCAGTGAAGGGTTGGTTGAGGCTGCAGGACAGATGCTCAGGGAAGGTATCATGCATTCAACCTTTGCCAAAATTGGTTATTTTTTGGCAAGGCCAGTGTTTAAGCAATTTAAAAAACAGGTTGATTATGCCGAATATGGCGGAGCCCCTCTTCTTGGGATTAACGGAACAGGAATTATTTGCCATGGAAAGTCCAGTAGTGTGGCCATCAAAAATGCGATCCTTGTGGCTGAACAGATAGTGCAGGCAGAAGTAAACAACAAAATAATTGAAAGTCTGGCAGAGAATGCCTTGGCCTCAAAGGTTGAAAACTGATATGGGTGCAGTCATAACCGGTACGGGATCTTGCCTGCCCGAAAAAATTCTTACCAACCACGATCTTGAAAAGATGGTGGACACCAGTGATGAATGGATACGCTCAAGAACCGGTATTGCTACAAGACGAATCAGTGGACCTGGTGAAGAGGCCTTCACACTTGCTACCAGAGCCGCCCAAAAAGCCATGGATATGGCAGGTGTTGTCCCGGAAGATTTAGATCTAATAATAGTTGCGACCATTACATCCCATATGACGATGCCTTCTTGCGCTTGTTTTGTGCAAAAAGAGCTGGGGGCTGGCAATGCGTTTGCCTGGGATTTAAATGCTGCCTGTTCAGGTTTCCTTTTTAGTTTAGATACTGCTGCTAAACATGTTCTCATTGAAAAAGAAAAAACGGTCTTAGTGATCGGATCCGAAACTTTATCCAGTAGGGTGAATTGGCAGGATAGAAACACTTGTATTTTGTTTGGGGACGGTGCTGGAGCAGCAATTGTTCGCTACCATGATGATAACCGTGGTATGCGATCATTTGAGCTGAATTCAGATGGGAGCCTTTGGAACCTGCTTTACCTGCATAGTTCGCCGTCTTGTAATCCGGATCTTGTCCAGCCTGATAATCCAGGGCCGTATATGTTGATGGCTGGTCGGGAAGTGTTTAAGCATGCCGTTAAGGCAATGGAGACATCAATTCTTACTCTGCTTGATAGAGAAGGTGTTTCTGTGGATGATATATCATTAATGATTCCTCACCAGGCAAATATTCGAATTTTGAATAAACTGATGGCAAGACTTGGGATTTGTAAAGAAAAAGTGTTCATAAACGTCCACAAATATGGTAACACATCTGCGGCATCCATTCCCATAGCCCTTGATGAGGCTAATCGTGAAGGTCGGTTACAAAGAGGGGATTTATTGTTGCTTTGTTCCTTTGGCGGTGGTTTTACCTGGGGTGCAGGCCTCATAAGGTGGTAGATAAGGACCTGAAAAGTATTTACAGGAGAAACAATGGATTATTTTCTTAGTGAAGAACAAGAGATGATAGTGGATATTGCTCGTCAGATAACCGACGAGAAGATTATCCCTAATAGAGCTGAGCTTGATCAAAAGGATGAGTTTCCCCGTGATATTTTAAATGCCATGGGACAGGCTGATCTTTTCGGTGTCCCCATTCCAGATGAGTTTGGTGGTTTTGGTGGCGGTTGTTTTGATATCGTCCTTGCCCTTGAACAGCTTGGTCGAGGCTGTATCGGTGTTGCAACCGCCTTTGCTGCCAGTGCACTTGGAATTTATCCCATACTCATTGCAGGTTCTGATGAGATGAAACAGAAATATCTCCCTTCTGTTGCCAGTGGCGAAAAATTTGCAGCTTTTGGACTTACAGAAGCAAATGCAGGTTCAGATGCGTCAGGGATTCAGACAACAGCAGTGCTTGATGGTGACGAATGGGTGCTTAATGGTACAAAACAGTGGATCACCAATGGTGGTGAGGCTCAAATCTATACGGTTGTAGCCATTACTGATAGAAGTAAGGGTGCACGTGGCGCATCCATGTTTGTGGTGGAAGAAGGAGATCCCGGGTTTTCATGCGGTCCTAAGGAAAAGAAGATGGGTATTCGTGCATCATCCACCACCGAGCTTATTTTTAAAGATTGTCGTATACCAAAAGACAGGCTCATAGGTCGTAAAGGAACAGGTTTTATTACAGTGATGAAGACCCTTGATTCATCAAGACCAGGAATTGCAGCACTTGGTTTGGGAGTAGGCCAGGCATGCCTTGATGAAGCCGCAAGCTATGCAAAACAACGGGTCCAGTTTGATAAACCAATTATCTCTTTTCAGGCAATTCAACATATGCTGGCTGATATGGCCATTCAGCTTGAAGCATCAAGAGCTCTAGTGTATGGAGCTGCAAAACATATTGATGCCCATCCAAAAGATATGTCGAAGGTTTCTTCCATGTGTAAGGTTATGGCGACCGATATGGCCATGAAAGTCAGTACCGATGCGGTTCAAATAATGGGTGGTTATGGATATATGCGTGAATATCCGGTTGAGAAAATGATGCGGGATGCGAAGATTCTTCAAATTTATGAAGGGACCAATCAGGTGCAGCGAAATGTGGTCGGACAGGAACTTAACAAGGAATATTCACGAAACTGACAGCTATGAAAATAATTGTTTGTATTAAGCAGGTGCCTGATGCCAAAGATGTCCGCCTTGATCCGAAGACCAATACTTTAGCTAGAGAAGGCGTACAGTCAATAATGAATCCCTATGATCAGCATGCCCTGGAAGAAGCTGTACGTATAAAAGAAAGCCAAGGTGGCGAAGTGACCGTGCTTTCCATGGGTCCTCCGCAGGCTGAAGAGGTATTAAGGCAGGCCATTTCTTGCGGTGCTGATAAAGCGGTACTGGTCTCAGATCGTGCATTTGCAGGGGCCGATACCTGGGCAACTTCTTATACCTTAGCAAAGGCAGTACAAAAGATAGGTGATTTTGATCTTATTCTTTGTGGTAAGCAGGCCATTGACGGTGATACTGCTCAGGTTGGACCTGGGCTTGCCGTCCAACTTGGTATCCCATATCTGACTTGTATACAGAAAATTCGTGAAATACAGGAAAACGAACTTGTTATGGAACGGATGATGGATGATGGATATGACGTGGTAGCCGTTTCAAGCCCTGTTTTACTCACAGTTGTAAAGGATTTAAATGAACCCCGAGTCCCATCGCTAAAGGGAAAAATGAAATCAAAAAAGGCCTCAATAGAGGTTCTTTCCGCAGAAGATATCGGTGCTGATCCCGCTAGGATTGGACTTGGTGGTTCTCCAACGCAAGTAGTTGATGTCTTTCCACCACCAGCTCGTGGTGAACAGGCCATGCTTACCGGAACCGTAGATGAGCAGGTGGAACAGCTTGTCGAAAAACTTGCCATTTATTTATAACAGATACAGGAGAGAGAACCAATGCTGGTAGTAGACAAAGAGCTCTGTATCGGTTGTGGAATGTGTGCTGACAATTGCGCTTTTGGTGCAATTGAAGTTGTGGATGATGTGGCCGTGGCAGGTGATGCATGTACTCTCTGTGGTTCCTGTGTTGATACCTGTGAAGTAGATGCCTTATCCATTGAAGGGGTTGAAAAAAATGTACAGGTGGACCTTCAGAGCTGGAGTGGAATCTGGGTCTATTGTGAATTTAGGGGAGATACACTGGCACCGGTTTCCCTTGAGCTGTTAGGTATTGGAAGGGAGCTTGCAGATGCCAGAGGCGTTGCGTTAAGTGCGGTACTTATTGGCTCTGATACAAAAGATATACCGGACACTTTGATTGCCCACGGAGCCGATGTCGTTTACCGGGCTGATACTCCGGAACTTTTATTTTTTACCGATGAAGCCTATGGATCTGTGCTTAGTGGGCTTATAGAAAAGTATAAACCGGAAGTGGTTTTGGCTGGAGCCACGGCAATCGGACGTTCTTTTATTCCCGGTGTTGCAAACAGGTTGGGAGCAGGACTTACCGCCGACTGTACGCAACTTGCAATACGAGAAGATGATGGAGCTCTTTTGCAGACAAGGCCAGCATTTGGTGGAAATATCATGGCGACCATTGTATGTCCAAGTAGCAGACCGCAAATGTCGACGGTACGGCCAAAAGTTATGAAACCATTAGTATTTGATGGGACTAGAAAAGGTACTATTGTCGATGTTGAATTGGAACCTTTGCAGCTGCAATCAAAGGTTCGTGTGCTTGAGTCGGTGATTGCTGAAAACGACGATGTTAACATTCAGGAGTCTGATATCCTTGTAGGCGGTGGGCGTGGGCTTGATAGTGAGAAGGGTTTTGCATTAATTCGAGAGCTTGCCGACGCGGTCAATGGTTCGGTGGCGGCAAGTCGTGCTGTTGTGGATGCCGGATGGATAGGATATCCCCACCAGGTAGGACAAACCGGGAAAACGGTTGCTCCAAAGCTCTATATTGCCTGCGGAATTTCCGGGTCATCCCAGCATCTTGCAGGAATGAGCAGTTCCGAATTTATTGTTGCCATAAATACAGACTCCAAAGCACCGATTATGAACTTTGCAGAT
>JBNKKR010000016.1:0-69640 GCA_050291935.1 Desulfocapsaceae bacterium | reverse complement strand
GCCCAATACGCAGCAAAAGGCTTCTTTTCACTAAAACTGTCTGTATCAATGGATGGGTGTTGTTTTTTAACATCAAAGCCACTGGGTCAGAAAAAAAACACATCTCACCAATTTTCATCTCAGGAAACAATGTTACAGAACTGTACCCTAGATCATCTTCATGGGCGGAGCAACAAATGTCAGCGCCGGTTTGACGCAAACAGGCAATCTGCATTTCATTTTTTTTTGGGTGCCATTCATCGTCTGAATCAAGAAAAGCAATCCAATCTCCAGATGCTGCATACACTCCGGCATTGCGAGCAGCGGCAACACCTGCATTATCTTGATACAAATAACGAACCTTTGACGTACAGCTCTTTACCGTATTACAAGTATCATCCGTTGACCCATCATCAACGACAACAATTTCATGAACCTGTACAGTCTGTTGTAACACACTCCCAATGGCCCGCAGGATTTGTTTTTCTCTATTGTATGTTGGAATAACAACACTTATCTTCACATTATGCCCTGCTCACAAAAGTATGTCGGAGACTTAATAAGCGCTGAATATCCCTTCGCCCCTGCTTGCTCACTCCAAGGGCCATAAAAAAAACAATAATATAAAAAACCAGATTACTCATTATATCCACGACAAGTAAATCAAAACCAAACAACCCTTGCATCTCTACCCAATAAAGGACAATTGCGCTTATACAACCGGAAATCAAAGGTAAACTCAGACATTTTAAAATATCAACAAAACAAACTGAAGAGCCCTGACATGCCACATATAATTTCACTCCAAACATTACTGTATTTGTAATACTAAATGAAATTGCCACCCCATTGCTCCCCCACAGGATACCGACACAAAATCCAACAATAACAACTATTGCAGTCCAAAGACTAAGCTTTAACTGCAGCTTTGTGCGAGCAGTAGAAACCAATAACAATCCTGGGAGAAAATTGACAGCCATCGTCAAAGCTGCCAGTCCTAAATTTCGAAAAATTTGGGCTGTTGGTAACCAATTCTTCCCAAGTAAAAGCAGTACGATGTTATCAGAATCCACAATAGTAAATAACACTAACGGAACCGAAATAATTGCTGCAATTGAAGTTAAGTTTAAAATATAACTCCTGAACCTTGAAGGATTATTCTGCAACTGACTCAGTGCAGGTAGGGCCACAGCAGTCATAGGGCCATTAATTTGCCTTATCGGCAGCATTAACAAATTATATGCCTTTGAATAAAATCCAAGAGCCGTCGCTCCCACCACGTTTCCAACCAGTACATTATCCAGATTCATCGAGAAATAAGCCAAGAGGTTGGATCCAGTTAAATGTCCACCAAAAGTCACCATCGCGGGAATTTCTTGATCCCACTTTGGTCGAGTAGGGCTCCAAGGCGATACACACCAGACTAAAATCATCGTACTTAGCGATTGAAAAAGAGTCTGGCAAACCAACGCCCAATATTTCCACCCCATAAACGCCAGACAAATAGCCAATACAATGCCTCCAGCCATACTTGCAACCTCAATAAGGGCAATAGCAGTAAAACGCATCTGTCTTCGAAGCAATGCAAATTGCTGAACACTAAATCCGCTGAGAACAAAAGTCGCACTATAGGCAATAACAATTGCTGTTAATCGTGGTTCTTTGTAAAAATGTGCCACAACCGGTGCAATGGCGATCAATATCGATCCCAGTAACATGCCAAAAGCGCCATTTATCCAAAACATTGCGTTGGCTTGACCATGTGTAATTTTCTTTCGTTGAACAATGGCAGAAACTAACCCAAGATCACCTATGAATAGCGCCAGATTCGTAATAGCCACAACCATGGCAACCAACCCAAATTCTTGCGGTAACAATATTCTAGCCAAAATTGCTGTCCCCACAGTTTGTGACATCAACTTCGCAAATTGTGAGCCCACCGTTACCA
This sequence comes from Desulfocapsaceae bacterium, assembly GCA_050291935.1. Taxonomy (GTDB): domain Bacteria; phylum Desulfobacterota; class Desulfobulbia; order Desulfobulbales; family Desulfocapsaceae; genus Desulfocapsa. The sequence goes on along the minus strand of JBNKKR010000016.1, from coordinate 67,713 downwards.
GACCAGAGCGCACCGAACGATGCTTTAGTTCATAATCGGGTAGTCCGTTAAATATGGCATCAAGGGCATCCTTTTTTGATTGTTTTTCTCTCATTTTTTCAAGCTTCTTCCCATATGGCACTTTTATCCATTTTCAGCAGAATGGCACTACCATAGTCTTTTTATCTTGCACGAATTTTATCAACACAAAATAATGGAAGAAATACATAGATTAGCGCTTTATAGTAGTGAAAAGACGTAGGGTTCAACATCACACATTGCATCCCCGTCATAAGAGCGGAAAGTTGCTTTTTGTTCTTTTTTGCATCAATCACACTTTGCATGAATTGTGCTGCAATATTGTTATCATAGTCATAAGGTCGCAGCGTACTAAAGATTTGCTCATCACTTTCGATCGCTAAGGATTGAGGAAGAGGAAGTGCCCGCCTGCAATATGCATTATGAAGCACATCATTTACCATCTTTTTTCTTCTTACTATGTCTTTTCTTGTAATAGATGAAGATAAAATTCGATACGAATACAAACAACGTCCAAGTCTCATCATGGGATACTGTTCTCCCACCCGAAGAATAAAGTCTAACCCCTCTGCAATCTTAAGATCTGGATTATACTTTATCTTTTCAAACACTTCTGCACGAGTCATTGTCGTTGGGTCATGCCCTGGCATTTTAAATGCTCTAATCAAATTTTGACATTCCAGCATTGATAAGGAAGAATCCGTGGGAGCTACATGTTTTTCATTAATAATAAGATCATAACCGGTAAAAAGCATACCCAATTCAGGGTACTTTTCCATACAACTTACCATCTCTTCAATTCTTGTTGGATAACTCAAATCATCAGCATCTTGCACCATAAAATAGTCACCTCGCATTCTGTCAATTGCTCGGTTGAGGGTGGCGGGCTTACCAACATTGGATTGTCTGGTAATTTGAAGCCTTGTATCCTCAATTGCAAAAAGTGACTCAATTGCTCCATCTGAACTTCCATCATCAATCACAAAAAGTTCAAAATTACGATATGTCTGCTTCAAAATACTATCAACAGCTGGTCTTAGATAATCACCAACGTTGTATACTGGAATAACAATCGTAACTAGCGGATGAGAAGACATACACAAATTTCCTATCAATCAAAACATTATTTTCTTGATGCAAAAAAATTACTACTGAGTAGTGATAAATTCCAAGAAGTGAGGATAAAACACAAAAATGAAGCGCTCCGCTTTTTTGCGTGCACTTTGCACGGACTCTTCCCCGGTGAGTGGCACGGTAATTCTTACAAAAGCATGCTGTTCCCCTTTGTTGGTAAGTTTATTATAGGCGACATTAATCTTGTTTTTAAATACTTTGGTATTAGTATCCTGCGCTGCCTGATACCAATACAAAACCAGTTCTTTCTGCTCACCCAGTGACGTTACAATCTCATTGTAATGAACTACATTGGATAAGATATTAACTTTACGCTCTACCAATTGCTCCTCAATCTTCCACCCCTGGCTCGGATAACAGATAAGTGGAGAGTGAGCAGCGGAAGCTTTATCCGCACTATAATAATACCCTATATATAAAGTAATTTTTGCATCCATACCTTGAAAATCAACAAACAAATAATCGTCCAATTGTAAAAGATTGAGGACCTCATCCTCCATTTTTATTTGGCGTATTGCCTTGTAATTTCTAATGCCTGTAAAGTAGTTGTTTATTGGAGTTTTACTCATCTGCTGGGTGCTGCCACCTACGTAAACAAATACACTGGTTATTGCAAACAATACACTCAGGATAAATAGTTTTCTAATCATCTTGCCTCACAAAACTCCAGTACTTTGTGAACAGCTAGCAATAAGAGAAAGGCAACAACAAAAACCAACAAGCCAGTTATGGTATGCAAAAGGCCTTCCGAAAGATCCAGATGGAAAAAATAATAGAGCAAAATCATAGCGCTCACACGAAGGATATTAACAACAATTGCTATTGGTATACTGGTAAGCAACAGAATGATTTTTAAAAGGCTTTTCTTAAGCATGAAATATCCAATGATAATGCTTAACGTCAAGAGGGTCACAATGGAGCGCATTCCGCTACACGCTCCAACCACCTCAAAACTCTTCCCTGGGATATTCATAATATTTCCTTCACGAAAGATCGGGACACCAAACATCCCCACCACCATCTCACTCAATTGTGAGACCTTCAGTTGTAAAGGAAAAGTCAATTTAATATACAACTGGTCCGGGACCGGAATAAGAAGAAGGAGCAAAACAAGGGGAGTAAACAACGACCCAATTGCCTGAACGCCGGCAAGATATACGAAAATGCCAAGCACCGTGGAATAAAAGGCTAGAGAAATAAAGGTTGGAACCTGCGTCAATAAAGCAAATACATAACAAGCACTCGCAATCAAAACAAAACAAAAACCTAAGCTCGTAAAACGTGGTTTTTCATTCTTAAACGTAACCCTTTTTTCCCATATCATATATACAATAATGGGAATGGTTAAAAACGCATGGCTGTATTCCTCCGAATTTGACCACTTTTCAACTAGGATTTTAAATACAGGAAAATAAGCGGCGACAAATAGAGAGGCAGCCAGAAAAGCGGGAAGAAACGTGCTTTGCTTTTGACTTTCCTGCATCAAGCTGCCCCTTTTGATCGTAAAACAGCCACAGGTGTCTTCAGCAAAATTTTCAAATCAAGCCATAAGGACCAGTTTTCAATGTACTTCAAATCAAGCTCCAACCATTTTTCAAAGGGAAGATCACTGCGCCCAGATATCTGCCAAATACACGTAAGGCCTGGTTTTACACTAAAACGTCTGCGTTGAATACCCCGTTCAAAAAGATCAACATCTCTAATGGACATGGGTCTTGGACCTACTAAACTCATTTCCCCACGAAGGACATTAAAAAGTTGCGGCAATTCATCAATACTTGTCTTTCGAATAAACTTTCCTACCCTGGTAACACGAGGATCATTCTTCATTTTGAAAATAGGACCCTCCGCCTCATTTAAATGTTCTATCTCCTTGAGTCTCTCTTCCGCGTCCTTATACATGGACCGTAGCTTAAACATAGGAAAGTATCTCTTTTTTAACCCCACACGCTGTTGAATAAAAAAGGCTTCGCCTGGCGAATCCAGTTTTACCGCAAGTCCTGCAAGCAAAATAATTGGCAGGACGATAGGGAGTGCACACAGCGTAACAATAACGTCAAAAACCCGCTTTACCTGCAGTTGAGTAACGTCCTGCGAAACAGCTTCAAGCGTGAGCAAGGGAGTTTGGCCAATCACTTTTAATGAAACTTTTGCCACATGTACATTAAAAATGTCCGCCATAAAGCGGAGTTTAATTCCTTCTTCTTCACAGGCAAGAACAATTGGTTCTGCATCTTCCAACATGGAGCGAGGAATAGCGATTATAACCTCATCAATCACATGTTCTTTCAAACAGTCAACAATATTAGACACCGTACCAATTACCTTAACATCACGGATAGTCTGCCCCACTCGTGTTGGATCAGGGTCAAGATAGCCCACAATCTCCATTCCCCAATCGGCCTGTCGTTCAAGCTCTTTTACCAGATCCTTTGCCCTTTCACCGGTCCCAACAACAAGTACTTTTAAGGTATTTGCCCCACTTGCGACGGATCTTGCGTAATAGTTTTTTACTCCAACACGAAAACAGAAGAGCACAAAAAATTCACCTACTGCAAATGTGAAAATCACAGCTCTACTAATATATTGAATATTCAGTACAAAAAGAAGAGAGAGGAGCAGACCAATCGCCAAAACCACTCCCCGAAAAATTGCCCAGGCATACTTTGTATTGCTCGAATATTTCGGAAGATCATAGGCTCCAAAACGGGAAATTAAAAAAATTACTAAAACAAGCAACAGGGGAAGGAGAAAAAGATGGGAAAAAAAATTTATTTCCCCATAAGGATTGAGCAAATCGCGGACCGTAAACGAAAAAACAAAAATCACTATGGAAAGAAGAATATCCATAAAGAAGACTGTTCTATCGAGCTCCATGGAGCGTTCATCGTACACTGGCTTTATGCTCCTGCTTTATAAGAACCAAATAGGATAGCCAAAAGAACATCTTGATCTTTCATCAAATATTCTTTGACTCGGATAATGGATAAGTTTCTATTTTCTCCCAAGTCCATAATACGTAAAACCGGCATCGGTTATCTGTTTCGGCGCATACACATTTCGCAAATCAACAAAAATCGAGCCCTTCATTCTCTTTTTGATATCCGCAAGGTTTAAGGCCCGGTATTGATTCCATTCCGTGAATAAAACCACCACATCGGCACCCTCGCAGGCTTCATAAGCATTCTTCACATAAGTAAAATCAGGGTACATCTTCTGCGCCTCTTCCATGGCCTGTGGATCATGGGCTCTGACAGTTGCACCCTTTTCAACAAGGGGCGGTAAAATAGACAAGGGTGGAGACTCTCGCAAATCATCCGTTTCAGGTTTAAAGGCAAGACCCAGTGCTGCGATGGTTTTCCCTGCTTCATTGCCTCCCAGCGCATCACGGATCTTTTTCACCATTCTCGCCTTTTGGGCAGCATTTATTTCAACCGCAGCTTCAACGGAACGCGCGCTTACACCATGCTCTTGGGCAATACGCAATAACGCCAAAGTATCTTTTGGAAAACAGGAGCCGCCATACCCCGGTCCCGGATGAAGAAATTTATTCCCAATTCGCCCATCAAGACCTATCCCTTTCGCCAGTGCAACAACATCAGCACCAACTTCCTCACATAAAGTTGACATTTCATTGATAAAAGAGATTTTCATCGCTAAAAATGCGTTTGCCGCGTATTTTATAAGTTCAGCTGACTCAAGGCCAGTAAAGACAAAGGGAGTTGATAACAGAAAAAGAGGATCATACACCTCTTTCATCACTTCCCGCGCCCGTTTGGAATCGGTTCCGACCACAACCCTGTCCGGTCGCATAAAGTCACTTATGGCTGCCCCTTCGCGCAAGAACTCAGGATTTGAGGCCACATCAAAATCAGCATTTGGGTTTTCCTCAACGATAATCCGTTTCACTTGCCTTGCGGTTCCCACAGGGACAGTACTCTTATCGACCACAACGGTATAATCAGCAAGATGCATGGCAATATCCTTAGCCGCTGCATAGATATAGGTCAAATCGGCATAACCGTCTCCCCTTCTTGAAGAAGGCGTACCCACCGCTATAAAAACAGCCTGGGCGCCTGGAACACAGTCAGCCATATCAGAAGAAAACTGCAAACGTTCATCTTTGACATTTTTGGCCACTAGGATATCGAGCCCGGGTTCATAAATTGGAATTTCACCATTTTTTAAACGTTCAATTTTAGATTGGTCTAGATCCATGCAGGTTACACGGTGACCAAATTCAGCCAAGCAAGCACCTGTCACCAAACCAACATACCCTGTTCCTATCATCGTAATATTCATTTATCTATCTCTCTTAGATTTATTAAAGCTATCCAATAGTGGTTTTATCCTCAGATACATACCTACAAGATTTTATTGTATAAGAAAAGGAACAGCAATCACTTTTTCTTTTAATAACTGGACAAAAACAATAAACTTTTCGCAATACATAAAATTCCAATGACAGGGTATAGCACAGATGGTACAATTTTTCTGTTATTAATAAATAATTTCAACAGCACCAATTACTCCTCACACAAAATACAATGCAGAAAATAAATTCCCCATACAACGTCTACGCGCTGATACTATTAGTGTTTTTTTTATTCTCTACCGCATTTGCCGATACTAAAGAATCACAACAACAAAATAATGTTGTCATCGACAACGGCGACCTGCTTTATGTTGTTATTCCAAAGGAAGTAACCAGTGAATTTAACCCAACCGAAAGAAACTATTTTAAAGAAAAGGTTGAGGTTGATCGACACGGATACATTTTCCTACCAAGCCAAGGAAACCTTAGTGTAAACGGAAAGACACCGGAAAATATCAGCAAGATGCTCACAGACAACCTTCCTAAATATCTCTCCAAAAGCGACAAGGCATCTGTCAATCTTATCGAAAAGAGGCATTATGTCCAAATAGTTGGACATGTAAACTCGCCCGGATGGTACAACATTCCGGAATCAGCAAACATCCAGACAATTTTAGCAAGGGCCGGAGGAACCTTGGAAGGGGCTAACCTGGCAAGTATTGTAGTAACAAGAGAAGACAAGGGAAAAGTACAAAAAATTCCTGCAAACGTTAAACAATACCTTGTTTCAGGGGATATAACTATTTTACCCACACTCCATGAAAACGATACCGTTTTTGTTCCCTTATTACTGTCTGCAGATGACGTTGTAAATAGCCAGGAGGAGGGGAATATACCGGAAGTAAGGATATTTGGAGCTGTAAGAAGCCCTGGAATCTACACCGTGGACAGGGAAAACGGGATAACGCTCCTTGATCTTCTTATTCGTGCCCAGGGAGAAACAATAGATGCCAATCTTGAAGAGATCAGTATCATGAAGGCAGACGGCAGCAAGCAACTATTTAATCTACAACGCCTCTTACAGGGCGAAACGACAGCAGAGGAAACTGATATCAGCCAGTCAACTGCCGAAAAAACTCCCAGCCCGTTTTTATTTCCCGTGATCAAAGGTGGCGATATTGTTCATATCCCAAGGACGGTCATTATCGACAAAGACGCAAGCGGCAATATCATAAAAGAGAAAAAAACCATCACCATCACAGGACCAGGGAGTATCCACCGGGGTTTGGTCAATTTTAAGGCACCCATGACTCCCTTTGAGGCTATCTCACAGGCAGGTGGTGTGTCCGATTTTGCTGACACAGATGATATTATGATTATCCGCAGGATTGATGGAAAGCAACAGAACATGCCTTTTGACTACGATGCTGCTCTTGCCGGAAAAGAGCCCGACGCAAACTTTGAGCTACAAGCTGCTGATATTATCTATATACCTTAAAAACAAAAGTATTTCCCAGTGACGATTTGCTATAATTCTTTCTTAAAGGCCTCAAGTTGCTTCCTATCGGCAACAGAGAGTGTCATTTCTTCAGCCCTCTCAAGTGCCTTCGCGGCAGCAGCAACATCTTCTTTTTTGAGATAAATAGCCCCCAAATGCAGCCAGGCAGGCCCATAAGACTCATCTACTTGTAAAGCCTCTTCCACATATTTTTTTGCGAGTAATAAGGAACCTTGATAATAATAGATCCAGCCCAAAGCATCTGCCCGAAGAGCATCTTTTGGTTTGACATTGTAGCTCTTCTGGGCAAGTTCCATAGCCTTGGCAGTATCTCCCCCTTGCTCCACATACAACATTGCCAAACTGGATTCTGATATCCCATCGCCCTTAACTTCAGCAAGGATCTCTTCAAAGAGTCCTATCGCTTTAGCGGTGGCGCCATCATTTTGGGCTGCGATCGCTTCAAGACGTTTGTGCTCCAGTTGTTCAATATCCACAAGGAGCTTTTGGGCCTCAACCAGATCGCTCCCCCCAAGACCTTTAGCAATGGCATCTTCCAACAACAACTTCGCATCCTGCCTCTTATTTTGAAAATACCGCAGTACCGCCAGATGGAAGACAACGGCAACATTATCAGGCTTTTTTTCATACGCCTTTTCAAAATAGGGTTCAGCCTGAGAATAGGCCTTCTTTTTCACATAGATCCAGCCTAAAGTGTCCGCAACATCAGGACTATCCGGGACAAGTTTTGCCACCTTGGTGGCAAGCTCCAATGCACGGTCAAGCTTTTCACCACTTTCCCCATAAAGATAGGCAAGATTATTCATGGCAGGCAAAAAATCGTCCTTTTCTTGTAAAATCATTTCATAATAGTGAATTGCCTCTGTATTATTTCCATTTTTGAGGTAAAAATCCGCTATCTTCATCAAAATTCCGATATTCTTTGGAAGGAGCTGCAATGCCTTCGTGTAATACTCAAGGGTTTTCTCGTCTTCTTTTTTGCTCCTGTACAACTCGGCCAGCATTACAAGCACATCCGCATCCTTCCCCTCAGCAGCCACTGGCACAAGGACATTTTCTGCAAGATCACGATAGCCCTGGGAAAGATACACCTTAGCTTTAATAACCAAAGCCTTACTATTATCAGGATTTTTGCTTAAGTAAGAGTCCACCACATCCATGGCCTTATCGGGCTCTTTTGTTAACATATAAATACCGACAATCCTGTTCAGAAGTTGGACACTTTCAGGTTTTACTTCACGTAGCTGCAAAAAGAGTGGTAGAGCTTTATCAAAGGCCTTTGTTTGAAAATAGATTTCCGCGAGACGAAAGACATGCCAGGAGACATCAGGCTCTTTCTCCATCAGAAATTTTGCATCAATTAAAGCCGCATCCGGCTTTTTCATTGCAAGGAGAACAGAAACCCGGAGAGCTCTCACCTTAAGATCATCCGGTCGTTTCGTGATTACTTTATCAATCTCATCAAGACTTGCCTTATAGTCACCTTTTTTGGCGAGTAATTCAGCAAGAGCCATTCTTGCCTGTACCATTTCCGGGTTCTTTTTCAGCGCTTCAGTAATCTCTGTAATTGAAATATCCTGAGATTCATCCATAAAGGTAAGCCCGTACAAAAACTGGTTTTCAGCGGATTCAGGAGCCAGTTCTTTGGCCTTGGAAAATTGTTCACGGGCATCCACAATCTCCTTTTCCTTCATCATCATCAGACCTTTAAGAAAATGTCCCCTGGCATCCCCGGCATTCTCTTTCAGCAATTCTTCCACCGAGGTTCGAGCCTGCTCATATTCTCCCTGAGCCAAAAACAGTTCCACAACCTTTGATTTTAAGCCTTTTTTCTTCTCATCTCCTGCAATAATTGACTCCAGGGCTTCTTGCGCTTCTTTATATTTTTTTAGATGGGTAAGATAGTCTACCAGGATCATCTTATTAAGTTGTACCTGTTCTGCAGGAGCAAATTTGACGGCCTTTTCAAAATAGCTCAGTGCGGTATCCTTCTCCCCTTGACGATGTGAAATCATCGCATACAGCCGAAAAATTCCTGGGTCATTAATCCCAGCCTCTTCTGCACTCTGCAGTATCTCTTTTGCCCTTGCTGGTTTTGCTTTTTTAAGGGCGAGCTGGGCCTGAGCAAGATAAGGAAGAGGACTATCGGTAAAGCGTTTTTTCATCTCTTCAAGGACCATAACAGCAAGATCAAAGCGCTCAATTTTTTGGTAAACCTGCACCAATGCCATCTGCACTTGGATATCATCTGAGTGTTCTTTGGCAACCTTTTCAATCAAACCACGTCCTTCACTTCCCTTTCCTCCAGCAACCATCATTTTAGCAAGATTTACCTGAACAGGTATTGAATCCGGATACGTGGCAGCGGCCTTTTGCATTACTTCGATCGCTTTATCGATCTTTTTGCTATAAGCAAGCGCGTTTCCAAGAAGGATGTAAATTTCCTCATCATCCCCATTTATTTCAAGATACTCCCCACAAACCTCAGCAACTTGTTCAAGGGCGTGGGCTTCCACAAGAAGAAATGCCAGACTCTTCCTTGCTTCTTTGAGTTGTGGGTCCTGCAATAATGCCCGGTTGTATTCTCCCAAAGCTTGTCGCACATTCCCCTTTTGGCGAAAAGTCATCCCCAGTTTGTAGTGAGTAAGTCCACTCTCCGGGTCAACCTGCAACGCCTTTTTAAACCAGATAATAGCCTCATCGGGTTTATCTGCTTCCATGGCAGTAACACCTTGTTGATACAGTTCTTCTGAATCTCCCCCAGAACAACCATAGCCTCCCAGAAGAAAGAGAGACATAATAATCAAAAGCGACAAACGACCCAAAAACTGTTCTTTTCTATCAATCATCCCAAATCCGCCGTCATACTGTTTATGGACTATTTTTTCCACCATTTCAAACGTCCACTAAGACTACCCATTTTATACGCTATTGTACAGAATTAACCTTTTTTGTTCTTTGTGGCTAAAGCTGAGTTGAGCAGCTTGTCTGCTCGTACGAAACTTATGCCCTGGCGGTATAAACGCTTCTTTATCCATCCTAGCCGGATATAGTATTGCTGCCCTGAATCCACCCATTCGCCACAATTTTCTTCCGTATTTTTGATTGGATATTGTTCCACGGACTTATCCACCCGGCACACACCGGAAGAACTATCCTCCAACCGGAAATATTTACAGCTCAAACAATTCTTTTTTTTTGTAGATGGTATCTTGCTCAATTTAAACTATCCTTTATCAGTGGTTTTGTAAAAGTTATAACGATTATAGAGCCCATGCTGGCCTACAGTTGCCTCACTTGCGCTCAGCCACCATTATTTGTTATTTGGGGATAAAAGTTGTAACCAGTTTCGATCAAAAATATCCTCTCCCGTCTTCGTAAATGGCTGTAAATCAACAATTGTTGGAGAAAATCCATATCTATCCAGTGCATCAAAAAAAAACAACCGGGAGTCTTTGGCAATCTCCTGGTCATCGACCTGATACCAGTTATAGACAAGTCCATTCACCATAATGGACCGATTTTTAGCAAGTTCCAAGGCTGACAGGGTATGATTAATGGATCCCAACCGAGGACTTGTTACAAGTATCAGGGGATAGTTGTACGTTTCCAGATAATCCAAAAAAGTTGTGCTCGTATCAAGGGGTACCATCAAGCCACCCACCCCTTCCAACAGGACATGTTCAAAACGCTCACTTAGCTTTTTAGTTGCCCTCTGCAAATGGGAAAGCTCTATTTGCTTTCCCTCAAGACGAGCAGCAAGATGTGGCGAGCAAGCTTTGGAAAACCGGTACGGGCAGGTGAGCCCATCACTATCCTCTTGTAACAAGTTGATTCCCATCAGTTGCCGATGGACCACAATATCTTCTGCAATCCCTTCACACCCCGTTTGGACAACTTTTTGAGTAATTACCGTTTGCCCGCTATGGGCCACTATTTTAGCCAACACCCCGGTGGCTATGGTTTTTCCAATGCCCGTGTCAATTCCACTAATGCAGGTTACTTTTCCTTTCATTTTCGTCTTAGTACATAACACGAAGCGCTATAGGAAACTGGAACTTTTTTCCGGATAGAAAATTTTTCCCAATACTCTCGTTCAAAATTTTGCAGGCTTTTTTTGCTCCACTTTTGCTCTCTGACTCCTCCAACCCCTGTGTCACGAATATGTTGTAATACCTCTCGCACAGTTGAAAAATAGAGCTCTTCTGTATAATGGGTAAAATGGAATAAATCAAAACCGGTCGCTAATATCCTTTTGAGGGCATCGTCGGTGATATAGTCTAACGCAATACCACTAACAGCAGAAAATTGACGGAGTGTTCCGGTGGTAAAAATTGAAAAGGCCAGCCATGAACCAGAATTCAGCTCACGTTGCAACCGTTCTATAAACCCAGGGAGATCACTCAACCATTGAAAGGTAGCACCTGACACAAGCAGGCTTATACCATCCGGTATGGCCAAGCTTTCAATATCGCCAAAGTAACTCCTCAGTTCCGCCGCATCATTTCCAGTACAACGATTTCGCAAACAAACTTCAAATTCCGGCACCAGGTCATTGCAATAGATCACCTTTACCGGTTTGTTATTACACAATTTTTCAGTTAGATTGCCGGTACAACAGCCCACTTCCAAAACCGAATCATAGGCACTCTCGGGCAGTATGTCCATGGCGTGTAGTAACCTCCCCGCAAGGCGATTCTGGACAATGGCTGCCGAATCGTAGCTCTCCATACTACGTCTAAAACATCGTGCTATTTTGTTTTTATTTAACCCAAAAGCCATTTACAGTGCGCACCCGCTTTTTAACTCAACGACCTTCACTCACAAGTTCATCCCAACTCGCATAAAGATAGAACAGAAAATGGCTTCCGTCGACCCGCTTTACCATTTCTTTTGGCCAAAAACGAAGCTGACTGGAAGTTTGAAACACTAAATCTTTTTCCGCGACCAAGGCTCTTGTATAAATAGATTCCTCGTGGGGTAAACAACTGCTTTTTTGCAAGAGAGATCGAAGTTCCTCTACTTGGCTTGCAATTGAACGATCAGGTTGCCATTTCAAAAAGCGTTGATAGAGGGCACGATCACGACACATTCGGTAATAGAACTTCAACCGCTGTTTTTCATCGAAATTTTCAAGCGTTGCGACATATACATCCTCAGCTATTCCGAACTGTTTATCAATGGGACATATGGTCCCATTGATGGCCATGCTGGTTGAAAATCGTTCAGCAAATGGGTGGAAAAGTTGCTGAGCGACCCAAACTCCCATGGACCAGGAAAGAAGATGTACGGACTGATACGCATCCAACAGCTGTATCCAATCAAGATCTGCATCAAGTCTGGAATAGTCATACAACATGCAAACATCATAATCATGGCTTGCCAGCGGAGTAAAAGGCTTTTCATCCATCCCCCAACCGTTACAAAAGAGGATAAGTTCTTTACTATGCTGTTTATGTAACCAAAAATGGTTCAAAACTGGCCTTTCTTTTTAGCAAGCAAATGGGTTGCCAAAGCTTGCAAGTCGTCCAACTGCATATCTGCACAAAGGGACAATCGAAAACGAGCACTCCCTTCTGGCACCGCGGGAGGACGAATGGGAAGAATTAAATATCCCAGGTCTTGCATCCGTTCAGCCCGTTCAACCGTTTGTGTGTCAGAACCAATGGTAATTGGAATAATATTACTACTGTTATCCTGTACAATACCCAAGCTTGCAAGGGCAGTGCGAAATTTTGCTGAAATGGTCTGTAAATAATCACGCTCCTTCTCCATCCCCAAACTTTTGTGAAAAACAAAACGATTCCAGTTTATGGTTATCGGAGCCAAAACAGTGCTAAAGATCAACGAACGACTATGATTAACTAAATATTGTTTTATACTCTTACTGCAACAAACAAAGGCCCCAACAGAAGCCCAGGCCTTACCAAAAGTACCCACCACAAGATCCACATCCTTTAAAGCCCCCGCCGCTTCGACCTTACCAAGACCACTTTCTCCATACAGACCAACACCATGGGCCTCATCCATATATAAAAGCGCATCAAATTCCTTCTTAATAGCCATCAATTGTCCAATATCAGCCTCATCACCATCCATACTAAACACCGACTCTGAAACAATCACCACCCGCTTATACTCTTTTCGACACCCTGCAAGAATAGTTCGTAACTGCTCATAATCGCAGTGTCTATACCGTTTACTGCGAGCACGGCTTAGTCGTAGTCCATCGTGGATGCTGGCATGATTAAGCTTATCAGAAAGGATAAGATCCTTTTTTCCACAAAGGGCCGGTAAGATGCCAATATTGGCATGATACCCGGAATTATAGAGTAGAGCTGCATCGCTTTGGTAAGCAGATGCCAGTTCTTGTTCCAGTGCATGGGCAAGTGGAGTATCTCCCGTTAACAGACGTGATGAAGATGAAGCAAATTTATACTGTTTTCGGGTAGTAGAGTTATACCTACCCAAAAACTCTTCCTGCAAATCCTGATCGTTTCCAATGCCCAGATAATCATTGGAAGCAAGATTTAACCTAAATGTATCTTCTGCAAAGGGGACTAATGTTCGAAGTCGCCCCATCTTCTTAAGGGAAATCAGCTTTTCATCATATACGCAGTTCACTGATCACCTTCCCCGGCAATAACAGTACAAATGGCCGCACAAAGAGTGTGTAGATCTTCTTCATCAATACAATACGGAGGCATTACATAGACAAGTGTCCCAAAAGGACGCACCCAAACACCCTGCTCCACAAAGGCTGGCTGAATACGTTTCATGTCCACCGGATTATGCAGTTCAACAACACCAATTGCTCCCAACACCCGGACATCTTTTACCCCTTCAAGGGCAAAACATGGGGCAAGTCCTTTGGTCAAGCCTGCCTCTATATTTTGAATTATTGCCTTATAATCAGAAGATAAGAGCAGTTGAACGGAGGCTTCAGCCACAGCACAGGCAAGGGGATTTGCCATAAATGTTGGCCCATGCATAAACACTCCGGGACTAACACTGGAAATGGTCTCCTCAACTGTTCTTGTGGCAAGGGTGGCAGCCAGGGTCATGGTGCCACCGGTCAGGGCTTTTCCAAGACACATAATATCAGGAACAACAGCAGCATGGTTGCAGGCAAAGAGTTTCCCACTTCGACCAAATCCGGTTGCAATCTCATCGGCAATAAGAAGCAGACCATACCTCTCACATAACCCGCGAACAACAGTCAAATAGTTGGGATGGTAAAACCACATTCCACCGGCACCTTGAACGATTGGCTCAAGGATAACAGCACAAAGTTCATGGTGGTGATGTTCAATAATTTGCCGAAAAGAGTCTGTATCAGACTCATCCCACTGGTCGTTAAAGCCGCATCTGGGGGCATCGGCAAAGAAGTAGTTTGGCAAGACTCCCGAAAACAGGTGATGCATCCCATTTTCAGGATCAGAAACAGACATACAATGAAACACATCTCCATGATAGCCCGAACGAATGGTCAAAAACTTCTTTTTTTCAGGTTTCCCTACTGCATATTGATATTGAAGGGCCATTTTCATGGCCACTTCCACAGACACCGAACCGGAATCTGCGAAGAAGACAACATCCAGTCCAGCTGGAGTACTCTCAATAAGTGTTTTGGCAAGCGTAACAGCAGGCCTATGGCTAAGCCCACCAAACATCACATGGGAAAGTTTTGCGGCTTGCTCTTGAATAGCTTGCACCAAAACCGGATGGTTATAGCCATGGATAACAGACCACCACGAAGCCATACCATCAATCAATTCCCTGCCATCTTCTAAACGAAGCCGTACCCCATCAGCCGAGACAACGCCATAGACAGGCAACGCGTTAGTAACAGATGTATATGGATGCCAGAGATGTTCTCTATCGTAGCGAAGATACTCTTCCGGAGTCATGCCAATTCATATCCAAGTTTTCTAAATTCACACAGATCCTTCGCTGCTCCTGCTCCTGTGGTGGTCAGGTAATCACCAACGATCGCGCCATTTGCACCAGCCCTAAACAGCCTATACTGTTCACTCCCAAAACGCCCCCTCCCCCCAGCTATCCGTATTACCGCCTGCGGGTTGATAAGACGAAACATGGCAACACTACGCAAAACAGCATCAAGCTCTATGGGTTCCATATTTTCAAGGGGTGTTCCCGCTATGGGAGAAAGGATATTAATGGGAATAGAGAGCACATGCAGATCACGTAAGGCAAAGGCAAGTTGCAGCCGCTGGGTCATACTTTCTCCCATCCCAATTATGCCACCACTGCAAAGATCAAGACCAGCATTTTTTGCAATTTGTAATGTTGCGACCTTTTCCTCCCAGGTATGGGTCGTACAGATTGATGGGAAAAATTCATGACAAGATTCAAGGTTGCAGTGGTATCTTCTCACTCCAAATGAATGGAGAAGGGACGCTTTTTCTGCCGTTAAAAATCCCATGGATGCACAGAAGTGCAAAGAACTATTTTTTTTAAGGAGCGAATAGACCTCCCCCATTCTATTAAGTTGCTTGGTGGATAGCGAATGCCCAGCCGTTACCAAGGATAAACGAGTGACACCATAGGCTTCATTTTCACGCGCCCTGCCAAGGGCAGTAGTTGCCTCAAGCAACTCATATTCTGTTATTTTTGTCGTGTACTTTGCCGATTGGGCACAATAGATACAATCTTCAGTACACTTGCCAGAACGAGCATTGAGAATGGAACAAAGAGCAAAACGATCACCATGTACCTCGCGTCGCAATCTATCTGCAGCGCTACAGAGGGTTTTAAGCTTTGTATTTTCTGCTCTATCAAGGGCTTGTTCAATGCTGGTAATTTCCTGATAGCTCATCCAGCCAACTTATCCATACATTTGCTCAACCCTTCAGGGGTGTCAAATTGCAAGGCTTTATAGGTATAGCCTTTGGGTGCAATCTTGCGCATCATACCTTTTAACACCGTTTTTGGCCCAACTTCAATAAAGGTATCCACTCCCTCAGCAATCATAGCACTGATACTTTCAACCCATCGCACCCGAGAAGCAATTTGGCTAGCCATCATTTTCTTGATCTTACTGATATCATCTTCTGTTGTCGCCACAACATTGAAAAAAACAGGCGTTTTGGGCGCATTAAATGGAACCGTATCCATAAATGCAGCAAAATCAGGAACTGCATCGGCAACCAATGGGCTGTGGTTTGCAACACTCACGGCCAGAGGAATAACACGTGCGCCATCGGCCAAAACCTTTTCCTCAACTGCGTCAAGCCCAGCAACATCCCCTGAAATAACTATCTGCATTTCAGTGTTGTGGTTAGCAGCAGTAACAATCCCGGAATCTTTACATAAGTCAATTATTGTCTCAATCTCTTCTATGGTTTTCCCAATCACCGCCCGCATTCCACCAGGATGTTTCTGGCCTTCTCGCTCCATTAGAGCTCCACGCTTGATAACCAGACGAATGGTATCCTCAACAGTGATGATTCCAGCGGAACAAAGGGCCGAATATTCTCCAAGGCTATGCCCTGCAAAACAGGATGCTGAAAGTTGTTCACCGAAAGCCTTCTTTAGGGCTTGATAACAAATTAGATTTGTAACAGTTATTGCCGGTTGCAGATGAATGGCTCTGGTCAACTCCTCCATGGGACCTTCATAGAGCAATCGCTCCAAAGGAAAATCACAGACAGAAGCCGCCATTTGCATAATGCTTGCACAATCACTATCAGATTCCACAAACGCTCTTCCCATACCGATATATTGAGATCCCTGCCCAGGGAACAGTACAGCTATTTTCATTATTCTCTCTTATTAATTTAGGCATTTATCCTTTCTTTGCATCGAAATTAGAGCTAGCTCTTTGTTGTAGATCGATCTTGAAAGAAATTAATTACAATAAAAAGTGTCACTCCCACAGTGATGGCAGAATCAGCGACATTAAATGCCGGCCAATGATGGGATGCCACATAAAAATCCAAAAAATCGACGACCGCTCCCAAACGGATACGGTCAATCACATTACCAATGGCCCCACCGGCAATAAGTGCCAGAACCGGGCCATAGAAACGATGTTCTCGACACAGTTTTCTATAAGCTGCAAACAACACAACAAGGGCGACCACCGCCAGGACAAGAAAGAAATAGTGGCGCCAGGCGGCATCAATATTTGCCAAAAATCCAAAAGCGGCCCCCTTGTTAGTGAGATAGGTAAGGCTAAAAAAACCGGGAAGTATCTCCATTGACTCATAAAGTGCAAACGACTTTACGATCAACACCTTGCTCACTTGATCAAGGATAACAACTGCAAATAAAACAAAAAGTGCTACCACGTTTCCCATTATCCTTACACATCCATCGCCTTCACCACACCAAGGCAGCGTTCACAGAGCTTGGGATGTTCGCTATCTGTGCCGACAAATTCATCCCTTGTCCAGCAACGTTCACACTTTTCACCCCTGGCTTTACTCACCGCCACAGACAGTTCAGGGATATCTTCACCATCTATAAAATGCAATTCGGGAAGATCAGAGCTACTCGAACAAGTGTTTAGCGCAGAAACGATACACACCTCCTTGACCTGCTCAAGACTCTTTTTGATAAAAGCTTCCCATTCACCACTCACCGCAACGGTGACTTCCGCCTCCAAAGGATGGCCGATAACTTTTTCACGCCTTGCCATCTCCAAAGCTTTGGTGATCTCAGAACGAACATACATCAATTTCCCCCAATGTTTTTCCTGAGTTGCATCACGCCGCTCGGGTTTTGCTTCTGGAAACTGGGTAAAGAAAATACTTTCTGTAAGAGATGCGGAAGGCTCAAGTTTTTTGTAATATTCCCAAGCTTCAGTGGTGGTAAAGGGCAGTATCGGACTCATCAACTGCAACAATCCACCAAGGATCTCATAAAGCACCGTTTGTGCAGATCTTCGAAGCCTTGAATCCGTTCCGGAACAGTAGAGCCTGTCTTTTAATATATCCAGATAAAAGGCGCTCATGGTGGTACCGCAAAAATAGTTTAATGCCTGGTGAATGGGATGAAATTCATACCGCTCATAGGCAGTTGTAACTTTTTCACGAAGCTCTTCAAATTTCCCCAATGCCCAACGATCAATCTCTTCTAGATCCTCACTTTGCACACCGTGCAACTCGGGGTCAAAATCACTGATATTACCTAAAAAATAACGAATAGTATTGCGAATTTTCCGGTAGCTGTCTGCAACCTGTTTCAAGATCTCATCGGAAACCTTCACATCATCGCGGTAATCTTCACTGGAAACCCAAAGCCTTAAAATCTCAGCGCCAAATTTTTCAATGACTTCACCTGGCGCAACCACATTGCCGATGGATTTCGACATTTTCTTGCCCTGCCCATCAACAACATAGCCATGGGTAAGCACCCCTTTGTACGGAGCATGCCCACGGGTCCCTACCGAAGTCAACAAAGAAGATTGGAACCAGCCTCGGTGTTGATCACTCCCTTCAAGATAGAGATCTGCAGGCGCTCGCAACACATCACGTGCCTCGCATACTGCCGCATGGGAACTACCCGAATCAAACCAGACATCAAGAATATCTTCTTCCTTTGCAAACTCTGACTTGCCACATTTTTCACACACATAGCCACCTGGTAAAAAGTCTTCCAACCCATGGCTAAACCAACTATCGGCACCTTCTTTGCGAAATAACGTATCAACGTTTGCAATCAACTCTTTATTTTTGACCACTTCACCACACGCCTTGCAACTTACCACTGTAATGGGGACTCCCCAGGTTCGCTGCCTGGAAAGGCACCAATCGGGACGATTTTCAACCATGGATGCAATACGCTGCTGCCCCCAGGAAGGTGTCCAGGTCACATTGGCTATCTCGCTAAGTGCCTTTTGCTTGAGATCATTTATTTCCATGGAAATAAACCATTGGGGAGTGGCCCGGTACATTACCGGTTTCTTGCAACGCCAACAATGAGGATAGCTATGCTCAATGCTCTTCTCATGCATAAGCATGCCACTGGCCAGCATATCCTTATTAATATCCTTGTTCACCTCAGGTATCTGCTGCCCAACGTAGATTCCAGCATCCTCGGTATAACGCCCCTCATCGTCAACAGGAGAAAAAGCGTCAAGCCCATAACGAAGCCCGGTAAGGTAATCATCTGCGCCATGTCCTGGAGCGGTATGTACACAACCGGTTCCGGCATCAAGGGTTACATAGTTGGCAAGGACCAGCAGGGAATCTCTTTCCAAAAATGGATGGCGACATTTCCTCTTCTCAAGCTCCCTTGCGGAAAAAGTTCCTGCAATAGCATAGTCGTCAATACCCATTTCCTCCATCACCGACCCAACCAACTCCTTTGCCAGAACAAGGGTCTGCTCACCTGTTTTCACCGCCGCATACTCAAAATCAGGGTGAAACGCCACTGCCAGGTTCGCCGGCAATGTCCAGGGAGTTGTGGTCCATATGAGGACATACACATTCTCCCCGGCAAGGGCCGGATCCACATCACTCCAATCATCCACGATGGGGAATTTTACATAAATTGAAGGGGAATTGTGGTCATAATATTCCACCTCCGCTTCAGCAAGCGCAGTGGTACAGGTGGAACACCAGTACACCGGTTTTTTACTGCGTACAACGGCGCCAGAGAGGAGAAACTTGTTAAACTCAGCCGCAATGGTCGCCTGAAAATCATAGTTCATGGTCAAATAGGGATTTTCCCAATCTCCAAGTACTCCCAGACGTTTAAACTCATCCTTCTGTGTCTTTATCCATTTTTCGGCGTATTTTCGACAAGCCCCCCGTTTGGCAATCTTGGGAATGGTCTTCTTTTTCTCTCCAAGATCCTGATCCACATTATGCTCTATGGGCAGACCATGACAATCCCAACCAGGAATATATGGGGCATTAAAGCCGGCCATACGGCGAGATTTCAGAATAATATCCTTAAGAATTTTGTTAAAAGCAGTGCCCAGGTGAATATGTCCATTGGCATAGGGAGGACCATCGTGTAAAACAAACAGTGGTTTCTCTGCTGCATGGGCCTGCAGCATTTTGTATAAGCCCTCTTTTTCCCAGCGTTTCAAATACATCGGCTCCTTCTGGTTCAGATTAGCCTTCATTTTAAACCCGGTCTTCGGCAGATTCAGGGTATCCCTGTAATCCATGGTGCTCTCCTTTACAATAAACGAATAAAATGCAATTCTATGAATAATTAAACTTTTCTACTAAGTTATCTCCAGCAAGCTGCAAAACAAAGAGTATCGTAGCACTTATAATAGCAAAACTTTTAAAAATACCAACTAAAGGTGAAGTTGCAAGTGGAATCTGGCTAAAGCAATTGAATTTCCCTTTAAATTTGACAACAGCGCATGCCTTAACTAGTATAGGAAGCCTGTGGCATAAACGAATAACAGGGCGCTACCCCACGGGATTGTTTCCTGTTTTAAAAAAATTCTTTTTAAGGGACATATGCCCAGCCACAAGGTACCACATGTTTTATTTATTTTTTTGCAATAGAGATGATAAGGTATGACAAAAGTTATTGCCATGGCAGGTAAGGGAGGAACTGGAAAGACCACAACCTCTGCCCTGCTCACCAAATATTTACTTGAGAAAAACAAAACCCCATTTCTGCTCGTTGACGCCGATTCCAATGCAAACCTTAACGAGCTTCTTGGCCTTGATGTGGGCTTAACTCTGGGGCAGATTCGCAAGGAACTTAAAAGTGAGCTGCCACCCAACGTTACCAGAGATCAATATATGGAACTGAAAATCCACCAGGCGCTCATTGAGGAGAGTGGCTATGATCTTCTTGTGATGGGGCAACCTGATGGCCCAGGATGTTATTGTGCTGCCAACCAATACCTGGCCATGACCATGGATAAACTGGCCGCTAACTATAAATATATCATAGTTGATAACGAAGCAGGTATGGAACATTTAAGCCGTATGAACTTGCGAAACATTGACTATCTGCTGGTGACATCTGATCCTTCGGCCAGGGGAATCCTTACGGCAAAGCGTATTTCCGATATTACTGAACCTTTGGGACTTGACGTTAAGAACCAGTATCTTATTGTCAACCGTGCCCCCCAACCGGTCCCGCCACCATTGCAAGAAAAAATTGATGCGACCATAACAGAAACGGGCATGACCCTTGGAGGAATCATTCCCTCAAGCGAGGCGCTCATTAATCAAGAGTTAAGCGGTGATTCTTATATTACCCTGGACGATTCTTCTGACATTATACAAACAGCCTACGCTATGTTCGATGCAATTTTTGCGTAAGCGACAGAAAACAGAATAAACGCATGGATATTCAAGAAAATCAAAATAAACAAGATATGCCCAATCACACCATGATCGAAATGATCAAGGTGAGCAGGCATTATCCTCCTGATATTCAGGCACTCAATGATATATCCTTTTCCGTTGAAACCGGAGAGATGTTTTTTTTAATTGGCCGAAGTGGTGCCGGGAAGACGACATTATTAAAGCTTATCTGCAATATGGAGCTTCCCACCAATGGGCTAATTGAAGTCGCCGGATACAATATTAACAAGTTGCGAGGAAGAAACCTTGCCCTTTTACGCCAGCGTATAGGTGTTGCCTATCAGGACTTCAAGCTTCTTAATAATCGCACAGTTGCAGAAAACATCGCCATCTCCATGGAAGTTTCCTACAAAAAGCCCAGGGCTATCAGGCATAGGGTGCGGGATCTTCTCGATCAGCTCCAGTTAACCAGTAAACACGATCTGTTAACCGGTGAACTTTCAAGGGGTGAGCAACAGCGGGTAGCCCTTGCACGCTCGGTTGCCAATTCTCCACGCCTGATCCTTGTGGACGAACCCACCGGAAATCTTGACGCAACAACCACAGAAAGGGTTATGGATTTGCTTACTCGTTGCAATAAGGCCGGCGCGACAATAGTCATTGCAACCCACGACGAGTCTATCTATAAAAACACCACAAACCGAATCATGGAACTCAGGGACGGACTTATCCATTCCCTCACTCGGGGGAACACAATATGAATTTCTGGTTCGCTGTATTTCGACAGACGGGACGCAACTTGCGCCAGACCTGGTCTTCTCAGTTTATGACTTTTCTGACCGTATCCCTTTCCGTTCTTATTTTTGCTTTTTTTTCCTTGGTGTATACCAATATGATCGGTGCCGGTGACCGTCTCACCGATGATCTCTCCCTCATTGTCTACTTAGAGGACGAACCAGGTCCGGCAATGCAGGAACAGCTCCGCCGCAAAATCCTTAACTTTGATAAAGTTGAAGAGCTTCGTTTTGTTTCAAAGAAAGAGGCCTATGAACGATTTGCTGAACAACTCGGTAAAGATTCGGATGTACTCAACGATATGCCAAAAGATTTCCTACCGGCTTCAATTGAGATTGTCCCGTTGAGGAGCCTTCGGGGATACGCCCAAATAAAGCTTTTTTCAGAATATCTGGCAAGTCTTCCCGGGACAGAAAAGGTGCAATATGGGCAAGAGTGGATTGAACGTTTTTACCATTTTGTACGCCTTGTCACCATCGTTGTCTTTTTGAGCGGTACCCTGTTAATCCTCACCGCAACGTTTATGGTCGCCTATACCATTCGTCTCACCATTCTCGGTAGACAAGATGAACTTGAGCTATTGAAACTTGTGGGAGCAACCAATAAATATATCCAAACGCCCTTTTTAATCGAAGGTGTCCTCCAAGGCCTTTTGGGGTCAGTTATTGGGCTTATCGCCCTTTATGGCCTGTTTCAATGGATTAGCGCCAGGTTTACAGGACCAGGAATTCTAAACTTTTTCCAATTCAACTTCTTTTCACCAATCATTATTATTTGTATCATTTTGGCCTCTATTTCACTGTGCACCTTTGGTAGCTATACCTCTATCCGTAAGTTTCTTCAAATTTGATGCGACCTTCTATTTTCTTTCTCATCATCATTGTCTGTTCCATTGCTCTTACTCATCCGGGCAACGTATTCGCAAAACAAGACAGAAAGGCCCAAAAGGCAGAAATAGAAAAAGGAATCACGAAATTTCGTATAAATATCAGTAAACTCAAAGAAGGAATCAGCAGCCAACAGGAGATGATCGTTTCCGCAAAGAAAAAGGAACGTAACCTGCTTGATGAACTCGCCGAACTGGATAGAAAACTCCGAAAGCAACTTGAAAAACTCCATAGTTTTGAAGAGGAGATGGAAAACCAACAGCGACTTATCGCCACCAAGGAAGCAGAAGAGGCAGTGGCCGAAAAGGAAAAGCGTAAAGTGCAGAACCACTTACAAAAAAGGATCAAGGCCTTTTATAAAATGGGACGGGTTGGAGTTGCCAACGTGGCATTTTCTTCAGAAACCCTACCACGAATGCTCAACTTTAGGGATTCATTCACCTCACTCATTGAATATGACACAGGTGTGATTAAAAAATACCACAATGTAATCACCCTCCTCCAACAGACAAAAGAAACGCTCACCCTTGAAAAACTGATTCTGGACGATTTTATCCATGAGGCCAAAGAAAAGCAAAAGGCGATCAACGAAACCGTTCACGAAAAAGAACTACTCTTGGCACAAATAAAAACACAAAAAGAGCTGCACGAACAAGCCGTGTCGGAAATGGAAAAGGCGGCAAGCTCTCTCACCGCATCGCTCAATACCTTACAAGAAAAAAATCAGCTTTTTGATCAGGGTTTTCTGTTAGACAAAGGAAGCCATCCCGCCCCCGTAGAAGGAACCATCCTGGCCCTTTTTGGACAGGAACGGGTAAACCGCCTTGGCATAAAGGGCCAGAATACCGGATTAACCATCTCTGCTCCTGGTATCAACAGGGTTACAGCAATTTTCGAAGGTGAAATACGCTACGCCGATTATCTGCATGGATATGGTAATACAGTTATTATTGACCACGGTTACAAATACTTTTCCATTATCTCACGCCTGGGAAAAATCCTGAAAAAGAAAGGAGATAAGGTTTTTCAAGGTGACTTGATTGGGCTCACCGGTGATACGGCAACCCTTATGGATGATGGAATTTATTTTGAAGTACGCCACGGATCAAAGCCTTTGGACCCTCTGGAATGGATCGACGGCTCTTTGCTCAAGCGGCAAATGGTAAAAAAAGATTCCAAAAGAGAACAGGCCGTACTGCAATAGTGTCTCTTTTCTCTTTGGCAAACAAAATCTATAGAGGATATGTCGTGAAATTTTTCCGCCTTTTTCCTGCCCTCTTCTTCATTTTTTTTCTATGTTACTCATTTTCAGCGTCTGCGGAGATCTCGCAAAAACAACGGGAAGAAACATATAAACAACTGGAGATATTCGCAAATGTCCTCAGTATTCTCCAGGAAAATTACCTGGAAGAAATTGACGCCAATAAAACCATTGAAGGTGCCATCAGCGGGATGCTACTCTCCCTTGATCCCCATTCTTCCTACCTTACAGCAGAAGATTTTGACGCATTACAGGAAGAGACCAGAGGTGACTTCTCAGGGGTTGGTATTGAAATCACCATCCGTGATGAAATTGTAACCATAATCTCTCCCATTGCAGGGACTCCTGCAGATAAAGCTGGATTACGCGCTAAAGATCTTATCGTTAAAATTGATGGAAAGGCTACCAAATCCATGCCTTCCATGGAAGCGATAAAGCTTCTTCGAGGCCCCAAAGGCAGTAAGGTCGTTATCTCCGTATATCGGGAGGGATGGGAAGAACTAAAAGATTTCACGATTATACGTGATATTATTCCCTTACAAAGCGTCTATGGTCTTTTATTGGAACCGCATTTTGCCTACATCCAAATAAGCAATTTCCAGGAACGGACAAGTAAAGATCTCAAAGAAAAACTGGCAGAACTTAGCAAAAAGTCATCCCTTAATGGTCTGGTCCTTGACCTTCGTAACAATCCGGGAGGACTTCTTGATCAGGCCATAGCCGTATCAGACGTTTTTCTTGAAGAAGGACTGATTGTCTACACCAAGGGAAGAATTCAAGAACAAAACATGACTTTTCAGGCCCACAGTAACAATGGAATACACAATTTTCCTTTGGTTGTCCTGGTAAATGAAGGCTCAGCCAGTGCTTCAGAGATCGTATCCGGTGCCATACAAGATCACAAGCGAGGTGTCATTATCGGTTCCACCACTTTTGGAAAGGGCTCGGTACAAACCATCCTGCCCATGCCAGGTGGTGCGGGCCTGCGGCTGACAACAGCCAGGTATTACACCCCAAATGGAAGATCAATACAGGCAACAGGAATAGTACCCGACGTGGAAGTCCCCTATATTCCCCCAGTTGACCAAAAAGAAAGTAACCAACCGGGAAGCGCATTCCCCCGTGAAGCAGACCTACAAAATCACCTCTTAAACAGTGAAAGGGAAAAGAGCAAAAAAAACCAACAGGAAGAGAATCTTAATCCAAAATACAAAGAAGGGAGAGACCTGCTTACACAAGACAACCAACTTAAAACAGCACTCAATATTTTAAAAAGTGTAAGTCTCTATACAAAAAAGTAGGGAATCATTTGTAAAGCCGCTTAAATTCCACTCTACTATTTACAAACTGTCTTCCGGATGCACTCTCAATTTCCAATGGTTGTTTATCACCGTACCACTTTATGATAATGCGGTCCGGCTCAATTGAAAAATTCTCGACCAATTGGTCTTTGATCATAAGCACCCTTTCTTTAGAAGTCTTAAGGGCCTCTGCCGAGCTTGGATAGCCGGAATTTACGTATGTCTTTATCTCAAAATGTACAGCCTGTAACGCATCACTCTGCATGGCTTGCCCAATGGCTGCAAGCTGTCTGATTCCTGTAGGGAGCAGTTGATTGGCACTCTCTAAAAAAGCAATTTTATACTGTAACGCTGGTCCTGTAAGAAGCAAAGATGTGTTTGAAGAGACCTTTCCCCGATGATTCATAACCTGGATAAATTCGCCGGCAGTAAGCATACCACCTGCCAAAGCCTTTCTTTTAATTTCAAGACGAGCCAGACGAGTGACAGTTCTTTCACTCTGCGGCATAAGCTGTTTTGCTATGGAATAGGCATCAATGGCATTGTCAAGTTCCCCTCGATAGATGTGGATATCTCCCATCCCGACGAAGGCTTTTCCCATTTTGGGATTAAGTTTGGCCACTCGCTGATAATAAACAAGCGCCTCATCGTACTTCCTGAAACGTTCAAGACTTAATGCGTACTTATAATTGATGGTGGGATCATCGGGACACTCAACAATGAGATCCTTTAACATCTGGCGCTTCTTCTTAACGTTCCGTTCAAGCTCTAAACCCTTTTTTAAACTTTTACAATCTGCAGCAAGGGAAGGAAGCGCAAGATAAAGTCCCAAAGAAACGAGTAGCAAGCAACACCAGATGATTTTTTTCATAAAGAAACAGAACCCGCCAGAGATGGACACCCTACAACGTGGTGCTTTATACCATTGAAATTGCCAAAGAATTAACCAGTTATACTTATCATGTTACATGGATTTGTTTTTTTTTCAACAATAAACACAAAATAATCGATGGAAGTGATTAAAAACCCAACTCTTTAAGGAATCGTTCGTCCTTTGACCAGTTTTTCCTGACTTTGACCCATAACTTTAACAATACCTTCTGGCCAAGCAGTTTTTCCATATCTTTTCTTGCTGCAGTTCCTATGGCTTTGAGCTTTTTCCCTCCTTTCCCAATAACAATTCCCTTTTGCGAGTTTCGCTCTAACACTATACTCGCATGAATTGTTGTCATTTTTTTTCGTTCATCATCGCTAAAAGATTCAACCTGTACTGCAGAAGAATAGGGAATCTCCTGACCTGTCAGTAAAAATACCTTCTCACGGATAATTTCTGCCACCAGAAAACGCTCACTGGCATCGGTGGGCATATCTTCAGGAAAATACCTGGGACCAATGGGCAAAATCGTCAACACCTCTTCAAGAAGCTCTGTTGTTCCTTCCCCAGTTAAAGCCGAAATGGGTAAGATGGCATGAAAGGCGAAAAGCTTTGAATATTGCTCAATTAGAGGGAGTACCGACTCTTTTTTTTGCAGATCAACTTTGTTAAGAAGTAGGATTACAGGCGAAGCAATTCCAGCCATCTGCTCAGTCAGTTCCTGTTCTTTATCTCTTTTTTCTTTGGCAGGCATGGGCAAGGAAACATCAACCATATACAAAATGGCATCAACATCCTGCAGACTTTCCATGGCAATACGCATCATCTCCCGGTTTAGCGGTTGACGCGCTTTATGCAAACCTGGCGTATCAAGAAATACAATCTGATAGGAATCACTATTTACCACTCCCGCTATCCGATTTCTGGTGGTCTGTGGTTTATGACTCACTATGGATATTTTTTGGCCCAATAACTGGTTCATCAAAGTGGATTTGCCCGCATTGGGTGGCCCCACAATGGCCACCATCCCTGAGCGTATATCGTCTTCCACAAAACCTAAATCACTCAATTGTTTGCTCCCTAAAAAAAATTTCAGTGCCCTTATTGCAAAACCACACTATAGTACTCGCTTTGATTTATAATAAATACTACATAATATGTCCGTATGGAATGTGATCCTGCTAACGTTGCTAAAAAACAGATCGTTAGCTGATCCCGCGTCTCCCGGTATCCTTTCCTTTACGGCAGGTGTTGAAGAAAATAGGGAAATTTCTTCCACCAAAACATTTATAGCAGAAAAAACTCTATTTTCACCGTTCGTTCGGAAAGGCAGTTGTTTGTGGCAAGCACAGGAAAACTCATAGAATATCTTGAGGGCGGCAAATTCCTCTGCGCTTACGTCACTGGTAATCAGGCAAAACGACTCCGCCTACTCACCCAAAACGCCAGAGATGTAACACTCCCACTCTCAAGGGTTGTCCATTGTTCTGTAAAGACTCATCCAATAGAGTCTTCCCGTGAAGAACTTGCAAGGCAACTGCAGGAAACAGCGAAGACAAGAACCCAACTGATGGAGCAAATTGATCTTGCGGAAATTTGGGAACTTACCTCAGATGAACCTGTCAATCGCTTCCTCCCTTCTTTTCTTGCCGAACTGAGCTTTGGAAAAGATGCAGACGATGATATTGTGGCAGCCTTTTTACGCCGAGTTTTCACCGATCGTCTCTATTTTAAGTACAAAGAAAACCACATTATTGTCCACTCTGCCGAACAAGTTGAACATATCCAAAACCAACGACAAAAAGAAGCTGAAGCCATGGCTCTTATAGAAAATGGTGCAAAGCTTTTGCAAGATATTCATTCGGGTGCAACTGATGAGGCCATGGCCCAAGATGGTGCCTCCACCTGTATTGAAATAGTTCGTGATTTCTACATCCATGGAGGAGAAGCAAAACAAGCTGATATTGCAAGAAAAATACTAAAATCAGCAGGATTTAACAAACCCCATGACCCATTTCATCTTCTGGTAAAGGCAGGGGTTTGGGACAAAAATGAAAACATCCCGCTCCTCAAAAAAGATTTACCCGTCACCTTTCCGTTACTTGCCATTCAGCAGGCGGAGATGCTCCTCCAGCAGGATCCTGACAAGCTGTTCAACGATCCCGCCAGGAAAGATTTCACTCACCTGGCACCAATTACCATAGATGGAAACAGCACCCTTGATTTTGATGATGCACTTACCATAGAAAAAGATGGAGATAACTTCTTAGTGGGAATTCATATTTCAGATGTGGCCCACTATGTACATCCTGAAGACCCGCTCTTTATGGAAGCCATGAAACGTGGCACTTCAATCTATTTCCCAGAGGGACAAATCCCCATGCTCCCTCGCCATTTGTCCCAAGGGATCTGCAGCCTTATTCAAGGCGAAATACGAGCAGCACTAAGCTTTATGATCCTCCTTACAAGTGACGCCGAAGTGCTTCGCCTTCGCATTTATCCCTCAGTAATAAAAGTAGCAAGACGGCTGACCTATGATGAGGCTGACGCCATAATTGCAAGCGACCCAGAACTTGCTATCCTCAACGATCTTCGTATAAAACTTAGAAACAAACGCATTGAAAACGGTGCATTACTCCTTCCTTTCCCCGATGTGAACATCCATATCCACGATGGCGGAAAGGTACACGTTAATCTTGCTGAAACAGACACCCCATCTAGAACATTGGTGTCAGAAATGATGATTTTAGCCAATACCGAGGCTGCCCGATATGTATCTGATCGAATGGCTCCGGGATTGTTCAGATCACAAAAACCACCACGAAAACGAGTTGTTCACGGTATTGATAACGATCTCTATCTCAATTCGGTGCAACGTAAGCACTTATCAAGGGGAGAATTACTGGTCCTCGCAAAACCCCATAGCGGTCTTGGAGTGAATCAATATACCACCGTAACCTCTCCCATCCGCAGGCTTTTGGACCTTGTAATGCAGCATCAAATCCACTCCATTGTGCGGCGTGAGGACTTCAGATTTACAGAAGAAATGTGCAAGGATTTCACTTCAGTAATTGGAAGGACCCTTGCCAATGCCAATAGCGTGCGCCAACAACGACACCGTTACTGGCTGTTAAAATATCTAGAAGTCAGGCAGAACACTCCCTTAAACGCCATTGTGCTTGAATCGGGTGCGAAAAGGACATTCCTTCTCCTGACTGATATCCTCCTCAACGTTGATCTGCCAAGTCCAGGGTCCAATCATCCGGAACCGGGGTCCATTGTAAGTATCAAAGTGACACAGGTGGATGCATTGGACAACAGTTTACGCCTTGAATGGTAGAGGAAAACGATGGATACCAATATACTATGGGAAAAAATGGGAGATATTGAAGAGGAGGATATCCCCCATGTACTGACAAAGCTTTTTACCATCTACGAAGAACAGCTCAACGTCAAGAAAGACGATGCAGCAGCGCTTGCGTTTTTTACGCATCTTGGGCAGGTACTGGAGCAGGTAGCAAACTGTAACCTGAACAGACGATAGCTCCCTTACGCATAACATTCCGCATCACGAAACAGAGCACCATCGACATCCTTTGCTGAGAGTTGCGGTTTCTTGCCTGCAATTGCTGGCCAGGTAATACCTAAATCCGGATCGTTCCAGACGATACAACGCTCATGTTCTGGCGCATAGAAATCCGTTGTTCTATATAAAAATTCAGCATTTTTCGAGAGTACAAGAAATGCGTGCCCGAAACCTTCCGGGATCCACAGCATCTTCTTGTTTTCTGCACTCAAATACTCACCAACCCACATCCCAAATGTGGGAGAGCTTTTTCTTAAATCAACAGCCACATCAAAAACCTCTCCCACCACAGCCCGCACCAATTTCCCCTGTGCTTGCTTAATCTGATAATGGATACCACGTAACACCCCTTGCGTGGATTTGGAATGATTATCCTGGACAAATTGTGTATTAAGCCCCGTTAACTCCTGCCACAGTTTTTCATTATAGGATTCATAAAAAAAACCCCGTGCATCACCAAATACCTTTGGCTCAACAACCAACACATCTGCAATTGCTGTCTTGCTCACCTTCATCACACATTCTCTCTATAGCTGCCATCAATAATTCCATTGACCCACTCTTGATGGGCAAGATACCAATCTACCGTTTTCTCAATACCAATTTCAAAGCTCACCTGAGGTTCCCAGCCAACCTGTTCTTTAATAAAACTTGCATCAATGGCGTAACGCCTGTCATGTCCTAGGCGGTCCTCCACAAATTCCATTAGATTTCTACGGGGTTCT
Organism: Desulfocapsaceae bacterium; assembly: GCA_050291935.1. Classification (GTDB taxonomy): domain Bacteria; phylum Desulfobacterota; class Desulfobulbia; order Desulfobulbales; family Desulfocapsaceae; genus Desulfocapsa. Next base: position 37,046 of record JBNKKR010000016.1, on the reverse strand, counting down.
CCATTTGCCGGCAAGCCAACTTTTTTATCCAGGGTATCACATATAAGTGTCACAACCTCAAGATTCTGTTTTTCATTGTTTCCACCTATATTGTATGACTGCCCCACTATCCCTTTTTTAAGGACCTCAACGATTGCTTCACAATGGTCTTTCACATAAAGCCAGTCCCTTACATTTTTACCATCACCGTAAATGGGGAGTTTTTTCCCATTCATTGAATTGTGAAAGATAAGGGGAATGAGTTTTTCCGGAAACTGATAGGGGCCATAATTATTAGAACAGTTGGTAATTAGTATGGGCAGGTCATAGGTATGAAAGTAGGCATTAACCAGATGATCAGAAGATGCCTTGGACGCAGAATAGGGAGATCGTGGATCAAAGGGCGTTTTTTCTGTAAACATCCCCGTATTCCCCAAAGAGCCATACACTTCGTCTGTTGAAACGTGCAAAAAGCGGGGCTCACTACCCTGCCAAGCAGCATCCAGCCATGTCTTTTTTGCGGCTTCAAGCAGGGTGAAAGTCCCCACAATATTGGTTTGAATAAATGCAGCAGGCCCGGTAATGGACCTATCGACATGGGATTCGGCAGCAAAATGCACCACCGAATCTATCTGTTCGCTGGCAAAAAGTTCCTCCATTGCCCGGGCATCACAAATATCTTTTTTGACAAACCGATACTGCTCATTCTCCTCTACCCCCGCAAGATTTTGCAAATTACCGGCATAGGTCAGTTTATCAACGTTTATCACTCGCCAGGTGGGATGATCAGCCAGTAATAATCGCACAAAATTCGCGCCAATAAATCCACAACCACCGGTGACCAGAACTGTTCTCTCACGTTTTGTTTTCATTTTTCACTTGTATTTTTTTTAGTTTTCTTTCAGTACAATTCGATTTACCTTAGACCCCGCATTGTAAGGCTACGTGTTTTACTATATATTCATATTAAACTAAACATAATCTTCTTACTATCATGTCCAAAAAACTTGACCAGGAAATTGCCAAAAGACGAACATTTGGCATTATCTCTCATCCAGACGCAGGAAAAACCACCCTCACTGAAAAATTACTGCTCTTTGGCGGAGCAATAAATATGGCGGGAGCTGTCAAGTCAAGGAAGGCGGAACGGCATGCCACCAGCGACTGGATGGCCATTGAGCAGGAACGAGGTATTAGTGTAACCACCTCTGTGATGAAATTCAGTTATAAAGATTATGAAGTCAACCTGTTGGACACCCCTGGTCACCAGGACTTTTCCGAGGATACCTACCGCGTCCTCACCGCAGTGGACTCTGCCATCATGGTAATTGATTCCGCCAAAGGAGTGGAATCACAGACCGAGAAACTGATGGAGGTGTGTAGGATGCGAAACACCCCACTTATTACCTTTATTAACAAACTTGACCGAGAGGGCATGGATGCCCTGGATATTTTAGAAGATATTGAAGAAAAACTTCAGATTGAATGTACTCCAATGTCCTGGCCCATAGGTATGGGAAAAACCTTCAAGGGGGTCTATAACCTTCATAAAAAACAGATACATCTCTTTACTGCCGGGACTGACAGCAAAAATAAGCCCGGAATTACCATAGAGTCCTTGGATGATCCTCGCCTCGAAGAGGCCATCGGAGCCCATGATGCCCAGGTACTTCGAGATGATATTGAGCTTCTTGAGGGTGCTGCTAACCCGTTTGAATATGAACACTATCTTGCAGCCAGCCAAACCCCCGTCTTTTTTGGATCGGCGGTAAACAACTTTGGCGTCCAGGAACTCTTAGACGCCTTCGTGGAAATGGCTCCTGCTCCTGGACCGCGGGCTGCCAAAACACGCGACGTTTCTCCTGCAGAAGAAGATTTTTCAGGCTTTGTTTTTAAAATTCAAGCCAATATGAACCCAGCCCACCGGGATCGAATCGCCTTTTTCAGGATCTGCTCTGGAAAATTCACCAGGGGAATGAAAGTAAAACACCATAGGCTTGGCAAAGACATCACCCTGGCAAACGCCACTATTTTTATGGCCCAGGACAGAGCAAATGTGGAAGAGGCCTGGCCAGGTGATATTATCGGGCTACACAACCATGGAACCATAAAAATCGGTGACACATTCACCCCAAAAGAAGAACTCAAATTTACCGGAATTCCCAACTTTGCCCCTGAACATTTCAGGCGGGTTATCCTCAAAGACCCCTTACGTATGAAACAGCTCCATAAGGGTTTACAACAACTGGCAGAAGAAGGTGCCATTCAGGTATTCAAACCCATTGTCGGTTCTTCTCATATCATGGGGGCCGTTGGCGTCCTCCAATTTGAAGTCACCATTGCAAGGCTCAAAAATGAATATGGAGTTGAAGCAATTTATGAACCCATCGACTTTCAAGCAGCCCGCTGGGTAGAATGTAAGGACAAGAAAAAACTCGCTGAATTTGAGCAGAAAAACCAGAGTTCTCTGGCCTATGATGCGGAAGGCTTTCTCACCCACCTTGCGCAAAATGAATGGATGTTAAACTTTTTTATGGAGAAATGGCCCGATATTACATTTCATAAGACAAGGGAAAATATATAATGCGAACTATTCCTCAACAAATACCAGGGCTCGTCCTTCAGATATAGCCTGTGCGGTTTTTCTTCTGGCGATGGTAATAATACGCTGAATGGTTCCACGAGAGACCCCCATCTGCTTTCCAGCTTCCTCCTGGGTCATACCTTCGCAGTCACAAAGTCGCAGTGCTTCCATTTCATCGCGAAACAACTCAACCTTGGCCAACTTGGAAAGGGGTGTCCCTGTGGGCTTAAATGCTCGTCCGCAAAAATTCCCTTTACACTTTCTTTCTTTTTTGGGTCTTGGAGACATGGATTATTTCAGTAAAAATAGACATAAACGACAAGCTATTAGCCTGTCGTTTTCAAAAGAAAACTCAACATCACCTGGCGTCTGTCCGGAAATAAGTCAACCATAGACAGACCCTACTTAACTTTTTCTAAAAAACAAAGGATTTGTTGATATCTTACAGGGTATTTTCGTATTCGTTTCACAAAAACACCCCATAAAACAATGTACCGGCTAAGCGTATATCACTTTTTTATCGGTCTTAATGGTGACAGTTGCTACCACCTTTACAGGCCTGATCCGCGTTCATTTTTGGCAGTTGACCGGCAGAAAATTTCTCCATAACTTCACCGGCACTGGGGATACTATTTTTATCCGCCCAATAAACATCGATTCCCACTTCTGAAAACCCCTGCAAAGGACGGGCACCTATGCCACCAACGACTATGGCATTAACCCCAGCATCACCAAGGGTTTGCACCGGCACCATACATCCTCCCGCACTGTGATCGGGAACAGGAAGCATATCCACACCGATAACTTGATTATTGCCATCTACCTCAACCACAGTAAACACATCACAATGGCCAAAATGTTCAGACCTGGAAGCTTCCATGCCTCCGGGATTATTGGTTGGTATTGCTATTTTCATTGCTACAATTCTCCTTCGATAAGCACCGTATGGTGTTTAAATAATGCCTTTCTGAAAAAATCTGTTAAGGCATGTAGCCTGGCAAGTCATTTCTCACCAGAGTTAATTCAATCATACTATTTGTCAAATCCAACTACCATCACCGTTCTCTTTAAGCAGCATCACCCTCTGGTGGCCCAAAAAGGGTGTCTGTTAATTTAACATACCAGGCTGCCGATTGCACTTGGATGATATACGAAACTGCAATAACCAGGGCAGCATCGGCTCCCCGCTCACCAAAGGCGTTGATCGCTATGGCCAAAGCAATGGACAAATTCCGCATCACCGTGCCGTATACAAGGGCAATGGCGTCTCCCCTTGCAAACATCATCTTCCCGACAACCGTTCCCAGAAGATAATTGACGCCGTAAATAATCAGTAGCGGTTTGAAAATCATCCATAGAACCATGGGATCCTGCGAAAGTTTTCCGGCTTTTAAGGCGATTGCCACAAAGACAATACCAAGTACTCCAATCGTTGACATCGCTGGAAAACGAGGGGCCAGTCGCTGTTTGAATTCCTTAAGGTCCATTTTCTTTAGGAAATAAGACCTGGTAAGGTACCCTAGCACCATTGGAATAAAAACGATATATACAATCTGTTTGATAACCAGCGAAACCTGCATATCGACCTTGGCACCCAAAAGCAGCATAACATATACGGGTGTTGCAAGGGAGCCAAGGGTCAAACCAATGACCGTCATATTAACGGCAGCTCCCATATTCCCTTTGGCAAATCCGGTCCAAGATATGGTCATACCACTTGTCGGCAAAAGTGCAGCAAGGAGCAGACCCAAGGCCATATAGCTGTTATCCGGAAAAAAATAGAGCCCTAACCCATAGGCAAGAAAAGGAATAACACAAAAATTAATACACTGAGTCATTAACTGGAGTTTAACGTTTTTTATTCCAGCCTTTAAGTGCTTAATATTCAGGGTCACCATCATGGGATAGACCATAAGAAACGTCAGCGGCATAATCAGATTTTTCAGCTGTTTCACAGTCTGTACATCGACGCTTTTCCCAAAGATAAAACCAAGAACTATCATCACTGGAATGGCGTAAACCAGTTTTTTATTAATTGAAATTAAAAGCTTCCACATGACTATTTTGCCTCATCGATCATTGATCGGATCTTGGCAAATGTTTCAGCCAAAGAACCTGGAAATTTAGGATCCTCCTGAACCAACTCGGCAATAAGATCTGCACTGTAACTTAAATAACGAACCTGAGTTGCACCATCTTTTGAAAACGCCATCACAAATTTGGGCATCAGAATTGAACGCTCCGGATTCATGGTCAAACTTTTATCGGCCTTTGTGGGTTTACAAATCTGCATCATATGCAAATCAAAATCTTCAGGCACTTCACCGCCATGGGCACCAAATGTTTTTTTCATATCCATTGTATCCGCATTATTGACCACAAATCCGTACTGTTTTACAGTATCGGAAAAATCGGACACAAACTGAGACACGCTCTTACTACTTTCTGTACAATACAAATCATCATTACGGTTCATACTTTTCTCCTAAAAAAAAATATTTTTTACACCCTCCATGGGAAGAGTGCTGCTCTTATAGAATTCGGTTTAATAACATATGCACAAAGTAATATCCCCATCCAGCGCTGTCAAGGGAAACTCTTGTTGGTAGGATTTTGGTTACAAAAATTATGTAATAGAGTATTCTTTGCAAAAAAACAAAGTGACTCAATATAGATGGGTGAGGGAGAGGCCCTTTAGGGATTGCCCCACAAGGGCAATTTCAAGAAATGGCGCGCCGGTGTAAGCAAGACCATTTCTAACAAGAGTGCGTACCATTTCACCTACATATTATTACTATTGTCAACATTCTGTTTACTATGCGCTTTTCAGTTCACCTATTCTCATTTATTACATTACTCTTGATTGTCATCTGTCCAACCCTTTGCTTGGGAACAGACGACAAGGCTGACTTTAAAGATGTTATCCTCACCACCTCTGAGAGCCATCTACTCCTCTTTGCAACACTTAATGACGGAGCCCAAGAACAACTCGAAGATGCTCTGCATAGCGGTATCCCGATGCAATTCAAATTCCTGGTCGAACTTATTCATATCCGAAAAAACTGGAATGACAAAGAACTCAGGCAAATGGAATTTAGCCACACCTTACACTATGACGCGCTGAAGGAACAATACGAACTGGAACTATCAGAACAGCATAATCGGACCATAACATTTGCAAAACTTGCTGAGGCAATGAAGGCAATGAAAGAAGTAAATGGTCTAAAAGTAATCAAGCTCACCCAGCTTGTCCCCGATAGCCCCTATGAACTACGACTCAAAGCGATACTCTTTGAAAAGACATTACCTATGAATCTCCATCACGTTATACCATTTATTTCCCTTGGTGATGTGGAAACCGCCTGGCACAGTATAGAATTCACCTATTAGATAATGGCCACCCAAAAACCATCCACAACCTTAGAGAACCAAAGCATAATCCAACTTAAAAGGACAAAACTCACGCCAGAGCAGCGACAACAAAAGAAAAAGCTCATTCGTGGCGTTATATTGATTTGTCTTCTGCTTATCCCCGTTGTTGTCTGGCTTGAAAGCTCCCTGTTAAACGTCGATATAAGCCTTCCAATATCCAGCGATATCTTACTATTTGCCCTTATCAATCTTAATGTTATCCTGGTATTATTAATGATCTTTCTGATCTTCAGGAACCTGGCAGAGCTTTTTTTTGAGTCCCAAAAAAACATTTTAGGCTCAAAACTCAAAACAAAACTTGTTATCTCTTTTATCTCACTTTCTCTTATTCCAACGGCACTGCTCTTTTTTATTTCCCTGCAATTTGTTTCAACGTCCATGGACTACTGGTTCAATTCAAATATTGAAATCTCACTGGAAAACACATTACTACTTGCCAAAAGTCACTTTCAAGATACCAAAGACGAAGTCAATGTTTTAGGTGCTGCAGTTGAGGAAAAACTCATTGCGCTCCAGACCAAAAAGCAGCCACTGGAGCAACTCAAAAAAAGATTGGTAAGCCTCCTCCAAGAACATGACACTCGAAACAGTCTTAGCTTTATGCTTATCAGCGAGCAGCGAAATAAAAATTTTACCGTTGCATCACCCAGGCTTTCCAGCCAAAAAGCAATCCCTATTCCAACAACACTACTCAATACCATTTCCAAAACAAAAACTCCGGAACTCCTTGTCCAGGAGTCCGCAGTAGGAGATCTGGTACGGCGAGTAAATATCTTACAATTTCCATTACATCCAGATGAAGAAATTTTTCTGGTAACCACCCTGCTTATCAAAAAAGAACAACTTGACCGGCTTAACCTAATTTCTAAAGGAATGGAAGATTACAAGCAATTAAAGTATCTTAAGCAGCCTTTTAGATTCTGGATCCTTATGGTTCTGCTCATTGTCACCCTCCTCATTATCTTTTCTGCAATCTGGTTTGGTATTTATATCGCAAAAGGTATAACCGAGCCCCTTGATCAGATGGCTGTGGCCACCAGACGAGTGGCCGATGGAGACTTAAGTTTTGTTTTAGAAAAAGAATCCAACGACGAAATGGGACAACTGGTTGATTCTTTTAACACAATGACTGCCAATGTAAGCTCCAGTAACGCCCAACTGGCCGACGCCTTACAGGCCCTGCAGGAGAGTTCTAAAGAATCTGAGGAAAGACGAAGATATACGGAGATCATTCTCCAAAATGTCGAGGCCGGTGTCATTTCTTTAGCAAATGACGATACAATCACCACGATCAACAGATTTGCAGAAAAGCTACTACATATTAGTAAGGATTTATTTTTAAATCGAAAATATACAGAAATCCTCCCCCCTGAACACGCAATTATTATCGACGATTTCATTAAAGAGTTGCAGATAACCGGCAAGACCTCCGTTCGGCAACATCTGAAACTTTCCGTTCGAAAAGAGAACTTTTCCCTTCTTGTGACTTTTACCAGGCTCGCCAATGAAGAGGGGGAACCACTTGGCTATGTACTTGTTTTTGCAAATCTTACCGAACTTGAAAAGATGCAACGCATGGCTGCCTGGCGCGAAGTTGCCAGACGAATTGCCCATGAAATTAAAAACCCATTGACCCCCATCCAGTTATCAGCCCAGCGTTTGCGAAGACGTTATCCCGATATCCTAAATGATGAAAACTCCATTTTTGATCAATGTACCAACACCATCATCAAACAGGTGGATGAACTCAAACAACTGGTCAGTGAATTTTCCAATTTTGCCAGGATGCCAAAAATCAACCGGGCTGCGGCAGATATCACAACAATTGTTGAAGAAACGCTTTTCCTCTACAAACAGGCGCATACGCATATCGTATTTAGTGTAGACACCCTGGACCCGATCCCCATATTCACCTTTGATATTGAACAGATCAAACGTTGCCTTATTAACCTGCTTGACAATGCGGTTGCAGTTTTGCCTGATGAAGGTACAATAGATATTGTTTTGGCCTTGGACGAGGAGAGAGAGAACATTTTTATCCAGGTATGTGATTCTGGGCCCGGCATTTCAGAGGATGATAAGGCTCGTCTTTTTGAGCCCTATTTTTCAACCAAAAAGACTGGAACCGGCTTGGGACTGGCCATCGTTTCAACCATAGTCTCAGACCATAACGGGTATATACGAGTCCATAACAATAGCCCCAGGGGTACAGTTTTTACAATCGAACTTCCCTTAGCAATGGGCAATACGGCAACAACATAATTTTCACCCAAAACCGAGCAACTACTGTTAGGCCCTTTACTACAATCACTTCGGCAAGCACCCCATGGCCAAAAAGATTCTTATCATAGATGATGAAATATCCATTCAGGAAACCCTTTCCGCTATTCTTGAAGATGAAGGTTTTATCCCCGTCTGTGCAACAAGTGCCGAAAGAGGACTTGAAATTTTAGAAGAAGAAGCCATTGACCTGATTCTGCTTGATATCTGGCTTGGTGACAATATGGATGGCTTAACCGCTCTTGTTAAGATAAAAGAACAACACTCCCTCCCGGTTATCATGATTTCCGGCCATGGAACCATTGAAACCGCTGTCCAGGCCACCCACAAAGGAGCCTTTGACTTTGTCGAGAAACCCCTTTCCTATGACAAAATTATCCTCGCCATCACCAATGGCCTACGTTTCTCCCAACTGGAAACCGAAAATAAGATCCTACGGGATAAAACGGATAACCGGGTCAAACTTACCGGCAATTCGGCTTCCATGGAAGCTCTAAAAGCACAGATTGCACGGGTTGCGCCAACAGATGCCTGGGTACTTATCCGCGGTGAACACGGCACTGGGAAAGAACTTGTCGCCCAGGCCATTCACCGCGCCTCCCTTGTTCATACGCAACCGATGGTCGAAATTAATTGTGCCGCAATTCCTGAAGAACTCATCGAATCTGAACTGTTTGGACATGAAAAGGGTTCGTTTACCGGTGCCCATAGCGCCAAACGAGGAAAGTTTGATCAGGCAAACGGTGGCATTTTGTTTCTCGATGAAATTGGCGATATGAGCATGAAAACGCAGGCAAAAATACTTCGCATCCTCCAGGAGCAGACCTTTGAGCGGGTGGGTGGGCATAAGACCATTTCTGTCAATGTGCGAGTGCTTGCAGCCACTAACAAAAATCTTGAAGAAGAGATTGAAAATGGCAACTTTAGGGCCGATCTCTTTTGGCGTCTGAATGTGGTCCCCATTCAAGTACCCGACTTAAAAGATCGTTTGGAAGACATCCCCCTACTGGTGGAAAGTCTTCTTTCCGGTCTGTACAGCAAGGGTTTTGGCAAAAAGCAATTTACCCAGGATGCACTGGCTCTGATGGCTGAACATTCATGGCCGGGAAACGTTCGTGAACTTAAAAATTTTGTGGAACGGTTGGCCATTATGTCGCCAAGTGACACCATTGACCGTGAGGATATCGCGGCATTTCTTAACCCTAGCAAGCAGGAGCAAACAACCCCGGACAAAGACTCCACAATTCTTCTTCCTTACCGGCAAGCAAATTTTAAAGATGCCAAAAAACAGTTTGAACAACGCTATTTACAATTAAAATTACATGAAAATGGTGGTAATATTTCCCAAACAGCGGAAAGCGTCGGAATGGAACGCAGCCACTTACATAAAAAACTCAAAAGTCTTAATATTAGCATTTAGGAGCATCCGCAATGGTCTTCCCAGAATATCGCCCACGTCGTTTACGTAAAAACGAGAATTTACGATCTCTTATTCGAGAGACGCATCTTTCTCCGGATCAGTTTATTTCTCCTGTTTTTATTATGCCTGGCAAAAAGAAACGTGAAGAGATCCCTTCCATGCCAGGCGTATATAGAATGAGTGTGGATCAACTTGGCAAAGAGGCAAAAGAATGTATGGATCTTGGAATTAACTCCATGCTCCTCTTTGGTTTACCGGAAAAAAAAGATGCCATGGGCTCAGGTGCGCACGCAAAAGATGGTATTATCCAACGGGGCATACGAGAGCTTAAAAACAAATCACCAGAGCTTACCGTTATCACCGATGTTTGTCTCTGTGAATATACCGATCATGGCCATTGTGGTTGTCTTATTGGCGAAAATGTCGATAATGATGCTACCCTTGAAATCCTTGCCAAAACCGCACTCTCCCACGCAAAGGCAGGTGCTGACATCGTTGCTCCATCGGATATGATGGATGGCCGGGTTGCCGAAATACGGGCAAGCCTTGATGAAAACAATTTCGAGATGATCCCCATAATGTCCTACGCAGTGAAATATGCCTCAGCCTTTTACGGCCCGTTTCGTGATGCGGCCGAATGTGCGCCCCAATTCGGTGACAGGCGAAGCTATCAAATGGACCCGGCCAATACAAGGGAAGCACTTCGCGAAGCAACTCTGGATGTGGATGAAGGAGCCGATATTCTCATGGTAAAACCGGCCGTGGCCTACCTTGATATAATCAACCGCCTGCACGACGAATTTGATCTTCCGGTGGCTGCATATCATGTTAGCGGCGAGTATGCCATGATCAAAGCCGCCGCAGCAAACGGGTGGATAGACGGCGAGAAAGTGCTTGCCGAAACCCTTCTTTCCATAAAACGGGCCGGGGCTGATATCATTATCACTTATGGCGCAAAAGAAATGGCAAAAATGCTTAGAAAACAAACAACATAACCAACCAATTACACAAATGAACGTTACGACATTACGCAAGGAAATGATGCTTGCCAAAAAGACAGATCCTGAGAAATCCAAGGTTCTGGCAATGCTGCTCGATGCCACCCAAAAAATCGCTAAAAATGATGGCAACCGCGAAGCAAATGAAAAAGATCTGCTGGCTGCTGCCAAGCGGGAACTTAAAATGGCCCATCAATCCATCGACGCCGGCATTGATATGGGAAATACCGTCCAGATTTTAGAAACATTTATTCCTGCCACTAAAAGCCCGGAAGAAACCCAGGCCATTGTGGACAAGGCAGTGGCAACACTTCCTGAAAAAAATCCCAAAATGATGGGCATGGTGATGGGGACCTTAAAAAAGGAATATGGTGAAGAACTCGATATGGGAATCGCTTCCCAGATGGTCAAAGCAGCCTTGAACTAAAGGGTGCAGCTTTTTATAACACTGAGATCTTACGCTGCAGCCATACGCTATTGAGCCAAAGAAGGGAAAGGATTGCTCCACCTGCCACATCTGCAACAATATCTGCCCCACTCACCGACCGGTGCGGGATAAAGGATTGATGGAATTCATCCGTTATCCCGTAACTCAAACAGAACAGAACTGTCCAAAGTACTGTTAGCGCCTTTTTCCCAACCCCTCCTTTTCCCAAAAACCAGATAAATGTGAAAGCAAGGGTTGCATAGGCAACCATATGGGCCACCTTATCTGCTCCTGGTAGAAGTGGAAGGTGAAGGCTGTCTCCACTCTTATGGGATAGAAAAAAAATAATCCCCATCACCACAGTCATGGGGATTATACGAAAAACAAGCGACATTTTTCTCCTTTGCTACACCGCTCAGCCAGCCTGCTCCTGAGTGGCCGGATCAACATGGACCTTATCCAGCATCTCTTGGGTAAAACGTTTTTTGATACGCTTGATGGATGCGTTTATCTCCTTGGCGGGATAGCCTTCTTGTACTGTCTCTGTCTTATCGCTGTAGGCAGTAAGAACAAACCGCTTTGTGGAAAGATCAAAGGTATGGCTCCAGTTAATCTCTATGGTCTCCGACTGCTCATCGATGGGAACTTCCAGCGGTTCTCCATCCTTTGCCAGTTGCACAGCATCAGAATCTGTAATCTCAAGCAGCCAGGCGTCACCATTAGCGGTGGCTAGCAAGATAAAAACACCAAGCTCCTTGATCTTCTGTTTCTTCTCTTGAGCGACAGCAACAATGGCTTTAATTTCACTCAGTAAAGAGATCTTAAATGCTTCTTCTGGCGAATTGCGCGTTATCCCCGCCTGTTCTCGTAGCAGACAGCAATGTTTATATTTCTTACCACTTCCACAAGGACATTGTTCGTTTCTGCCTATTTTTCCCATATGGTGTTCCTACATTATATATCGCTCTTTATTATGAGCATTTACTATACCCGCATTCATGGCAGGTTTCACATCCTTCCTCAAAAACCACATTCCCATTGCATTCTGGACAGGTCGCGGCAAAGCCGTGCTGGGTACTGGCCATAAATGACTTGAATAACTTACTCAACTGAGCTGGAAGGTCAAGCATATGTCCACTTGAACGATCCAGTTGCTTAATAATTTCCATGGCAGGAATATTAAATCGCAGGGCCAGAGAAACCAAACGACAGGTTGTGGTCCACATGGTGGATTTATCTTTTAAATCAACCCTGTTATCAAAGGGAAACTTGGCAAAAACTTCCATGGGTTTTTCATTTTCATCGAAACAGACAATAATATACACCGACTTCTGGTGCTGATCTTTAACCCGATATCGCTTGGCACTGAGCATGTCCGGTAATTTTTTCTTTACCCCGCCACCCGCCGAAGAAACCACCGCCGTTTGTTCAGCCTTTTCTGTCTCTTTGGTATTGAGCACCTGCGCGTCTCGGGATCCATCACGATACACAGTGAGTCCCTTACAACCAAGGTTAAATCCCATCAAGTAAGAAAGTTTCACCTCTTCCCGGGTGGCGTGATTTGGCAGATTAATGGTTTTAGAAATGGAAGAATCAACACCGTTTTTCTGCAAAATGCCCTGCATCTTAATATGATCTTCCGGGCTCACATCCTGGGCAGTGCGAAATACCTCCTGCCATTTTTCAGGAATCTCATCATGGCCGATTACCGTTCCACTATCCGCCACCTTCGTCATCAGCTCCTCTGAATAAAATCCTTCGGCCCTGGCAACCTGTTCAAAGTATTTATTCACCATCAGCAGGCGATCACCATCCATCACATTTTTAATCATTACGATTGAAAAATAGGGTTCACAACCACTCGCACAATCGGCGATCATGGAAACAGTCCCCGTTGGCTGGATGGAAGTGAGCGCCGCATTTCTTCTTGGCGGATAGTTTTGATACTTCTCGCTATAGGCAGGAAACGCACCCTTTTGAGCAGCCAGCTCGCAGGAGCGTTCTTCCGCCTTTTCCCGGATAAAGCCCATGACCTCAGCCGCCACCTTCCTGCCTTCATCACTGCCATAGGGAAGTCCAAGCTGGATCAACATATCATGTAAACCCATGATACCCATGCCGATCTTTCTTGTTTTTAGGGTCATCTCCTCAATTTCGGGAATGGGAAAACGGTTGCAGTCAATCACGTTATCAAGAAAAACCGTCGCCACCCGCACCGTCCCTTCCAGGCGTTTATAATCAACAGCTCCATCTTTTACAAAATTACTCAGATTAAGTGATCCAAGGTTACAGCTCTCATAGGGTAATAACCACTGTTCCCCGCAAGGATTTGTTGCCTCAAAATCACCCAGTTGGGGGGTCATATTATCCCTATTGGCGGCATCAATAAAAAGAACGCCCGGCTCCCCGTTGTGCCACGCAAGATCAACAATCTTTTCAAAGACGGTTTTCGCATCGAGAAAAGCGACCTCTTCACCGGTGGAGGGTTCAATCAAGCCATATTCACGTTCCTCTTCAACCGCCTGCATAAAGGTATCGGTGATGGCCACGCTGAAATTAAAGTTGGTAAATACTCCCTGGTCTTCTTTAGCACTAATAAAATCCAAGATATCAGGATGATCAATACGTAACACCCCCATATTGGCTCCACGCCGTTTTCCACCCTGCTTAATGGTTTCAGTTGCTGCATCAAAAACGGCAGCAAAGGAAAGCGGACCGGAGGCCACCCCTTGGGTTGAGCGAACAGTTGCATTGCGAGAACGCAAACGTGAAAAAGAATATCCTGTACCCCCTCCGGTTTTATGGACGAGTGCACCATTACGAATGGCGGTGAAAATCCCATCCATGGAATCTTCAACGGGTAACACAAAACAGGCAGACAACTGACCAAGATCATTCCCTGCGTTCATAAGACATGGCGAGTTTGGTAGAAAATCAAGATGATATATCATCCGAAAAAAGGATTCACACAGCGCTTCATGCTCTTCACTTTCCTTATCCACCTCCGCCACGGCATTACTCACCCGCCGACAAAGTGTTTCCCAAGTCTCCACGGGCTCACCTGTCGCATCTTTTAAATAATAACGTCGAGTAAGCACCGTTTCAGCTGTTTTGGTGAGTTCCTGCTTTGTAACATTAGGGGTCATAATCTCCTCTTTGGGTTGTCAAAATGGGATAAAATCCATCCTTTATACAGGCCTAAAAGCCATTCTTCTTCCTTGCTCCTTCGAGGTTGTTTATACACCACACATGTGGTGCATACAAGATTAATCTACAATATATGGTACAAAAGTACGCTTTTACGATTAAGAATTGTCTTTAATACTTTGGAAGTTCGATTGATACTGCGGGCTCCGGCAAACTATTGATACAAATTCTTGACTATTGGAACATTGGTGCACACTATATGACTATCTTTTCTTTGTGGATAGCCTAAAATTTTTATGGAGATACAATCAAAAATGGAACAGCAAAAAGAACAGATGGAGAAATACCGGATCAACCAAAAACCCTATTATCTTCCATCGGGGTCTGAGCTGGATATAGCCCTTGCTGCCCATGCCAACGGCCTCCCTCTTCTACTCAAAGGACCAACCGGTTGCGGAAAAACCCGGTTTATGCAATTTCTGGCGTGGCAACTCAAATTACCTCTGATCACTGTTTCCTGTCACGACGACCTTTCCACCAGCGACCTGGTGGGACGCTACCTTATCCGTTCAGGAGAAGCCGTATGGGTGGATGGCCCTCTCACCGTTGCCGTTCGTAACGGGGCCATTTGCTATCTTGATGAAATTGTGGAGGCAAGAAAGGATACCACCGTTGTTATCCATCCCTTAGCCGATGATCGTCGTGAACTCCCCATAGAAAAACGAAAAGAACTGCTCAACGCACCACCGGATTTTATGATCAGTGTCTCTTATAACCCCGGCTACCAGAGTATCCTCAAAGATTTAAAGCCATCCACCAGGCAACGTTTTGTCTCCCTTGCCTTTCAGTACCCTTCCCCCACTGCGGAAGCAGAAATTGTCCACCAGGAAAGCAACGTTGATAAAAACACAGCAGAATCGTTAGTAAAACTTGCCACCATGACACGTAGCTTAAAAGAATCAGGTCTTGCAGAAGGCGCATCGACCAGACTGCTTATCCAAACCGGGCTCTTGCTCAATTATGGGATTGACATCCACACCGCCTGTCAGGCAGCACTCGTTGAGCCACTCAGTGATGACCCGGAACTACTCACCGCCCTTCAGGAAATGGTTCGTTCCATATTCTAAGCATGCGTCCGGCAACCCTTAGCAAACGCTTTTATGAACTTGTCGCACCAGACATCCCAAGCGAATGGGATGTGGAAGAGGTCCTTGAGCCTTTTGCCGACGCAACGGATACTGTCTGTGAAGTAGCCCTTAGTCATGTTCCTGTTATCTGGCCTGTTTCCCATTCTCTTTGTTATGATTTTCTTAGATTGTTACCAGCTGCATTGGAACAATTATCCCCCATTCAAATTCCTGGCTGGATAAGCGTTTGTCTCGACCTTTATGAAACCAAAGGGTTGCGCGCTGCACAAAGTTTTATGCAAAATGGTATCAGCGACTATCTTTTGCAACTCAACGGAGATGGAGGCCTAGCGATTTCTTCTGTAAAAAAACAACTCCTCCCCTATATCCGTGGAATAGCACAAGAAGAATTACATATTGCCACTGCTGGCACCTGCTATACAGATACTCTCACGATTTTTGTTCCCGAAAAAATAGATCTTTTTAAAAAGAATGATTGTAACTTTCTCCTCTACAAATTCATGCTGAGCTTTCAATGGGGCCATATCCACTGCAACAGTTTTTTAAGCAGTTGTAGTAAAACAGAGGAGCTTCTTCATTTTTTCGATACATTTGCCATTCCAGAACGTGCCAAAAACATATATCAAGCCCTGGAAGCAATTCGAGTACGCATCTTTTTGCATGAGGAATTACCCGGTCTTATGCGTGATGTCAGCAAAACGCTCTTTGCCATATGGCAAGAAGAAACAGATAAGCGGATTCCTTTACTGCAAAAAACGATTATTGCAAAAACAGAAGCCCTTGCCGACTTACTGGCATCGCAACTGGGAGAAAGTGAAGCTGAACGTTTTATAAAAAATATGGTCACTGCACAAGATTCCCTGCAAGTAACAAAACGCCTCTACAACACCTTAGCCGCAAATGAGTTTACCCAAAAAAATACCAGGCCATTTCCCTTCCAAGGGACATTTAAACTGAAAAACGTCATACGAGCAAGACGACAAAAAGAGCAACAAATGGGAGAGACGCTCCTGGATTTAATGGGCACCCATCTCCTCTCCCTTCCGCAGGAAAAACGCAAAGCCATTTTTCAAAAAGAGCAAGAGCAGACGGACGCAAATAGCTTCGCCGAATCAGATATAAGTATGGTGATGGACAGTGAATTTGCCGGAACAACAAGCCAAGAAAAAGCAGCCCCCCTACTTATCACCATTAACAATCAGGAAATAGAACTTCCCAAAGAGATTGCAACATTCACCCAAACATTTCTCAAAGAATTTGGCCACCTTCCAGCAAACTTTCTGGAAAGTGCCGCAGGAAAAGCCGGACAACTTATGCTGGAGCAAGACCCAAATAGTACCCCTTCTTTGGAGGGTTCCAGTGAACAAGAAAAAGAATCTTACCTCTATGATGAATGGGATTATCGACGGCAGGGATACAGGAAAAATTGGTGTACACTCCACTGCAAAGCTATCCAGCCGGTTCAATCTCCTTTTTACCACAAGACCCTGAGCAAATATCACGGAATAAGTATGCGTCTGCGCCGCCAATTTGAGATGATGCGTAGCCAGCAGCATTTTGTCAAACGGCAAAGAGAAGGTGATGATATTGATTTTGACGCCCTGGTAGAATCAATATCCGATACCAAGGCAGGACTCTCAGGCTCAGAGCGCCTCTTTGTCAAACTGCAACGAAATATGCGAGATATTGCCATTCTCTTTCTGGTTGATCAGTCTAATTCCACCAGTGGCTGGGTCAATACGGCATCTAAAGAATCATTGATCCTGATGGCTGAAGCCCTGGAAATCCTGGGTGACCGCTACGGGATATACGGATTTTCCGGAATGCGTCGCTCCCGTTGTGAGTTCTTTCATATAAAGCACCTGGATGAGCATTATACAGACCAGGTAAAAGAACGCATCTCTTCAATTACGCCCTGCGAATATACCCGAATGGGTCCCGCCATCCGACATGCCACCAAGCTTTTACAAAATGTGGATGCCAAAACACGAATGATTATAACGCTCAGCGATGGTAAACCTGAAGATTACGACGATTATAAAGGCCAATATGCCATTGAAGACACCAGGCACGCGCTACTGGAAGCAAAAGTCATAGACATTCACCCGTTTTGCATCACCATCGACCACCATGCAAAGGAGTATATGAAACATATGTATGGTCCTGCAAATTATATCTTTATCAATGACGTCCACAAACTCCCCCTTCGCATCCCGGAAATATACAGGGCTCTTACCAGCTAATCCTGAAAACTGTACATCTGCTAACAGCCCGGTTCAGGACTCTTTTCTGGTTTATGGCCTTCTTTTCTATCTTAACTATCTCCTCTCTTGCCATCTTTTTGCCAATATTGACTCCACAAAAGCGGCTCTACGAGCTTTTTGTGATTCGTTTTTCGCATAATGGACACCAACGAATAATTCTGATGCTGTCACTGCACTAATAAAAACATCTCCATACTGCTGCCATTGAGAAAAATCAATTGCTCATTCCGAGTGTATAAAAACGTTGGAATCCAGCATCAATCCCATACACTTTTCTCCACAGGAACCTGTTTTCTAAGATTCTTCAAATCTTGCGAAAAAGGATCTACATCTTCACCAAGCACAGGAAGTTCACTGAAAAATTTATTTAAATTCTCCACTTTCATTGGAGAATCCTGAAACACCGGAGAAATCCGAGCGATAATCTTACTTCCGCGTTCTAACTCGACTATCGCCCCTTGATAAAAAACACGATTCATTAAATCTGAAAATTGCCGAACAGCCTGTGTTACACTCATACGTTCCATTCTTCCCTCACATAAGCTTTTAAACGAACGCTCCAAAAATCAAATAATATGATTATAATAATATTCACCAACAAAATTGCAAAGCAATTACTCAGACACATTATATTGTTAGCAATTTTTCTTAAAAGTAAAAGATTTCGAAAGAACAATGGAAAGACAAAATAGAATAACGCTAAAACAAAATCATGCCAATTGACAATTAGTAAAGAATGTAATATCTTTACTTCACAATAAATATAAAGGAGGGGCTATGCCAAAAGTCAGTGCAAAAAGACAAATTACTTTACCAATACGTCATTGTAAAGCTCTGGGAATCGCACCAGGGGATGAAGTGGAAAGCTTTGTAGCTCATGGTCAGCTGACTATTGTGAAAAAGAAGTTTGAAGCTGCAAAAGGCGTTTTAAATCACGTCCAGGGAAACCCATCCATGACAGATGAGGAATCAATGGAGACTTCTCTGCAATGATCGCAATCGACACCAACATTTTGTTGCGATACTTACTTGAAGATAACACCGAACAGTTTGAAAAAGCGGTCAAGTTGATTTCAGGGCAGCAGAAGATTTTAGTTACAGATGTCGTACTGGTTGAAACGATCTGGACACTGCGCGGCCAAAAGTACCAGCTTAAAAAACCAGATTTAATAACGGTTATACAATCGTTGTTCCAGGAACCGAATATAAGATTTGAAGATGGTCAGGCAGTGTGGCTAGCACTCACCGACTATCGAAACGCAAAACCTGTAAAGGGTAAAGAAGCTGATTTTGCGGATACCCTGATCATTAACAAGGCTAAGCAGGTTGCCAAAAAAGAAAATAAGTCTTTTGATGGTTCTTTTACTTTTGATCTTGCCGCACAAACTCTACCGGGAGCCAAGCCCCCCAGACAACAAAAATAGAAGCAACTATGGTTTTCAAACTACCTTTCCGACAAAATGGGTCAAGGTAAACTGTTCTATACGACTAACAGGAATTGATAAGTAAAGATAGCGACAATTCTATAGAAAGGTATTCGCCCTAAGATGTCAATAAGCAGCAACAACGGGCGAAGCCGGTGAGCTTTTCATTGGCGGGAGGGTGGATCTGTGTTTATTTTACTCCGCCCCCTTTTATTTCAGTGGCAGAAGGATAAATCGAAATGCCGATAATGTTACAAACGGGAGCTTTGTCAAAAAACGTCTAAAACAACAGATTATGGAAAGGTAAAACAATGCCACAAACAGTAGAAGCTGTTTATCATGATGGAATCGTGGAGCTAAAACATAAGCCCATTGGGATCCAAAAGGCCAAAAGCCCTGGTAGTTTTTCTCGACCCAGAGGAGGCGACAGAAGTTCACACGGTGGACCTGAAACAGGCAAAAAGGAGCAAGAGCTCCGTTGACAAATGGATCGGAGTTATCGAAGGGGTGGAGCTTGGAAACTGGAAGGCCGAGCGGAGAGCAACTTTGCAAGGGAGGCACAAGTGAAGGTGCTCATTGACACCAACATCATTCTTGATATCGCTTTGAACCGTAAGCCGTTCGTAGAACAGGCAGCGCTACTGTGCGGCTTGCGGAGCAAAAGGAAATCACTGCTTGCCTCTCCAATACCAGCATCACAGACATCTTTTATATCATCAACAAATATGCCGACCAGGAAAAGGCCCGCAGTTTTATCGCTGATATTTTGGATATCTTCGAGCTGGTGGATATTGACGAGGATGGCTTCCGGGCAGCACTTAATTCGGGTATGGACGATTTTGAGGACGCAGTGCAGTATGTCATCTTTATGCGAAACAGTTGCGAAATGTTAGCGACAAGAAACAAGACCGACTATGGTGACAGGTCTAATGTACTCGACCCCACCGAATTGTTGGAACAGATCAGAACGTCTGGAACCTGAAAATGAAAGATGCCAATCTGCCGTTACACCGGACTAGCCGGTGAGCTTTTCATTGGCAAGAGTCAAGCAAAGACGCGACCCCTTTATCAACGGGCGGAGCCGGTTAACTCTTCATTGAGCAAGAGCTGTTTTTTCAGCCTCGATCATTTCTAGTATAAGTTTTTTAAACTCTTGCTGCTTATTTGAGTAGCCTGCTAATTTTACAGCTATAGTCCACTCATATTCAGCTTGAGAAGTAGCACCAAGTTTTTCGTATTCAAATGCTAATTTACCACGTTCGAGACCTTCAGATAAGCGTTCGCCAGTAGCATTGAAAGTAGAATCCTTCACTGAAGTGAGGATATATGACTGAAGAACAGACCAAATACTGAAATCTACTTCAGCAAAATTAAAGAAATTATCCTCCTTGTCGAATGTGTTAACTACATTCTGGCGATGTATCAGAGTTCCATACATATCACCTTTTTTTGTTGCCTCAATAGCCTTTATATTTTCGTCCGCACGGAATTGTAAGCACAGATCATCGATATATCCTTTTTGAGCATAAGAAAGCAAAGAACTCAAAATCACGATCCCACACAAAAGCCCAGAAACAAAAATTGAGACTGATAAAAGAATCTGTTTCATTTTAAAGTTGTATAGCTAAATTTTGTTATTGTGGACCAGGACAGCTCATTTCTTCTTCAAGTAGTCTTCATGCTTTATTGGTGGTGGCTCTCCCCATTTATCTGGTTTCGTGGTAATCGGCGGAGCATCCGGTTTCGGTGTTGTTGGATGTGGGATTGGTTTCTCTGGGGGATCTTTTTTAGGTTTTTTGGTCCTTGAGATGCATAGCACATACTGTGCATTACAATTCTGAATCTGTATATCAGCATCTGGAGCAGTACAATCAATTTTCCCTAAACATTCAGTTTTCTCGGACTCACAGCATGAAATATTTTTATTTCCACTACAAGCCCAGTCAACAGCTTTTCGACAACCAAACTCATATAAACTTCCTTTACCCCGACAGTTGTTATATCTATCCAACCCCCAAGGATCCACCCAGTTAACCGGATCATTTTGAACATATGCATAAAGATTTAGCCCGCACCAAACCCAATAGGATTAACAGAGAAATATCTCCGGTTTTGGGAGGCATAATACCTGAACCAGTTACAACTTCCCTCATTATTTCCTAACAATAGTTTACAAGACAAAAGAATGCAACTTTCGTAAAACTGATCGTGTTATTAAATTATTCGGCTATTGAGACACTATCACACCATAAAAGGGCAAAAGAAATTGTCGAGGAAGCTATTGATCCTCAAATAGAAGAAAAACCTTCCTGGAACTGCCCAACATGCCACGAAAGTATAGAGGGACAATTTACTTCATGTTGGAACTGCGGTACTGAAAAAGAGAACATCAGTGCGTAACAGAACCTAAAGTCGTTCTATTTCTACCGCTATTTTTTACCCTCATACAACGACATATCGGCAATGGAAATCAATGATTCCGAGAAGGTTTTCCTGTCTGGGACAAGAGTTGCAACACCGATACTGAATGACACTGTTTTATTTATCTCAGATCCTTTATTATTACCCGTTTCAAAAACTGTCTCAAACCGTTTTTCGCCTAAGCTCCATTCCAACTGCCATTCCAATTTTTTCCATGGTATACGGTTTTTTCACATATTGCCCAGCCCCCAGCTTTTGCGCTTCTCGTACACGCTCTGTTTCGGCATATCCGCTGGCAATAATGGCAGGTTGTCCAGGACATATTTCCAGGATTTTTTTGTAAGTATCAAGGCCATCCATCCCAGGATCCATGATCATATCAAGAACAACAAGATCAGGACAGGCTGTCTTTAGATAATCAATAGCCTCCTCTCCACTTGCGACCGTATCAACATCATAGCCCAATTTTTCCAAAAGAACAGAGGCTATATCCCTTTGTTGTGCACTATCATCAACGACCAAAATGCTTTCACCATTTCCCCGATAATCACCAATGGCCCGTTCTTCTTTTCTATTTCCAACCCTTCTGGTCACAGGAAAATACAGGGTAAATGTGCTTCCCTCTCCCCTTATACTTTCAACATCAATATAGCCACTATGATCCTTAACAGTACCCCAAACGACCGCCATTCCAAGACCAGTTCCACTCCTCCCCATGACTTTTTTGGTGTAAAAAGGCTCAAATATCTTTTGCAGATCTTCTGTGCTTATTCCCACACCGTTATCGCTCACCGCCAAAACCACATAGTCCCCTTCCCGTACCTCGTCATATTCCCCTATGGGTGCATCAATATACTGACTTTTTGTGGATACGGTTACAACCCCTTCCCCTGTTAATGATTCCATGGCGTTAGAAACTAAGTTCATTACTGTTTTGTATAAATGAAACGGTGAACCCAGAATATCCAAAAGATCTTTTTGTAAATCAACTTCAAATCGGGCCTCGGGGAAAAACTCCTTCATCTTTTCATATTCAGGGGATTTTTGATAGTCACGCACCACATCATTGAGATTGACAACTTCCGAGACCGCCACCCCTCTTCTGGCAAGGGTCAGCATATCTTGAACGATTGCCGCAGCTTTCTTACCGGATTCCTGTATGGTAACAATCGCTTTTCTTATGGGGCTATCAGGGGGAAGATCCATCAGAATCAAATCAGGGTATCCCACAATACCACTTAAAACATTGTTCAGATCGTGGGCAACCCCTCCAGCCAACGTCCCTATTGCTTCCATCTTCTCCGCCCGTTGCAGACGAGATTCAAGAATTTTTCGTTCCTCCTCCGCCTTCTTCTGCTCGGAAAGATCCCTGATGGCTGCCATCCGCACCGCTTGCCCATTATATTCCATTCCCCTTGCCCGAATCTCAACGGGAAATGTTGTACCATCCTTTTTAAGCCCATACATCTCATACGGCCCCAAACCACCAGTGGCGACCTGAGCCTTTATGATATCAATGGATTTGGGCGCAGTGGTCTTATCAATGGCATTTATATTTTCAAGTTCCTGTGGCTCATAGCCAAACATCTTATAATATTGGGCGTTAGCCTGAATAATACAACCATCTCTATGGATAACCACCGCCTCAAAGGCGCCATCGGACAAAATACGAAAACGTTTCTCAGCTTTTTTACGCTCCTCAACTTCATCATTAAGACTCTTTGTTCGTAAAGCGACCTGTTTTTTTAAGGACAAGGTCCAGAACAGCAATACAACACCTAAGAACAGGAAGAGGATTATTACTCCTGCAAGATAGCGCAATACACTCTTTACACTAAGTGCTGAAGATTCAAAGGGGCCGAACCATCTCTCATAGATTTCGTTATACTGCCCTGTTGTTTTGAGGATGCTCAAGCCCTGACTAAAACGTTCAAGGAGCGGTTGATTACCTTCATTTACGGCAAAACTGAACGGTCTGTTATATGACTCAATAACAACCGGTGATAACTTCAGGTTACTTAGCTTCAGTTTTTTAACAAGGACCAGTCCCACCAGTTTTGGCATCAGTGCTGCATCACCTTCGCCAGCAGATAGTCGCCTGAGTCCATCGGGCAAATTGTCGATGAAGATCAGATCTTCATCCTTCACCACACCTGAAGAAATAAGAAAATCGTGGGCCTGATCATTTTTCATAACAATAATCTTCTTCCCTTTAAGATCCTGCAAAGAGTGTATGCTACCACTGTTTTTTCCTGTAAAAAAGGCGTCATAAGCAATGGTGTGGGGGGCGGAGAAATCAAAAGATTTATCCCTTTCCTTCGAATAGGCCATCATTGGGAGAAAATCGATCTCTCCACTTTGTAAAGAATGTAGTGCCCTTTCCCAGGTGTCCACACGAATTTCCAGTTCCAACCCCATTACTTGTGTTGCAGCTCGCATCAAATCTACACTGAACCCATCCGGCTCCCCATTGCTGCTTGCAAAGGTGTACGGATAATAATTATCAACAATAATTGTCCTAACCTTTTGTATTGATACCGGTGTATTTTCAGTTGGAGAAGATGTAGGATCTTCTAAAACGCCATATACCTGCGTTGAATAGAGCACCAAAAAAAGAGTGCAAAGAAAAACCCTTTGCACGGTATTTGTCGCTAAAACAGTTGCCATAGTAAATTTGCTCTATCGTCAATAGGTGAAAGAGGAAAGGTAACACTCCCCAACGCTATACTCTTAGCTTCTCTTAAAAAAGGGCCCAGGTCAAGAAAAATGGCCCCTTCTTGCTCACCTTTCCTGATCTATCAAATTCAAGTATCAGAAATGGTACAATAACAGATCTGCATGGGGTCTACCGGATCCATGGTAAGAGTAATTTGGGCTAGTCATGTTGTATCAGGCTATCAACACAAAGAGCAGCATAGCCCCTCCTGTTAAGCCCCACAAAGAACATCTCCAGCTCTTTGTGTAAATCTGCAACCCTGTTCTGCCCTTGTGGCGGAGAATCATGCAAAAGGATAATATCTCCTGGTGCTATTTTTTTTAGCAATCGTTTGGACAAGTTAGAAATCTTTTTATTCCCACCATCATAACCACGGCAACTAAAAGTTAGCAGTTGGAGGTTGAGTTTTACTAATACAGCTCGCAGCCGTGGATTTGTAATCCCGGCAGGTGGTCTAAAAAAACGTGGCTGAATACCATAACTTTCGAGAAGCTGTTGCGTCTTTGCAAGATCTTGCAACAAGCTCTGCCTGCTACGCAACATAAGAAAGCTGTCATGTTTCCAGGAGTGATTGCCAATATCATGGCCTTTTTTTACGATTGCATCTATCAATTCCGGATATTTTTCCGCCTTTTCACCAATAACAAAAAAAATGGCTTTATACCCATATCGATCCAGCAAATCCAAAATCATCGGTGTTGTTTCAGGAGAAGGGCCATCATCAAAACTGAGCACAACTCCAGCACATGTACTGCTTCCTTTATTAATAACCTTTTGGAAAAATCCCCATCCGGGAACAAATGGAGCGATCATACAACAGCAAAGAAAAAGAATAAGAACAAGTAATGCCAACTTTACCGACACAAAGAGAAGGAGTAGTGCACAACCAAAAGAAAACATCCCCAATTTTTCCGCCTGCGACCATTTCTCCTTCATTTTCTTTCAACTCTTGCAAGCAGCCATACAAGTTCTTCATCACTTGTGGTGACAGAGTTTGTCTCCACAACAAATCCCGTTTTTTCAGCAAGGAGTGCCATCTCTTTTCGCGTTCTATAATATGCCCTTTCCCCCCACCGTTTGGCTCGCATATCTTCTAGGCGCCAGGCCCAGGAAACGCCGCGACTTTCGGGATAAATCACATACCGGATAAGAAGTATCCCATCATTCGCCATGGCAGAAAAACAGTTTGTAAAAAGTTGCCCTACTGCAGCATCATCTAGATAATGCAACATATCAAGCACTAAAACCAAATCTGCAGGTTCTTTTAGCGAGGGCAGCGAGGAAGCCATTTGGGTTATTACCCTCCCCCGATCTCCCATGGCCAGCCTTGCCACCCGTGTACGCTCCAGATCAGGATCAAGACCGATCAGTTTTGCATTTGTGCAATATTCAAGACACCAGCAACCGGGAACTCCATAGCCGCAACCAATATCTAAAATCAAACGGATTCTCTCCCTCCTTTTTGCAAGCAAATCCGGTAAATCTGCAAACATGGGATCTGTTTTCAGTTTAAATCTTGCAAACATACGAGGATAGGCTTCCATAAGACGATATCGCATGCGTACCCTCTGTACTACGTCATTTCCACAGTCAGCACTCCTGGCAAAGTACCAGTTTAAAAGCGGAGGTAACAACACAAATGCTCCCAGTAAAGAATAGCCAATTCCCAGCACAGAAGTTATCCCGATGGAACGGAGCAAACTGTGTTTTGCAAAACAGAGTACGCCAAACCCAATGAGGGTGGAAACGCCGGCCATAAAGACCGTCATTCTTATCAAGCCATAGGCAGAATCCTTGGATTCCCGGTAGCGTTGATGGGCCCGCACCAAATAGATAGAATAATCAATCCCCATGCCAAGGATCACAATTGAAAGCATAAGAGCCGGGATATCCAAAGGCTGTCCCAAAAGATGCATGGTTCCCAAGGTACAAATATAAGAAAAAAGCGGAGGCAGCAATGTGAGGAGGGTAAGTTTGAGGTCCGCATAAAAGAGAAGAAGAAAGACAAGGATTGCAAGTGCTATTATGCCAAGCATTATGGAAAAACTTCTAAACAGAATATCGGCCAGTTGTGCTGAAAAATACGGACCGTCAAATATCTTCCCCAGACTGTGATACCGGGTGTAAAATTCTTCTGAATTGTACCCTTCTCCCCTGTTAATATTAACAAACGCATTCAATTTGCCTTCACTTTCAATAATCTCAAAGAGGGGATAAAAGGCTGGATCCAGCATTGGTGGCTCCACCACATATTCAGGACGAAGCGATTGCAAAAACGGGGCAAAGGCCTGCTTGCTAAATCCAAATCTGGCTCCCTGGGTCATAAGATGCTGCTCAAGCGTAGCCACACGTGTATTATTCCAGAATTGCTTCCAGGCCATATGGTTTTCCCGGGCCCTCTGCTTACCTGGAAAGATCATCGAAGTCACAAAACTCTTGGCAACAGAAGACCTGTTTTCAAAAGCCTCCATTGTTCCAAGTAACTGATCATTTTTTTGCATAAGCTCACCGGCCGAATCAGCGGAAAGCATCAACACCACCTTTTGCTCTACATTGCCCCAAACGGATTGAAAAAGGGTATCAGCAGCAAGGGTTTGTTCACTCACCGTATTCATACTTGCAAGGCTTACCTGAAAATCCGGTTTTGCATAAAAGAGTAACATCGATGCCAGCAACACAGCACAGACAAATCCTTTTTTTCCAGTGTTATACAAACGATCCACAATATTTTGTAATGGCAACCTGCGACGTTTGGACCCAGTGAGGGACGGGGTAATATGGGGAAAGATAAAATGGACAAACAGAAAAGAAAAGAGCATTCCCATGGCGGTAAATTGCCCCAACTGGACAAAAACAGGAAAACCGCTCACACTAAGGGTTAAGAAGGCCCCACAGGTGGTGAGTACGGCAAGGAGACCAATGGATCGTATCTCATGGGCAGCTTCTTTTCCCTTGGTCTTTTGGGGACGATCCAAAAAGAGGAGGTAGCCTATCCCATGATCGACGGTGATGGATATGATCGCCCCGCCAAATCCCAACACCATAAGGGAAATAGAAGGGTGAATAAACGAGAAAAGAAGGAGCGAGACCGCTGTACCAAATAGAGCCGGGACAAGTGAGAACAGGCCAATCAAGGGTCTTGGAAAAGCTGCAAATAATAACAAACAGATGCCCAACATGGAAAGAAAAAGGGCAAAATTCACATCATGGCGAATAATCTGCTCGTTATCAAGGGCTGCCCGATACGCACCAACGGGAGTGAGGGTGATTGTTGGATTTTGTCCTGCAAATTGCTCGTTTAGATGTTTCTCTGCCCCTTGAATCACCGTGGCGAGCTGTCTTGCCGAAGCTGTATCGGTGCCGGAAGCCTTTGGTTTTGCAGTAAGTAAAAGATGTTTACCATCTTTTGAGATCACAAAGCCTTCAACAACCTGCACACCAGAAAAAGGAGCCAACATGGCAAGTCTTGCCATCACCGGCTCCATAAACCCAAGAGGGTCACTGGCCAAAAATTTCTCCTGCCCTATTCCTTCAAGGCCACTGAGTTTTTCAACCATCTCCTGCAAGCGCTTTTCTATATGATCCGCCTCTAACCTGGGAGCGATCTCCTGTTGTAATTCCCGAGCAGAAAAAGAGAGAGGAAGATGCGAAACCACATGCAAGGCAAGCTCTGGAATACGATCCGCCACAGCACCACTGCCTACTTCCAGAAATAAACCACTGGCAAGAAGATCTGTTTCCAGGATATGCCCACAGGCTAGCAATGTTTTGCTTTGTTCATCACTACTGTGGATATCAATGGCAATCTGATCATGAATGGGATGTTTATCAAAGATAGCAAGGGCATCACGCACCACGGCAGAATCAGCAGGCAATGACCGTACAATATCCGTATCCATCTCAAGGCGTAAAAAGGCGCCCCCGCCACTGAGAACAATGGTCAGCAGCACCAATAGAAAGAGCGGTATGTTAAACAATTTTACCATGTCACAATGAGCAGCAGTCCAAGTAGCAACAAAAGGATATGGGAGGCAATAACCGGATACTTATAGCGCAAAAAGAGTTCATTGGCCCGTTGCAGAAACTTCAGCCCACCAAAAATTCGCCGAATCCTGTCAAGTTGAAATGTTGTATTATCACTCTTTGCCGTCGATTGAAAGGCGATCATGGGAATAGGTGCAAAGCAATGGTGGCAATATTCTTTTAAAAAGCCATCATATGCCACCCCTTGCCAGGATTTTTTGAGTATTTGTTGGACAAATGGGCGATTTAAGGCGTAACCGTGGGTAAGACAACGGTACCTTATGCTGCTGAGATGTTTTGCACATCGTTTACTGCTACTTACAATCGCGCCCAAATAGAAGCCATCCCACCGGGAAAGCTTTGCAAGCTCCGCTATGGCCTGAGTGCTTCGCTCTTCCTGAAAATAATCCACCACGAGATCATCTTCAAAGATAAGAATATGTTCAGCTCCCGCTTCATATCCCCGACGCAAACAGGAAAAATGGGATTCAAAAATGCCCTGTTCAGGATCTTTGTGATGTTTCTTAACAAGCACAAACTCCACCCGGTCCCCAATCCCAAGCTTATCAAACTCCTTTTTGGCCTGTATCCGTCTATCCTCTCTTGTATCCACAGAAATACAATAGATTTTATCGAAAAACTGTTGTGGATCAAAGATAGCATTCATGGACATTGTGAGGTAAAAACAGGCTATGAAAACACTCTATAAAAAGATCTTATCTACAATTGCCAAAACAAGCTTTGTGCAGTCCGCAATAGAAGAGAGAGCAGATCTTTCCGCATTTAAAGAAAAGCCGTCCCTTGGGGTTATCACAGGAATTATCTTAATCATTCTAGCCTCTTTACTTGGATGGCCGGCGGTTGCACTGCTAGGTATTATCGCCATTAAGCTCAACGAACCACTTATCGCCGTGATCGGCGGCCCATTGGTCTACGGATTTTCTCACCTTGTATTTCTCCTTGGCATGTACTTTTCCGGAGCCAAATATTCTATTATTTTTACCCGTTGGCTGGTTCGGGTTGTCATGGAGAAACTAACAAATCCGGAAGATCCAGGGGAGGTGTAACCCTCCCTCCAGTCACATCCCGCATCACTAACCCGGCAACGGTTTCACAGACATGCCCCAAAGAATCAAAAATTGCTAAATTGAACTGCAGCTCATCTTCTGCCTGCAAGACAAGCTCAACGGTGCTTAAGTAGTCCACGCCACACACTGTGGGATTATGGATAACACGATCTGCAAAGCCCACTGGAAAAGGGACAAAACCGGCCACGCACTGCCCCAAAACACAGGCAGCATGCATGGCGCCATCAAGGGGAAAGGGAGAACCCAGCACCGGTTCCATCTTTTGGGTATGTCCCACATCTGCAGCACGCAATGTCGTGGTAGCCCTCTTCCCCCGCAAATGTAAGGGACCACAAATAGTCCTATAGGTCTTGCCAAAGGGAACAAGCTCTTTGTAAATACGTTTACAATCCACTTGTTTATCATCTTCTCGTGTGCTTGCTTTCTGTACTGCGTTTGGTCTCTTTGCTGTACGGGCAAAACGAAGCGTTGCATACACCACAGTTCTACTCATTTTTTTAAACTGCACTTTTTGCAATAGTTTACAGAGAAGCCCCGAAGGACTCTCTTCATATTCCACCAAAAGATCAAGTTCCTTGCTACCATCTGGAATTTCCAGAAGTCGTAAAAAACGCGCCTCTACCATATGTTGCAGTGGGATGTGAGGTGCCACTTCATGGGCGACTTCCGCCAGCAGGAGCATTATTTCCACGGCCGGAAATATGGTCTTCCCGACAAAATGGTGGTTATAAAACCAAGGATAAACAGGAACGGAAATTGAAATACGACCCGCCATATCAACCTAAGGGAAACTGTTCCCAGAGTGCAATGGTTTTCTCGTCAATTTCCACAGGGATCCCTTTCTCGTTAACAGCGCAATGTTTGGTAAAGCCGGTACAGATAATCTCCTCATCTTCTGCCCGGGTAATAAGATAGTCAAACTGCAGTTTTACCAGTTCACGTTTGGCGGGACGGGTATGGATATACATAAGGTCATCATAGACCAGTGGAGTGAAATAATTTAATTCGGTTTTGATAATTGGATAGATATAGCCGCTCTCTTCAATTTTTTTATACGGATAGTCACATTCCCGCATCAACTCAGCCCTGCCAAATTCAAAATAACGCAGGTAATTGGCATGATATACAACCTGCGAACGATCGGTATCCACATAAAGCGTCCGCATTTGACAACGATGCCAGACAAGACCACTATTTTGATCAAGCACATGGCTTGGATGCCGGGCCAACTGTTTGGGACGAAAAGGTTTTGGTCGCATACCTTACTTGCAGCCTCGAAAAATTATACAGCAATTGGTTCCACCAAAGCCAAATGAGTTGGACAACACATGCTCATAGTTATGCATTCGACTCTTGTTTGGCACGACATCAATATCCTCAAATGCAGGATCAGCAATATGGTTCACGGTGGGAAGAACCAGCCCTTCCGACATGGCGGTAATTGAAAGTGCCGCCTCAATGGCAGCAGAAGCGCCCAAACTATGACCCACCTGTGACTTGTTGGCGGATACGGGAACTCGAGACACATCTTTGCCAAAGACCTCTCGCAAACATTCCACTTCGGTTGCATCTCCAGTGGGAGTAGAGGTACCATGGGCATTTACCGATCCAATATCGCTGGCGCTTATTTCAGCATCATCAATTGCGCCATGGATGGCACGGACAATTGTCTCCTTATTGGGTCTGGTGAAATGTTTGGCATCCGAAGTCATACCTATACCCACAATTTCCGCCTTTTTGGGAAGTCCCAGGCTCTGTATCTTCTCTTCAGATGCCAGCAACAACACGCCGGCGCCTTCAGCCAATACAAAACCCTTTCTATCAAGGCTAAAGGGACGAGATGCCTGGGTGGGATCTGCATACGCCCTGTCCTTTTCTCCCACCTTAATGGTGGCAAGCATATTGGCAAAACCTTGGATAATCTCAGGAACCAGACAGGTTTCAACACCCCCAACCAGGGCAAATTCACACTCACCATCACGAATCATCCTTGCCCCAAGTCCAATGGCATGATTGGCGGAAGCACAGGCCCCCTGGGGAGAAAAAATAGGCCCGGTAAACCCAAGTTCCATCCCGGCTTTTCCGGCAGGTAAATTGGCACATACATTAGGCAATAGATATGGACTTACCTTAAATGGTCCACGGGTAATATAATTATCCATGGCCACCCGGTAAGCATCGGTACCATTGAGGGCGGATCCAATTAAACAGGCGGTTTGCGGCCCTGTCTCCTTGTCCATAACAAGTCCTGCGTCTTCCAGGGCCTGCCTGCACATCTCCATGGTGAGAAAGACATAATCGGCATTCCAGATGGTGAGCTCTTTGGGATTGCTGTATGGCAACGTCGATGGATCCCAACCCGGAATTTCACCCACCACATTGCTTCTGCTGGTAGTGGCACACTTGCTAAGTCTGGTAAACCCAGCCTTCCCCTGCAACGCGGCTTCCCATGTTGTGGCAAAATCCTTGCCCAGGGCAGTTGCAGCGGCAATACCTGAAACAAAAACTTTCCTGTTTAATGGCGCTTTCATATCTTAGCCCACCCTCTTAAACACAGCACAACTGTTGCAACCGCCAAAACCAAAGGAATTCTTCAGAACAAACTCCTGCTCAAGCGTCCTTTTTCCTTCAGCGACACAATCAATTTCGATTTCAGGATCCGCCTGATAGTTTATGGTGGGAGCTAACAGCCCATCCCGCATCCCCTGGAAAACAAAAATCGATTCAATGGCCGATGAAGCGCCCATGGCATGACCTATCAGCGATTTATTGGCACTAACCGGGACAGTTTTATTCTCAAAAACCGCCTGCAAGGCGTCAAACTCCACCTTATCTCCCACCTTAGTTGAAGCAGCATGCGCATTTACCGCATCAATATCTGCTGCTGACAACCCGGCATCAGCAATGGCCTCTTCCATGCATTTTTTTATGGTTTCATAGTATGGCGCCACAAAATGATGGGCATCGGAGCTCATCCCCCAACCGGCAAGTTCCATGCTGTGGTCAAGTCCGTGTGCTTTGGCAAATTCAGCACTTGCCAGTATTATTGCACCCGCCCCTTCAGCGATTACAAAGCCGCGCCTATTGATGGAAAAGGGTCTACTGGCACGTTCCGGCGCTTCATCTTCCTCTCCCTCTTTTGGATTATATGCCCCATTCATGGTATGAAAGCCGGCAACAATGGGTTCCACCAGAGCACAATCGACAGCGCCGCAAATCGCCACATCGGCCTTCCCCTGGGCAAGGAACATGGCCCCGGTGATCATGGAAGTAAGTCCTGTTGCACAGGCGGTTATAGGGGAAACTATGGGGCCTTGCGCCCCCGTCTGAATGGCAATTTTTCCACCAACCATATTGATACAGGAATTTGGATTTGCGTAAGGAAGAGGTAATCTCTTTTCTTCGCGCAAGCGCCTGTCCGATGCAAGAACGGCGTCAAGGCCACCAACGGCCGAGCTGTAGGTGACAGCAACCCGGGAAGCAATGTCTTTGGTGATAGCCACGCCACTTCGTTTAAGGGCCCTTGCCACAGAAAGCATTCCATACTTAAATACGGGGGAACTCCAACTGGCCTGATGGCGCGCACTAAGGAAAGGGAAATCGAGGTGGTCAATATCCGGGAGTTGCCCGGCTATTCGCACCGGAAAGCTCTCATCTACAGGAAAACGAGTCAGGGGAGCAATGCCACTTTTCCCGGCAAGGGCCTGCTGCCAGGCCTCTTCCAAGTCGCTCCCCAACGCGGTGATTGCGTCATAGCCTAAAATAACCGGACATTGAACAGCCATAAGCTTGTATTACCACGGGATAAACTGGTAGAGCTTGGCAAACATCTCATACACCTCAATCCAGTTCTGCAAAGTCTCCGGAGTATCGATATGCGCCCTTTTATTGACCATCACCCAGCTCATATGGGCAGCGCCATCCTTACAGGTGGAACAGTCTCTGGTTTCAGAAGTACAACAACGGTGAACAGTCTTAAGATCCG
This sequence comes from Desulfocapsaceae bacterium, assembly GCA_050291935.1. Classification (GTDB taxonomy): domain Bacteria; phylum Desulfobacterota; class Desulfobulbia; order Desulfobulbales; family Desulfocapsaceae; genus Desulfocapsa. The sequence continues at coordinate 3,710 of JBNKKR010000016.1, read as the reverse complement.
ATGCCCAACGGACAAAGTTGATCAAACGTTTGGGCTGAGGGTCACGATTGTCACGCATGATCGTCACCGATGGACATTCATTCCACCCGAACTTCCGTCCCAGCATCAGACCGGTGGTAATCACCTTATGATAATATTTGGAAGAGACGACGGTTTTGGGATATGCATCCAACATGGCGTCCATTTCATCACGAACGGCCACCAATTCCTCGGGCTTCCAGGAAAAGCCATTGACGTCTTCATCGTTGGAAAGCAGTTGCATATGTACTTTCAACCCAACGTCCTGAATCTTTTTAATTATCTTTTCAGTTTTTCCAAGTTGCTTGGGGGTGATGGTATACAGATAATAGGCGTGGGGATCACCCTCATAATTTTTGCTGGTGATGGCAAAGGTATCTTTGCCGCGCAGAATGGTTTCATCCTCAGCATCCCCCCAAAGGGAAAGACCCACCATCATATCAGGGAAACGATCACGTGGAACCTTGATCAGTCCATTGGTCGCACAAAAAGTGGGCAAACGCTTATAGAATGCCTCGATACGGTCCATACACAGGGTTGGCTCACCACCAATTAAAATGGCAAGATTGACCCCGCGTGCCATCTCCTGTTCCACAAAAGCGTGCCATTTATTCACATCTTTTTCTTCGGCAGCACGTTCATGCTCACCTGAAGAAAAAAAGAAACAGCCTTTACAGCGCAAATTGCAACGATCTGTCACATCATAAATTGAACTGCGGATATCGAGTCTTGATATTTTTTTATAACGCTCGTACCACTGGTCATCGAGCAAGGAACTAACAGTTTTCATTTTATTCTTCTTTACCTTCCCTGGGAGGTTCTACTAATTCATTACAAAGGTTCTCACCTTTTTGATACCCTTTCACCCACACGGCGAGATAGGTATCCACATAATCCAGCCATGCGGAAAATTGCTGCGGATTCGTGGCATGACGATACATTCTGGCGGTCACCACCGCACTTCCTGCGGCATAATGGCGACAATCGGCACAATCGGTGTCAGGCACACAACAAGCCGCCGCCCTGTCCCAGTGCAGATCGGTGCGATACTGCCTAAACGATCTGCCAAGTCCAATATCCGTTGATGGATTCATCCGCGGATAGGAACAGGAAAAAAGATCGTGTAACCCTTTCTCGCCTGTATGGGCCACAGCATTGTAAGGTGAATAAATAACAGTATCCGGAAACTGTTTAAGCAAGTGCATCATGGTTGCCCGGGTTCGCGCCAAGGTCTCAGGGCTATGTCGTAATGGTCCGTCATAGCCAACGGGAGCCGAAAACATATTGAAGGTGATCTGCTGCTTATTGGCGGCAAGTTTCTCCGTCACTTCCAGGGCTTCATCAATATTGATGGGGGTAAAGGTATAGACCCAGATGGCCCGGTCATCACCGGCATAGTTTTCCATCTGTCGTTGCAACATATCTTTTGCCTTTCGGATTTTCAAACTGGTGGCATCATTTCCCCAGACCGAGATATGGATACGATAGTCGATCTCCCTGGGCAGAGCCTTGATGCCATTACTGGCAATACAACCCAGTGGAATCTCATCAAAACAGGTTTTACAGAGCTCCGGGACAAAGGAAGGTTCCGCACCAGCCAGCACCACAAAGGTGATCCCCCGCTCCTTTTCCGCTGCCATCAACTGTTGCCAATCCTGGACATTACTATTTTCTGCAAAGAGATGTTTTTCCCCCTGATAATAGTAGCAACCCTCGCAGCGAATATTACAGCGATTGGACATATCGTAGGTGGATTCGCGAAGGAAAAAGTAGTTTCGTACCTTGGCAAATCGGTCACGAATGGCTGGGACCCCGATAATATCTGAAAATTTATATGCTGTTGCACTCATTGCAGGAAAATCTCCTACTCTTTTTCAGCAAGTTTTGTGTCAATATAATCGGCAATTATACGAACGGTGGTCAGTTTGGGGTAATCGTCTTCATCAATGCGAATTCCATACTCGTCTCGTAAAACCAAAGCAATGGTGGCCAGATCCATGGAATCAATCCCTACCTCATCCACCAAATCCAGATCGCTGTCAAAGCTCTCAGGGGTGACATCCTCCAACTTCAACTCATTAATGATAATTCCAGCAATACGGGTGACGGTTTCGCTATTCTCACTAGCCATAAATCTTCATTGCTCCTTTCTGCGTAGTAACTCAAGTTTGCCGGAACAAACCGGTCTATCGTTATTAATTATTTGAAAATTAAAACTCTTTTCACTTTTTCCTACCGTTGCCTGAATATCCAAAACATCTCCAGGTCGGATCAGTTTTTTAAATTTTACTCTACTAAGACCTTGCACCAACAATCTTTTACCGGTGGCCTGCTCAATACATTCAACCACCATGTCCAACTGCGCGATACCCGGCAGTACGGGATCCCCCGGAAAATGCCCGGAAAACCATGGGGAGTCACTACTGGTGCTCACCTGCGCCGTGACTCCGCCATCATCATCAGTTGCTATAAAAAGCAATTTATACCACTTTTCCATACTAGCCATTACACGGTGATCTGTTTGTAACAGGTACAAGAAAATAATTCAAACATTCTACGCCCATTTCTTAGCTAATCAAATATTCCCACAACGGCCCACAAAAGCCGCGTTCGTGCATTCTGCGCACAATGTCTGCTGCGGTTTCCCCACCCGATCCAACCACCCAATTAATCCGGCCATCACTGCGCCTGGTCACCAAGGCCTCTATATCTTTGGGAGCAATAGCATCACTTTGATAATAACAGGGCTCAAGTAAATTGGTTTCTTTTGTTATTTTCCCTTCTTCTATCGCCATTTCATAAAGGGCTGTATGGGGATAGATCCTGATCCCGGTAAAGAAAAAAAGGACCGTACGCTCAAGCCGCTCAATTGCATCCAGCGTATCCGTCACTGTCCCAGTGGATTCACCCGGTCCACCAAGAAGAAAGTAATGCGCCACGTGGACTCCTGCCGCCACTGCATTTGTATGGGCTGCGACAACGTCTTCTACCCGGAAGGGTTTTTGATAGGTTGCAAGCATGGTATCGGATAGGGATTCGGTGCCAAACTCGACATGGCTAAGCCCACAGTCCTTAAGTTGCGCAAAATAGTCATCCGGTAATCTGATGGGTGCAAAAAAACCTCCCCACGGTATACTCACACCTCGCTCTTTAAAGGCCTTTGCCACCGTCACACTATGCTCAACATCCGAATTAAAGGCAGAGTCGGTTATAAAAAAATATTTTGCCCCGTGCTCCTGCAGGGAACAGGCCGTATCGGCCACGACATCCGGGTCCACCCGCCTGTGTTTATGCCCCTCAATATGTGGGTATGGACAATAGATGCACCGAAACGAACAACCACGTTTTGACTGCAGATTCAGCATTCCACCATGATTTACGTAAAAACCGGCGTGCCTGGAATCATTTATGGATCTTAGCTGTTTGCCCTTCCAGGGGACAGGCTGCGCGCACCCGGTTGCGGTCATCACCCCGGGTATGCTTTCGACTGATAGCCCTGCTTCAAGACCATCAACAAGCTCTGCAAAACGCTCCCCCTCGCCGACTATTCCATAATCCGGCTCAAGCGTATCAAATATTTCCCGGGCAAGGATGGTAAAACCGGCCCCTCCGCACACAATTTTTGCCTGGCTTACGCTGCGTAACCAGGCCACCAGCTCTTTTTGCGCCTTAATAAAATAGAGCGGATTAGC